>JBQTJW010000005.1:0-212799 GCA_052386745.1 Panacagrimonas sp. | reverse complement strand
CGCAACCGCTTTCTCAATGCCTCGCTCAATGGTTTGCGCGCCACGTCCGTCTCCCCAGGTTCCAAGTCCCATAGTGAGACACCGACTGCCGGAAAACGTTGTCATGTGTTTGGGAAATATCAATAGGTTAGAAGTCCGACTGCACGATGGTAGTAAAACCAGCGCGACGCAACCATTACTACCATTTTTGCTACCACCCTTCTCCAAGCTCTCATCGGATGCGTTCGGAAGTTACAGGCACAAAAAAACCCGCCATTACGCGGGGATATTTTTAATTTCCGAACTGCCTGGAACGGATCGGAACGAAGATTGGCTGGGAGACTAGGACTCGAACCTAGATAAACAGAGTCAGAATCTGTTGTCCTACCATTAGACGATCTCCCAACGAAAAAGCGATCGAAAGCGGCCCCGAAGGCGTCCGCAGCGAGAGGGCTGCGGATGCGGGATATCGGTTAGCGCTTCGAGTACTGCGGTGCGCGGCGGGCCTTGTGCAGACCGACCTTCTTGCGCTCGACTTCGCGCGCGTCGCGGGTGACCAGGCCGGCGCCACGCAGCGCGGGACGCAGCGTTTCGTCGTACTGGATCAGGGCGCGCGTGATGCCGTGGCGGATGGCGCCGGCCTGGCCGGACGGCCCGCCACCGGCAACGGTGATCTTGATGTCGAAGCGGGTCAGCGCGTCGCAGAGTTCGAGCGGCTGGCGCACGAGCATGCGCGAGGTTTCGCGGCCGAAGTATTCCTCCACGGTCTTGCCGTTGATGGAAATGACGCCCTTGCCGAGCTTGAGAAAGACTCGGGCGGCGGCGGTCTTGCGGCGACCGGTGCCGTAATTCTGTGCGGGAGATGTGGCCATGTCAGGAGTTTCGGGACCGGTCAGAAGTTCAGGGGTTGCGGCTGCTGCGCGGTGTGCGGGTGCTCGGACCCTGCATACACCTTGAGCTTGCGGAACTGCGCGTAACCGAGCGGACCCTTGGGCAGCATGCCCTTGACCGCCTTCTCGATCACCCGCTCCGGATGCTTGGCCAGCATATCCTGGAGGTTGGTCTGCTTGATGCCGCCCGGGTGCCCGGTGTGGCGCCAGTAGATCTTGCCTTCCTTGCCGTTGAGCTTGTTGCCCGTGGCGGCGACCTTTTCGGCGTTGATGACGACGATGTAATCGCCGGTATCGCAGTGCGGAGTGAACTCCGGCTTGTGCTTGCCGCGCAGGCGGCGAGCGACCTCGGTGGCCAGTCGGCCCAGAACCTTGCCGTCCGCGTCAATCACGAACCAGTCGCGCTTGACGTTCTCGGCATTCGCGAAGAACGTGCTCATCGGTACTTCCTTGGGTAGTTATAGTTCGGTTGCCCATGTACCAGGCAACTTCAAAACGCCGCGCAGGATAGTGAGCTGCATGGTCGAAAGCAAGCCGCACGCCCTTCCGGCACGGGACGAGCCTGCGACGGTTCGCCAGCGCCCGGACTGCATTGGGCTGGGCACCCGACTCCATTGCCCTGGCATTCACGCTTTGGCTAGCATCGTGGCAAACGACCTGCCGAGATGGGTCAGACCCTAAAAATATCGATCACCGGAGACCCTGCATGAGCGCCCAGCCGCGAATCCTGTTGTGCACCATGGCCGTTGTGGCCGGCGCTTCCCTGTGCAGCGCGGCCGTGTCGGCGGAGGAGCCCGCCATTCGCATCGGCGATGCGTCGCTGGTGCGGCCCACGGCCTCGGCCAAGCCCATGGAATTCAAGGTCAGCCGTACCGGTGCGCTCGGCAGCGAGGTGACGCTGTCGTATGAAACGCACGATCGCTCGGCGGTGGCGGGCGTGGACTACACGGCGCAACGTGGAACGCTCGTCATTCCGGCCGACGCCACGCAGGCCAAGATCCGCGTTCCCATTCGTCCGGGCCGCGCTGCCAGTACCCGGAATTTTGTCGTGGACCTGAAGGCCGCCAACGGTCCGCTGGAAGACGACGCCGTGCTCCACAGCTTCCCGGCGGGCACCGATCCGTCCTCGCTTGCGGTGGCCGATTTCAACAGGGACGGCAAGGCCGACGTGGTGGTGGCCGAGCCGGCTGCGGATCGCGTGTCGGTGCTGCTCAACACCACTTCGGCGAGCGGCGCGGCGCCGACCCTGGCGGCGGCGGTCAGCTTCGCGGCCGGCAATGTGCCGGGGGCGGTGGTGACCGGCGACTTCAACGGCGACGGGAAGCCGGACATTGCGGTCGTGAATCCCGCCGAGAGCCAGACCCAGGACGCGGTTTCCGTGCTGCTCAACACCACGGCGACTGGTGCCGCGACACCCACGTTCGCCGCGCCCAAGAAATTGCCGGCCGGGAAGAGGCCGGACTTCCTGACGGTTGCCGATTTCAATGGAGACGGGAAGCCGGATCTTGCAGTGGTCAACCGGGGCGTGCCGGCACCCGGTGGCGCACCGGCCTTTGTCCAGCAGGGCTTTTCAGTTTTTCTCAACACGACCGCGCAAGGCGCGACAACGGCCGGCTTCGCGGCTCACAAGGATTTTGATCTGAGCGACCCGGTCCTGCTCGTGGCGGCTGACCTCAACGGCGACGGCAAGCCGGACCTGGCGGTCCGCAGCATTTTTCCGCGAAACCAGGTCTCCAGCACGAGCCTCTTCCTGAATACCACGGCCAACGGTGCTGCAGCTCCCAGCTTTGGCGACGCGCAGGCACTCGACAACGAGTTCAACGCGGACTTCCTCGCCACGGGCGACGTGAACAACGACGGGCTGCCCGACCTGGTGACGCGCAATCTGGTTCTGATCAATGACACGGCCGCGGGCAAGACGCCCGCGGACTTCAAGCCCGGGGTCGACGTCAACGGCGGACCGGGCGCAAGCAGCAGCCCGCTGGCCCTGGCCGATCTCAACGTCGATGGATGGCCTGATCTCGTGGCCTCGGACGAGTCGGGTGCGCTCACCGTCCTGCTCAACCGGACCGCCTCCAGCACTTCGACACCCGAGTTCGCCGCCCCGGTCGAAATCGCGCCGCCCATCACCAGGGATGCCTCGCTTGCGGCCGACCTCAACGGCGACGGCCGGCCCGAACTGCTGGGGATCAACGCGGAGACCAAGACCGTGTCGGTGCGGGCGCTGGAATTCGGGCCGGTGGACATCGTCGACGGCCGCGGCAAGGGCAGCATCCTGCCCAACGTCGACACCCGCCCGGACCCCTTCCACTTCACCGATGTCGCGGGCGTGAGCCGCAAGAAAGTGGTGACGAGCAGCCCGGTGGTGATCGCGGGCATCAACTCGGCCACGGCGATCACGGTCAGCGGGGGAAGCTACTCGATCAACGGCGGCGCGTTCACCACGGTAAAAGGCACGGTGCGCAACGGCGACCGCGTCCGCGCGCGCCATACCGCGTCCGGCGCGTTCAGCACGGCGGTCAGCACCCGCGTGACCATTGGCGGCGTCTCGGACGACTTCACGTCCACGACGAAGGTGGGTTCATCGCCGTGATCGGGCGCCCGACCCGTGGCTGGAAATCCCCAACGTGAAGGCTAGCTGGAACGGCGCGGTGCTGGCGCAGAGCGACGACACCATCGTCGTCGAAGGCAACCATTACTTTCCGCCGGAGGCGATCCGGCGCGAGTATCTGCGCCCGTCGACGCACGAAACGTTCTGCGGCTGGAAGGGCACGGCGCGCTACTACGACGTGGTGGTGAATGGCGAAACCAATGTACAGGCCGCCTGGTACTACCCCGAGCCCATGCCCGCGGCCGAACGAATTCAGGGCCGGATCGCCTTCTGGAAAGGCGTGAACGTTTCGGCCTGAGTCAGGCGCGCCGCAGCAGCGTCACCGCGAACATGCGGTCCGGGTCGGTCCAGGTCTGGGCCAGGCGCAGGCCCGCGCCGGCGGCCATGCGCTCGAACTGCGGCAGGGAATACTTGCAGCTGTATTCCACCAGCATCTTTTCGCCTGCGGCGAAATGGAACCGGGCGCCGTCCAGGTTCACGGTTTGCCCGGCCAGGCTGAGGATGCGCGTCTCGATGCGCCCGGCCAGCGGGTTGTAGCGCGCCTGGTGGGCGAACTGGTCCACGCGGAAATCGGCGCCCAGTTCGCGGTTGATCCGGTGCAGCAGGTTGAGGGTGAACTCCGCGGTGACGCCGGCACGATCGTTGTAGGCCGCCTCAATCACGGCCACGTCCTTCTGCAGGTCGATGCCGATCAGCGCGGCGCCGTTCTGGCCCATTTCGGCGTGCATCACGCGCAGCAGGCGCTGGGCGTCGGCGGGCTCGAAATTGCCGAGCGTGGAGCCGGGGAAAAAGATCAGCACGCTGGCGGGTTCGCGCCGCGGACGTGGCAGCGTGAGGGCGGCGGTGAAGTCGGCGCGCAGCGGCAGCATCTCCACCTGCGGAAACGCCGCGCCCAGGCTGCGCAGGCTGGCATCGAGCGCACTGCCCGAGATCTCGACCGGCATGTAGGCCACCGGGTCGCTCAGCGCCGCCAGCAGGCGCTGCGTCTTCACCGCGCTGCCGCTGCCGTACTCGACCACCAGCGCGCGCGGGCCCACGTGGCGCGCCATGTCATCGGCCTGCGTGCGCAGGATGTCCTGCTCCACGCGCGTCAGGTAGTACTCCGGCTGCGCGCAGATCTTCTCGAACAGGGCCGAGCCGCGGGCGTCGTAGAAGTACTTGGACGGGATGCGCCTGGGCGTGGCCGACAGGCCCTTGCGCACGTCCAGCAGGAAGCGGCTGGCGTCGCGCGGCGGTTCGCCCGCCTCCGCTGCGGCGACGCAGGGCATGGTCACCGGTCCTGTGCCAGGCGCACGCCGCTGAACTGCCAGCGGTCGGCGGGCGTGAAGAAGTTGCGGTAGGTGGCGCGGACGTGGTCCGCGGGCGTGATGCAGGAGCCGCCACGCAGCACGTACTGTCCGCACATGAACTTGCCGTTGTATTCGCCCAGCGCGCCGTCGGGCGGACGGTAGCCGGGGTAGCTCAGGTACGGGCTGCCGGTCCATTCCCAGACGTCGCCGAACACCTGCAAAAAGCCATCCGCGGACTGCGGTCCGCCCGGATGCAGGGTGCCGGAGTCGGCCAGGTTGCCCTTCACGGGAAGGGCCGCCGCGGCCACTTCCCACTCGGCCTCGGTGGGCAGGCGGGCGCCGGCCCAGCGCGCGAAGGCGTCGGCTTCGAAAAAGCTCAGGTGAGTGACCGCGGCCCGCGGATCCAGGGCCTTCCGCCCGCGCAGCGTGAACTCGCTCTCCAGGTCGTCGCCCCAGTACAGCGGGCGCTGCCATTGGCGCTGGGTCACGGTGTTCCAGCCTTCGGACAGCCACAGCGCCGGCTCGCGATAGCCACCGTCGCGCACGAAGGTGCGGAATTCCTCGTTGTTCACGGGTCGGTTGGCCATGGCGTGGGCTTGCAGGAGGACGCGGTGCCTCGGGGTTTCGCAGTCGAACGCAAACTTCTCACCCGCATGGCCGATCTGCGTCACGCCCTGCGGGCCGTCGATGAAACGCATCGGCACGTCCAGCGCGGGAGCACCGGCGATGGCGGCGCGGTAGGCCGGTTCCAGCGGGTTGAGCGAGAACAGGTGCTTGAGGTCGGTGAGCAGAAGCTCCTGGTGCTGCTGCTCGTGGTGCAGGCCCAGGGTCACCAGCGGCGGCACCGCAGGGTCGGAGGTGCGTGCGAGCAGGTGCTGAACGCGGTCGTCCACTTCCTGCCGGTAGGCCAGGACCTCGGCCAGGGTCGGCCGCGACAGCAGGCCGCGCTGCGGTCGCGCGTGCATGGGGCCCACGCTCTGGTAGTAGGAGTTGAACAGGAAATTCCAGCGCTCGTCGTACGGCACATAAGCCGGGTCACGTGCCAGCACGAACTGCTCGAAGAACCAGCTGGTATGCGCCAGGTGCCACTTGCTGGGGCTGGCGTCGGGCATGGATTGCAGCGCGGTGTCCTCGGGCGCGAGCCCGTCCACCAGCGCGACGCTGGCGGTCCTAACCCGCGCGAAGGCGCGCGCCACCGCGTCCGCAGTCACGGCGGATAAGGCGGGTTCCGCGAGGCGCTTGCCGTCGAGCATGGGTGGAGCCGATCCGAAACGCTGATGCGTGGGAGACAGGGATACGGCATCGTTGGGGCTGGCGCCAGTCCGTTCAAACCCCATGACCGCCCCCAAGCCCAGAAGCCGCGTTCTGGACACAAGACGCGAACTCTTCGACCTGCCTGCCGACGTCATCTACCTCAATTCCGCCGGTGCCGGGCCGCGCCTGCGCAGCGTCAGCGAGGCCGGCGCCCAGGCCCTGCGCGACCACGCCACGCCCTGGCGCGGCGCCCATACCCGCTGGCGCGAGCAGGGCGAGGCTTTGCGCGAGCTAGCCGCCGAGGTGCTGGGCACCGAGGCGGATGCACTCGCCTTCACGCCTTCGGTGAGCTACGGCATGGCCGTGGCCGCCAACAACCTGCCGCTGGCCGCCGGGCAGAACGTGGTGGTGCTGGCGCACGAATATCCCTCCAACCGCGCGGCGTGGCAGGTACAGGCGCAGGCTGCCGATGCCGGACTGCGCTGCGCCCAGCCGGCGGACGGCGAGAGCTGGACGGCGGCCGTCCTGCGCAGCATCGACGGGCAGACGGCGGTGATCTGCGTGCCGCACTGCCACTGGATCGACGGCGCGGTGCTGGACCTGGCGCGCATCGCGCAGGCCGCGCGGGCCGTGGGCGCGGGACTGGTGATAGACGCCAGCCAGTCGCTCGGCGCCCTGCCGCTGGACCTTGCGGGCATCGCGCCGGATTTCGTCATCAGCCCGGGGCACAAGTGGCTGCTGGGCGCGTTCGGCCTCGGCTGGCTGTGGGCTGCGCCGCGCTGGCGCGAGTCGGGCGTGCCGATCGAGCAGACCATCCTCGCCCGCGAGGCTGCCGGCGACTTCGCCACCTTGAGCGAGGCGATGCCGCCGTTCCGGCCCGGCGCACGGCGCTTCGACTTCGGCCCCTATCCGCACCCGATCTCCGTGCCCATGTCCACGGCCGCCCTCGCGCAGGTGCGCGACTGGACCGTGGCCGGGATCAGCGAACACCTGGCGCAGTTGACGGCCTACCTGCGAGGCGCGCTTGGACGACGGGGACTCGGTGACTGGTTGGTGCCCGGACACGCGCCGCACCTCTGTGCCCTGCTCCCGCCGCCGGCAACGCTGCCTGCCGTCGTCCAGGCGCTGGAGCGATCAAGAGTGATCCTGATGACACGCGGGAAAGGTTTGCGCATGGCGCCTCACCTGCATATCGGCACCGAGCACCTGGATCAGGTGGTCGAGGTTCTTGCGGCGACAGCCTGAATACTCCGGTGTGGGGCGCGACGTGTCCGGAGGCCAGGGAACTTCAGGCTCTCGCGACGACTACCAGGCCCGCGATCACCATCGCGATTCCGGCCGCCGCAGCCATGCCGCCGTGCAGGCGCTCGCCCATCGCCTGGGCGGCCCCGCGTGCCGCGGCCGCGTAGATCATTTTCACGCCGCCGACAGACAGGCAGGTCACGCCGGCAATGGTCACGCAATCCATCGCCGTCAAGCGGCCGAGGTCAACAAACGCGGGGAAGAAGGCGAGGTAGAACAGGATGGCTTTCTGGTCGGCCAGCGTGATGAGCAGGCCGGCCATGAAGCTCGACCCGAGCGATGCCGGTGCCACCCGGGTTGTCCCCCCGGTTGAACGTCTGCTCCGCAGCAGCGCCAATCCCGTCACGACCAGGTAGGAAGCTCCCAGATACTTCACCGCCACGAACCATCCGCCCAGCGCCTGCGACAGCACGGACAGGCCGGTGATGGCAATCACCACAAACACCAGATCGCCCGCCACGATTCCCAGGCTGGTCGCGGCGCCGTGCGCAAGTCCCAGGCTCGCGGATCGCGCCACGACGGTCATCACGCTGACGCTCGGCAGGGCAGCAAGCAGCGCCATTGCTGCGAGCAGGGCCGCGATCTGCGCCAGCGAGAGGCTCAGCATGGCCAAAGCCTGATGTGCGGTGGCCGGTAGCGCAAAATGTTCCGCAGAGCCCGAACCACCGAGCCGGCGGCGCCATGCCAAGATCCTCCATCACCGCTGACGACGCCTATCCCCGCTTCTGGGCCGTCATCCGGCAGATTCCGCGTGGACGCGTGGCGAGCTATGCGCAGGTGGCGTTTGCGGCGGGACTGCCGGGCCGCGCCCGCATGGTCGGCAGGTCGCTGGCGGATGCCGGAGCGCCCCACGGCCTGCCCTGGCATCGCGTCATCAATGCGCAGGGCCGCATTGCCTTGCCCGTTTCGAGCGCGGCCTACTCCGAACAGAAAGCGCGCCTGGTGGCGGAAGGGGTGATCTTCGAGAACGGGCGCGCGAGTTTCGCGCGGTACGGCTGGAAACGCGGCCCGGCGCCCGTCCTCGACTGAAATCCTCACCAGATCTTGATGCGCGCCTCGGGCGCGGCGTGCAGGCGATCGCCGGGATTGACGGTGAACGCGTCGTAGAACGCGGGCACGTTCACCACCACGCCGTTGCAGCGGTATTCACTGGGCGAATGCGGGTCGGTCTTGAGGCGGTTGAGCAGGTTCTCGTCGCGGTACAGCCGCCGCCAGGCTTGCGCCCAGCCCATGAAAAAGCGCTGATCGGCGCTCAGGCCGTCGATGACGGGCGCAGGCTTGCCATCGAGGGAAAGCTGGTAGGCGCGATGGGCCACGGTCAGGCCGCCCAGGTCGGCAATGTTTTCACCCAGGGTGAACTTGCCGTTGACGTGGTAGCCGCTCACCGGCTCGTAGGCGTCGTATTGCGCGGCGAGCTGCGCGCCCAGGGCATCGAAGCGCGCCCGATCGTCCGCCGTCCACCAGACCCGCAGCTTGCCGTCGCCGTCGTACTGCGACCCGGAATCGTCGAATCCGTGGGAAATCTCGTGGCCGATGACGGCGCCGATGCTGCCGTAGTTCACCGCATCCTCGGCGCCGGCATCGAAGAACGGCGGTTGCAGGATGGCGGCGGGGAAGACGATCTCGTTTTTCTCGCTGTTGTAGTAGGCATTGACCGTCTGCGGCGTCATGCCCCATTCCTCGCGGTCGACGGGCCCGCCGAGCTTGGCAATGTCGCGGTCGTACTCGAACTGTGCGGCGCGGCGCGCGTTGCCGTAGGTGTCGCCCACGATCACTTCGAGCCGCGAGTAATCGCGCCAGCGGTTGGGATAGCCGATCTTGTAGCTGAACTTGGCGAGCTTCTCGCGAGCGGCGGCCTTGGTTTCCGCCCCCATCCAGCTCAGCTCGTCGATGGCCAGGCCATAGGCCTTGATGAGCTGCTGCACCATCACTTCCATGTGATGCTTGTTCTCTTCCGGGAAATGGCGCGACACGTACACCTGGCCCACCGCCTCACCCAGCGAGCGCTCCACCGCGGAAATGCCGCGTTTCCAGCGCGGACGCTGCTCCTGGATGCCGTTCAGGATGTGGCCGGTGAATGCAAAGTGCTCGTCGACGAAGGCCTTGGGCAGCATCTCCGCGTAGGTGTCGAACAGCTTCCAGCGCAGGTAGGTCTTCCACTGTTCGAGCGGGACGGTCTGAAGGAGCTTGCCCAGGCCGGTGACGTAGCTGGGCTGGCTGATCAGCACGCTCGGCAGCGAGGCAAATCCTACCGCCTTGAGATAGGTGTCCCAGTCCACCACCGTGGTCAGGCCGGGCAGCTCCGCCTGCACGTAGGGGTTGTAGCCCTTGACCGGATCACGCAGGTCCACCTTGTCCCACTGGAGCTTTGCGAGTTCCGTTTCCAGCTTGAGAATCACCTGCGCGCTATCGGGCGCCTGCGGCTCGCCGGCCAGCTGCATCATGGCGCCCACGTGGGCGAGGAATGCGCTGCGGATGCCGCCGAATTTCTCATCCTCGATCAGGTAAAAATCCCGGTCGGGCATCGAGAGCCCGCCCTGGTAGAAGTCGCCGGCGTAGCGGGTCGGTTCCTTCGGGTCCACGTGCACGTAGGGCAGCAGCGGCACGGAGATGCCGTTGCGCGCCAGTGCCGCGAACAACACGGGCAGATCCCGCACGTCGGTGACCGCGTTGATGGCCGCGAGGTCTTCCTGCACCGGCGCCAGGCCGAGCGTCTCGATGTGCGCCTCGTCCATGAACGCGGCGTAGTAATCCCCCACCTTCTGTTCGATGGAGCCCGGCACCTTGGTGGGCAGCGCGGCCAGTTCTTCCACGATGGCGCGCATCCGGGTTTCGGCATCGTCCGCCAGCTGGGTGAAGGCACCGAAGCTGGATTTGTCTGCCGGGATCTGCGTGCTGGCGAGCCAGTGACCGTTGACCGCGCGGTACAGGTCGTCCTGCGGACGTACCGCCGGGTCCTGGTTCTCCAGATGAATGCCCGACCGGAGCGTGACCTCGGGAACGGGCTCGGTCGCCGGCTCCGGCGCCGGTGCGGCAACAGTTACGGGCTCCGGAATGTCCATCGGCCCCAGGATGACGCTGACCGCGGTCATGGCGGACACGCCGCCCAGAATAGCGAATGCGATTTTCACTTCCCCTCCCCGGTTTTATTGGCCCTTGCGCTCCACAAAGTGCAGGGCGATGAAGATGCGCGGGTCGATCATCACATCCCGCGCCGCCTGCTGTGTAAGCCAGTCGTGGATTCCAGTCAAAGGGACCACGTGGACGCTGATGTCTTCGCCGTCCACGCCGCCGCCAGGCCCGGTGCGCGTGAGGGCGGTCACTTCGGTGAAGTAACCGATCTCGTTGGTCATCCCGGCGGCGACAGGGCCGCTGCACAGGATTCGGGCGTGGGATCCAAGAAAGCCGGTCTCCTCCTCGAGTTCGCGCAGCGCCGAGGTTTCAACCGACTCGTCCGCCGTGGCCTCGCTGTCCGCAATGATGCCGGCGGGAAGCTCGATGACGCGCCGCTGCAGCGGAATCCGGAACTGCTCGACCAGCACCAGCTCGTCTTGCGGGGTGACGGCGATGATGAACCCCGCGCCGGTCGAGCGTTGCCGGCGCACGTACTCCCAGTGCCCGTCGCGCAGCAACTTGAGGAACTCGCCATCGTGCAGGGTGCGGATGCTCATGAGAATCGGGTGGCTGGACGGAATCCGGATCTTGAATCCAGCGCCAGCGCTTGACCACTCGCCTTCTGGACGCGACACCGAAACTCGGGAAAGGACGGCCTCCGGCAGGATCCCGGCCCGCATCAATGGCGGCGAAGGTTCACGGCGCGGACCTGCCCGGCCCGGTCACGGTGGGCGGACCCGCGCCGTGCTGCTGGGCGCTAGACCGGCAGGCTGGCGAAGGCCGGCCGCTGCTGTCCCGGAAACACATCTTCCGCCAGGCGCTGCATGCCGGCGCGGAAATACTCGAATCGCTCGGCGAGATGACGGAACAATTCCCTCAGGCCGAATTGCGAAGCCTGCGGGCTGCCGGCAGCGTGCGCGTAGTGGCTGCGCCCCATGCGGCGGTAGTACTCCATGGACACCGGGCGACGCTTGTAGGTGCGCCGGTACTCCACCCAGGGCGCGCACACCCCGGACAGGTACAGGGCGTAGTTGCCGATGTGCGCATTCACCAGGAACTGCCGCTCCGGGCCCGACTCCAGCCCTTCGCGCGCGAGATCAGCAAGGTATTCGAACCGCTTCTCCTCGCCCTGCTGCAACTGGTAGACGCGCTCGGTGCTGGAGAAAAGCCCAAGCAGGTTGGCAAGGTAATGGATCACGCTGCGTTCGATCCGGTCGCGCGGGCCGGGCAAGGCACGGCGCAGCATCACGTCGAAGAACAGTTGAGGGGATACGTCCAGCCACAGCGCCTTGCGATCGGTGAGCGCGTCATGCACGAAGCGCGATTCGAGGATGGATTCCAGCGTGTTGGGCTGCTCGTGCACGCGCCGGATGGCCTCCACCGGGTCCACGCCGGCCACGGGGAAATGCTCGAACAGGAACAGCAGATCGCGGTGACTGAACTGACTCGGACCCGTCAACGCGAAATCAGGTGATTGCATGATCGACACCTCGCGAGGAAGCCTGCCATCGGCAATGCAAAGTCTGCGCCCGCGATGAACACCGGGTCCATCAGGCTGCGACGGCTGGCGGCCGGCATCTGCGCCGCTAGTCGCCCGGGGCGCCATCGACAGGGCACAGGGATGCGCGGCACCGAACGCGCGATGCGGACGGCCCGATGGCCTACGAGTTCACCCGCCCGCGGGCGTCAGGAATTCGTCGACCTGCCCCGCAATGCCGTCGCAGGCCGCCGACTCGGTGCGCGCGATCAGCGGGATGGGAATGATGACGGCGGGCATGTACGAGGTGCCGCTGGCGTTCACGGTGATGCGGCCCACGTCGGTGCGGCGCACGACGTCCCAGATCGAGACCTCGTACTTGGACTCCTTCTCCCACCATCCGAACCCGAGACATCCTCCCCCCAAGGGCGACAACGAGCAGCCCATGCCGCCGCCGCTGTCGACTTTCTCGGTTTCGCCCTCGATCCACACCAGGAAGCGCACGCCGGTGGCGCGCACGCGCTGGGCGATGGCGGGATCGTCGAACAGCGCGCCGAGGGCCTCGGACGAGATCGGTGCCGTGCGCGGCTCCAGCCAGGGGAACAGAGCGTCCACGAAGGCCGCGGCCGGGTACACCGGCAGCTTGCGAGAGCGCATCGAGCCGGCCACGCAGTCGTTGAAGCTTTCTTCCGATTCGCGATCGCCGCGATGCCGCCGGCCCAGCACCACCACGGACTCGTTGGCGCCCACCTGCACGGCGCTACCGGCGGTGCGACGCTGCTCCACCTTCGAGGTCACGCAGGCCGCGCACAACGCGGCGCCGAATACGACGCCGGGCAAGGCCGCTGCCCGCAGCAGGCGCGTCACGGCGTGCGTCCGCGCGGCGTGCCGCTGGTGGCCAGGCGCGCCTGGAAGGCAGCGGCGTCGCGGAAGATCAGCGCCATGCCGGCGGCGGCGTCGCGCATCGCGTCGCGCGCCGCGGCGGTGAAGCTGGCGTTGCTGCCGCCGAAGCTGGCGCCGCGGTTCTTGCCATAGGCGGCAAGGTCCCAGCGCGCCAGTTCCTGGCCCTGCGGATTGCGCAGGATCAGCTGGTATTTGATCCAGGCCTCGTGGAACGCGTCCTTGTCGGTGAGCGGCCGCGCGATCTGCACGTCGGTAATCAGCGGCTGCAGCACGGCGTCGATGCCGGGCGGGGCAGGCTGGGCGTCGGGCGCCTGCTTCAGCAGCGTGAGCGATGAAAACTGCGCGCCCAGGAACTCGCTGAACAGCGCGCGCGAGGCCGGGCCCACCGACACGCTCTGCTCGGCGCCCTCGGGAGGCTTGTCCACGTGGGTGTAGGTGGTGAAGGCATCGTCCATGTACAGCCCCACTGCCACCGGGATGACGTGCAGCACCGGCCTGGGGAATTCGCTGGACGGAACCACCGGTGCCGGCGAACAGGCCGCGAGCGCCACGGCGGCCAGCACGGGGATGCACGCCCTGAACGCCTGCCGCCACATACGTTCAGCGACTGCTCGTGAGTCCGACAAAGGCGCCTCCGTTCGTCTCGCACAAGATACGCATCAGGTTGGCAAAGCGGATGCCGCTCACGCTGGCGCCGTCGCGGGTGTACTGGGTGGGAAACCCCACGGCGTGGATGCGCACGCGGAAGTTGCCCTGGGCATCCCTGGAATTGAGCCGGCCGATGCGCCGCAGCGCGTAGTCCGACGAGGCGCCGGTGAAGTCGTCGCCGAGCACGTAGATGGAGATCTTCTTGTCCGGATCGGTGTAGTCGCGCATGGCGCGCTCGATGCCCTCCACCGGGCTGGACGCCGAAAACACGCGCCAGGTCCGCAGCGCCTCGATCACCGCGCGGCGCCGCCCCGGCGAGTCTGGAATCCACTTTCCGCCGCCGTAGGTGTTGAACAGGTATTGGCCCTGGTCGCTCATGATCTGCATGCCCTTGACCCTGGGGTACAGGTCCAGGATCTCCACCATGGTGTCGAGCATGGTGTTCCAGGCGAAGCGCTGCATGGAGCCGGAGGTGTCGATGACGAACAGGATGTACTCGCTGTCCACCGGGATGCCGCCCACCGGCGCGTCCCTGGCCACGCGCACGCCCTGCGCCTGGAGCCGGCGCATCTCCTCGGTGAGCGTCTGCCGCGCGGCGGCCAGCTGCTTTTCGATGGTGGCGGCGGCCTGGCGGTCCACCTGGCTCTCGGTGGTCTTGTCGAGCAGCGAGTCGGACATGACGCGCAGCCGCACCAGCTCACGCTCGGCATCGCGCTGACGGTCGCGGCTGGCGGCCAGGGCCGCTTCTAGCGCCTTGAGTTCGCCCGCGGTCTGTTCGCCCAGCAGGCGCAGCTGTTCGGACTGGCCGTGGTTCTCGGCCACCGTGGGATCGGACACGGGCGGCGGCTTGGACTGGCTCAGCACCAGCAGCAGGATCATGGCGCCGAAGCCGCAGCAGATGCAGTCGATGAAACTCATCGAGAACACCAGGATTTCGTGCCGCCGCTTGATCGCCACGGCGCGGGCTCAGGGCCAGTCCAGCGACGGGTTCATGTACGCGCCGCCGCTCACCTGCGCCAGCTGCCAGAACGCGCCGGCGGCGGTGGGGTCGCCCTCCATGGGCATGAGGATGACGTTGACCGGCAGCTTGCGCGGCAGCACGGTGGTGGCCTCGTTGAAGTAGCGCAGGCGCTGCTTGCCGGACACCGTTCCGCCACCGCCGCTCCTGCCGAGCGTCGGCAGGCCGTCGGTGATCAGGTAGATCTGGTCCGGCGCCGGGTGCAGGGTGGCGGC
Source organism: Panacagrimonas sp. (assembly GCA_052386745.1). Lineage (GTDB taxonomy): Bacteria > Pseudomonadota > Gammaproteobacteria > Nevskiales > Nevskiaceae > Panacagrimonas. Next base: position 198,099 of record JBQTJW010000005.1, on the reverse strand, counting down.
CACCGCAAAGGCCTTGCTCAGGCTGGTGCCCTTGCCCGGCACGGTGCGGCGGATGCTGGCGACGGCCGCGTCCAGCTTCTGCCCGCCGCTCACGGGCAGCCACTGCCCGGCGGAATCGGCGATGGCCGGCGTGGCCTCCTGGTTGAAGCCGTAGACCTGGAACTGCGCGTCGGCCGGCATCTGCGAGGCGATCCAGTCCAGCGAGGCCACCGCGCGCCGCCACTTGGGGGACGCAAGCCGCGCCGACTCGCTCATGTTGCGGCGGCGGATGGCCTCCACGATGGTCTCGGCCAGCATGCTCCCGGAGGTATCCACCAGCACCAGGATGTGCCCGCCGTGCACGCTCAGGCCGGACAGGTACTGGCGCCGGCCCTCGCCGGTGATGCTGCGCACCGCATCGCCGGAGTCGTCCTTGGCCGCGGCGCGCATGGCCTGCACCTTGCTCTCCAGCGCCTTGAGCTCGTTTTCCAGGATCAGGACGCGGGCGCGCCCGTCCTGCGCGCCGGGCTCGGCCTGCTGCATGGCCGAGCGCGCCTGGTCGATCTGCTTGCGCAGGCGCTCGGCCTCGGTCTTGCCGGTCTGCAGCGCCTTCTCGGAGTTGTCGAGCGCGGCGCGCAGCACCAGCATCTGCTGGCGGTCGTCCAGCAGCTTGTCCTCGGCGCCGCTGACCTGCGCGCGCGGCACGCTCGCCATGGCGTCGGGGTTGGGCGCGGCGTGCTTCATCAGCATGAAGATCAGCACCGTGGCGCCGAACCCGCAGGAGATGCAGTCCAGGAACGACATGTTGAAGATCGCCAGTTCCTGGCGGCGCTTCACGGCACGGCCTCCTTCACGCGCTCACCGCGATCAGCCGCAGCACCAGGCCGCCGCACTCGATGCGATCGCCCAGCGCCAGTCGCGCCGGCAGCTTCACCGGCCTGCCGTTGATCTGGAAATCGGGGCTGCCGGCGCCGCCCGCGGCGCTGCTGCCGTCCAGCCACAGGCGGCCGTCGAGCCGGCGCAGCACGCCGGGCGCGTCCGTGCCGAGCCGGGCCAGCGGCAGGGCAGGATCGGTGTCGTGCCGCGGCAGGGGATGGGCGCGGTCGCCGGACAGTACGTGCGTGGGCGCCTCGTCCGCGTCATCCGCACCGGCGCTGCGCACGCGGCCGGGCAGGCGCGTGATGTAGGCCAGCCCCGCGCCGGGCACCACGATGCGTTGCACGTGCGCCAGCGCGCCCTGCGCCGGTGCGAAACGGCCCAGGCAGGCGGCGGCAAGGCCGGTTGCGTACTCCAGGTGTTCGCGCAGGCCCGGCACGGCCGCCGCGCGTGCGCTCAGCAGCAGCGTGGCGGGACGGGGACGGGCGGCGGCATCCACCGCGTCGGCGATGGCGCCGTAGCGCTCGGCCAGGCGCTGCACCAGGTCCTCGCGCGCCACGTTGGCGCGGTGCGTGCGCGTGCCGGCAGCCAGTTGCAGCACCGCGCCGGGTGCCTGTGCGAGCACGTCCAGCCAGCCCGGCAGGGCGTCGAACAGCACCTGCTCGGTGGCGGCGGTGTGCAGGGGATCAAAGCGCGTCTGCTGCACGAAGGCCTGCGCCGCCACGCGTGCGAGCGCGTCCCAGACCGCGGTCAGGCCGGGCTTGGAGATTTCCTCCACCCGTGCGCGCGCCAGCTCGCTGCCGCCCTCGATCACGGTCAGCACGAAGCGGTGCAGTTCCACGTCCAGGTGCAGGCAGCGGGGCTCGGTCTCCACCGTGCTGGCCGCAGCCACCGCCGTGTCCACCATGCCCTGCGCCTTCAGACCGCTGGCCTCGACCAGCCCCAGCAGCAGGCCGAGCTGGTCGTGCGTGAAGGTGCCGGGCACGGCCAGCATCAGCGGCGCGATGCCGGCGTGCGGCGCCAGCGATTGCAGCTGCGCGAAGGCCAGGTCCGCGTGGCTGCGGGCGCTGCCGAAACCCGGCGACAGCGTGGCTTCGAGCTGGTACCAGAAGCGGTTGTGCGAGCGCCGCGGATCGAGCCGGCTGCGCGCGAAGGCAGCCTGTCCCACCAGCAGCTGGCGGCCGTCCAGCGCGGCAAAGCCGGGGTTCTCCACCAGCACGCGCTCGCCGTCGCTCAGCAGCAGCCCGGCGTCGTTGATCTCCAGGACGTTCATGCCGGCGACTGGAGGTTCTGGATGAGCTTGCGCTCGCAGTCGGCGTGCGCGTCCAGCACCAGGCTCTCCTGCGTCAGCTGCAACTGGTAGAGCAGGAATACCGTGATGAGGCTCAGCAGCAGCGCCACCAGCGTGGAGTTGAAGGCCACGCCCAGGGCCTCGGTCACGCCGGTCATGTCGCCCTGGAGCACGGCCTGCGCGTGGCCGAGCGAATCGCCGATACCCCGTACCGTACCCACGAAGCCGATCGAGGGAATGGCCCAGCAGATGTAGCGGACGATGGCCAGCTCCGCGTCGAGGCGGTCGTTGGCGGACTCGGTGACGCGGCGCGCCTCGTCGGAGGCGTCCTGCACGCTGCGCGTGATGCGGAAGCGGTTGAGCGAGGACAGGTACAGCCGCGGCAGCAGGCGCTCGCGGTTGTCCGGCGGCAGCGATTCAATGGCCCGGGCGTGCGCGCGCGCGTCTTCCGGCAGGATGCTCTCGCCCTCGGCCACGTTCACCAGGTCGGCGTCGAACAGCCGGCGCTCGCGCCCGACGTTGCGGAACTTGTAGCCCATGATCGCGAAGGCCCACACCGCGAAGATGATCGCCAGTTCCTGCTCCGGGCCCTTGATGATCACGTACACGTTGGGGTCCATGTGCACGTAGCTGCCCTTGCTCGCCTCGACGCGCGCCTTGAGGTCGTCCAGCACCGCGCGCGCCTGCGGCCGCACCAGCGCGGTGAACACGCCGTGGATCACGATGCCCGCGATCAGCAGCGCGAAGACCTGGTAGACGAACTCGACGGGGAAATGCTTGCGCGGGGTTTTCATAGGTCGGCGGGAAAATCCACTTCCTGGTCGGGGGACACCTGTTCGGAGGGCACGAAGGCGCGCTGGGGCGCGGCCGCCTTGGCCTCGGGCAGGGATGTTGGCTTGTCGGGCGCGTCGGGGGAGCTGGCCTCGGCCTGCTGCCGGGTGGGTGCAGCATCCGCCTTCGCAGCGGGCGCGGGCTCGCCTTCCCGGGCGGCAAGGGCGCCTGCCGCCAGCACCAGCGCGAGCAGGGGGGCGCCGATACTCACGCGCATGAACCGGGCGACGGGGAGCGATCGGTTGATGTGTGGCTTCATGTCGGGGTCTCACTCGGCATAGCGCGCAATCCGGAGTCCCAGGTCGGGCCGGGCCTGGTGCCCGGAATCACGGAACGCCAAGCGCAGTTCGATCAGCCGCCCGTGCATCCAGCTGGAGCCGCGGATCACGTGGTCGCCGCCGCTGGCCGGGCCGGTGGGATCGCCAACCTCCTGCGCACCGATCGCGGGCACGGCGTCGTAAAAATCGTGGACCCACTCGGCCACGTTGCCGCCCAGGTCGAACAGACCCAGGGCATTGGGCGCGAAGCTGCCCACCGGCGCGGCCGCGGCGAAGCCGTCGTCGTAGTTCGGCAGCAGGTCGGGCGCGATGCCGTCGGCGCGCGGGTCGGCGAAGTTGCCGGCGCGCGCGGGCGGTGGAAAGCCGCTGCCCCAGGGGAAGCGCTGCGGCACCGGCTGCCCGGCAAAGCGCGCGGCCCACTCCCATTCCGCCTCCGTGGGCAGGCGGTAGCCGGTGGTGGCCGGCTGCGCCAGCACCAGGTTGTCGCCGTCCTCGCGGTAGGCCGGCGGCAGGCCGTCCTGCGCGGACAGCCAGTTGCAGAAGCGCGCCGCGTCGGCCCAGCTTACGCGCGCCACCGGCTGGCCTTCGTTGTTCAGGGTGAAGCGCTGGATGATGCCGCTGGAGTGCTGCGCCCTGAACCTGCGGAACTGCGCGTTGCTGATTTCCATCGTCCCCAGGTAATAGGCGCGGGTGAGCTTCACCGGGCGCTGCGACTCGTTGGACTGGCGCCCCTGCTCGCCGCGCCGGGTGCCCATCATGAAGCTGCCGGGCTGCACCAGCACCAGCGCCGGGCCGCCCTTGCTGGCGATGCGCGCGGGCACGCGGGCGGCGTGCGCATCGGCCTCGCTGAGCAGGTGGATGCTGACTTTCTGCTCCACCCCCGGGCGCGGCGTCACCGTGCCGGTGTACGGCGCAAAGCCCGGCTTGCTGGCCTCGATGCGATGGGCCGTGGCGCTGAGTTGCAGCGTACCCGCGGCCGCGGTCTTGCCGTCGATCCTGAGCTGGGCGTCGGCCGGGCTCAGGTCCAGCACCACGGTGCCCAGGATGGGGTCGAGCGCCACGCTCAGTTCCTGCGAGCTTTCCGCCGCCACCTCGGCGCTGCGTTCGGCCGTGCGGTAGCCCGGCGCCGAGACCTGCAGGCGATGCGGGCGCCCGGGGGCCAGGTGCAGCGCCAGCGGCGTCTGGCCGCGGAACTCGCCGTCCACGTTCACGCTCGCGCCGGCCGGCTGGCTCGACAGCTTCAGCACGCCCTCGGCGGGCAGCAGCTTCACCGTCGGCAGGGTCAGCGGCTCCTTCGAGGCGACGTTGAGCGTGTCGCGCCAGGCCGCGTAGCCGGCCAGTTTCAGCTCGACGCGGTGCGCGCCGCTGCCCACTTCCAGCGTCTGCGGCGTGTGCCCGGACGACACGCCATCCAGCAGGATCTCGGCGCCCGCGGGGCTGGAACTGACCGTGACCGGCGCCCAGCCCGGCACCAGGTCCACGCTCAGGGTCTGCACCACGCCGCCGCCTTCGATCACCACCTGCGACTCGTGCACCTGGTAGCGCGGCGCGCGCAGCATCAACCGGTGCGGGCCGGGCGCCAGTTGCAGCGCCGGCAGCGGCGTGGAGCCGCGCGCATTGCCGTCGATGAACACCTCCGCCACCGGCCTGGACTGCAAGGCCAGGGTGCCGGGCAGCTTCGCCATCTCGAAATGGAAGGTCTGCTGCGGCGCATCGGTGACGGTGAATTCGGCGGCCAGGTCCGCGAAACCCTTGCCGCTGGCGTGCAGGCGGTACCGCCCCGGCAGCAGCAGGTGGCTGGACCCCAGGGACAGGCCGAATCCGCCGTCCAGCGAGACCTGGCCGGGTCGGGGGGAAATCTCCAGCGTCACCGTGCGCGCCAGCACGAAGAACACGACCGCCGTCAGCGTGAGCAGCGCCCCGGCCGCCAGCACCAGCCACAGCCGGTTGAACGGCCTGCGCGGCGACGGTGCCGGCCCGCCCGCGGGCCGGTAGGGCACGGGCGCGATGCGCGGCTGGCCCGGCTCGCTCACAGCGCTTCCTCGCAGCGGATGTCCAGCCGCACGGGGCCGGCGCCGGGTGCCACCTGCAGCTCGCGGCGCACGTCGCGGTAGCCGTTGCGGCTGCCGACCACCACGTAGCGCCCGGGCTTGAGCGCGGTGCTGCGCGTGGCGAACCTGCCCTGCACGCCGACCTTGTAGATGGTGACCTCGGTCTGCTGGTCCGAGACCAGTTCCACCGGCACCGGCACGGCCGCCTGCGCCAGCGCCCGCTCCAGCGTCGCAATCTGCCCCTGAAGGCGCGGCCCCGCGGCGGTGACGGCGCGGGCCTGCCGGAGAACCTGCTCGGCATCGGCGCCGACGGCGGCATCGCCGAGCCGCTCCGGGCGCTCCACCAGGCTTTGCAGGCGCCCATCGAGCGCGGCGCGCGGCTCGGCCTGGGCCAGGCCATCGCGGGCGAAGCCGGTGTTGGGTTCCAGCTTCAGCGCCGCCTGGTAGCTGGCGATGGCGCCAGACCAGTTTTCCGCCTGCACCTGCGCCTGCGCATCGCGGCTGAGCGCGTTCAGGCGCAGGGTCTTGCGTGCGTCGGCCAGCCGGGTGGCGGCCTGCGCCACCGCCGGGTCGCCGGCGCGCAGCGCGCGGGCGCGGCCGATGCGCGACTCGGCCAGATCCAGCTGCCCGCGGTCGAGCGCGCCCAGGGCGTCGCCCAGCACGCGGCGGAACTCGGCGTCCGCGGCCTGGGCGTCGAGGCGGGCAAGGGCATCGCGCGCCGCCTGGGTGTCGGCATCCAGTGCCAGCGCTTCCTTCCAGGCGGCGCGGGCGCCAGCCAGGTCGCCCGCCTGTTCGAGCCGGCCAGCGGTCTGGAGCTTCGCGAGGACGGCATCGAGCTGCGCCGTCCGCTCCAGCCCGCGGCGGGCCCTGGCGTTGCCGGGTTCGAGCGCGGCGGCGAGTTCGAAAGCCGCTTGCGCGGCGGGCTTGTCGCCCGCGGCCAGCGCCTGGTTTCCGGCCGCGAGCGCGGCGTCCAGCCGCTGCGGAAGTTCCGCCAGCATCTGCGCGGTGAGGGCGGCGGCGGATTCGAGGCGGGCCCTGGCTTCGGGAAAATTTCGGGCAGTGAACGCGGCGGCGCCGGCCTCGGCCTGCTGGCGGGCCTGGGTCCAGCGCTCCGCGGCCCAGCGGTCGACCGCGGCCGCGGTCAATTGCGCGGACTGGGTATCAAACTGCGAGCGCGCGGACTGGGCGGTGGCGCGGGCGCGCAGCAGTTCGGGGTCGTCCATCACGGACAGGGTGCTGGGCGGGGCCGGCTCCGCGGCAGGCGTGTCGGGCGCGGCCGGCGTGGTGGCGACGCTGGGAGCGGAAGCGGCGGGTTTTGCCGCTGGCTTGGAGGGGGCCAGCGCCGGCGGAAGCACCCAGAAGCCCAGGCCGGCGAGCAGGAACAGCGCGGCCAGGCCGAGCACGAAGGTGCGCGCGGACACGCGCTCGTCGATCTGCTGCGGCGCGGGCCGCGACGACTTCGCCTCGGCCGCGCGCGGCGGCAGGCGCGGGGCGATGCGCTGGATGTCGGCCGAGGGTTCGGTCGGGGGCGCGGGACTCATCTCAGGGCGTGGCACCGATCTCGGCGGCGTAGCGGTCATGCAGCATTTTGCGCCACTGCTCGTACTGCTCCTGGGCGGAGCCGGTCAGCGTCACGGTCTTGCCTTCCAGGTCCACCACGCGCGGCGCCACGTCGTCGTTGATGGAATTGTTCAGTTCCTTGAGCGACTCGGCGTGCAGCTTGGCTTCCTGGCTCTTGTTCAGGCCGCTGCCAAAAATCGCGACGCCGCCGATGATGCCGAGCTGCCCCAGCACGCCCACGCCCTGGTTGCGCGCCGTGCCCAGCGCCACCGCGCCCGCCACCACCGCCACCGCGCCGGCCACCTTGCGCCACATGGCCTGGCGCTCCAGCTCGCGCAGGGCGATCACCTCGGTGTAGCTGGATTTTCGCCACTCCTGGTAGGCGGGATACATGCTTTCGCGGAAGGCGGCGTAGTGGGCGTCGAGCGTATCCACCAGCAGGTCGTCGCGCTCGCGGATGTCGGCCACGCGCTTGACGATGGGGTCGTCGGCCGGCGGCAGGCGCTGCACGGTGTAGCGCCCGCTGGCGTCCTTGCCCAGGTAGCCGGCGAAGCGCGCGGGCGCAAAATCGCTGGCAAAGCGCAGCTGCGACACCCGCCGCAGCTCCAGCACCTGCGCGGCGGTGAGCTTGCGCCGTTCTTCCAGCAGGTCGTTGGCGACGCGGCTGTACAGGTCCTGGAACGGGTCGCTGCGCACGGACCTGTCGGTGTAGGAGATCTCCGCGGCCTTGTCCTCGTACACGCGGTTGAACCACTTGCGCCCGGTGGCGTCCTCGGCGGTCACGCGCAGCTTCAGCGTCTCGCCGTCGGAGTGCAGGATTTCGCCGCCGATCACCACCATCGACCCCGGCGTGGCCTCGGGCAGCGACCGCACCGTGCCCCAGAAGCCGGTGCCGTCCAGCGTCTGGCGCAGCACCTGCGGGATGTAGTTGGCCTCGGCCTGGCGCACGGACGGCAGGATGCCCTGCTCCTGCTGCTCCTTAATGGTCCTGGGCACGCCGGGGTTGAAGCTGACCACCACCACGTCCAGCAGCTGGTCGGCGGACATCTCCTGCTGCGCCTGAGAGACCTTCACCTCGTTGACGCGCTTGACCTGCTTGGATACGCAGCCGCTGGCGCCCGCCAGCACCAGCAGCAGCAAGCACAGGCGCCACGGCTTAGAGAGGCTGTTCATGAGGGCATCACTTGCGCGACTTGTACTTGCGGTATTCGTCCCAGAGCTTGGCGCGCAGCTCCGGGTCGGCTTCCTTCTCGGCGGCCTCGCGCAGCTGGCGGGCCACCACGTCATCGTCCTTGCCGTCGGGCGTGCCCTGCGGCGCCGGGAAGCGCGGGCCGGCGCTGGGCGCGCCCCGGCCGCCGCCACCCGAATTCTGGCCCTGGCCGCCGGCACCCTCGCCGGTGGCGATCTCGCCCGGCATGCCCGACGCGCCGCCGGCCGTGGACCCGGAACCGGATTCGCCGCGGCCGCCCCCGCTGCCCCCGCCGTCCTTACCGTCGTCACTGGCGCCGGACGCCGAACCCGAACCGCGCGCACCGTTGGCCTGGCGGGACTTCTCGATGTCCTGCTGCTCCTGGCCCATGCGCTTGTCGAAATCGCCCAGCGCCACGTCGAACTGCTTTTCCCACTCCGCGTTGCGCTCGGCCTCGGTCTGGGGGCCGCCCGATCCGCCTGATCCGCCCGATCCGCCTGATCCGGCCTGCGGCGTTCCCTGCGACGTTCCCGCATGGCCTGGGGCCGAACCCGCGGCGCTGGATGGCGCGCTGCTGCCGGGCTTGCCCGTAGCGCCGGACGCACCGCCCGACGAGGCCGATTTCCCCGCTGGTGAGCCCGCGCCTGCGCCGCTGGCGGGTCCGCTCGCTTCCGGTGACTTGTTCCCCGCGGACTGCCCAGGAGCATTTGCGCCCTCCGGCGAGGCGGGCGGCGAGCCGGCGCTGCCCGTTCCGGGATCGCTTTCGGGGTCACCCGTCGGGGACGGGCTTGACGAGCCGGAGCCGCTGCGGTCTGGAGACGAGGATGAGGATGAAGACGGCGCGTTCGAGGAGCTCGAAGAGTTCGAGCCTGGCGTGCCTCCGCCCGAACTGCCCTGGCCGGTGGAGGACGGCGGCGAGCCGGACGGCGCCGGGGACGACGGACTTCCGCCGGACGAGGAACCCCCGCAGCCAGCCAGTCCCAGAACCAGGCCCGCGACGGCGAGCCAGGAGGCCGAGCGACAACGGAAAGGTTCACGCATCGACGGTTCTGCCAGGAGTGAAAGCTGCAATTTCAGGTCAAGGTGCGCGTTGGACGCCTGCGCGTTCGGCGAGTTTCCATGTTCAAGCTGAATCGCTGCGGACCAGCAGGCGGTATCGCGCGCCGGTACTTTCCACCAGCTTGCCCGAGCGGATGACCGGTCGCAGGCGCGCCGCGCGGATGGCGCTCACCAGGTCACTGGCAACCGATTTGGGCAGATCCGCCGGCTGGCTTTCCACGATGCGCACGTTCCGGGCGCGGCCGTCGTCGTCCACGTCGAACTCGGCCAGCACGAAGCCGGCGGGGCCGCTGACCCGTGGCGAGGCGGGCGGGCGGAACAGCAGGAACGCCGGGTCCGCGAACGCGCTGGCGCGTCCAGCCCCGGCCTGCATCTGGGTGACGCGCGCGTACAGGCGCAGGGCGGGTTCGGTGCGGCCCTGCAGCAGGTAGACGTCGGCGATGCGCGTGAGGGTCAGCGCCTGCTCGTCGGGGGTGACGCCCTTGCGCGCGTCGGCCAGCCGTTCGGCGCGGCCCAGCAGGTTGGCGGGCTGGCGCGAGGGCGGCAGCGGGCCCTCGTCGAAATCGGGCCGTTTCATGCCGGCCGTGGTCGCCATTTCCAGCAGGTGGTCGATGAGCTCGGGATTGTCCTTGCCCAGCGCGCGACCGAGCACGTCCAGGCCGCTGCTTTGCAGGTTCAGGGCCTCGTCGATGCGGCCGGCGTTGCGAAACCAGCGCCCGACCGAGCTCAGCGTCTCGCCCAGCGCCAGCGAACCGGCCGTGCCGGCCGTGGCAGGGAGGCGCTTGGCCACGTCCAGCCGGCGGCGCTCGTAGGCGTCGGCGTTGTCGCTGCGCCCGCTGGCGTAGGTGGTCACGGCCAGGGCGTGCAATACGTCGAGCTGCTCGCGGCTGTACAGGCCCTGGTTGATCCGGTGCAGTTGCAGGGCGGTGGCGAAGGCAGCGGCGGCGGCCGGCTCGTTGCCCGCCAGGTGCTGGATGTAGCCGATGCCGTACCAGGCGTCGAACAGGTGCGGATCGCGCGGCCCGCCGGCGCTCTCGGCCAGGGCCACCGCGGCCTGGTAGTCGCCCAGCGCCCCGCCGGCGTTGCCGGCGCGCTGCTTGGCCGTGGCCTGGTTGGTGAGCGCGACCACCGTGCGCACGTCCTTCGCGCCGTAGGCGAGCCGGCTGGCACGCAGCGCCTGCGCCGCCAGCGTCACGCCGGCGGCGGGGCCGTCCTCGCGGCCCACGGACTGGAGCGCCGCGGGCGTGGGCGCCCCCGGGGGCAGCGCCGGATCGGCCAGGAACTGCGGCGCCCGTACCGCCTCGGTGTTGGCCGCGGCGTCCAGCAGCTCGGCTGCGAAGACGGGCGGCAGGCTGCACGCCAGCAGCACCGTCAGCAGCAGGCGGGCGCGGGGGTGGCGGTTGCGGGGGCAGGGATGCTTCACGGCGATGTGGAGGGCTGCGGGGCCGGGCGGAGTGTGCACCGGCTCCTAACGTGCGGGGCGCTGAAATCTTTACGGTCGCGTCGCCGCTTCCAGATGCGACAGGAAGTTCAGGGCGTGCTCGCGGGTGCCGCCGCACATCTCGACCGAGGGCTGGAGCCCGCCGCACACGGCCGGGCGCAGCGGGCTGCCGAACAGGCGGCAGCGCAGGTGCTCGTCCAGCTGCACGCAGGGGACGCCGGCCGGCTTGCCGTGCGGCATGCCGGGAATGGGCGAGGAGATGGACGGGGCGATGCAGCAGGCGGCGCAGCCCGGCCGGCAGGATTGGGGGCTGGGGGACGTCACTCGTCGTGGTGGGAAAAGGGTTTCGCGAGGGTTCTGTGAAGGGCGTCACGCCACTGGCCCCGAGGGCGGCGGCGCGCGGGCGCCCGGGCCAAGGCCGTCGCAGGGGCCTGCGGTAGAGTACGGCGAATCACTTTTCCCCGACTTTCCGGAGCGTTTTCATGCCGACCTACACCCCCCCGCTGCGGGACATGAAGTTTGTCCTGCACGAGCTGCTCAACGTGGAAACGGCGCTGCGCAAGCTGCCCGCGCACGCGGACATCGACGTGGAAACCATCGACTCCATCCTCGACGAAGGCGGCCGGTTCTGCGCCGAGGTGCTGTTCCCGCTCAACCAGTCGGGCGACCGTGAGGGCTGCACCTACGTGGGTGACGGCGTGGTGAAGGCGCCGGCCGGGTTCAGGGAGGCCTACCAGCGGTTCGTGGAAGGCGGCTGGGGCGCGCTGGGCATGGACCCGGAGTTCGGCGGCCAGGGCCTGCCGCACGTCATCCACAGCGCCTTCAACGAGATGATGAATTCGGCCAACCAGGCCTGGGCCATGTACCCCGGCCTGAGCCACGGCGCCTACAACGCACTGCGCGCCTTCGGCACGCCGGAACAGAAGAAGGTCTACCTGACCAAGCTGGTCTCGGGCGAATGGACCGGCACCATGTGCCTCACCGAGGCCCATGCCGGCACCGACCTGGGCATCCTCAAGACCCGGGCCGAGCCCAATGGTGACGGCACGTACTCGATCACCGGCACCAAGATCTTCATCTCGGCCGGCGAGCACGACCTGTCGAAGAACATCATCCACCTCGTCCTGGCGCGCCTGCCGGATGCGCCGCCGGGCACCAAGGGCATCTCGCTGTTCATCGTGCCCAAGTTCCTGCCGGACGCCAACGGCGAGCCGGGCGAGCGCAATGCCTTCAAGTGCGGCTCCATCGAGCACAAGATGGGCATCCACGGCAACGCCACCTGCGTCATGAACTTTGACGGTGCCCGCGGCACCCTGGTGGGCGCGCCCAACAAAGGGCTCAACGCCATGTTCGTGATGATGAATTCCGCGCGCCTGGGCGTGGGCATGCAGTCCCTGGGCCTGGCCGAGGTGGCCTACCAGAACTCGCTGGCCTACGCGAAGGACCGGCTGCAGAGTCGCTCGCTGACCGGGCCCAAGGCCAGGGACAAGGCGGCGGACCCGATCATCGTCCACCCGGACGTGCGCCGCATGCTGCTCACGCAGAAGGCCTACGTGGAGGCGGCGCGCACCTTCACCTACTGGGCGGGCCTGGCCATCGATCGCGAGCACAAGCACCCGGACGAGAAGACGCGCAAGGAGAACGCCGACATGGTGGCCCTGCTCACGCCGGTGGTGAAGGGCTTCATCACCGACAACGGCTACGAGTCCACCACGCTGGCCATGCAGGTGCTCGGCGGGCACGGCTACATCACCGAGTGGGGCCTGGAACAGCACGTGCGCGACGCGCGCATCAACATGATCTACGAGGGCACCAACACCATCCAGGCGCTGGACCTGCTCGGCCGCAAGGTGCTGGGCGACATGGGCGCCAAGCTGATGAAGTTCGGCAAGATCATCGCCGACCTCGTCAAGAGCCACGCCGACAACCCGGCCATGAAGGAATTCACCGATCCACTGGCCAGGCTCTCGGCCGAGGTGCAGAAAGTCACCATGGAAGTAGGCGGCAAGGCCATGAAGAACCCGGACGAGGTCGGCGCCGCGGCGGTGCCCTACCTGCGCTTGGTCGGGCACCTGGTGTATTCATTTTCCTGGACCTACGCCGCGGGCGTGGCGATGAAGAAGGTGGATTCCGGCGACCCGTTCTACAGGTCCAAGCTCACCACCGCGCGCTTCTATTTTGCCAAGCTCTACCCCGAAACCGCGGCCCTGATGGCGCAGGTGCGCGCCGGCAGCAGCCCGCTGATGGAGCTGGACGAAGCGAATTTCTAGCGGCCAGGGTTCCCGGCGGCAACCGGCCTACAGCGACCGGAGCCACGCCGCCGCCTCTGCCGCGTCCACCCGCGGCATCTGTGGCAGGGCGGCCAGCACCTTGCGGCCGTAGCCCTTGCTGCGCAGGCGCGGATCGCACAGCACCAGCAGGCCGCGGTCGGTCTCGTCGCGGATCAGGCGGCCAGCGCCCTGGCGCAGGCTGACGATGGCCTCCGGCAGCTGCACGTCGACAAACGGATTGCCGCCACGCCGGCGCAGCGCGTCCAGGCGCGCGTCGTACACCGGGTCGCCGGGCGCGGTGAACGGCAGCTTGTCGATGATGACCAGGCGCAGCGCGCGGCCCTTCACGTCCACGCCCTCCCAGAAACTCTGGGTGCCCACCAGCACGCCGTTGCCGGCCTGCGCGAAGTTCTCCACCAGGCGGCTGCGGTCGTCGTCGCCCTGCACGAACAAGGGGAAGGCCACGCGCGTGCGCAGGTGTTCGGCCACGATGCGCAGGGCGCGGTGGCTGGTGCACAGCACGAAGGCGCCGCCGCCGCTGGCCTCGATCAGCGGGATGCTGACCTCGGCAACGCGCAGCGCGTAGTCCGGCGCCTGGGTCTCGGGCAGGTTTTCCGGCAGGTGCAGGCGGGCCTGGCGCGCGTAGTCGAAGGGGCTTTCCAGCGCCAGCGCGGGCGCCGCCGGCATGCCGATCTGGCGTCGGAAATGGCCGAAGTCGCCACCAGCCGAGAGCGTGGCCGAGGTCAGCACCCAGGCGCCGGGATGCGCGGAGAACACGCGGCCAAACCCCTGGCCGAGGTCGATGGGCGTGGCGTGCAGCGATCCGCCGCGGCCCTGCGGCTCCACCCAGCGCACCTGCTCGTCGTCCGCCGCACCCACCCCGTCCGCGCCCAGGATGCACAGCGCGAGCCGCGCGCCGAGCTGGGCGGCGCGGCCGGCCAGGGCATCGAGCGCGGCGCTGCGTTCGCGGCAGGCGTCGAGTTCCTGCGCCAGCGCGTCCAGCGCCTGTGCCACCGCGTCCAGGGTGGGGCCGGCATCGCGCGCCACCAGAAATTCCTCGCAGCCCAGGCGCCCGCCGAGCGCGGCGAGCCGCGCTTCCAGCGCGATCACCGGGCTGGCCATGGCGCTGGCGGCGGCGTTGACGGCGGGGATGTCGGCCTGCTCGAAGGCGGCTTTCAGCGCGTCGTCGGCCAGGTCGCGCAGCTGGCGGCTGGACACGCGCGTACCGAAGAACTGGCCGGCCAGCTCGGGCAGCTGGTGCGCCTCGTCCACGATCACCGCATCGGCGCCCGGCAGGATCTCGCCGAAGCCTTCTTCCTTGAGCAGCACGTCGGACAGCAGCACGTGGTGATTGACCACCACCAGGTCCGCACCCATCGCCGCGCGGCGGCTTTTCACCACGAAGCAGCTGGAAATATCCGCGCACTTGGCGCCCAGGCAGTTGTCGGCGGTGGAGGTGATCTGGAAACGCAGCCGCTCGTCTTCCACTACGCGCCCGAGTTCGGACACCTCGCCGCGATCGGTGAAGCGCGACCAGCGTTCCACCTGCGCCAAGCGTTCGTCAGGATTCGCGCGACCGTGCGCGTTCTCCTGCCCCGCCCGCTTCATCCGGTACAGGCACAGGTAGTTGCTGCGGCCCTTGAGCATGGCGGTGCGCGCCGGCACGCGCAGCGCCGCCAGCAGGCGCGGCAGGTCGCGTTCGAACAGCTGGTCCTGCAGGTTCTTGGTGCCGGTGGAGACGATCACGCGCTTGCCGGCGACGAGCGCGGGCACCAGGTACGCGAAGGTCTTGCCGGTGCCGGTGCCGGCCTCGATCAGGCGCAGGTCGGAATGCTCGAAGGCCTCGGCCACTTCCGCCGCCATCTCGGCCTGCGCCGGACGCGGGCGAAAGCCCGGAATGCCGCGCGCGAGCGGCCCGTCGGGGCCGAACCAGTCCTCGATCATGCGAGGCGCGGCCGGTGCCTTCAGCCGCGCCGCAGCGGACGAATGGCCCGGCCCGTCCACCGCGGATTCACCGCCTCAACCGCCGCCGGCCGCGGCCAGCTCGCGCTCGATTTCCTCGACCCGCGACTGCGCCTGCAGCGCGCCCACAGAGTCGCCCTGGGCCTGGCGCGCGGCGCCGATGATCTTCCAGTTCTCGACTTCCACGTAGACGTTGCCGCGCGCCAGCGCATTGGCGCGCGAGGCCACCGCCACCGCCTGGTCGTACTGCTCCTGCTCCAGGTAGACGCGCGCCAGCGCCGACCACACGAAGTAATTGCGCGGCTCGATGCGCTGGGCGCGTTCGAGGTTGGCGGCGGCCAGATCCAGGTGCCCCTGCGCGCGCGCCTCGTCGGACTGGCGCATCAGCGACAGCACCGCCTGGGCGCTGATCTGGTCGGCGGTCTTGGGGAAGTTCTGCATGGCCGGCAGCGGCTGCTCGATGGGCACCGGCGCACTGGGCGCGGGTGCCGTGCCCGGTGCGGCCGGCGGCGGCGTGGCCGGAACAGGGGCGGCCGGGGGCGCACTGGGCGCGGGCGTCTGCGGGTAGGGCCAGCCGCTCTCGCGCCGGCCGGTCGAGGACGCGCAGGCGCTGAGCACGAGAGCCGCGCAGCAGATGCAAATCTTGAGGTTCATTGGAAGATCTCCCGCAGCCAGTCGAGCGGCGTCTGCGCCGCGGCCTTCGCGCACGGCGCGTAGTCGGCCGGCGCGTGTCCGCTCAGGTAGGGTAGCAAGATGGTGCTCTGGCAGCCCTCGTCGGCCTTGAGGCCGGTGAAGGTGTCGGTGAGCTGCTCCTCCACGTCCGGCGGCGGCACCAGGTCGAGCCCGCGCGCGTCCAGGTCGCGCATCAGCCGCGACCACAGCACCAGGGCGCCGGACGACCCGGTGAAACCCATGGGCTTGTAGTCGTCGCGCCCCATCCAGACCACGGCCACGCGGTCGGCGCCGAAGCCGGCGAACCAGGAGTCACGCAGATCGTCCGTGGTGCCGGTCTTGCCGGCGAGCACGGTGCCGGGCTGCAACACCGACAGCGCCGAGCGCGCGGTGCCCAGTTCGATGACCTTGGTCAGCGCCCAGTTGATGAGGTAGGTGGGGCCCTCTGGCAGGCTCTGGCTGACCTTGAGCGGGTAGCGGTTGAGCGGGTTGCCGTCCTTGGTGGTCACGCTGCGGATGGCGGACAGCCGGCTCTTGTAGCCGGCCGCGGCCAGCGTGCCGTACATCTGCGCCACGTCCAGCGGGGAGATGTCCACCGCACCCAGGAACACGCTCGGCAGGGCCTGCGCGTCACCGCTGTAGCCGGTGGAACGCATGGTTTCCAGCACGCGGTCGGCGCCCACTTCCAGGCCGGCGCGCACCGTGGGCAGGTTGTAGGACTGCGCCAGCGCCATGTACAGCGGCTGCGGGCCGTGCAGCTTCTTGTCGTAGTTCTGCGGCGCCCAGGTCTGGCGATTGGGCAGCTTCATCTCGATGGGTTCGTCGTCGATGATGGAGTGCAGGTTGTAGCGGTCAGGCTGGAGCAGCGCGGTGAGAAACACGAAGGGCTTGGCCAGCGAACCGATGGACCGGCGCGAATCCAGCGCGCGGTTGAAGCCGGCAAAGCGGAACTCGCGCCCACCCACCACCGCCAGCACTTCGCCGCCGTCCACGGTGGTGACCACGCCCGCCGTCTCCAGGGTGCCGGCCTTGAGCTTGCGGCCGGTTTCCAGCTTGGCAATGCCCTCGGCCAGGTCGCGCTCCAGCACTTCCTGGGCGCGCGGATCGAGCGTGGTGAAGATGCGCAGCCCCTCGTTGGTGAGATCGGTTTCCTTGTACTGGCCCTGGATCTGGCGCTTCACCAGGTCCACGAACGCGGGGTAGCGCGCCACCGTGCCCCCGGTGCCTCCGGCCACGCCCAGCGGCTCTGCCAGGGCGGCGGTGTACTCCGCCTCGCCGATCAGGCCCTCGTCGCGGAACACTTTCAGCACCAGGTCGCGCCGCGCCAGCGCGGTCTTGGGATTGCGCCGCGGGTTGTACTGCGAGGAACCCTTGACGATGCCCACCAGCAGCGCGATCTCGTGCACGCGCAGCTCGTTCACCGGCTTGTTGAAATAGAACCGGCTGGCCAGGCCGAAGCCGTGCACGGCGCGGTCGCCTTCCTGGCCGAGATGGATCTCGTTGAGGTAGGCCTCCAGGATCTCGTCCTTGGTGTAGTGCGACTCCAGCAGCAGCGCCATCAGCACTTCCTTGCCCTTGCGGCGCCAGTCGCGCTGGTTGGTCAGGAAGAAATTCTTCACCAGCTGCTGGGTGATGGTGGACGCGCCCTGCACCACGTGCCCGGCCTGCAGGTTGGCAAAGGCCGCGCGGAAGATGCCGCGCAGGCTGATGCCGAAGTGCTCGCGGAAGCGGCGGTCCTCGACGGCAATCAGCCCCTCGCGCATCAGCACCGGCACATCGTCCAGCCGCACCAGCACGCGGTCCTCGCCCTGCTGCTGCGGGTAGATGCTGCCGATGAGCATGGGGTCCAGGCGCACGATGTCGCGCGGCGCGCCGGCTTCCAGGTCGGTGATCTCGGCGATGCCCTTGTCGTCCAGCTTGACCGCCAGCTGCAGGGACGGCTGCGGGCCGTCCCAGAACTGGAAGTCGCGCACCGCGATATCGACGCGGTTCTTGCCAACGACGAAGGTGCCCGGCCCCGACAGCACCGGGCTCGTGCGGTAGCCGAGGCGGTCCAGCTCATGGCGGAAGTCGCCCTCGTCAATGGTGCGGCCGGGATACAGCTCCAGCGGCGCGGCGTAGACCTGCGCCGGCAGGGCCCAGCGGCTGCCGGCGAAGCGGGTGCGGATTTCCTCGTCGAGGCGGACCATGTAGCCCGAAAGAGCGAGGCCGGCGGCGCTGATCGCCACGACGGATGCCGCGAGCAGTACCCAGAGTACGCGCCGGACGGTTGAAGAGAAGGAAAGCGCCATTTGAACGGGCGATGATACCGGCAGCTCGAAGCCCGTGGGCTGACCCGGGTTCCTGGCGCGCTCGCTGCCCAGCCGCGACGGGCACCGACCGACCGGGCGTGGTGTCGCGGCTCATGCCCGTGAAAGTGCAGAATTTTCCCCCGCTCGCCACCTACCACGAATTTCCCATGAGCCTGCTCCAATCCGCACCCCACCCCTTCCTCACCGCCGACCACGAGGCCTACCGCAGCCAGCTGCGGCGCTTCGTGCAGAAGGAGTGCGAGCCGCACATCGAGGCCTGGGAGCAGGCCGGCGAACTGCCGCGCGCCTTGCAGCTCAAGGCCGCGGAGGCCGGCGTGCTGGGCATCGGCTTCCCCGAGGAATACGGTGGCAGCGGCGACGAGGATCCGTTCTACCAGTCGATCATGGCCGAGGAACTGGCGCGCGCCGGTTCGGGCGGCCTGCTCGCCAGCCTGGTCAGCCACCGCATCGGCAGTCCGCCGATCGCCGCGCACGGCAGCGCGGAGCAAAAAGAGCGCTGGCTGCGGCCGGTGCTGGAGGGCCGCAAGATCGCGGCGCTGGCCATCACCGAGCCCGGCGGCGGCTCGGACGTGGCCAGCCTGCGCACGACCGCGCGGCGCGACGGCGATCACTACGTGGTCAACGGCGCCAAGACCTTCATCACCTGCGGCATGCGCGCCGACTGCATCACGGTGGCGGTGCGCACCGGCGGCACGGGCATGGGCGGCGTGTCGCTGCTGGTGGTGGAGGCCGGCACGCCGGGCTTCACGCGCACGCCGCTGCACAAGATGGGCTGGCTGTGCTCGGACACCGCCACGCTGTACTTCGAGGACTGCCGCGTGCCGTTGGCCAACCGCATCGGCGAGGAGCATCGCGGCTTCAAGGCGATCATGCAGAACTTCAACAACGAGCGCCTGATGCTGGCCGCGCAGGCCTGGGGCTTCGGCCAGGTGTGCTACGAGGAGGCGCTGGCCTACGCGCGCGAACGCCAGACCTTTGGCCAGCCGCTGGCGGCGCGCCAGGTGATCCGCCACAAGCTGGTGGACATGAAGATGCAGCTCGACGCGATCAAGGCGCAGCTCGACCTGCTGTGCTGGCAGGTGCGCGCCGGCCATCTGCCGGTGGCGGAAATCTGCCTGCTGAAGAACCTCGCCACCGGCGCGCTGGAAGACATTGCCGGCGAGGCGGTGCAGATTTTCGGCGGCGCCGGCTACCTGCGCGGTGCCAAGGTGGAGCGCATCTTCCGCGAGACCAAGGTGCTGTCCATCGGCGGCGGTGCCACGGAAATCATGAAGGACCTTGCCTCGCGCCAGCTCGGGTACTGATCGAATCCGCAACCCGCCACCCGTTCACCTTCCGCTGCTGCCTGCATCGCATGACCGGATTTTTCGACGCATTGCGTCTTGATTGACAGGCCTCCTGAACAGCGTGTCCGTCACGCCCGTTCAGCCGGGCTGATCCCGGCCGACGGATTTCCCGCCGGCCGTACCCACGCAGCTGGTCGATCAAGGAGAAGGAACATGGCGACAAAGAAATCAAAAGCGCCGGGTGGCGCCCGGCCACCGGTCAAGGGCGGAATGCCGCAGCGCATCTACGCCCAGGCATCGCCGCATTCACAGGGCGGGGTCTCACTGTTTGCAGGTCAGGAACAGATCACCGAGCACAACGTGGAGGGATTCTGCTCGGAGTCCGATCTCATCAGCCGCTCGATAAGCCGTCTGCGCGAGGCAGGATTCGAGGTTCTGCAGGTGTCGGCGACGAGCATCAACATCGCAGGAACCCAGGCCCAGTTCGAGGCCGCGTTCAACACCCGCATCTCCACCGACGAGCGCCCGGTGTTGAAGTCCCAGGGCGTTGAGGACACCGCCACGTTTCTCGAATCGAAGCGCGGCGGCTACGACGTCTACCAGGGGATGGTGGACCCGGCGCTCGGCGCGCGGCTGCTGGACGAGGCGCGGCAGGGTCTAAACGGCGCGAGCCTGGACGAACTGGAGCAAGCAGATTCCGGACCTCACGACGATGCGAGCCCGCCGCGGCGGCTCTACTCCGCGGCCGGAGGCGCAGCACAGGACGCCGTCTATCACGCGCCCTGGATGGCTGCGGCGCTGCGCCGTATCACCGGACTGCACCTGAGGCCGACCGGGATGCGCGGCACCTACAGCGCGTATGCGGCAGGACACTTTCTGGCCCTGCACCGGGACATTCGCACCTGCGATGTCTCGGTCATCACCTGCCTGTGCGACGACGGTGGGGAGTCTGCCAGCGGCGCCCTGCGCCTGTATCCCCGACGCTGCCACGAGCCCTTGTCGGCCATTGGCCAGGCGCCAGACCGCGACGCCATCGTGGTCCAGTTGCGCCCCTTGCAGACCCTGGTGATCTTCGGCGGCATCGTGCCGCACGAGGTGCTGCCGGTATCCGGCCCGCGGGTCCGCGTGACCTCGCTGCTGTGCTACCAGGTGCCGGGCCTGGACTGCGATTGAGCCTGCGCCGCTTCGACGACGGCCCTGGGTTTGATCCTTGCGGTCACCTCGCCCGCCGCGACTTCAGCGCACTGCACGTCGTGGCGGGCCTGCCGGCCGTGGGCTGCGCGCCACTGGATTGGCGTTTGCGGCGCAAATGCCGAAAATCGGCATCCTTCCGCACTGCTCCGGAAACCTCCCCCCAGGCCCGGCCGAACTGATCCCGAACCCTTCTCGCACCGCTCTCGAAACCCTCCATGAACTTCCTCCGCCTCGCTGATCTCGACCTTGCCAACCGGCGCGTGTTCATCCGCGCCGATCTCAACGTGCCGCAGGACGAGGCCGGCAACGTCACCGAAGACACGCGCATCCGTGCCTCGATCCCGGGCATCCAGCTTGCGCTGAAGAAGGGCGCGGCGGTGATGGTGACCTCGCACCTCGGCCGCCCCACCGAGGGCGAGTTCAAGCCGGCGGATTCGCTGGCGCCGATCGCCGCGCGCATGGGCGAGCTGCTGGGGCAGAAGGTGGAGCTGGTCCAGAACTGGGTCGATGGCGGCTTCACCGTCAAGCCCGGGCAGGTCGTGCTGCTGGAAAACTGCCGCTGCAACAAGGGCGAGAAGAAGAACAGCGAGGACCTGGCCGTGAAGATGGCCAGGCTCTGCGACGTTTACGCCAACGACGCCTTTGGCACCGCGCACCGCGCCGAGGCGACGACGCATGCGCTCGCGCTGAAAGCCAAGGTCGCCTGCGCCGGCCCGCTCGTGGCCGCCGAATTGGAAGCGCTGGGCAAGGCGCTCGGCCAGCCGGCGCGGCCGCTGGTGGCCATCGTCGGCGGCTCGAAGGTATCGACCAAGCTGACGATTCTCGATGCGCTGGCCGACAAGGTCGACCAGCTCGTGGTCGGCGGCGGCATCGCCAACACCTTCCTGCTCGCCATGGGCCTGCCCATCGGCAAGTCGCTGGCCGAGCCGGACCTGGTTGGCGAGGCCAGGCGAATCATCGACAAGATGGCCAAGCGCGGCGCGTCCGTGCCCATTCCCACCGACGTGGTGACGGCCAAGACCTTCTCCGCCACGGCCGCCGCCAGCGTCAAGGCCGCCAGGGACGTGGAGGCGGATGACCTGATCCTGGACGTGGGCCCCGCCACGGCGCAGGCGCTGGCCGCCATCATGGACACGGCCGGCACCATCGTCTGGAACGGTCCGCTGGGCGTGTTCGAGTTCGATGCCTTCGCCAACGGCACCCAGGTGCTGGCCCAGGCCATTGCCAGATCCAGCGCCATGTCCATCGCCGGAGGCGGCGACACGGTGGCGGCCATCGGCAAGTTCGGCATCGAAAAGCAGGTCGGATACATCTCCACCGCCGGTGGCGCGTTCCTGGAATTCCTGGAAGGCAAGACCCTGCCCGCAGTAGCCGCGCTGGAAGCCCGCGCCAAGGGCTGAGTTCAGCGGCGTGGTTCCGGTTCCGGGCCTGTCGACACTCAAGGCGGTGCTCGGCGGCGCCACCTTCACCAAGGGCATGGACTACGCCCGGCGCGGTCAGGTGCACGGTGTCTGGTGGGACGCCGATCGGCCGGACCTGCTCCGGGGCGAGGTCTGGGGCAGCGAGCCTGACCCGTACGAACAGCAGATTGCCTGGTCGAACGAGCGCGGCCGCTTCTCCATCGCCGGTGATTGCAGCTGCCCGGTGGGGCTGAACTGCAAGCACGTCGCCGCCGCCCTGATCCAGGCCAGTATCCGGCCGCCCGGAAACGTGCCGCCGGGGCAGGAATCGCGGCGCAGAACGGAGCCACGGCGGGGCGTCGTCCCGGAGGCTCGAAATCCTGCTGCGCTTGCGCCCGCCGTGCGGGCCCGCATGTCCACGGGGCGGGATCTGGCCCTCGACCAGTGGTTGCAGCGCTTGCAGGAGGCGCGCGCCGCACCCGGCGAGCCGACCGCCAGGTCCGCCGACGTGCTGCTGTTCCTGCTGTCAGCACCCCTGCCCGGGCAGCGCGGCGTGCGGGTGGGGACGGCACGGGTTCGGCGGCTCAAGTCCGGCGAGTACGGCGTGCCGCAGGCCACGCCCAATATCGCCAGCAGCCAGGCGGCTTTCATCAGCGACTGGGATCGGCGCATGGCCAGGTTGATCCGCGCGCAGCAGACGCCTGTCTACCCCGACGCCCTGATGCTGGAGGGCGATTGGGGCGCCGAACTGCTGCCCCGCCTTCTCGCCAGCGGCCGCTGTCACTGGCAGGACGCCCAGGCCCAGCCGCTGCGGGAGGGCGCAGCCCGCAGCGGACAGTTCCGCTGGGCACTGCTGGCCAATGGCAGCAGCACGCCGGTCATCGACGTGCCCGGCATCGACATCGTGCTGCCCCTGTCGCCGCCGATGTACGTGGATGCGCGTACGCACGAGGTCGGCACGGTGGACTGCGGGCTGCCGCCGGCGCTGGCACTGCAACTGCTGCACGCGCCGGCGCTGACGCCGCAGCAGGCCCCGCGCGTGACCGCTGCCTGGAGCCAGGCCCTGGGCGAATGGGCCCGAACCCTGCCCGCACCGGTGCTGCCGCGCGTGGAGGAGCGGCGCAACCTCAAGCCGGTGCCGGTCCTGGTGCTGAAGCAGGCAGTTCTCGAAGCGGGCTGGGCGTATGCCGGGCCTGTCGACGTCGCTGAACTGATGTTCGATTACGACGGTGCGCGCTGCCCGGCCGTCGATCCGGAGGTGGAACTGACGCGGGTGGTCGAGGGCGTCGTCGTCCGGGTCCACCGCCATGCGGCTTTCGAGAAAAAGGCCGAAGGCCGGCTGGGCCAGACCGGGCTGGTGATGGCCCGCGGCCCTTACGGCACGCGCCTGCCGTACCGGGTGCCGCCGCCGGACCAGGGCCCGCGGGGCTGGATCGAATTCCTGGCCGTGCACGTGCCGCGTCTCAAGGCCCAGGGCTGGCGCGTCGAAGCGGCCCCCGAGTTCCGGTGGACGCTGCACGAGCCCGAGGAAGAGTGGCAGGCGCAGATCGAGGAGGGTCGCGACTGGTTCGACCTGGCCCTCAACGTGGTGGTGGACGGCAAGCCCACGCGCCTGCTGCCCCTGCTGGTGTCGCTGCTGCAGCAGGCCCGCGGCAAGCTCGATCCGGTGGCGCTCAAGGCCTTGCCGGACGACGCGCCGATCATCATTCGCGACGAGCACGACCGCCTGATCCGGCTCGATGCAGGTCGCCTCAAGCCGATCCTGGGCACCCTTCTGGAGCTGTACGACGAGCGTCCGCTGGGCGCGAACGGCAGCCTGCGCCTGCCGCGCAATGCCGGCCTGCTGCTGGACGGCCTGGGCGAGAAGCTTCGATTTGCAGGTGGCGAAGCGCTGCGCGAGCTAGCGGCCAGGCTGCGTGCGGTGAATGGGCTGGAAGCCGTCGCAGCACCGGCCGGCCTGCGCTGCGAACTCCGCGACTACCAGCGCCACGGCCTGTCCTGGTTGCAGTTTCTGCGGCGCATGGACCTGGCCGGGGTGCTCGCCGACGACATGGGCCTGGGCAAGACCGTGCAGACCCTGGCCCACCTGCTGCTGGAAAAGGAGCAGGGGCGACTGGACCGCCCGGCGCTGGTGATCGCGCCCACCAGCCTGATGTTCAACTGGCGCCGCGAGGCCGAGCGTTTCGCGCCCGCGCTGCGCGTGCTGGTGCTGCATGGCCCGGACCGCAGGAACGATTTCGATGCCATCCCCCGGCACGACCTGGTGCTCAGCACCTACCCGCTGCTCACGCGCGACATCGAGGTGCTGAAGCAGCAGGCCTGGCACATCGTGGTGCTGGACGAGGCGCAGAACATCAAGAATGCCCATTCCAAGGCCGCGCAGAACGTGGCCGAGCTGGACACGCGCCACCGGCTGGCGCTCACCGGTACGCCGCTGGAAAACCACCTGGGCGAGCTGTGGTCGCTGTTCCACTTCCTGATGCCGGGTTACCTGGCGGACGAACGCGCCTTTCGCCGCCGGTTCCGCACGCCGATCGAGAAGCACGGCGACCTCGAAGTTCGCAGCCAGCTCGCCCGGCGCATCGCACGCTTTCTCCTGCGCCGCACCAAGGGCGAGGTGGCGCGCGAACTGCCGCCCCGTACCGAGATCATCCGCAGCGTGGCGCTGGAAGGTGCGCAGCGCGACCTCTACGAGACCGTGCGCGAAGCCATGCAGGAAAAGGTCCGCCGCGAAATCGAGCAGCGCGGGCTGGCTCGCTCGCAGATCGTGGTGCTGGACGCGCTGCTGAAACTGCGCCAGATCTGCTGCCACCCGCGCCTGCTGAAGCTGGAATCGGCCAAGCCGGTACGCCAGTCGGCCAAGCTGGACCTGCTGATGAACCTGCTGCCCGAGATGCTGGCCGAGGGTCGCCGCGTGCTGCTGTTCTCGCAGTTCACCTCGATGCTCGCGCTGATCGAGGAGGAGCTGGCCGCGCAGAAGATCCCGTACCTGAAACTCACCGGCGATACCCGCGACCGGCAGACGCTGGTGGATCGATTCCAGAAGCACGAGGTGGCGCTGTTCCTCATCAGCCTGAAAGCGGGCGGCGTGGGCCTGAACCTCACCGCCGCCGACACCGTGATCCACTACGATCCCTGGTGGAACCCCGCCGTGGAGAACCAGGCCACCGACCGCGCGCACCGCATCGGGCAGGACAAGCCGGTGTTTGTCTACAAGCTCTACACCGAGAACACCGTGGAAGAAAAGATCGCCGCCCTACAGGCGAGCAAGCGCGCGCTGGCCGATACGCTCTTCGGCGAGAACGCCACGTCTGCACTGCAACTCGACGGCGAAACCCTCGCCGGCCTGTTCGACCCGATCGGCAGGGGGGCATCGAAATGAACATCGGCATGCTCGGCTCCGGCGAGGTGGCCAGAACGCTGGCAACGGGCTTTCTCCAGCACGGCCACGAGGTGCTCATGGGCACGCGCGAACCCGCAAAGCTGCGGGACTGGATGAAGCAGAATCCGCGCAGCAGCGCCGGCAGCTTTGCCGAGGCCGCCGGGTTCGGCGACGTGCTGGTGCTCGCGGTCCGCGGCGCGGCGGCCAGCAAGGTGCTGCGCCTGGCGGGAACCGGCAACCTGATGGGCAAGACCGTGATCGATACCTGCAACCCGATCTCGGACCAGCCACCGGTAAACGGCGTGCTGCGCTTCTTCACCTCGCTGGAGGATTCGCTGATGGAACGCCTGCAGCGGGAATATTCCGTGGCCCGTTTCGTCAAGGCGTTCAATGCCGCGGGCGTGGCGCAGATGGTCAATCCCCAGGTTTCGGGCGGACCGCCCGGCATGTTCATCTGCGGTAACCACGCGCAGGCCAAGCGCGAGGTGGCGCACCTGCTCGCCCCGTTCGGCTGGGAAACGCTGGACCTGGGTGCGATGGAGGCGGCGCGCGCCATCGAGCCCCTGCACATGCTGCTGAGTATCCCCGCGCTGCACGACGGGATGAGCGGGCGGGCACTGAAACTGCTGCGTCCGGCTTGATTCGCGGGGCGCTCACCCCACATTCGAGCCACGTTACTTGCGCTGAAGGGAGTCGTTCGTGAAACAGTTTCGTCTCGTCGTCATCGCCGTGGTCGCCGTCCTGCTGTCGGGCTGCGGCTACAACGCCCTGCAGCAGAAGGACGAGGCGGTGAAATCGGCCTGGGCCGAGGTGCTCAACCAGTACCAGCGACGGGCCGACCTGGTGCCCAACCTCGTCGCCACGGTGAAGGGCTTCGCGCAGCAGGAAAAGGACGTGCTGCTCGGCGTGACCCAGGCGCGCTCCAAGGTGGGCTCGGTCAACGTGACGCCGGAGATGGTCAACGACCCGGACGCCATGAAGCGCTTCGGCGAGGCGCAGGGCGAGCTGTCGTCGGCGCTCTCAAGGCTGCTGGTGGTGACCGAAAATTATCCGCAGCTCAAGTCGGACTCGCTGTTCCGCGACCTCCAGGCGCAGCTGGAGGGCACCGAGAACCGCATCACGGTGGCGCGCAACCGCTTTATCGACGCGGTGCAGCAGTACAACGTGGCGGTGCGCTCGTTCCCCACCAACCTCACGGCGAAGATGTTTGGCCACGTGGTGAAGCCGAGCTTTGCGGTGGAGAACGAAAAGGCCATCAGCGCGCCGCCGAAAGTGGATTTCGGCGACAACTGAATCCGAGCATTGCCATGACCGCGGCGACCCGATCGTTTCTGGTTCTACTCATCAGCCTTTACTGGGCTGGTGTGGCCACGGCGGAAGTTGCCGTACCCGAACTGCGGGCGCGTGTGACGGACCTCACGGGAACGCTGGGCTCTTCGCAGCGCGCGGCGCTCGAATCCAAGCTCACCGCCTTCGAAAAGGAAAAGGGCAGCCAGATCGCGGTGCTGCTGCTGCCGACCACGCAGCCCGAGACCATCGAGCAGTATTCGATCCGCGTGGCCGACGCCTGGAAGCTGGGCCGCGCCGAACAGGACGATGGCGTGTTGCTGCTGGTCGCGAAGAACGATCGCGCGCTGCGCATCGAAGTCGGTCGCGGACTCGAAGGCGCGATTCCCGACGCGATCGGCAAGCGCATCGTCGAGGAGATCATGCTGCCGCATTTCCGCGACGGCGCGTTTTACCGCGGCATCGATGCGGGTGTCGATCGTATCCTTGGTCTGATCCGTGGAGAAGCGCTGCCTGAGCCGGCACGAGAAGTTGAAATTTCAGGGCCTTCGTTCGAAGGCAACTGGATGGGTCTGCTGCTGGCCGGCGTGCTGTTCATCGGCCAGATGTTGCGCCGCATGCTGGGCCGACTGCTGGGTGCGGGCCTGGCCGGGCTGATCGTATTTGCGCTGGCGATGCTGCTTCTGGGTACGCTCGGCATCGCCTTAGTGATGGGCATCGCGGCTTTCGTCCTGAGCTTCTTGCTGAGCTTCGGTGGGTTCGCCGGAGGCGGCTGGAGCAGCGGCCGATCCGGTGGCGGCTTCTCTGGCGGCGGATTCCGTGGCGGCGGTGGAAGCTTCGGCGGCGGAGGCGCGTCGGGAAGATGGTAAGCCGTCCCGGACGCTGGCTGCGCCACCTCGCGACCGGGCCCTGGACCCGGCGCAGGGCCTTCCCGCTGCATGCGATGGAGGCCATCGAGGACGCCATCCGCAGCTGCGAGAAAATCCATCCCGGTGAAATCCGTTTCGCCGTCGACACCGCGCTGTCCCTCCCCGAACTCTGGCACGGGTTCACGCCGCGCGACGCGGCGATTGAGGCGTTTTCGCACCTGCGCGTCTGGGATACCGAGCCCAACCCCGGCGTGCTGATCTACGTGCTGCTGGCCGATCGCGACGTGGAGATCGTGGCCGATCGCGGGGTCGGCAACCAGCGCGTGCCGGCGGCCGAATGGCAGGCCTGCTGCCAGATCATGGAAAAGCATTTCTCGGCCGGCGATTTTCGCGGCGGTGCCATAGCCGGCATCGAGGCCGTGGCCGCGGTGCTGGCGCGTCATCCACCACCCCGCGCCGACTTCGGCAACGAGCTGCCCGACGGCGTCGCGCTGGTTTGATTTTCGCGTGGGAATCGGCCCAGCCGCCGCGGCATACTGCGGCGGACTCTACCGGACCACGCGCATGCAACGCTTCCGCTACTACGACTTCTTCCTGGGCGGCACGGTGGCGGTTCTGCTCTGTTCCAACCTGATCGGCCCCGGCAAGGTCTGCGAGCTGCACCTGCCGGTCATCGGCCTGTTCGCCTTCAGCGCGGGCAACCTGTTCTTCCCGATCGGCTACATCTTCGGTGACGTGCTCACCGAGGTGTACGGCTACTCGCGAGCGCGGCGGGCGATCTGGGCGGGCTTCATGGCCATGCTGTTCGCCACCTTCATGACGTATGCCGTGCTGAACATGCCCGCCGCGCAGGACGACTACAATCGCGCGCTGCAACCGGCACTGGAAACCGCGTTCGGCAACACCTGGCGCATCGTGCTCGGAAGCATCGTGGCCTACTGGGTGGGCGACTTCCTCAACTCCTTCGTCATGGCCAAGATGAAGGTCTGGACCCAGGGACGCCACCTGTGGAGCCGGACCATCGGCTCCACCGTGTGCGGGCAGTTCGCCGACTCCGTGCTGTTCTACCCGATCGCCTTCGGCGGGCTCTGGGAGACGCAGATGCTGATCGGCGTCATCCTGTTCAACTTCGTTTTCAAGCTCTCGGTGGAGGTGCTGTTCACGCCCGTGACCTACGCCGTGGTCGGCTGGCTCAAACGCGTGGAGGGCGTGGATACCTACGACCACCGAACCGACTTCAACCCGTTCTCGCTGCGCGAGGAAGGCGAAAGCAAGGCGGTTTGAACGCGGTGCGGCCTGCTCGACACGGCTCGCCGCATCACTTCGACGCCGGGATCGGACGGGGTCCGAACAGCGAGCGCCGCGCCTCGTCGTCCAGCGTCTTGAGCACCAGCTCGGACGCCAGCGCCAGGCCGCGCTGGACGGCGGGGCGGTCCTGCACCTCGCCGAACCAGCGGTGCAGGTGCGGAAAGTGTTCGAGCGCAATGCCCTGGGCCTTGTGCGTGCGGATCCACGGGAAGCAGGCCATGTCGGCAATCGAATAGTCGCCGGCGATGAACGCGCCGGTCCTGCCCAGCTGCGTGTTCAGGACGCCGTAGAGCCGGCGGGTTTCGCGGTCGTAGCGGTCGATGGCGTAGGGCACTTTTTCCGGCGCGTAGAGTTTGAAGTGCCCGTTCTGCCCGGCCATCGGGCCGAGTCCGCCCATCTGCCACATCAGCCATTGCATCACCTGGTGGCGCCCGCGCAGGTCGGTGGGCAGGAAGCGGCCGCATTTCTCGGCGAGGTAGACCAGGATGGCGCCGGTCTCGAACACGCTCAGGGGCTCGCCGCCGCCGGCCGGGGCGCGATCGACGATGGCAGGGATGCGGTTGTTGGGGCTGATGGCGAGAAACGCCGGCTCGAACTGCTCGCCGCGGCCGATGTTCACGCGGTGCACGGTGTAGGGCAGCCCGCATTCCTCCAGCATGATGGAAGCCTTCCAGCCATTGGGCGTGGGCCAGTAGTAGAGGTCGATCATGGAATGGCTCGGGCTCTGCGCAGGAAAACGGGAAGCCTAAGCCAGTTGCCGCTCGCGGGCAGTCCGTGGTCGCCCTTGCTGAATTAAAGTCTGAGCCTACTGTCCAGACCACTCGGGCCCTCGCGGCTTTCCAGGAGACGCCGGATGATTGATCTCTACACCTCCGCCACGCCCAATGGCTGGAAGGCTTCCATCATGCTGGAGGAACTGGGCGTGCCGTACACGCTGCACGCGCTGTCACTGTCCAGGCAGGAACAGAAGACCGCGGCGTATCTCAAGATCAACCCCAACGGCCGCATTCCCGCCATCGTGGATCGCGAGGAAGGCGACTTTGCCGTGTTCGAATCCGGCGCCATCCTGATCTACCTCGCGGAAAAGTACGGGCGCTTCTTGCCGGCCGATCGGCAGGGACGCTCGCGCGTGATCCAGTGGCTCATGTTCCAGATGGGCGGCATCGGCCCCATGCAGGGCCAGGCCAACGTGTTCTTCCGCTACGCGCACGAGAAAATCCCCTACGCCATCGAGCGCTACCAGACCGAGACCAAGCGCCTCTACCGCGTGCTGGATACCCGCCTTGCCGACCACGAGTACCTGGCCGGCGATTACACCATTGCGGACATCGCCAACTGGTCCTGGGTGTCGCTGCACGACTGGGCCGGCGTGTCGGTGGATGACCTGCCGCACCTTTCACGGTGGATCGAAACCATCCGCGCCCGGCCCGCGGTGCAGCGCGGCATCGTCGTCCCCGAGCCGATCAAGCTGGGCAGCGGCGGCCAGGACACGACCAGGATGGGCCAGTCCATCCTGGTGACGGGGGCCCGGCCGTGACACGGCCGTGCGGCTTCGCGGCCCTGCGCGGCTGAGCACAGCGCCATGGCCTCCCTGGTCGAAATTCCGCTGTTCCCGCTCAACACGGTGCTGTTTCCCGGCGGCCGGCTGCCGCTGCGCATCTTCGAAGCGCGCTACGTGGACATGACCAAGGCCTGCATCCGCGACAACGCCGTGTTCGGCGTGTGCCAGATCCTGGAAGGGCGCGAAGCCGGTGTCCCCGCGGTGGCCGCGCCCATCGGCTGCACCGCCCGCATCCTGGAGTGGGAGGTGCCGTCGCCCGGCCTGTTCTCGCTGGTGACGCAGGGCGAGGACGTGTTCCGCGTGATCGACCAGCGCGTGCAGCGCGACGGCCTGATCCGGGCCCAGGTGCTGCTGGAGGACCCTCGGGTGGACCAGCCGCTGCCTGACGAGCAGAAGGTCATCGGGCGCTCGCTCGGCGCGCTGATGGAAAAGGTTGGCGTGCAGCATTTCCCCCGGCCGGCGCGGCTGGAGGATGCGGCCTGGGTGGCGTACCGCCTGGCCGAGATCCTGCCGCTCTCGACGGACCGCCGCTTGCACCTGCTGCAGGAACGCAATCCACTCGCGGCCCTGGCGGAGGTCGAACAGGCCATCCGCGACCTGGACCATTGAGGGGAATCATGCTGTCTGAACACTTCGGCCATGCCTGCCGTGCCCTGGTCGTGCTCTGTGTGCTCGTCGTGGCCGCGCCGGCCCCTGCGGTGGAACTTCTCGACGAGCCGGGGCCCATCACCGTAGCCCCTGCCTGGTCGCTGAAGACGCCCGACGGCCATGTCGTCAATTACCCGGCGGATGCGCACGGCCAGCCCACCGTGCTGATGTTCTGGCCGTCGTGGTGCCCGTTCAGCCGCGCCCTCCAGCCCTACGTGCAGACCATCTGGGAGGACTACCGCGACCGCGGCGTGAACGTGTGGACCATCAACGTGCGCGAGGACGGCGATCCGGTTCAGACCATGCGCGACCGCGGCCTGAGCTTCCCGCTGCTGCTCAACGGCGACCCGCTGATGCACGACTACCGCGTTCAGCGCACGCCCTGGCTGGTGGTGATGGACGGCAAGCAGAACATCCTCTACACGCGCCCGGCCAATCCGCCCACGCCCATCGACGTGGCCAAGCGCGTGCGCGAAACGCTCAACGGCCTGCTCGGCGACAAGGCCGCGCCCATGCCCACCTCGTACCCGCCCCCGTATGACCTGCACCTGCGCAAGGCCTCGGACCTGCCGGACCGCACCAAACCCAAGCCGATTCCGGACAGCGAGTGGCAGAGCTGGGTGCAGCGCTACGTGGCGGGCATCGACCCGGACGAGACGGTTGCGGATGCGGCACCCGCCGGACCCGTCGTGAACGGCAAGGCAGCCATCGCCATCGCGAGGCAGGCCTGGACCGCGCGCTATGGGGCCGAAGTGGTCGACGCGCAGGCGCCCTACCGGGCGTTCCGGAAAAACCAGCTCTGGGTCGTCGTCGGGCAGGGACTCAGTACACGGCTGGGGGACGGCCTGGTCTTCGTGACCGACGCCGACACCGGGCGGTTCGTACGGATGACCAATGCCGTCAGGACTGCCGAGTGATGGACGGCCGAACGCTTGCGGTCAAGCCGCCGACTGGGACGCTCAATCGTTCGAGAGATCCGCTCCCCGGGGTGGATCGAGTTGCACCGGTCGGAATCCAGAACGACACGACAGCCGGACGTCGCCCCAACGCCCCCGCATGGACGGCGGCTCAGTCGCGGAAGAATGCCTGAGCAAACGCTGCGTGCAGTTCCCCCAGCCCGACCTGGATTTCGTCGATGAATTCCGAAAGACCACCCTCGACCAGTTGATCGATGCTGGCGTCCTGGACCAGCGCGCGGGCACGCCAGAGCGTCCGCTCCACGTTCCGGTTCTGCGGCAGGTGGGGCAGGGATGAGCCGATGGTGCCGAGGCAGAACATGACGCTGCGCGGAAATTCACGGTTCTGCAGCAGGAAGCGCAGCACCCCGGTGCGGTTGACCCGCGCCCGCACATGGCGGCGAAACATTTGGTACGCCGTGAGCGAGCGCAGCACGCTCATCCACTGGATGTTGTAGAACGGCGCCAGGTCCTGCTTGGGGCCGGTGTCGATCATCGAGGTCGAGCGCACGTCGAGGATGCGCGTGGTCATGTCGGCTTGCTCGATGTGGCTGCCGACTTTCAGAAACTGGAACCCGACTTCGCGGCTCATGTTGGTGGTGAGCGTGCCGTAGACCAGCACCGAGCCGTCGATCACGCGGTGCAGGAATTCCTGCCGCCGCGTCTGCGAAGTCACCATCTCTCCGCGTTCCTGCACGAAGTAGTGCAGGTCGTTGAGCTTCTCCCAGACTTCCCGCGGCATGATGTCGCGTGAGGTGCGAAGGATCTCGCGCGCGTTGTGCAGCGACGACAGGATGGAGCCCTCGTTGTGCTCGTCCAGCATCAGGAAGCGCAGCACGTTGCTTTCCGAGTGGGTGGTGTAGTGCTCGCGGAAAAGGGGATCCGCGCCGACGATCTGCACGAGCGACTCCCAGCCGAAAGTCATGTTCCGGGGCAGGTCGAGCAGCAGGTTGGAATTGACGTTGATCAGGCGGGCGGTGTTTTCGGCGCGCTGCAGGTAGCGGCCGAACCAGTAGAGATTGTTCGCGACACGGGACAGCATCAGGCCTTCTCCCCGTCGTTCTGCGATTGCGACTGGGAATGCGCGAAAGCGCGGTCCGCGTCGGTATCCACTACCCAGGTGTCCTTGGCACCGCCGCCCTGCGAGGAATTCACCACCAGCGACCCGCGCGTCATCGCCACGCGCGTGAGCCCGCCGGTGGTCACGTAGGTGGAGTCGCCGCGCGAGAGAATGAACGGCCGCAGGTCCAGGTGCCGCGGTTCCACCGTGTGGTCGTTCATCAGCGTGGGCGCGGTGGACAGTGACAGCGTGGGCTGGGCCATGTAGTTGCGCGGGTTGGCGGTGATGAGGGCGCGGAACTTGTCGCACTCCTCCTTCGACGCCCGCGGCCCGATCAGCATGCCGTAGCCGCCTGACTCATTCGCCGGTTTCACCACCAGCTGCTCGATGTTGGCGATGACGTGCTTGCGGTCCAGGTCGTCCATGCACAGCCAGCTCGGCACATTGGGCAGGATCGCATCCTCACCCAGGTAGTACTTGATCATCTTGGGCACGAAGGCGTACACGACCTTGTCGTCGGCCACACCGGCACCGGGCGCATTGGCCAGGCCCAGGCGCCCCTTGAGCCAGGAGCGCATCAGCCCCTTGGTGCCGAGAATGGAATCTTCGCGGAAGACTTCCGGGTCCAGGAACAGGTCGTCGATGCGGCGGTAGATCACGTCCACGCGCTTGGGGCCGTAGATCGTGCGCATGTAGGTGCAGTCGTCGTCGGCCACGAACAGGTCGGTGCCTTCCACCAGCTCGATGCCCATCTGCTGCGCCAGCCAGGAGTGCTCGAAGTACGCGCTGTTGTAGATGCCCGGCGTGAGCAGCACGATGTTGGGCTGGTCCAGCGGCCGCGGCGACATGGCCACGAGCATGTCGTAGAGCTGCGCGGGGTAGTCGTCCACCGGCAGGATGCTGGTGTTGGCGAACAGTTCGGGAAGAACGCGCTTCATCACCATGCGGTTCTCCACCATGTAGCTGACGCCGGAGGGAACGCGCAGGTTGTCTTCCAGCACGTACAGCGTGCCGTCCTTGTCGCGCACCAGGTCGCTGCCGCAGATGTGCGCCCAGACGCCGTTGCGCGGCTTCATTCCCACGCACTGCGGCCGGAAGTTCACCGAGTCCTGCAGGACTTCGGCCGGGAAGACCTTGTCCTTGATGATCTTCTGCTCGTTGTAGATGTCTTCGATGAAGTGGTTGAGCGCCGCCACGCGCTGCTTGAGCCCGGCCTCGGTCTTCTCCCACTCGCGCCGCGGAAGCACGCGCGGAATCACGTCGAACGGCCAGGCCCGGTCCACGTTCTTGCCTTCGCTGTAGACCGTGAAGCTGATGCCCATGACCTTGATGGCGAGCTCGGCGGCCAGGCGCCGTTCTGCCAGCTCCGCGTCGTTGAGGTCATCCAGGTAATCGGCCAGAACCTTCGCTGACGCGCGCGGCCGGCCCGGCGCTTCGAAGAGCTCGTCGTAGAAGTCGTTGCAGCGGTATTTCTGCCAGTCGATTGCCATGTATGCGCGGGGCGCTATTGTTCTCGGAGGGTCGCAAACTACCGCAAACGCCGACGCAAAACACAGGCCACCGGGGTAAACTTCGTCAACTCAGACGCTTTGCCCATGACCAATTCCAGACCCGCCCTCGAATTCAAGGGCCGCATGCTGTCGATGACCCGGGTCCGGATCCTGGATGCCGACCTGTCCGCGATAGAAATCCAGCTCAAGGCGTTCGCACGATCGCTGGGCGAAGCTGCGGCCGGGCTACCCGTGCTGGTGGATGCCGATGAGAGCCTCGATCTTTCGCGCAGCCTGGGCGCCATCCTCAAGGCCATGCAATCGGTGGGCTTGCGTCCCATTGGTGCAGTGGACGGGGCACTGGCGCGCGCGGCCGGCGTGGTGGGCTTGGCGGTGCTTCCGGCGGACCTCGTGTCCGAGAACGTGCAGCGGGCCGCGGAGGTTGCGGCTGTAGCGCCGGTCCAGTTGCAGGTGGTCTCCGCGCCGCGCAAGCCCGCGCGCATCGTGACCGAGCCCATCCGTTCCGGTCGGCAGGTCTACGCCGATGGTGCGGACCTGATCGTGATGAACACCGTCAGCCCGGGCGCGGAAGTCATCGCGGACGGCTGCGTGCACGTTTACGGCGCATTGCGCGGCCGGGCTATTGCCGGCGCCCAGGGCGACACCGATGCGCGCGTGTTCTGCCGCAACCTGGACGCCGAACTGCTGGCCGTGGCCGGAATCTACGCGGTGGCCGAGCAGATCCAGGGCACGCTGCGCGGGTTGGCGGTGCAGGCGATGCTGGTCGATGGCACGCTGAAGATCGAAAAGCTGGAAGGGTAGTCGGCATAATCGGGAGGGGGATTCCCGGCTCGGCTGAAAACATAACGGGAAGGCGCCCGGGTTCCTCGGGCGTGATTCATTGAGAGAGGGGTTCACGTGGCAAAGATCATTGTGGTCACTTCCGGCAAGGGCGGCGTGGGCAAGACCACGACCAGCGCCTCGTTTGCGACCGGACTCGCCGCCCGCGGCAAGAAGACGGTCGTCATCGACTTCGACGTGGGTCTGCGCAATCTCGATCTCATCATGGGCTGCGAGCGGCGCGTGGTCTTCGATTTCGTCAACGTCATCCAGGGCGAGGCCAACCTGCGCCAGGCGCTCATCAAGGACAAGCAGAACGAGAACCTCTCGATCCTTGCGGCCAGCCAGACCCGCGACAAGGACGCGCTCACCGAAGAGGGCGTCGGCAAGGTGATCGAGGACCTGTCCAAGGAATTCGATTTCATCGTCTGCGACTCGCCCGCCGGCATCGAGCGCGGCGCCCACCTCGCCATGTACTTCGCCGACGAGGCGCTGGTGGTGACCAACCCCGAGGTGTCCTCGGTGCGCGACTCCGACCGCGTGCTGGGACTTCTCTCCAGCAAGACCCGCAAGAGCGAACGCGACGGCGGACGCGTCAAGGAGCACCTGGTGCTCACGCGCTACAACCCGCTGCGCGTGGAGAAGGGCGAAATGCTCTCGCTCAAGGACGTGCAGGACATCCTGGCCATTCCGCTGCTGGCGGTCATCCCGGAGTCCACCGCGGTGCTGTCATCGTCCAACTCGGGGTCACCGGTCATTCTCGACCAGACCAACGAAGCCGGTCAGGCCTACGATGACCTGATTGCCCGCTTCCTCGGCGAAGATCGCCCGCATCGTTTCATTGACGTGCCGAAGAAGGGGTTCTTCAGCAAGCTGTTCGGAGGCTGAAATGGATTGGCTCGGATTTTTCAGGCCCAGGAAGCCGCCCACCGCCAGCACGGCGCGCGACCGGCTCATGATGGTCGTTGCCATCCAGCGCGACAACGACGGCAGGCGTGCCACGAGCGGTGAGGCCGGGGCGAATTCCTTTCTGCCCCAGCTGCGCGAGGAACTGCTGGCCGTGGTCCGCAAGTACGTGTCCGTGCCCGATACGGCGGTGAACGTCAACGTTCAGCGCGAGAAGGGCCTGGAAGTGCTGGAAATGAACATCACGCTGCCCGAGGCACAGTGACGGCACCGTGACGACCGCGGTGCCGGCCATCGTGCTGCTGCGGTCGCGAATGACCCGGGAAACCGACTCCGCGGATTAACGCGCACTGGCACCTGTCCGGGTGTATCGGCCTCGCCAAATGCGTGGCCGCGTTCGACGCGGGGCCTTGAACGCCATCCGGGCGCCTGCATTTTCCAGTCCATCTCGCGCGACCCGACCCGAATCCATCTCCGGCCTGCTTCGTGCAAACAAACCGGCCTGCAACTCAAGAAACCCAAGTAAAGGAAGCACACTCAAATGTCACAGCGTGAAGTCTGGATCGTTGGCGCCACCCGCACCGCCATCGGCAGTTTTGGCGGCACCCTCAAGGATGTGCCCATGACCACCCTCGCCACCGTCGCCATCAAGGCGGCGCTGGAACGTGCGGGCGTGCAGCCCCAGCAGGTCGGGCATGTGGTCATGGGCAACGTCATTCCCACCGAGCCGCGCGACGCCTACGTTTCGCGCGTCGCAGCCATCGAGGCTGGCATCCCCCAGGAAACGCCGGCGTTCAACGTGAACCGCCTGTGCGGATCGGGCCTGCAGGCCATCGTATCGGCCGCGCAGAGCATCCTGCTCGGCGAGTGCGACGTGGCCGTGGGCGCCGGCGTGGAATCCATGAGCCGCGGTCCCTACCTCGTGCCCGCCGCCCGCTGGGGCGCGCGCCTGGGCGATGCGCAGATGCTCGATTACATGAACGGCATCCTCCACGACCCGTTCCAGCGCATCCACATGGGCGTGACGGCAGAGAACGTGGCCGTTCGCTACGGCATCAGCCGCAGCATGCAGGACGAGGCCGCGGTGGAAAGCCAGAAGCGCGCCGCCAACGCCATCGCCCAGGGCTATTTCAAGAGCCAGATCGTTCCGGTGGAGATCAAGACCCGCAAGGGCGTGGTCAATTTTGAAGTGGACGAAGGCGTGCGCGGCGACTCCAACGTGGACGCGCTGGGCAAGATGAAGCCCGTGTTCAAGGCCGATGGCAGCGTGACCGCCGGCAACGCCTCAACGCTCAACGACGGCGCCGCCGCCCTCATCCTGGCCGAGGCTGGCTACGCCAAGGCCAACGGGCTCAAGCCACTGGCGCGCCTGGTCACCTACGCGCACGCGGGCGTGGAGCCGGCCTACATGGGCATCGGCCCCGTGCCGGCCACGCGCATCGCCCTCAAGAAAGCCGGCCTTTCGGTGAGAGACATGGCGGTGATCGAGGCCAACGAGGCCTTCGCCGCGCAGGCCTGCGCCGTCTCGCGCGAGCTGGACTTCGACCCGGCCAAGGTCAACCCCAACGGCTCCGGCATCTCGCTCGGACACCCGGTGGGCGCAACCGGCGCCATCATCGCCACCAAGGCGCTGTACGAACTGCAACGCGTAGGCGGCCGCTACGCGCTGGCGACCATGTGCATCGGCGGCGGCCAGGGCATCTCCGTGATCTTCGAGCGCGCCTGAGGCCGCCAGGACAAGTCCTTTCCGGACACGACCGAAGGCAGGAGCCGTGGCCGACCATCCGCATGGGCATGGCGCTCTGCGACTGGTCGGCCTTGGCCCGCTGTCCCGGGCACGGCAGCTAAACTTGCGCGCATGTACGAGCCACACGGCAACCTGTTTATCGTGTCCGCGCCTTCCGGCGGGGGCAAGACCAGCCTGACGCGCGCGCTCGTGCCTTGCCTCGAAAAACGAGGGCAGCGAGTGACCATCTCGATTTCCTACACCACGCGCCCACCGCGTCCCGGCGAGCAGCACGACGTGCACTACCACTTCGTCGACGACTCGACCTTCGCTGCCATGGTGTCCGCGAACGGCTTCCTGGAACATGCCCAGGTGTTCGGAAACCGCTATGGCACCGGGCATGCCCGCACGCTGGAACTGCTGGCGCAGGGCGTGGACGTGGTCCTGGACATCGACTGGCAGGGTGCCCGGCAGGTGCGTGAGCGACTGCCGGACGCCCGTTCCATCTTCATCCTCCCCCCGTCGGCCGCAGAGCTGGAACGCCGGCTGCGCGGGCGCGGACAGGACGCCGATTCCGCCATCACCGCGCGCATGGCGGCAGCGCGATCCGAGATGGTCCATTACGCGGAATACGAGTCGCTGATCGTGAACCACGACTTTGACCAGGCGCTGGAAGAGCTGGCGGCCCTGTTCGTGGCGCCGCGGCTCGATGCGCGTGCGCAGGCGCGGCGCCACGCGAGCCTCATCCGCAGCCTGCTGGAATAGGGCCGGCCGGTTCGGCTACACTTCGCGCCCTTTTTTGTTGCCCGAGCAGCCAATGGCCCGTGTCACCGTCGAAGATTGCCTGGACAAGATCCCCAACCAGTTCGAGCTGACCCTGGTCGCCGCCAAGCGCGCCCGCCAGCTGGCCCGCGGTGCCGATGCCAAGCTGCCCTGGGGCAACCACAAGTCCACGGTGCTATCGCTGCGCGAGATCGCCGACGGCTACATCGGCAAGGAAGTGCTGGAAGAGCAGGACCTGCCCGCCATCCAGCAGCCCAAGGTCGACCTCGAGCCGCTGGACCCCAGCTTCGACCTGTAAGTCGCACGGTCCGCAAGGTCCGGCAACCGCTGCCGACCGTGGGTTTCAAAGGTTTCGCGCACGTATACCCGCTCCGGCGCGGCAGATGCGCCGGCCGGTCCGGCTTGCCGCCGCTGACCGATCCTCATTGAGTTTCACGTTCCCAAGCCTGTCCTGAGCCTTCGATGACCTCCCGCCTAGAACTCGCCAACGCCATCCGCGCGCTCTCCATGGACGCGGTGCAGAAGGCGAATTCCGGGCACCCCGGCATGCCCATGGGCATGGCCGACATCGCCGAAGTGCTGTGGAACGACTACCTCAGCCACGACCCGAACGACCCGGCCTGGTTCAACCGTGACCGCTTCGTGGTGTCCAACGGCCACGGTTCGATGCTGCTGTACTCGCTGCTGCACCTGGCGGGCTACGACCTTTCGATAGAAGACCTAAAGGCGTTCCGGCAGCTGAAGTCCCGCACCCCGGGGCACCCGGAATCGTTCGTGACGCCGGGCGTGGAAACCACCACCGGCCCGCTCGGCCAGGGCCTGGCCAACGCCGTGGGCATGGCGATCGCCGAAAGGATCCTGGCCGCACGGTTCAACCGCGACGGCTTCCCGCTGATCGACCACCGCACCTACGTCTTCGTGGGCGACGGCTGCCTGATGGAGGGCATCTCGCACGAGGCCTGCTCGCTGGCTGGCACCCTGGGCCTGGGCAAGCTCGTGGTGCTGTACGACGACAACAACATCTCGATCGACGGCGAGGTGCACGACTGGTTCCGCGACGACACCCCCACGCGCTTCGAGTCCTATGGCTGGGAAGTGGTGCGCAACGTCAACGGCCACGATCCGGCCGAGATCAAGATCGCGCTGGACACGGCGCGCAGCTCGCAGAGCAAGCCCACCCTGATCTGCTGCAAGACCATCATCGGCTTTGGTTCGCCCAACAAGCAGGGCAAGGAAAGCGTGCACGGCGCGCCGCTGGGCAACGAGGAAATCGCCCTGGCCCGGCAGGCGCTGAACTGGCCGCACGCGCCGTTCGAGATCCCGGCCGAGATCAAGCTGGCCTGGGACGCGCGCGCCAAGGGCGCCACGCGCAACAGCGAGTGGAAGGCGCTGCTGGAAAGCTATTCCGCGGTGTTCGTCCCGGAAGCAGCCGAGCTCAAGCGCCGCATCGCGGGCGAGCTGCCGGCGGACTGGTCCGAGACCATCGCCGCCACCATCGACAAGCTGTCCGCGGGCGACAAGCCCGTGGCCACCCGCAAGTCCTCGCAGAACGCGCTGGAGGCCTTCGCGCCGAAGCTGCCGGAACTGGTCGGCGGTTCGGCCGATCTCTCGGAATCCAACTGCACGCTGTGGAAGGGCGCCACGCCGCTGCGCCCCGCGAGCCTCGCCGGCAACTACCTGTTTTATGGCGTGCGCGAGTTCGGCATGTCGGCGGCCATGAACGGCTTGGCGCTGCACGGCGGCATCATCCCGTACGGCGGCACCTTCCTGGTGTTCTCGGACTACGCCCGCAATGCGGTGCGCATGTCGGCGCTGATGAAGATCGGCACCATCTACGTCTTCACCCACGACTCCATCGGACTCGGCGAGGACGGACCCACGCACCAGGCGGTGGAGCACGTGTCCTCGCTGCGCCTGATCCCGAACATGGAAACCTGGCGCCCGGCCGACGCCTTCGAGACCGCCATCGCCTGGCGCGCCGCGGTCGAGCGGCGCAACGGGCCCTCGGTGCTCGCGCTGTCGCGCCAGAACCTGCCGCCGCAGGCGCGCGCCGCCTCGCACGCGGGCGATGCGCTGCGCGGTGGCTACGTGCTGCTGGAGCCGGCGACGCCGCCGCAGGCGCTGATCATCGCCACCGGCTCGGAAGTGAGCCTGGCAGTCGACGCGGCCAGGCAGCTGAACCAGTCGGGCAAGGCGGTGCGCGTGGTCTCCATGCCCTGCGCCGAGCGTTTCCTGAAGCAGGGCGCGGCCTACCGCGAGGCGGTGCTGCCGCGGGCGATCCGGGCGCGCGTGTCGGTGGAGGCCGGGGTCACGCTCTACTGGCGCGGCTTCGTCGGTGACGAGGGCGTGACGATGGGCGTGGACACCTTCGGCGAATCCGCCCCGGCGCCCGCGGTGTTCAAGCATTTTGGCCTGACTGTGGAAGGCGTGGCCGCCACGGTGCGGGGTTTGCTCGGTTAAATTTTCGCGGTGCGGTGTGCGCCGCTTTCGACGAGGACTAGAGAGATGGCAGTCAAGGTTGGCATCAATGGTTTCGGCCGCATCGGACGCAACGTGCTGCGCGCCGCCGTGCAGAGTTTCGGATCCGACATCGAGATCGTCGGCATCAACGATCTGCTGGAGCCGGACTACCTCGCCTACATGCTGCAGTACGACTCGGTGCACGGCCGCTTCAAGGGCGAGATCAAGGTCGAGGGCGGCGCGCTGCTGGTCAACGGCAAGAAGATTCGCCTGACGCAGGAGCGTGACCCGGCCAACCTGAAGTGGAACGAGATCGGCGCGGAAGTGGTCATCGAATCTACCGGCCTGTTCCTGGACAAGGTCACGGCACAGAAGCACCTCGACGCCGGCGCCAAGAAGGTGATCCTGTCGGCCCCGTC
Source organism: Panacagrimonas sp. (assembly GCA_052386745.1). Taxonomy (GTDB): domain Bacteria; phylum Pseudomonadota; class Gammaproteobacteria; order Nevskiales; family Nevskiaceae; genus Panacagrimonas. The sequence continues at coordinate 156,753 of JBQTJW010000005.1, read as the reverse complement.
GAAGGACGACACCCCCATGTTCGTGTACGGCGTCAACTGCAAGACCTACGCCGGGCAGGCCATCATTTCCAACGCCTCGTGCACCACCAACTGCCTCGCGCCGCTGGCCAAGGTGCTGCACGACAAGTGGGGCATCAAGCGCGGCCTGATGACCACCGTGCACGCCGCCACCGCCACGCAGAAGACCGTGGATGGCCCGAGCAACAAGGACTGGCGCGGCGGCCGCGGCATCCTGGAGAACATCATTCCTTCGTCCACCGGCGCGGCCAAGGCCGTCGGCGTGGTGATCCCGTCGCTGAACAAGAAGCTCACCGGCATGAGCTTCCGCGTGCCGACCTCCGACGTCTCCGTGGTGGACCTGACCTGCGAACTGGAGAAGCCGGCCACCTACGCCGAGATCTGCGCCGAGATGAAGGCCCAGTCCGAAGGCGCGCTCAAGGGCGTGCTCGGCTACACCGAGGACAAGGTCGTGGCCACCGACTTCCGCGGCGAGACGCGCACCTCGGTGTTCGACGCCGAGGCCGGCATCGCGCTGGACTCCACCTTCGTCAAGCTCGTGAGCTGGTACGACAACGAGTGGGGCTACTCCAACAAGTGCCTGGAAATGGTCCGCGTGGTGGCGGCGAAGTAAACCGCCTCTGCAACCGGAATCCCCGCTTCGGCGGGGATTCTGATTTGGGCGCCTGGAACGGCGCGTGATTGCGCCGCTTACAGGGACCGCAGGAATTCCAGCAGGGCTTCGCGGTCCGCCTTCGGCCACCGGCGGAACGTTTCCCGTGCCTGCTCCGCTTCCCCGCCATGCCAGAGAATGGCCTCGGCCACGCCGCGGGCGCGACCGTCGTGCAGCAGCAGTTCGTGTCCGTTCACGGCCGGGATGAGTCCCAGGCCCCAAAGCGGCGCCGTTCGCCATTCGCGACCGCTGGCGTCGAAATCGGGGCGTTGATCGGCCAGGCCGTCGCCCATGTCGTGCAGGAGCAGGTCGGTGAGCGGATGGATGGTCTGCTGCGCGACCGCCGCCAGCTCGTGGGCGCCGGTCTTCATGACGGGTGCGTGGCAGGCGGTGCATCGCGCCTCGGCAAACAGCTGCTCGCCACGGACGACCTGCGGGTTCTGTGGATTCCGGCGGTCGGGCACGGCGAGCGTGCGCGAATACAGGAGCAGCTTGTCCAGGAATTCGTCCTTCATCTCGGGGTCGCCGCCGGCGGGCGAGTCGAGACAGGCTTTCTGCCGCGGACCGCAGTTGTCGCTCGGGTTGATCGCATTGGTGATGCCGATGTCCCCCGCGGCCGCATCGGCGAGCTGCTGCCTCAGGTTGGGCTGGTTGGCTTTCCAGCCGAACCTGCCGACCGCCATGGCCTGGCGCTGCTTGTCCCAGACGCGGTTGATCCGGCCGGAAACGCCGTCCCGGTCGCGATCATCCGGATCGGCCAGCTCCAGCAGGACCGATTCGGGAACGGCTTCGAGCAGGCCCATGCCAATGACGGCGGGCGCCGTACGTGGCGAGGTCATGACCTGCTCGCCCAGCGGGCCGTACGCGGGGTCCTCGAACGACACGACGGGACTGCGCAGCGAGTAGATTTCCCCATCGCCATAGTTTCCAGCCTTTTCCCGCCAGGCCAGCACCACGCCTGCCTCTGGCTGAAGGCCCGGAATGGCCCGGTCCTGGATCTGGTCGCCGTACACGGGGTGCGGCATCGGGCCGCCTTTGGCGGTGCGGCCGGGGATGGAAATCCGGACCAGAATGGATTCCATGGGCTCGCCCGGTTCCGGGGGGCGCCCCCGCCCGTCGCGGACATGACAGCCGGAGCACGACACCCGGTTGAACTGCGGCCCCAGCCCGTCGAAGCTGGCCGTCGACCCACCGGCGATCACCCAGTTGGTGTTGAACAGGCGGTTGCCGAAGGAAAAGTCGCGCAGCTGGCGGGCGTCGAGACTGGGCGCGGGCAGGGCAAACGCGTTCTGTCCCGCAACGGGCCGGCCGGTCTCGCCGCCAAGCCGCTCGCCGATCGGGGCGGAAAGACTTGTCGTGGCCCACCACAGCGCCAGAAATGGGACCGCCCGATTCATCCTGCCGAGGGCTGCGCCAGCCCGGGCACGATCACCAGCACGCCGACGCGCCGGCCGACGGCGGCCAGAATGCCGGCAAGCTCCTGGAACGCGGAGACCGCTGCTTCCGCCCGCTGGCGCGGGGGGCTGCCTGCGGGTGCGCGCAGGATGGCGTCGAAGGGCTGGCCCATGCCCGCAACCGCTGCCATCGCCTTGCCGAAACCCGCGTCGGTTCGCGCCGCGAGTGCGGGGTCCACTTTCATCAGCAGCGCCCGTAGGCTGTCGGGGGCCATGTCTTCTCCCGTGGTGCCCAGCCAGACGTTGCGAGCGCCGCGCAGGTCGTAGAGGTGATCCTGGTGGGTCGTGTCCGAGAAGCAGCTGTGCTCGTCCTCCTGGTCCCCGCTGTCCAGCGCCACCGAGAGACGCTCCGTGGCCAGCTCGTGCCCGACCAGGTTGGCCACGCCGTTGATGGCGCGGCCCAGCGCTTCCCGCGGCTCCATCGCCAGAAAGCGTTGGCGGTAGTTGTCCGCACCCGGTGCCCAGGCGGCTTCCAGGCCACGGAGATCGGCTACCAGCATCTCGGTGACGGTTGTGAGGTACAGGCGGCGCCGGTCGCGAATCGGCTCACCGGCGAGATAGTCGCTGACGGGACGGTTGCCCGGGCCGTCAGGGTCGAAATCCTGCCCCCAGAGCAGGAACTCGATCGCATGCCAGCCGGTGGTCACATCAGACTCATCGTTAACCTGGTCCCGCGCCAGAATGGATTCGCGGCTCAGCGGGATGTCCACGTTGCCGATGATTCCTGACCGGGGCTGCCCCCGGACCGCATCGATGAAGGCCTCGTTGAGCGGCCAGGCATTGAGGTGCGGCTCGGGGCCGGTCTCCCCGCTGGCGGTCAGGTCGATGGGGCCGTCGTAGAAGCGGAAGACTTCGGTGACCAGGTAATACTGGCGAGCCGATACCCAGGTGGCGCGCGCCGCGGCAAGCGTTTCGGCCGATGGGGCGCCGAGGAACGCCGTGATCGCCGCCTGCATCCGCGTCGCTGCCGCCGCCACGTCACGGTAGCTGCTTTCCACCAGGTGCACGTAGTTGCCGACCTGGGCGCGTACGTCGAATCCGAACACCTGCGGATCGCTCGACAGCAGCCGGTAGGTGCTGGGCACGCTGTCGCTCTCGCCGCCTTCGCCACCCTGCGCGACGACGAAATTTGGCGCGGTGCCCTGCGCGGGGTCCGCCGGGGCAGCATGGAGCACCGGGCTCACCGTGGCGGCGATGCAGGTGAAGCTGCCGAAACCGGCCCAGAGCTTGATAGGGTTCATCGCCATCACCGTGGGCGCATTCTTGATCGATACCGGGGGAAGGACTTCATGAATCTATGTTTGGCCAATGTGCTGGACGCCGACACCCTGCGGGTCATCCGGACCACGCTGGCTTCATCCGAGTTCGAGGATGGGGGCCGTACCGCGGGCTGGCACGCCCGCGGCGTCAAGCACAACCAGCAAGCGGTCAGCGCCGGTGCGGCGAAGCTCGTCCTGGACGCATTGCAAAGCCACCCGCTGTTCCATTCGGCGGTGCTCCCGGCCCGCGTCAGGACGCCGATATTTTCGCGTTACCTGCCCGGCATGTCCTACGGCATGCACGTCGACGATGCCTTGATGGGCGGCACGAACCCCATTCGCAGCGATCTCGCCGTCACGGTTTTCCTGTCGGAGGGCGCGGAATACGACGGGGGCGAACTGGTGCTCGAAACGCATTCCGGAACGGTGCCGTACCGGCTGGAGGCCGGCCAGGCCGTGGTCTATCCCGCCACCTGCCTGCATCGGGTGGCGCCGGTGACGCGCGGTGAGCGCCTGGCGGCGGTCCTGTGGGTGCAGAGCTACGTGCGGGATGCGGCGCGACGCGAGATCCTGTTCGACCTGGACACGGTGCGACGCGAACTCTGGGAGCAGGCGGGCCAGCTGCCGACCTCCGCGTTCAACCTCCAGGCCAAGACCTACGCCAACCTGCTGCGCGCCTGGGCCGAGAGTTGAGTCGCGGCAGGGGCAGGGCGGGTTTCCGCGGGGACTCGCATCCGCTCGAAGGCGCAGGGGGGCGTTCATCCGCCCACATTAGATGAGAGTCGTTATCATTTTCAAATCCTGCACGTGTTCCGACTCGCCGGCACCGGACGGCCGCAGGCGCAGCGCGCAGCACTGCGGTTCTGCACGCCAGGAACCGCCCGCGGGCCTGCATAATGGCCGGATCAACAGAACGAGTGCGCCTGCCCATGGGTGGCAAGGCCGTGGAGACTGGTGTGGGGCCATTGGGGCGATCGAGCGCAGAAACCGGGTGCAGCGTGGTGGGGTGGTTCAAGCCATGCGCGTGACCAGACCCGCCGCAGGCTGATGGCACTGCTGTCGGTCAGCGGGCTGGGCATCGGCCGGGGCGATCGCCGCCTGCTGTCGGGCCTCAATTTCGTGGTCGAACCCGGCGACGTGCTGCACCTGCGCGGGCGAAACGGTGCGGGCAAGTCGTCGCTGATCGAGGTGATGGTGGGCCTGCGGGCGCCGCAGGAGGGCGAGCTTCAGCGGCCGGAGCCGGATCGGGTGCACTGGATCGGCCACCGCAACGCGCTCAACGCGGACCTGTCCATCGCCGAGAACCTGTCCGGTTGGTGCGCGCTCAACGACGTCCCGGAGTCGAGCCTCGCGCCGGCGCTGGAGCGCGTGGGGCTGGCACCGCTCAAGCGGCGCCTTGCGCGCACGCTCTCGGCGGGACAGAAGCGGCGCGCGGCGATGGCACGGCTGCTACTTGTGGCGCGCCCGTTATGGCTGCTGGACGAGCCCCTGAGCGGGCTCGACACGCAGGGCGTGCGGCTGCTGGGCGAGCTCATGAACGAGCACATCGCGGGCGACGGCGCCATCGTCGTCACCAGTCACCAGGCGCTGCCGGGGAAGCTGGCGCGCGTGCGCGTGATCGAGCTGCAATGAAGATGTTCACCGCGACGCTCCGGCGCGAGTTGCGGCTGGCCGCGCGGCACAAGGCCGAGCGCCTGATGCCGCCGCTCTTCTTCGCCATCGTGGTCACGCTGTTCGCACTCGGCGGGCGGCCGGACGATCCGCAATTCGCCCAGCTCGCCCCGTCGGTGATGTGGGTCGGTGCGCTGCTGGCGGCCCTGCTGACCCTGGACCGGCTGTTCCGCGCGGACCTGGACGATGGCTGGCTGGAACAGGTGTTCGTCGCCGCCGGCTCGCCGGCCTGGATGGTGCTGGGCAAGATGGCGGCGCACTGGCTGCTCACCGGCCTGCCGCTGGTGGTGCTGGCAGCGCCGCTGTCGCTGCAGCTCGGGTTTGCCGCCGGCCCGCCGCTCAGTCTGCTGCTGGCCGGCCTGATGCTGGGCACGCCCATCCTGAGCCTGATCGGTGGATTCGCCGCGGCGCTGACGGTGGCGCTGCCGCGCGCCGGGCTGCTGCTGCCGGTGCTGGTGCTGCCGCTGCTGGCGCCGGTGGTGATCTTCGGCAGCGGCGCCGCGCGCGCGGCCCAGGCCGGGCTGGACGCATCCGGTCCGATATACTTTCTGGCCGCGCTGCTCGTGCTGTCGCTGACCCTGCTGCCCTGGGCGACGACGGCAGCGCTCAAGAACGCATTCGACTGATCGAACGGGCGGTTGACCCTCACCCCACCGGGGCACTTCCACGCCACCGGGCACGCTGGACAAGCAGAGTTATGTGGACCTGGTTTCACCGGCTGGCCTCACCGCCGAGCTTTTACCGCTTTGCGCAGACGCTCGCGCCCTGGCTGGGTGCGGCGGCCGCGCTGCTGCTCGGCTACGGCCTGGTCGCCGGCCTGTGGTTTGCGCCGCGTGACTACCAGCAGGGCGATGCCTTTCGCATCATCTACGTGCACGTGCCGGCCGCGGCGCTGTCGCTGTCGCTGTACATGGGCATGGCGATCGCGGGCGTGATCGCGCTGGTCTGGCGCCTCAAGCTGGCCGAGTGCGCCATCACCGCGCTGGCGCCGGTCGGGGCCAGCTTCACCGCGCTGGCGCTGGCCACCGGCATGCTCTGGGGCAAGCCCATGTGGGGCGCCTACTGGGTGTGGGATGCACGCCTGACCTCCGAGCTGGTGCTGTTCTTCCTGTACCTGGGCGTGATCGGCCTGGACAGCGCCTTCCTGGACCGCCGCGCCGCCGCGCGCGCCTGCGCGCTGCTGGCCATCGTCGGGGCGGTGAATGTGCCCATCGTCAAATACTCGGTGGAGTGGTGGAACAGCCTGCACCAGACCTCCACCATCCTGAAGCTGGGCAAGCCCACCATCACGCCGGAGATGGGCATCCCGCTGTACGCCTCGCTGCTCGGCGCCTACCTGCTGGCCGGCTACGCGGTGCTGCGGCGCATCCAGAACGAGGTGGTGCTGCGCGAGCGGCGATCCGCCTGGGTGGGCGAACTGCTGGCCGGCGGCGCTGTCTCCGCAGCACCCCTGCATCCCGCCTCCGGAACCCCAAGACGATGAGCCAGCTGCTGAACATGGGCGGTTACGAGCTGTACGTATGGGGCAGCGTGGGCCTGGCGCTGGCGGTGTTCGCCTGGAACGTGCTGGCGCCGGCGCTGCAACGGCGGGCGCTGGTCGAGCGCCTGGCCGAGGGCGACGCCGAGGACGCCTCGTGACGCGCCGCCAGAACCGCATGCTGGCGGTGGCCGCGCTGATCGCGGGCCTGGCGGTGGCGGCCACGCTCGGCTTCAAGGCCTTCAGCAAGAACCTGATGTACTTCTACACGCCGACGGACGTCGTCAGCGGCAAGGCGCCGGCAGACGCCAAGCTGCGCCTGGGCGGCCTGGTGGAGGTGGGCAGCGTGTCGCGCGGGGAGGGCCTGGCGGTGAACTTCACGCTCGCCGACTGCGCGCAGAAAGTGAAGGTGCGCTACGACGGTATCCTGCCAGACCTGTTCCGCGAGGGGCAGGGCATCGTCGCCACCGGCCACCTCGAGAAGGGCGCGTTCGTGGCCACCGAGGTGCTGGCCAAGCACGACGAAAACTACATGCCGCCGGAACTGGCCGCCTCGCTCAAGACCGACACCGGCCATTCCTGCGCGCCGTTCAAGTCCATGGACAAGGCCACCAACGCGGCGGCGCTGTCGCCGTGATCGTCGAACTGGGCCATTTCACGCTGTGGCTGGCGCTGGCCGTGGCGCTGGTGCAGGCGGTGGTCCCGACCGTGGGCTACGCGCGGCGCAACCTGCGCAGCATGGCCCTGGCCACGACCGCGGCGCAGGCCCAGTTCGCGCTGGTGCTGCTGGCGTATGCCTGCCTGAGCCACGCGTTCTGGCTCAATGATTTCTCGGTGGCCTACGTCGCCGCCAACTCGCACAGCCAGCTGCCGCTGGTCTACCGGCTGTCCGCGGTCTGGGGCGCGCACGAGGGCTCGCTGCTGCTGTGGCTGCTGATGCTCACCGGCTGGGGGTTGGCCGTGTCGGTGTTCAATCGGCGGCTGCCGGTGGAAATGTCGAGCCTGGTGCTGGCGACGCTGGGCGCGGTGAGCGTGGGCTTCACGCTGTTCATGCTGCTCACCTCCAACCCGTTCGAGCGCAGCTTCCCGGTGCCGATGGAGGGCCGCGACCTCAACCCGCTGCTGCAGGACCCCGGGCTCATCATCCACCCGCCCATGCTGTACATGGGCTACGTCGGGTTCTCCGTGGCGTTTGCCTTTGCCATCGCGGCGCTGGTGACGGGCCGGCTGGACGCCGCCTGGGCGCGCTGGGCGCGGCCCTGGACCACCACGGCCTGGCTGTTCCTGACCCTGGGCATCACGCTCGGGTCCTGGTGGGCCTACAACGAGCTGGGCTGGGGCGGCTGGTGGTTCTGGGACCCGGTGGAGAACGCGTCCTTCATGCCCTGGCTGGTCGGCACGGCGCTGATCCATTCGCTGGCCGTGACCGAGAAGCGCGGGCTGTTGCAGTCGTGGACGCTGCTGCTGTCCATCATCGCGTTCTCGCTGTCGCTGCTGGGAACATTCCTGGTGCGCTCCGGCGTGCTGGTGTCGGTGCACGCCTTTGCCACCGACCCGGCGCGTGGCGTCTTCATCCTCGCCTTCCTGGCCGTGGTGGTGGGCGGCGCGCTCACCCTGTACGCGGTGCGGGCGCAGGGCCTGGTGCGCCAGGCGCCGATGGAGATGGCCTCGCGCGAAGGCTTCCTGCTGCTCAACAACGTGTTCCTGGTAGCCGCCGCCGCCGCCGTGTTCCTGGGCACCCTGTATCCACTGGCGATCGACGCGCTCGGGCTGGGCAAGATTTCGGTGGGGCCGCCGTACTTCAACGCCGTGTTCCTGCCGCTGATGGCGCCGCTGGCGGTGCTGGTGGGGCTGGCCGGCGTGGTGTCGTGGAAGCGTTCGCGCCTGCGCGAGGCGTTGTGGCCGCTGCGCTGGCTGGCGCTGGCCTCGGTGGCCGTGGGCATGGTGCTGCCGGTGCTGACGCAGGGGCAGGGCTCGTTCGCGGCGTCGGCCGGCACGATGCTGGCGGTCTGGGTGCTCACCACGTCCGTGCAGGAAGTCTGGCGGCGCGCGCGGGCCAAGCCTTCGCTGGCGGCCGGGCTGCGCTCGGTGCCGCGCGGCGCCTGGGGCATGACGCTGGCGCACGCCGGCCTCGGCGTGTGGACCCTGGGCGTGGCCTTCGCCTCCACCTTCAACGTGGAGAAGGACGTGCGACTGGCGCCGGGCGCGAGCGTGGACATCGGCCGCTACGCCTTCCGCTTCGACGGCGTCACCCACGAGGAAGGCCCCAACTACCGCGCCGATACCGGCCACGTGGTGGTGGAGTACGGCGGCCGCGAGATCGCCCGCCTGTTCCCGCAGAAGCGCCTGTACCCCTCGCAGGGCAGCGTGATGACCGAGGCTGCCGTGGACCACAACCCGCTGCGCGACCTCTACGTGGCGCTGGGCGAGCCCATCGACAAGCAGAATCCCGCCGGCGACTGGGCGCTGCGCGTGTACTACAAGCCGATGATGCGGCTCGTATGGTGCGGCGGCCTGCTGATGATGGTCGGCGGCATGCTGGCCGCCACCGATCGCCGCTACCGCCTCGACGTCCGCCGCGCCGAGGCTCGCCTGCCGGGCGCTGTCGCCACCGCCTGATGCGTTACGCGATCCCGGTGCTGGTGCTGCTGGGCCTGCTCGCCCTGCTGGGGCGCGGCCTGAAGCTGGACCCGCGCGAGGTGCCCAGTCCGCTGCTGGGCAAGCCCGCCCCGGCCTTCGAGCTGCCGCTGCTGGAACCGGATGACCAGACGCTCTCGCCCGCGGCCCTGCAGGGCCGGCCGGTGCTGGTGAACTTCTTCGCCAGCTGGTGCGAGGGCTGCCGCGTGGAGCACCCGTTCCTGCTGAAGCTGGCGGCCGAGCAGGGCGTGGAGATCATCGGCATGGATTACAAGGACGAGCCGGCCGACGTCCGCCAGTGGCTCCGGCGCCACGGCAGCCCTTACCGGCAGGTGGCGATCGACCGCGAAGGCAAGGCCGGGCTGGAATGGGGCGTCTACGGCGTGCCGGAAACCTACGTGCTGGGCGCTGACGGCACCGTCCTGTTCAAGCAGGTCGGGCCGCTGACGCCCGAGGCCTGGGAGCAGCACATCCGTCCGCTGCTGGGCCTGGCCCGTGCGAGCTGAGCGGCGACGCGGGTGGCGATCGGCCACCTGCGCGGCCGCCTGCGTCGCGCTGCTGGCGCTGGCTGCCAGCCTCGGCGCGCAGGCCGTGACCCTGCCGCCGGAGGGCGAGGAGCTGAGCGCCGAACAGGTGGAGCGCTACCAGGTCTTGATTCACGAGCTGCGCTGCCTGGTGTGCCAGAACCAGACCATTGCCGACTCCAACGCGGAACTGGCCGCGGACCTGCGCAACCAGGTGCATGCGCGGATCGCATCCGGTGAAACCGACGCCCAGATCCGCCGATACGTCACCGACCGCTACGGCGACTTCGTGCTGTACAAGCCGCCGCTGTCGGGGCGCACGCTGATGCTGTGGGCCGGGCCGTTCGTGCTGCTGGCGGTGGCGCTGCTGGTGGTAGCGCTGCGTTTTGGCCGCAAATGGAACGGTGCGCGGGACGGCGCAGCCCCGCCTTCGAGCGCCGACACCGAGCGCGTGAACCGCCTGCTGGACGAGGAACGCCCATGATGCTGGCCCTGATGCTGGGCGTCGCCGTGCTCGGCGCGGCGTGGATGACCCGCCCGCTGTGGACCGGCCGCACCGAGCCCGGCATGCGCCGCCGCGCCGCCAACGTCGCCGCCTACCGCCAGCGCGTGACCGAGCTGGACGCCGATCGCGCGGCCGGCCTGGTGGACGAGGCCACCGTGGCCCACCTGAAGAACGAACTCGACAGCCGCCTGCTGGCAGACGCGGGCGCGGCCGATGCCGCGGCGCCGGCCGGTTCGCGGCGCAACGGGCTGCTCAGCGCGCTGCTGGGCGTGTTCGTCCTGCTCGCCGCCGTGGGCGGATACGTTCAGAGCGGCAGCTGGCGCGTGCAGCAGCAGATCGCGGCCGGGCCCGGCGCGGCCAGCCCCGACGCCGGCTCCGTCAACGAGATGGTCGAGGCGCTCGCCCGGAAGATGCGCGAGAAGCCGGGCGACGTGAACGGCTGGGCCCTGCTCGGGCGCTCGTACTTCTCGCAGGGACGCTACGCCGAGTCCGCCCAGGCGTACGTCGAGGCCAGCAGGCTGGTGAACCAGGCCGAGCCGGACCTGCTGGTGAACGAGGGCGAGGCCCTGGGGCTGGCACAGGATCGCGACCTGTCCGGCCGCCCGCGGGAGCTGTTCGAGGCGACGCTGGCGCTGGCGCCCGACCACGGCAAGGCGCTCTGGTACGCCGGGCTCGCCGCCGAGCAGGCCGGCGACGCGGGCCGTGCGCGCGACTACTGGACGCGCCTTGCGCAGCAGGAGCTCTCGCCGGAGCTGCGCACGGTGCTGGACGAGCGCCTGGCCCAGGTGGCGGGCGCACTGCCGCCGGCCCCGGCTCCGAAAACCGCGGCGAAGCCGGCCACGGCGACCGTGCTGCACCTTGCGGTGAAGATCGCCCCGGCAGTCGCTGATCGCGTGGCGAGCGACGCCACGCTGTTCGTCTTCGCCAAGGCCGCGTCCGGCCCGCCGATGCCGCTGGCGGTCTACCGCGGCAAGGCCTCCGAGCTGCCGCGCGAGATCCGCCTGGACGACAGCATGGCGATGACGCCGGCCGCCAGGTTGTCCAGCTTCGATCGCTGGACCGTGACCGCGCGCGTGAGCCGCAGCGGCGGCGCGCAGGCGGTGTCCGGCGACGTCCAGGGCAGTCTGAACCTTGCGCGCGGCGACATCGGCAAGGCGCCGCTGGCGCTGGTGATCGACCAGGTCGTGCCGTGAGGCGGACACCGGCTCCCGCTCCATCGCCTGCGGGCACCGCGATGACCGAGACGCTCCCGCGGCTGCCGAGCCTCGCCGCGCTCTACCTGCGGCTGCCGGCCACCGCGCGACGCTCGCCGGGCAAGAACATCCGCATTCCGCGACTCGGCGTGAAGGTGAGGGCGCAGCACGCCTCGGCGTCGCGGCTGGCGGCGTACCGCGAGGTCTGCGGCATGGACGCGTCCACCCACCTGCCGATCACCTTTCCCCAGGTGCAGGCCATGCCGCTGCACCTGTGGCTGATGGTGCGGCCAGAATTCCCCGTGCCGCTGGTCGGCGTGGTGCACCTGCGCAACCACTTCGAGCTGCTTTGCCCGATGCCGACGGACCAGGAATTCGACGTGCACGCGGCCCTGGCCGGCGGCCGCCGCACGCACCAGGGCTACGAGTTCGACGTCATCACCGAGTACACGGCCGACGATGGAAAGCCGGTGTATCGCTCGCTGATGACACTGCTCCACCGGATGAAAAGCGGCCAGCGCTCACCCAGACCAGCGCCCGCAGCCGCGGAACTGTCGGAATACCGCAGCTTCGAGGTGCCGGCCGACACCGGGCGCCGCTACGCGCCGGTGTCCGGTGACTTCAATCCCATCCACTTGTTTGCGCTCAGCGCCCGGATCTTCGGCTTTCCGCGGGCCATCGCCCAGGGCATGTGGACCGCGGCCCGGATCGCGGGCCTGCTCGAGGAGGCGCGCGGCGAGGCGCTGACCACGCTGGACGTGCAGTTCCGCCCGCCGCTGCTGCTGCCGTCGAAGGTCACGCTCAAGTTCGATGCTCTAGATGGCGGGCGCAGCTTTGCGCTGCTCTCCCGCACCGCGGACAAGGTGCACTGCACCGGCAGCGCGGGATAGCGGGCCTGACGGCCCCCCAGGGCACTGCGTCGGAACGGAGTCGGGGCTCGGAGCGGCGGTCAAGCCGGGCCGGGCGCTAGGGTTTGAATCACGGCGTCGCGGCCCGCGCGGGGATCACATTGGTCAGACGATCGTAGGCACCGCCGAAGTGGCCGCAAGCCGTCCGGGGCGCGTGCAGCTGTGCTGCCGGGTGCCGCCAGCATCCAGTGCCCGCGCACGACGCGTTCAGCGCGCGGTCCAGCCTCCGTCCACCTGCAGCGAGGTGCCGGTGATGGAATTGCCCCCCGGCGAGCACAGGAACAGCACCAGGTCCGACAGCTCCTTGATCTCCACGAAGCGCTTGTTGGGCTGCGCGCCCAGGATCACTTCGCGGACCACGCGGTCCTCGGACAGGTTGTGCACCTTGGCCTGGTCCTTGATCTGGCCCTCCACCAGCGGCGTCTTCACGTAGCCCGGGCAGATGGCGTTGCAGGTGATGGGTGTCTCCACCACTTCCAGCGCCACGGTCTTGGTCAGGCCCAGCACGCCGTGCTTGGCCGCCACGTAGGCCGACTTGAACGGCGAGGCCACCAGCCCGTGCGCGGAGGCCAGGTTGATGATGCGCCCCCAGTTGCGGCGCTTCATGCCCGGCAGCGCGGCCTTGATGGTGTAGAAGTTGGACGACAGGTTGATGGCGATGATCTGCTCCCACTTGGCCGCGGGAAATTCATCCACCGGCGACACGAACTGGATGCCGGCGTTGTTCACCAGCACGTCCAGCGAGCCGAAGGTGGACTCGGCCAGTTCGACCATGGCGGTGATCTCGTCCGGGCGGGTCATGTCCGCCGGCGAGTACAGCACCTGCACGCCGTTGCGCGCGGCAAGGTCGGCGCGCAGGCGTTCGATGTCGGCCGCATTGCCCAGTCCGTTGAGCATCACGTTGAGGCCGGCCTCGGCCAGCCCGGTGGCGATGCCCAGCCCGATGCCGCTGGTGGACCCGGTGACGAGTGCGGATTTTCCTTTCAGCATGATGCGCTCTCCATTGACCACGGTTGTCGTTGAGGCGGGGCCGCGTCGCGCCGGTTCAGACGCCGACTTTCTCGATCTCGACGTAGGCCTTGCCCAGCCAGATCTTCACGCGCTGGCGCTCCAGCAGGCCCAGGCCGGTGAGTTCCTTCTCGCTGCTGTGGGCGGCGGCCCAGAAGCTGGTGCTGCGCGCGTCGATGCGCGTCATGGCGGCGTCGTGCAGCTTGGGCAGCATGGCGATTTTGGCGCCCAGGGCCAATGCGCGGTCCTTCTGGCCCGACTGTTCCAGCGTGCTGAAATCGTCGCCGCGAAGCTGGTTGAGCACCAGCGTGTAGTCCAGGCGGTCGCCGAAGCGGTCGAGCAGGCGCGCGAGCAGGTCCACCGAATCCTTGCCCGAATCCATCACGTGCCAGTAGCGCACGGGAATGCCGAATTCCTGCGCCAGTTCCAGCATGCCGGACTCCTCCATCCACTTCACCAGCGGGATGTGGGTCTGCGCGGCCAGGTCGACGACGATGCGGCGGTTGGCTTCCTCGGTGGCTGCTTCCACCACCTTGTCCAGGGAGTTGTAGTCGTCCACCACCACCGGCGAGGTATAGCTGGCGTAGAAGCGCAGCAGCGCGCCGTGCGAGCGGTCCGAATCGAAACCGAGAAAGGGCAGGTGGTGATCGATCATGTACTGCGCCATGAGACGCGCCACCAGCGACTTGCCCACGCCGCCCTTTTCGCCGCCGATGAAATGAATGGTTGCCATGCCGTGCTGCTCCGAAATGAAAAGCGTGATGCGCCTGTGTGCGACCGGATCCGCTCTCGCACGGGGCGCGGCGCCGGAGCGGTCCAGGGAGAAATGGGAGGTGAGAATTGAACAGAGAGTTGCCGATACCTCGGGGAATTCAGGGGCACGGAGCGCGCGGGGCATTGCCGCCAGCGGTCGGGCCGGCGCGGAGTTTACCCGGCTTCGGTGCTCGGCCACGGGACGTCGTGAGTTCATGGCGGACACATCACGCCACCCGATCCGGCGTTTTGCGAATTATCGAAAGCGGACCAACGGCTTGAGGCGCCGCTGCGGGTCCGGAGGCGGTTACGCCGACCTGGACCAAATCAGGTGCCGGACCAGCGGCGCGGTGAAAATGTAATCTTCCTCGACCAGTCCACGGCACAAACGAAGAAGGGCCGGCAGGCCGGCCCTTCTGAATCCTGCGGATTCGTCCGTTACGGCGTGCCGAAGGCGAGCCCCGGCGGGAACGCGATGTCGATGACGTTCCTGTTTCCTGGCGAGAACCCACCCAGCAGCGTCAGCCGGCCGGAGAGCAGGTCCACCGAGTACAGCTTGGCAACGCCCTCGGTATTGGTGAGCGTCACAAAGCCGTAGTTGATCAAGCTGTCCCCCGTGGTGCTGGTGGTGGACCGGATGTCGAATCCGACGTCGGCTTCGGTGGTGGCTCCCAGCAGCGTGGCGGTCGCGACGTTGGCGCCGGAATTGGCGGGAGACTGGACCAGCACCGCATCGGTCGTGGAACTGATGTTGAACAAGGTCGTACCGGTCCGGGTGTTCAGGTCGTTGTTGGTATATGCCGCTCCGACGATCCCCGTGACCGCGACGGGCGGGACGGCACCGTTGTTCAGGGCCGTGTCGACAATCGTCACGCCCCCGGCATTGACGTTGTGCCGAAGGTTCTGGCCGGTGTTGCTGACGATGCGCAGGCGATCGGCGGCGGGGTTGAAGTCCACCCCGAACGAGGTGCCCTGTAGCGGCAGCGCGGCCCCGGTCAGGGCGTTGACGAAGGTCAGGGCGCCAGAGCGGACGTCAACGGTATAGACGCCGCCCGTATTGCTGACCCCGTAGAGCTTGCCATCCTGGATGCGGTAATCGATGCCGATGAGGGCGGTGTCGG
Source organism: Panacagrimonas sp. (assembly GCA_052386745.1). GTDB lineage: Bacteria > Pseudomonadota > Gammaproteobacteria > Nevskiales > Nevskiaceae > Panacagrimonas. Next base: position 141,573 of record JBQTJW010000005.1, on the reverse strand, counting down.
TGCCGACAAAGCCGGTGACGGGTGCAATCTCGACCGCGAGCTGCGGGGCGAGTTGCGAGAAGCAGACCAGGCGCTGGTCGGCGGTCAGGGCGATGCCGCGAACCAGCAGCGGTGCGCAGAGCGACAGATCGGAACCCAGCACGGCCGGGCGACCGACGGCCATGGAAGGAACAGACAGCGCAGATACGCACAGGGCGGCTCCGGCCAGCAGGGACTTGTACGGTTTCATAGGCTCTCTCCACGTTCGACGTTAAGGTTGATTGACGGAACCGCCCTCACCAGACAGCTCTCCAGCTTCGCGACACCCGGGGATGATCTTCGCACGCGCAACGGTTCCCACCGGCTCGCTCCAGGTATCCCCTCCAGCAATACGGGCCCGGTGCCATCCGGATGCAGTTCGGCCACGCGAATCGGCACGTCCGTGATTTGCATGGATCGCCATCGTGCGATCTGCCCGATCGGGCGCCTGGCCGGGGTCACGTGAAGGGCGTCAGCCGTGTGCGATTCGTTCGGGCGTCAAGGACGCGCGGCGTACCGGGATTCCGGCCGGCGCTCGGCATGAAGGCCTAAGGGACCACGCCAGAGAGCCCATCAGCGGCGCCAGCCGTTCACGTAAAGTGTCTCGATCAGGATCGGCCAGTCCCAGGCCCGACCCGTCCTCCATCGAATTTTCCGGTTTCGCCGATGAGTTTCGAAATTCACATGTACAGCGCGGTCGCCAGGGCCGTGGCGGTGGTCAACCGCGCGCCGGGCCAGCACGGTCCGATGCTGATTTTCGTGCGACAGGCGGCCGGCTCCGCGCACGACCTCGCCGCCGCCGCCGTGGTGGCGACGCGGGAAGGATGGGAGGAGGTGGACATCACCAAGGCCGGCGTCTTGCCGGACGATGCGGGCGCGACCATGGACGGCCCCATCCGCGCCGCCTACCTCGCAGCGATCGACAGTGGCTCGGGGCTCATGGTGTTCGACGTCACGGTACGACCCGCGCCCCGCAAGTAATGCCGTAGCCTGCGCGGTCAGTAGATGGGTTCGGACCGCGAGAACAGAATCCACACCAGCGCGCCGACCGAGGTGATGCCGGCCGCGAGCAGGAACACCGAAACGTACGACCCGGTGGTGTCCAGCATCCAGCCTGCCACCGCCACGCCGATGATGCCCGGCAGCGTGCCGGCGGTATTGGTGATGCCCATCAGGATGTCGGCGTGGCGCGGCGCAATTTCCAGGTGATTGGGCGCGTAGCCTGCCCAGGTCAGGCCCAGTGCGCCGAGCGCACCGCACATGATGAGCACTGCGCCGCCGGGGCTGCCGGCCTGGTTGATCAGCAGCATGAAGGCCGAGGCCCCGAGCAGGCCACCGGCCTGCATGAACTTGCGCACCCGCGACACCCGCGTGCCGCGCCGGATCATCTCGTCCGCCACCCAGGCGCTGAGGTTGGCCATGACGAACATGCTCAGCCACGGCGCGGCCGCGGCGAAGCCGGCCTTGGCGATGTTGAGGTGCTGCACGTCGCGGAAGTAGCTCGGCATCCAGGACAGCAGCACGTACAGGATCCAGTTGCTGCAGAAGTGGTTGATGAGCAGCGCCCAGAACGCCGGCGCGGCCAGCAGTGTCCGCACCGGCAGCGGCGTGCGCTGCGTCGCGGCGCCCTGCATGCCGGCCGCGATGTGCTGCCGTTCCGCCTCCGACACGCCCGGGTGCTGGGCGGGCGAATCGCGCACGACCATGAACCACAGCGCCGCCAGCACGATGCCCACCGCGCCGAACACGTAGAACACGCTCTGCCAGCCGAACTGCGCCACCAGCGCGCCCGATGCGCCCAGCCCGATGACCGTGCCCATGGGGATGCCGCCGAGTGTGAAGGCCACGGCGCGCGAGCGCTCCTGCCGCGGAATCCACCGGCTGAACAGGTTGTACGAGGCCGGGAAGGTGGCGGCCTCGCCCATGCCCATGACGATGCGCGACAGGATCAGCGCGGAAAATCCCACCATCGCGGCAACGGGAGTGATGGCGGTGAACACCGACCACAGCAGCAGCGACACGCCCAGCGTCAGCCGCCCGCCGACGCGGTTGGCCATCCAGCCGGACGGGATCTGCCCCAGCATGTAGCCGATGAAGAACGACGACAGCACGAAGCCCTTCTGCGTACCCGACCAGCCGAAGTGCTCGGCCATGGGGATGATGGCAATCGAGATGTTGACGCGATCGATGTAGCACACGAACGCCGCCGCAAAACACATCAGCACCAGGATGTGACGCTTGCCCGTACTCCCCTTGTTCATCGACGCGTCACCTGTTGCTGGATGTCCCGTTTCCGGTTCTGGCTGAACGGCGCTCCCGCCTCGGCGCAATCCGGTCCCCATTCCCCGGCACGGCCCCGCGCCCCGCAAGCTCTGGCCCTGTACAGGTTTTTTTTGATGCACACAAGGCTCTTGCCGGGACGCCATTTGCACAATAATGATGAATCGTACGGCGCGCGAGTCCTCCTTCCCTATTGAGCATGACCGAAATTCCGGGCTATTCCCTGCTGGGTCGCATTGTTCATCCTGATGATCTTCGCGCCCTGTCCGCGCGGGATTTGCCGCACCTTGCGGTGGAGATGCGCCGCTTCCTGATCGAGACGCTGGGCCGCGTGGGCGGGCATTTCGCCGCCAACCTGGGGACGGTGGAGCTGAGCCTGGCGCTGCACCGCTGCCTCGACACGCCGCACGACCGCCTCGTGTGGGACGTGGGCCACCAGGCCTACCCGCACAAGATGCTCACCGGCCGCCGCGCGCAGCTGGAAACCATCCGGCGCCTCAACGGCCTGCACCCGTTCTGCTCGCGCGTGGAGAGCGAGTACGACACCTTCGGGGTCGGCCACTCCAGCACCTCGATTTCCGCGGCGGCCGGCATGGCGGCGGCGGTGCGCATCAGGAAGGAGAAGCGCCGCGTGGTCGCGGTGATCGGCGACGGTGGCATGACCGCGGGCATGGCCTACGAAGCGCTCAATCACGCCGGCCACCAGAAGCTGGACATGCTGGTGGTCTACAACGACAACGACATGTCCATCAGCGAGAACGTGGGCGCGCTGCGCGACCGTTCCGCGCGCCTGGTGCAGCGCCTGGGACTGGTGGCGCCGCACCTCGCGCGGCTGCCGCAGGACGCGGAGGACAACGAGGCGCACCTGGACAATCCGGCCGCGCTGTTCCGCACGCTCGGCTTCAGCTACTTCGGGCCGGTGGACGGGCACGACCTGGACGCCATGACCGCGATGCTGGACCGCATCAAGGATCTGCCGGGTCCCAGGCTGCTGCACGTGCTCACGGTCAAGGGCAAGGGCTTCGAGCCGGCCGAAGCGGACCCCATCAAGTACCACGGCGTCACCCAGTTCGATCCCGTCACCGGCGCGTTCCCGGTGGGCAAGCCCGGCGGCAAGCCCAGCTACACGCAGATTTTCGGCGACTGGCTGTGCGATGCGGCAGCCAAGGATGCGCGCGTGGTCGGCATCACTCCAGCCATGCGCGAAGGCTCCGGCCTGGTGGCGTTCGCCCAGCGCTTCCCCGAGCGCTATCACGACGTCGGCATCGCCGAGCAGCACGCGGTGACGCTGGCCGCGGGCCTTGCCTGCGAGGGCCTGCGCCCGGTGTGTGCGATCTATTCCACGTTCCTGCAGCGCGCCTACGACCAACTGATCCACGACGTGGCGCTGCAGAACCTGCCGGTGCTGTTCGCGCTCGACCGCGGCGGACTGGTGGGTGCGGACGGCGCCACGCACCACGGCGCCTTCGATCTGAGCTTTTTGCGTTGCATCCCCAACCTGGTGGTGATGGCGCCGAGCGACGAGAACGAATGCCGCCGCATGCTCGCCACCGGCCTTGCGCTCAACCAGCCGTCGGCGGTGCGCTACCCGCGTGGCAGCGGCGCCGGCGTTGCCATCGAGCCCGACAGCAAGCCGCTGGTGGTGGGCAAGGGCCGCATCCTGCGCCAGGCGCACGGGCGCCGCCGGCCGCGGGTGGCGTTCGTCGCATTCGGCGCGATGGTGTCGGTGGCGCTGGAGGCGGCGGACATCCTCGACGCCGTGGTCGCCGACATGCGCTTCGTCAAGCCGCTGGACCACGAGCTGATCCTGGAACTGGCCAACGAGAACGACCTCATCGTCACCATCGAGGACAACGCCCGCTGCGGCGGCGCCGGCAGTGGCGTCAACGAGGTGCTGGTGGCGCAGCACCATACGGTGCCGGTCATCAATCTGGGCCTGCCGGACCAGTTCGTGGAGCACGGCACGCGCGAGGAACTGATGGCGCAGATCGGCCTGGACAGCGCCGGCGTGCTGCGCGCGGTGCAGAAGCGCCTGCGCGGCCGCGACCTGGACGAGCGCATCGCGCAGCAGCGCGGCTGAAGCTTGGAGAGCGGGGCAGGGAAGCCCTGCCCGTGGTGATCGCGGCGGATGAGCCGGGAGCCGTCGCCTTCAGACTTCGAGCGACTTGTTCGCCTTGCGCCGCGCCTCGGTCGCGTCCACCAGGCTGCGCTTCACCAAGTCGCTCAGGCTCTGCTCCAGCGTCTGCATGCCGTCCCGTTGCCCGGTCTGGATGGCCGAATACATCTGCGCCACCTTGTTCTCGCGGATCAGGTTCCGGATGGCCGGCGTGGCCACCATGATCTCGTGCGCCGCGATGCGCCCGCCGCCGCGGCGCGTCAGCAAGGTCTGCGAGATCACCGCCAGCAGGCCTTCGGAGAGCATGGTGCGCGCCATTTCCTTTTCGTCGCCGGGAAACACGTCGACCACGCGGTCGATGGTCTTGGCCGCCGAACTCGTATGCAGCGTGGCCAGCACCAGGTGCCCGGTCTCGGCCGCGGTCAGGGCCAGGCGGATGGTCTCCAGGTCGCGCATCTCGCCGACCAGGATGGTGTCGGGGTCCTCGCGCAGCGCGGACCGCAGCGCCTCCGGAAACCCGAGCGAATCGCGATGGATCTCGCGCTGGTTGATCAGGCAGCGCTTGGGCTGGTGCACGAACTCGATCGGGTCTTCCAGCGTCAGGATGTGCCCGTGCTCGTTCTCGTTCTTGTGGTCGAGCATCGCCGCCAGGGTGGTGGACTTGCCCGAGCCGGTTGGGCCCGTCACCAGGATTAGCCCGCGTGGACGGTCCGCCAGCGTCTTGAAGATGGGCGGAAAGTTGAGGTCGTCCAGCGACAGGATCTTGCTCGGGATGGTGCGCAGCACGGCACCGCAGCCGCGCGACTGCATGAACGCGTTCACGCGGAAGCGCGCCAGGCCCACGATCTCGAACGAAAAATCCAGCTCGAACGACTCGCTGAACACCGTTCGCTGCTTCTCGCTCATGATGCCCTGCAGCATGACCAGCAGTTCGCGGTGGTTCAGCGGCGGCAGCTTGATGCGCTTCATCTGGCCGTCGACGCGGATCATGGGTTCCACGCCCGCCGACAGGTGCAGGTCAGAGGCACCGTTCTTCACGCCGAAGGTCAGCAGTTGCGCAATTTCCATGGGGCCCGACACTAGCGGCCGTTCCCCGCTCCAGCAAGCATCGACCGTCGTCGCACCATGACCCATCCCGCCCAATCCCTCACCCGGCTGCGCCAGCGAATGGTCCAGGCCTGCGCGGCCGCGGGACGCGATGCCGCCGCGGTGAACCTGCTGGCCGTGTCCAAGGGCTTCGGCGCGGAAGCGGTTCGGCAGCTGTTCGCGGCGGGCCAGGCCGACTTCGGCGAGAGCTACGTTCAGGAGGCGCTTCCCAAGCAGGCGCAGCTGGCCGACCTTCCCATCGCCTGGCACCACATCGGCCCCATCCAGTCCAACAAGACGCAGGACATCGCGCGGCACTTCGACTGGGTGCACGGGGTGGACCGGCTGAAGATCGCCGAGCGCCTGGCCTCGGCGCGCGACGCTTCCGGCGCGCCGCTGAACGTGTGCGTGCAGGTGAACATCTCGGGCGAGGCCAGCAAGGCCGGCTGCGCGCCTGAAGCGGCGCCGGCCCTGTGCCGCGCCATTGCCGGCCTGGGTCCGAACCTGCGCCTGCGCGGGTTGATGGCGATTCCCGCGCCATCATCGCCGGGGACCGATGCACGCGCGCCGTTTCGCGTGCTCCGGCAGCTGTTCGAGCAGATTCGCGCCCAGGGGCTGGCGCTCGATACCATTTCCGCCGGCATGTCGGACGACCTGGAATCCGCCATCGCCGAAGGCTCGACCCTGGTGCGCATCGGCACCGCCCTCTTTGGACCACGCGATCAACCATGACCCATACCATGACCCAGGACGAGGCCAAGCGCGAAGCGGCCCGCGCCGCCCTGCAATACCTCAAGCCCGGCGAAGTGCTGGGCGTGGGCACCGGTTCCACCGTCAACCATTTCATCGACCTGCTCGCCGACCGCAAGGCCGACGTCCCGGCGGCAGTGTCCAGTTCCGTTGCCTCCACCGAGCGGCTCAAGGCCATCGGCATCGAGGTGATCGACCTCAACCAGGCGGGAACGCTGGCGCTCTACGTGGACGGCGCCGACGAGACCAACCGGCAGCTCCAGCTCATCAAGGGCGGCGGCGGCGCGCTGACGCGCGAGAAGATCATTGCGGCGGCGTCGCGGCAGTTCATCTGCATCGTCGATGAATCCAAGCTGGTGCCGGTGCTGGGCAGGTTTCCGCTGCCGGTGGAAGTCATCCCCATGGCGCGCAGCTTCGTGGCGCGCGAACTGGTGAAGCTGGGCGGCTCACCGCAGCTGCGCGAAGGCTTCACCAGCGACAACGGCAACCCGATTCTGGACGTTCACGGCCTGAGCATCGAGCGGGCGACGGAGCTGGAATCGCGCATCAACCAGATCCCCGGCGTCGTCACGGTGGGCCTGTTCGCGCATCGTGCGGCGGACCTGCTCATCATCGGCAGCGCATCGGGGATCCGCGAGCTCAAGCCGGGCGGGTGAGACCGCCGCCCGCGGTGCCGCGCTGAAAGACGCTCAGTGCACCTTGCGCGACTTGCCCGCGCGCCGGGCAAAGTCCTTCTGCGGCCGGCCGGCATTCTCGGTGCCCCAGCCCTTGCGCCCCTGCGGGCCGCTGGAAACCCTGGGCGTGACGCCGGGCGGCAGGCGCACGGCCGAGGTCGCGGCGGGCCGGGCCTTGGGTTCGGACGTGGGCTCGGATGCGGGCTTCGAATCCGGCTCGATGCCGCGGTCCTGGGCCGTGTCGGCAGGCGGCCCCGGACGGGCGGGCGCGGGCGGCTTGTTCATGTTCGTCATGCAAAAAAGGCGAAAAATCAGCAGCGAGTTTAACGATGACGGCGCCCGCCCGGATCGGTCCGCGTGCCAGCGTGGCACATCGCGGACCGGCCCTGCATAACGGCTCTCATACCGCCATCGGCGCCGTCAGCGGCGGATGGTGCTGGTAGCCGTCCAGCGAGAAATCCTCCGGGCTCAGGTGCTGCAGCCATTCGGGCTCGAACCGGCCCGTGATGGCGTAGGAGGGAATCCGGTCCGAGATCTTCAGCATGGGTGCGGGCAGGGGGGCGCGGGTCAGCTGGGTCTGCACCATGTCCATCTGGTTTTCGTAGATGTGCACGTCGGCGCCAAACCAGGTAAGCCAGCGGGCGGTGTACCCGGTCAGCCTCGCAAACAGGCTCAGCAGCGCAGCCGCCTCCGCCAGGTTTCCAACCAGTCCCAGCGGCGCGTCCACCGAGCGCTGGTACAGGCACAGGCTCAGCTCGCGCGTGGCGACGGTGACGTTGAACTGGTAGAGCAGGTGGCAGGGCGGAAGCGCCATCTCGTCCAGTTCGGCCGGATTCCAGCCGTGGAACAGGATGCGCCGGTCGGTCGGATGGTGGTGGATCTTGTGCAGGCACTCGGCCAGCTGGTCGATCTCCCGCGACACCACCTGCCGGCCGTCATCGGTCGTCGCGATGGGGCGATAGCCCGCCGCCAGCGCAGCCTCGTGCCCGGCCGAGCCCGGCGCAAGAACCTTGTAGGCCTGCCAGTTGCGCCACTGCACGCCGTAGATCCGGCCCAGGTCGTCGGGCCCGCGGCGCGCCGGATTGGCGAGCCACTGGCCGTTCTCGTTCGCGTTCTGGTCCCAGACCTTGCAGCCCAGCGCGCGGAAGTCGGCGGCGCTCCGGGATGCCCGGATGAAGCCCACCATCTCGCCCATGAACGTCTTGAACGGCAGCTTCCGCGTGGTGACGGCGGGAAACCCCTGGCGCAGGTCGAACTTCAGGCTGGCGCCCGAAATTGCACGGGTCCGTATGCCCGTCCGGTTCTCCTGCCACTCGCCCGCGCGGAGAATTTCGGCCAACAGGTCCAGGTACGATCGCATCAGAGTTCCCGTAGAGAAGGTGCCAGGGCGGCAATCGCTCGCACCCCGATCCATCCGGGCGGGACACGGACAAGGCGACGCCCTGCGCAGGCATTCTCTCGCGGAGGGGGTTGGCGTGCACGCGCAGGCGTCTGGCAGTCATCATCGGCGCATCTGTCAGACCGCATCCGCATCTCCGATCGCTCGGAGGATGAACGGACGGGGTAGCGCCCCTGTTTAGTGCGAAATCATCCAGGGTCGATGGCGCGGGAACGACTTTGGCGTGGCTGGGCGGTCCAGGGCCGCCGGCTTCGATGGCCGGCAGCACGCGCAGCCACTGCCGTGTCCGCGGCTTCGGGTACTGGCCGGTTCGTGTGAGCTGCGCTCGTTGGTGGCGTGGGCGGCGCGCGTGGCGGCTGGCATGACGGCCAGCTGGGGTGCATGCAGCACCCGGTTCGCCGGAAGCTGGCAGTTTGGACAGCGCGCGGATTCGTCGCGCCGGGCGATGCTGCGCAGTTCGGTGAAGCCTTCACAACCAGCGCTGTCGCACTGGTAGTCGTATACCGGCATCGCGCGTCTCCTACAGATCTTGCGCCAGCGGGATATCGATGCTGCCGTCGAGGAACCTGGTTGGCCCCGCGGCGCCCGGCATGATGTCGAACTCGAAGATTTCCGTCGGCAGGTACAGCGTCGCGCAGGCGTTGGGAATGTCGACAATGCCGCTGATGTGCCCCTGCACCGGCGCAGTTCCCAGGATGGAGTAGGCCTGCGCCCCGGAGTACCCGAACTTCTTGAGGTAATTGATTGCGTTCAGGCAGGCCTGCTGGTAGGCCACGTGCACGTCGAGGTAATGCTGCTTGCCGGCATCGTCCACCGAGATGCCCTCGAAGATCAGGTAATCCTTGTAGTTGGGGGTGATCGGGCTGGGCCGGAAGATCGGGTTCTTGATGGCGTACTTGGCCACGCCGTCCTTGATCAGGCTGACCCGGATGTGCAGCCAACCGGCCATCTCGATGGCGCCGCAGAAGGTGATCTCGCCATCGCCCTGCGAGAAATGCAGGTCGCCCATTGAGAGCCCTGCGCCCTTCACGTAGACCGGGAAGTAGATCTTGGAGCCGCGCGAGAGGTCCTTGATGTCGCAGTTGCCCCCATGTTCACGCGGAGGGACGGTGCGTGCGCCTTCGGCCGCCGCCTTGTCTCGGGCAGCGCCCTTGAGGCGGCCCATGTGCGCGGTGTCAGCTTGCGGAACGGTGCCTAGCGGCGGAACGCGGTTGGGGTCGGTGGAGACGAGCGCGCCTTCGCGAGCGTTCCACGTGTCGAGCAATTTCTGGTCGGGCAGGCAGCCAATCAGGCCGGGATGAATCAGGCCCGCGAAGTTCACGCCCGGTACGTGACGCGAAGACGTGAACATGCCCTTCAGATCCCAGATGGACTTCTGCGCGAGCGGGAAATGGTCGGTGAGAAATCCGCCGCCGTTCTTCTTCGAGAAAAACGCGTTGAAGCCCCAGAGACTGTCCGGCTTTGCGCCGACATCGAGCAGGTCCACCACCAGCAGGTCGCCGGGCTCCGCGCCTTCGACGCCGATGGGTCCGCTCAGAAAATGCACCTGGCTGAGATCGACGTCGCGGATGTCGCCGGCGTTCTCATCGTTCTGGATCTGGCCGCCGGTCCAGTCGTACGTCTCGATGATGAAATCGTCGCCCGGCTTCACCCACGACACGATTGGCACATCGGGGTGCCAGCGGTTGTGGATCATGTCGTTGTCGTAGGGCGAAGTCTTGAGGTCAACCTCGATCAGCTTCTTCACGGGCATGGCGTGCTCCTGTTGTGTGGGCTCAGACGGCTAGGAAACGGGCGACGGCGGCTTCGTCCACGTCGGCGCGCAGGCTGTTGGCCACCACGCGCCCGTTCTCGAGCACCAGCACGCGATCGGCGATGTCGAGGACGAAACTCAGTACCTGCTCGCACACCACGATGCAGAGATTCCGGGCGTCGCGGATCTGCTTCAGGGTGCGGGCAATATCCTTGATGATCGAAGGCTGGATGCCCTCCGTGGGTTCATCCAGCAGCAGCACTTTCGGGTCGCTGGCCAGGGCCCGCGCAATCGCAAGCTGCTGCTGCTGGCCACCCGACAGGTTGCCTCCACGGCGTTTGTCGAACTCCTTGAGTACCGGGAAGATCTCGTACAGCTCCGGCGGAATGGTCTTGCGTCCGGATGCAACCAGGCCGGTCTCGATGTTCTCGCGCACGGTCATCGTGCCGAAGATGCCGCGCCCTTGGGGCACGTATCCGATGCCGTCTTTCACGCGCTGGTGACTTGGCGCCTTGCTGATGTCGGCGGCGCCAACGTGGATGCTGCCGCTGGCCACCGGCAGCACGCCGATCAACGACTTCATCAGCGTGGACTTGCCCATGCCGTTGCGGCCCACCACGGCGACGATCTCGCCGGGCGCCACCGAAAGATTGATTCCGTGCAGCACCTCGCTCTGGCCGTAGCGTACGTGCAGGTTCTTGACGTCGATCAGGCTCATGGTCGGTCAGTGCCCGAGATAGACTTCCTTGACGCGTTCGTCGTTCTGCACGCCGGCCATGCTGCCATCGGCCAGCACCTTGCCCTGGTGCAGGACCGTGACCCGGTCGGCAATGCTTTCGACGAACTTCATGTCGTGCTCGATGACCAGCACGGCGCGGTTCTTGGTGATGGTGTTGAGCAGTTCGGCGGTCTGAGCGCGTTCGGCCACGCTCATGCCGGCCACGGGCTCATCGAGCATCAGCAGTTCCGGATCCTGGATCAGCAGCATGCCGATCTCCAGCCACTGCTTCTGTCCATGGCTCAGCATCTCGGCACGCCGGTTTAGATGCGCAGAGAGAAAGATCATCTCGGCCACTTCCTGCACGCGCTGCTTCACGGCCGCCGTGCGGCGGAAGGTGAGCGCGCCGAACACGCTCCGGCCCTGGGGATAGGAAATCTCCAGGTTCTCGAACACCGTCAGGTCTTCGTAGATGGACGGGTTCTGGAACTTGCGCCCCACGCCCAGGCGCACAATTTCGTGTTCGCGCAGGGTCGTAAGCTCACGGTTGTTGAACTTGATGGACCCGTCGGTGACCCTGGTGCGTCCGCAGATCAGGTCCAGCACCGTGGTCTTGCCGGCACCGTTGGGGCCGATGATCACGCGGATCTCGTTCTTGCTGACGTACAGCGTGAGGTCGTTCACGGCCCGGAAGCCATCGAATGAAACGGTCACGTTCTCCAGCGCGAGGAGGAAGTTGGTTTCGCTCATCGGCTCAGTCCCGGGCGCTGGCGGATACGAGGGCCGCAGTGCGCTTCCGCCCGCGCCAGCGGTCGATGCGCGGACCCAGCCGCTCCGCCATCACGCCTGCCAGCCCGGTGGGGAAGTACAGCACCACCGAGATGAACAGCCCGCCCATCGCAAACAGCCAGAGTTGCGGAAAGGCCTCTGAGAACGCGGTCTTCGCTGCGTTGACCAGCAGCGCGCCCAGTACCGCCCCGAACAGCGACAACCGGCCGCCTAGGGCGCAGAAGATCACCATCTCGATCGACGGCACGATTCCGATGATCGAAGGCGACATGAAGCCGACCTGCAAGGTGAACATCGCCCCGCCGATGGACGACAGCACGGCGGCAAAGCAGAACACGAAGATCTTGAAATTGGCCACGTCGTAGCCGGAGAAGCGCACCCGCTCTTCCTTGTCGCGGATCGCCACCAGGATGCGGCCCAGCTTGCTGCGCAGCACCGCTTGCGAGGTGACGATGGAGGCGAGCAGGAGCGTGACGCAGACGAAGTAGAGCGCCGTCTTGGCAGCGTCCGGGCGGATGTCCCAGCCATGCAGCGTTCGCAGGTCGGTGATGCCGTTGACGCCGCCGGTGAATCCCTGCTGCCCAATGATGAGGATGGTCGCCACTGCCGCCAGCGCCTGGGTGATGATGGCGAAGTACACGCCGCCGACCCTGCGCTTGAACATGGCCGTGCCCACCACCAGCGAAAACACCACCGGCACCAGGATGATGGCGGCAACGGTGAAGGCGAGCGAGTGAAAGGGTTCCCAGAACGCCGGCAACTCGGTGATCTGGTTCCAGTCCATGAAATCCGGGATACCGGGTGTGGACTGGATCTTGGTGCTTACCGGGTCCGAGGCTTCCAGCTTGAGGAACATGGCCATGCAATAGCCGCCCAGGCCGAAGAACAGGCCCTGCCCCAGGCTCAGCACACCGCAATAGCCCCAGCACAGCACCAGTCCGAGCGCCACGAAGCTGAAACTCAGGTACTTGCCAACCAGGTTGAGCCTGAAGTTCTCCAGGACCAGCGGGAACACCACTGCCAGCAGCGTGGCCAGGAGCAGGTAGGGCACGAGGTCGCGGCGGAAGCTGGCAACGGCGGCGGGCATCTCACTTCCTCACTTTGAGCACGAACAGGCCCTGTGGGCGAAGCATCAGCAGCACGATGACCGCCAGCAGCGTAATGACCTTGGCCGTGGACCCGCTGAGGAAGAACTCCAGTGTCGACTGCGCCTGCGAGATGCTGAAGGCCGACGCGATCGTGCCGAGCAGGCTCTGGGCGCCGCCGAAGACCACCACCAGGAAGGTATCGACGATGTAAAGCTGACCCGCGGACGGGCTGGTGGACCCGATCATGGTGAACGCGCTGCCGGCGACACCCGCAATGCCGCAACCGAAGGCGAATGTGAACGCATCGACCTTGCGGGTGTTGATGCCGACGGCGCCGCTCATGGTGCGGTTGGCCGTGATGGCGCGCACCTGCAGACCCCAGCGCGAACGGAACATCAGCATGAAGGTGCCCACGCTGATCAGGATGGTGAGCCCCACCACGAACAGGCCGTTGATCTGTACCTGGATGGAGTCGCTGAGCGACAGCGAACCCATCAGCCATTGCGGCAATTCCACCCCCACTTCGCGCGCACCGAACACCGAGCGGAACACCTGCTGCAGCACCAGGCTCAGTCCCCAGGTCGCGAGCAGCGTGTCCAGCGGCCGGCGGTACAGGTGGCGGACCACCGCCCATTCCACCAGCAGTCCCAGCGCACCGCTGGCGAAGAACGCCAGCACCATCGCCAGGACGAAATATCCCGGGTAGGCCCAGGGCAGCCAGTGACTGAAGACGTGCGAGCAGACATAGGTCACGTAGGCGCCCAGGATCATGAACTCCCCGTGCGCCATGTTGATCACGCCCATCTGGCCGAAGATGATCGCGAGGCCCAGCGCCATCAGGACGAACACCGAGAACAGGATCAGGCCCGCAAACGCCTGCATCGAGAAGATCGAACCCAGCTCGGCAATCGTATAGCCGCCCATGGCGCTCTCCTGCCAGTCCGACGGCTTACTGGTAACCCTTCGGGAAGGGATCGGGCTCCACCAGGTCCGTGGTCTCGTAGATCAGGTCGTACTGCCCGTCGGCGCGGGCGCGCCCGACGCGGGTCTTGCTCCACAGGTGGTGGTTCTCGTGGATGCGCACATAGCCCTCCGGCGCGCCCTTGAATTCCACGCCTGGCGAGGCGGCGGCGATCTTGTCGACGTCGAAACTGCCGGCCTTTTCCACCGTCGCCTTCCACAGCCAGGGCCCCAGGTAGGCGGCCTGGGTGACGTCACCGATGACCGAGTCCGCCCCCCACATCTTCTTGAACGCGGCGACGAAAGCCTTGTTGTTGGCGTTGTCCAGGCACTGGAAATACTTCATGCAGGCATAGGCACCGACGATGTTTTCGCCACCGATGCCGAGCATCTCGTCCTCGGTCACCGAGATGGTCATCAGCGTCTGCTTGGACAGGTCCACGCCCGCGGCCTTGAGCTGCTTGTAGAAGGCCACGTTGCTGCCGCCGACGATGATCGCGTAGATCACGTCCGGCTTCTTCAGCTTCATCTTGTTGATCACGCTGTTGAACTGCGTGCTGCCGAGCGGGAAGTATTCCTCGCCCACCACCGTGAGGCCCTTCTTGTCGACGATGTGCTTGCGCGCGATCTTGTTGGACGTGCGCGGCCAGATGTAGTCCGAGCCCAGCAGGTAGAAGCTTTTGGCGCCCTTTTCCTTGATGACCCAGTCGAGGCCCGCAATGATCTGCTGCGTGGCTTCCTGGCCGGTGTAGATGACGTTCTTGGACTGCTCCAGCCCTTCGTAGAACGTGGGGTAATAGAGCATGCCGTTGTACTGCTCGAACACCGGCAGCACGGCCTTTCGCGAGGCGCTGGTCCAACACCCCATCACCGCCGCGACCTTGTCCTGTACCAGCAGCTTCTTGGCCTTTTCTGCAAACGTCGGCCAGTCGCTGGCCCCGTCTTCCTGGATGAACTCGATCTTGCGGCCAAGCACGCCGCCCATCTCGTTGATCTGGGCGATGGCCAGCTTCTCGGCTTCCACCGATCCGGTCTCGGAGATCGACATGGTGCCGGTGATGCTGTGCAGGATGCCGACGGTGACGGTCTTGTCCGTCACCGCGAGGCCGGTGGTATTGATCGCCGATGTTGCGGGCGCCGCGGCGGCAAACGAGGGCAGGCCGGACCCGAACAATGCGCTTGCGGCTGCCCCCTGGCCCAGCATCTTGATCAGTTGCCGGCGGGTGATGTCGATGTTGTAGATGCTCATGGGGCTCCAGGAATGAAGTGATCCGGACGGGGTTACTGATGGCGATGGCTGGAGCCTACGAAGCCTTTCGCCTCGAAGAAATACGCGGGTCTGCCTACGTGAAACTGCGTATGCGGGCCGGCGGGCTCAGGCGCCACTGCATGCATGGCGCGGCGGGATCAGCCCGTTTGTCGATACGCAGATGTGCGTAGGCACCGGCGCCCGGTTGGCTGCTGCCTGCGGCCCGCTTATTGCGGTCGCTCTGTCCAGGGCCAGACATGGGGTCAGCCGCCCTGCCGGGCCATCGCCGCCATGAACTCACCGCTCAAAGCACCGCCGATGCCCGAACAGCCGCCGCAGCGGATCATGAAAGTGCGGCGCGACTACAACACCTGGGTCGCCAACGAATCCATCGAAGACTACGCGCTGCGATTCACCGCAAGGTCGTCGCGCAAGTGGTCTGAATTCCGCGTAGCGAACACGGCGTTCGGCGCCATCTCCTTCCTGGCGCTGGAGGCCATCGGCGCCGCGATCATGGTGAGCTACGGCTTTGCCAATGCGTTCTGGGCGATCGTCGCCGTGAGCGTGGTCATCTTTCTCACTGGCCTGCCCATCAGCTGGTACGCCGCCCGGTACGGGCTGGACATGGACCTGCTCACCCGCGGGGCGGGTTTCGGCTACATCGGTTCCACGATCACGTCCCTGGTGTATGCCTCGTTCACCTTCATCTTCTTTGCGCTGGAAGCCACGATCCTCGCTCAGGCGCTCAAATTCTGTTTCGGGTTGCCGCTGACCTGGGGCTATCTCGCCAGCGCACTGGTGATCATTCCACTGGTGACGCACGGCATCTCGCTGATCAGCCGACTCCAGGCCTGGACGCAGCCGTTCTGGCTGGCGCTGATGGTCCTGCCGTTCGCCTTCATCGTGGCGCGTGAGCCCGGCATGGTGGCGGCGTTGCCGAGCTTCGCCGGTTTCAGCGGGGAGGGCAGCGGATTCACCCTCTTGCTGTTCGGCTCCGCGTGCAGCGTCCTGCTGTCGATGGTGGCGCAGGTCGGCGAGCAGATCGATTTCCTGCGCTTCATGCCCGAGGCGACAGGTAAGAATCGCCGGCGCTGGGTCTTCTGCGTGCTGTCGGCAGGCCCAGGCTGGATCGGCCTGGGCGCGCTGAAGATGCTGGGCGGCGCGCTGCTGGCGTTCGTCGCCATCCAGCACGAGATTTCACCGGCGAAGGCGGTGGAGCCCACGGAGATGTACCGGATCGGTTTCGGCTACGTGTTTGAATCGGCCGACCTGGTGCTGGTCGTGACGGGCATCTTCGTGGTGCTGTCGCAGATCAAGATCAACGTTACCAACGCGTACGCCGGGTCGCTGGCATGGTCAAACTTCTTCGCCCGGCTGACGCATAGCCATCCCGGCCGGGTGGTGTGGCTGGTGTTCAACGTGGGGATCGCGCTCGCGCTGATGGCGCTGGACGTGTTCCGCCTGCTGGAGGACGTGCTCGCGCTGTACTCGAACGTGGCCATCAGCTGGGTGGGGGCGCTGGTGGCCGACCTGGTCATCAACAAGCCGCTGGGCCTGAGCCCCAGGGGCATCGAGTTCAAACGCGCCCACCTCTACGACATCAACCCGGTAGGCGTCGGCGCCATGGTCGTGGCCTCGGTCGTGTCGATCCTGGCCTTTACCGGCCTGTTCGGTGAGGCCGCGCAGGCATTTTCCGCCTTCATCGCGCTGCTGACGGCCCTGGTCACCGCGCCGCTGATTGCCTGGGCCACCGACGGCCGCTACTACATCGCGCGACCGGTGGATCCGCTGGGGCCGGACGATCGACGCTGCTGCGTCTGCGAGAAGTCCTACGACGGCGAGGACATGGCCCTGTGCCCGGCCTACCGTGGGCCGATCTGCTCCCTGTGCTGCACGCTGGATGCGCGCTGCAACGACCTGTGCAAGCCAAAGGCGACGCTGGCGCAGCAGGCGGGTGCCGCAATGGGCTGGCTCCTGCTGGGGCCGCTGTCTGCACGCATGAACACCCGGCTGAGGCATTACGTGCTGCTGCTGCTGTTTGTCGGCGGGACGCTGGCGACAATCTTCGCGCTGATGTACGGGCAGGAACTGTCGAGCCTGGAAGCCTCGCCCGGGGCTCTCGACACCGCGCTGTTCGACATGTCGATCAAGACCTTCGTCGCGGTGCTAGTGGTCTGCGGCGTGGTGTGCTGGTGGCTGGTGCTGACCACCGAAACGCGCCGGGTGGCGCAGGAAGAGTCCAATCGCCAGACACAGCTGCTGATGGAAGAGATCGAGGCGCACAAGCGCACCGACCTCGCCCTGCAGGCCGCCACGCGTGCTGCCGAACGGGCCAATCAGGCCAAGACGCGCTACATCACCGGCGTGAGCCATGAGCTGCGCACGCCGCTGAACAGCGTGCTGGGCTACGCACAGGTGCTGGAACGCGGCGACTGGGTGCCGGCCGAACAGCGGCGGCTGGCGCTCTCGGTGATTCGCATGAGTGGCGAGCATCTGGTGTCGCTGGTGGACGGCTTGCTGGATATCGCGAGCATCGAGTCCGGCAAGCTGAAGCTGGAGACGGCCGAACTCCACCTTCCGGAGTTCATTGCCGCCATCGTCGAGATGTTCAAGCCGCAGGCGGCGCAGAAGCGGATCGCCTTCGTGTACGAGGCGGCCACCAAGGTGCCGCCGGTGGTTCGTGCGGACCAGAAGCGCCTGGGCCAGATCCTGATCAATCTCATCGGCAATGCGATCAAGTTCACCGACCGCGGCGAGGTGCGGCTGCACCTGGAGTTCCGGCGTGACACCGCCGTGTTCGAGGTGCGCGATTCCGGCGTGGGCCTGAGCGAGGACGATCTGCAGCGCGTGTTCCAGCCGTTCGAACGCGGTGCCAACGCGCACGCCATCGATGGCACCGGGCTGGGCCTGACCATCGCCAAGCTGCTGACCGACCTCATGGGCGGCGAGCTGAGCGCATCCAGCAGGCCCGATGCGGGCAGCGTGTTCCGGGTGCGCCTGTTCCTGCCGGAAGTGCGCAATCCGCGGCCGCGCGGGCAGGCGGTCGTGCCCGAAATGAAGGGCTACCGGGGGCCAAGGCGACGCGTGCTGGTGGTGGACAACGAGCCGGTGGATCGCGAATTCCTGGTCAATCTCCTGGAGCCCCTGGGGTTCGTGCTTGCGCAGGTTCCGTCTGGTGTGGAGGCTCTTCGGCTGGCGCCGTTGTTCGTTCCGGACCTGGTCCTGCTCGACATCAACATGCCCGGGATGGACGGCTGGGAAACCGCGCGCCTGATGCGCCAGAACGGCTTGAGTACGGCGCCGGTGATCGTGATTTCCGCCGACGCTTCGGAGCGCGAGAAGGGTCACGACCTGGGCGCAATCCCGTTCATGGTCAAGCCTGTCAACGTCAACGCCGTGCTGACCGCCGTCGGCCAGGCGCTGGCGCTCGAATGGATTGGCCGCGACGAGTCCGAGACGACCCCGGCGCCGCTGCCCGAGGTGCCGGATTCCGCGCCCGATGCTCATGCCATTCCTGCGCAATCGCTGCTGGAGCACCTGCGCGAACTGGGGCGGCTGGGCCGCATCGACGACATCGTGCTGCTTCTGGACCGGATCGACGGCGACGATGGACGCTTTCTTGCATTCACCCAGAACCTGCGGGCTCACATCCAGAGATTCCGCCTCGTTCCTTTCCTGACTGCACTCGAAGAGGTCATTCAACATGCTGAACCCTCAAACCGACGCAGCGGTGGTGCTGATCGTTGACGACGCACCCGACAATCTCGCGCTGCTCCACGGAGCCCTGCGCCAGGACGGCTACGTGGTTCGAGTGGCCACCAGCGGCGCCATGGCGCTGGACAGCGCGCGCCGCGCGCCGCCCGACCTCATCCTGCTGGATGCCCTCATGCCCGGGCTGGACGGATTCGAGACCTGCCGTCGCCTCAAGGACGATCTGAGCACGCGCGAGATTCCCGTTGTTTTCATGACCGGGCTCACGCGAACGGACGACGTGCTGCGGGGTTTTCGTTCCGGTGGCGTGGACTACGTGACCAAGCCTCTGCGCGAACCTGAGCTACTGGCGCGAATCGAGGCGCACCTCCGCAGCCGCCGCCGCGTGGCGGAAACCCAGAACGCCGCCGATGCGGCCGGCGATGCCATCGTGGCCGTCAACGCCGACCACTCGCTGAAGTGGGCCACGCCGCTGGCGCAGCGCTGGATCTCGACGCTGCTCGAATCCAGCGACCAGCTCCCGGCCCCGGTGCGCCGGTGGATGGATGCGAAGGGTGCGGATGCCGAAGAATCCGTCAGCCTGATTTCCGCCGGCCAGCGCCTGGTATTCAGCCGCCTGCGCAGCGATACGCCGGACACTCAGCTCCTGCTGATCCGCCGCAACGATCCGGTCCCCGAACCGGCCGTGCTCAGCCGCACGTTGCGCCTCACCGCGCGCGAGGGTGAAGTGCTGTACTGGGTGGCGCTGGGCAAGACCACGCCCGACATCGCCAGCATCCTGGAAAGCAGCCCGCGCACGGTGAACAAGCATCTCGAGCACATCTACATGAAACTCGGCGTTGAAACACGCACGGCAGCAGCGACGCTGGCGCTCAACAAGAGCCGGCTGGTGGCCTGAGCGGCCGAAAATTCCAGGCCGTGGTCCGGGAGCTCGCACGCCAGTCAATGGGGACCGCATGAAGTGGGCGTCACGGTGGGATCAAACGGCCAACACCGGCCTCTTCGGCCCGTGGCGCCCCGTTTTCACGCGGCCTGCCCGAGCGCCAGCGTGAGCCTGCTTTCGCTGCTACTCGCGGGCTTCCTGCTGGGGATGAAGCACGCCACCGAGGCCGATCACCTGGCCGCCGTGGCGACGCTGGCGACACGCCGGGGCGGGTTGGGCGATGCGCTGCGCCAGGGCGCGGCCTGGGGCCTGGGCCATACCCTTGCGCTGCTGCTGTTTGGCGGCGTGGCGCTGATCGGCGGGCGCTCGATTCCGGCGCGGCTGGAGCAGGCGCTGGAACTGGGCGTCGGGCTGATGCTGGTCGGGCTCGGCATCGATGTGCTGCGCCGCCTGCGACGGCAGCGCGTGCACTTTCACGCCCACGACCACGGCGACGGGCGGGTGCATCTGCACGCGCACAGCCACCGCGAGCCGCAAGCCAGGGCAGGTGACGCCGTGCCGGACTTCGCGGCACAAAGCTTCGACCTGATCGCCGATCGCCGGCACCGGTCGCTGGTCCATCGGCACGAGCATGCCGCGCCAGGTCCGGGCCGCGCCGTGCTGGTCGGCGTCATGCACGGCATGGCGGGCTCGGCGGCCCTGGTGGTGCTCGGCGCGGTGGGCGGACCCACGGTCGCGACGGGCCTGCTGTACATCCTGCTGTTCGGCCTGGGCTCCATCCTCGGGATGGCGGCGCTGTGCCTGGTCATGGCCCTGCCGCTGCGCGCGTCGGCCGCAACGCTCAGCGGCCTGCACCACGGGCTCACGGCCTGCGTGGGCGCGTTCAGTGCCGGGCTCGGCCTCTGGGTAGTGTTCCGCATCGGCGTTCTGGAGCGGCTTCTGCTCGGCTGAAGTCCGGGCCGCATTCCGGGCGTGTGGAGCGCATCGCCGCTGAATGTCGCGGCTCCACGATGAACGATGCGCCCCGCGCCCGGGCAGCGCAGGGCCTTGCGGCAGAATGGCCGGATGACACTCCCCGACTACCCGGTGCGCGAGGCCGTGCCGGCGCTCAACCGCGCGCTCGAAACCACGGGCAGCGCGGTGCTGGCGGCGCCGCCGGGCTCGGGCAAGACCACGCTGGTGCCGCTGATGCTGCTGGACCTGCCCTGGCTCGCGGGCGGGCGCATCGTGATGCTGGAGCCGCGCCGGGTGGCGGCGCGCGCCTCGGCCGCGCGCATGGCGCAGCTGCTGGGCGAGAAGGCCGGCGACACCGTGGGCTACCAGGTGCGCTTCGAGCGGCGCATCTCCAGCGCCACGCGCATCGAGGTGGTCACCGAGGGCCTGCTGACGCGGCGCCTGCAGGCCGACCCCGAGCTTCCCGGCGTGGGACTGGTGATCTTCGACGAGTTCCACGAGCGCAGCCTGGACGCCGACCTGGCGCTGGCGCTGACGCTCGACGCCCGCGCCACCCTGCGGCCGGAACTGCGCGTGCTGGTGATGTCGGCCACGCTGGACACCGCGCGCGTGGCGCGGCTGCTGGGCGGCGCGCCGGTGGTCGAGGCCAGCGGCCGCATGTTCCCGGTGAGCCTGCGCTACCTGGCGCAGAAGCCGGATGCGCGGCTGGACGAGGCCGTCGCCAGTGGCGTGTTGCGCGCGCTGGCCGAAACCGGCGGCGACGTGCTCGCCTTCCTCCCCGGCGCCGGCGAGATCCGCCGCGCGCAGCGGCGGCTGGAAGCGGCTGCGCCGGCGCTCGCCATCCGCCCGCTGTACGGCGAGCTGCCGACCACCGAGCAGGACCTGGCGCTGGCGCCGGATGCGCAGGGGCGGCGCAAGGTGATCCTGGCCACCAACATCGCCCAGACCAGCCTGACCGTGGAAGGTGTCACCACCGTGGTCGACGGCGGCTACGTGCGCGCCGCGCGTTTCGACCTGGGGGCCGGCGCCAACCGCCTGGATACGCTGCGAGTGTCCCGTGCCTCGGCCGAGCAGCGCGCCGGCCGCGCGGGCCGCCTCGGCCCCGGCACCGCCTACCGGCTGTGGAGCCAGGACCAGCAGGGTGCGCTGGCGGCGCACGACACGCCGGACATCCTCGCCGCCGACCTCACCCGGCTGGCGCTGGAACTCGCCGCCTGGGGCGTGAGCGACCCATCCGCGCTCGCCTTCATGGACCCGCCCGCCGCCGCCAACTGGAGTTACGCGCGCCAGCTGCTGACCGAACTGGGCGCGGTGGACGCGGCCGGCCGCATCACGCCGCACGGCCGTGAACTGGCGCGCCTGCCCACCGCGCCGCGCTTCGCGCAACTGTTGCTGACGGCGCGCGCACGCGGCGCAATCGAAAGCGGTGCGTGGCTGGCGGCCGCGCTGGACGAGCGCGACGCCGGCGCCGGCACCGACCTGGTGGAGCGCGTGGAAGCCCTGCGCCGCGGCAGTCCCGACCCGGTCCAGCGCCGCCGCGTGGACGAGGCCGTGCGCCAGTTCACCCGGCTGCTGCGCGACGACGGCGCCGCGCGCGAAGCTCCGCGCCTGGACGAGGTGCCCGCCCTGGTCTCGCAAGCTTTCCCGGAACGCCTGGCGCGGCGGCGCGATGGACTGCGCGAGGCCGCCCACGGCGCCGGTCGCGGCGCGCGCGAGGTGGCCTTCCTGTGCGTGGACGGCGGCGAGGCGCGGCTGCCGGAAACCGACCCGCTGGCGCGGTCCGAATGGCTTTCCATCGCGCACTGGGACCCCGGCGCGCACCGGCGCATCCGCCTGGCCTGCGCCATCGACGAGGCGCGCGTGCGCGCCGAACACGCCGCGCGCATCGCCAGCACGCGGGAGGTGCGCTGGGACGCGCAGCAGGAGATCGTCGTCGCCGAGGAGCAGCAGCGCCTGGGCGCCATCGTGCTGTCGGCGCGGCGCATCGCCCAGCCCGGCGAGGCCGGCCGCGCCACGATGATCGAGGGCATCCGCGCCCTGGGGCTGGCCTGCCTGCCGTGGAGCGAGGCTGCGCGCCAATGGCAGGCGCGCGTGCTCAGCCTGCGCGCCTGGATGCCGGACTCGGGCTGGCCGGACGTGTCCGACGACCACCTTCTGGCGACGCTGGATGACTGGCTTGCGCCCTACCTGGACGGCGTCACGCGCCGCGCGCACCTGGCGGCGCTGGACCTGTGCGCCATCTTCAACGCCCGGCTCGACTACGCCGCGCAGCAGCAGCTGGCGCGGCTCGCGCCGGCGCAACTCACGGTTCCGTCCGGACAGACGCGCGCCCTGCGCTACGAGCCCGGCGCGCCGCCGGTGCTGGAGGTCAAGCTGCAGGAGATGTTCGGCAGCCACGACACCCCCACGGTGTGCGAGGGGCGCATCCGCGTGCTGCTGCACCTGCTGTCACCGGCGCAGCGCCCGGTGGCGGTGACGCAGGACCTGGCCGGGTTCTGGGCGCGCGGCTACGCCGAGGTGCGCAAGGACCTGCGCGGCCGCTACCCGCGCCATCCCTGGCCGGACGATCCGCGCGCCGCCGCCGCCACTCACCGCGCCAAGCCGCGCGGTACCTGAGCGCCCGGCCCCGTATCATTCGCGGCATGTCCACACCCCCGATGCGCGGCGCGCCGCGTGCCCAGCCATGAACCCGGTTTCCCTGCGTCTTGCCGCTGCCGCCCTGCGCCGCGGCGGGGTCATCGCCTACCCGACCGAGGCGGTCTGGGGCCTGGGCGCCGACCCCTGGAACGAGACCGCGTGCATGCGACTGCTGGCGCTCAAGCGCCGGCCCTGGGAGAAGGGCGTGATCCTGGTCGCCGCCCACCTGGATCAGCTGGCGGACTTCATCGACGTGCCCTCCAAGAACGTGCTGCGGCGCGCCAGCGTGACCTGGCCCGGCCCCGCCACCTGGGTGTTTCCCTGCAGTGAGGACACGCCGGCCTGGATCAGCGGCGACCAGCCGACGGTGGCGGTGCGGGTGACGGCGCACGCCGAAACCCGCGCCCTGTGCGAGCGCTTTGGCGGCGCCATCGTCTCCACCAGTGCCAACCCGGCGGGGCGCGACCCGGCGCTCAGCCCGACCCAGGTGCGGCTGTACTTCCGCCAGAAGCTGGATTACCTGCTGCCCGGCACGCTGGGCGGGCTGACGCGGCCCACGTCCATCCGCGACGCCGTGACCGGCCACATCCTGCGCCGATGACGCCGAGCAGGCAGATGACGCCGGCGGACGCGTTGCCCGACGCCGCGGCGGTCGAGGCCTGGCTGCGCGATCTCCAGGCGCGGCTGTGCGCGGCGCTGGAGCAGGTGGACGGCACGCAGCACTTCGGCCGCGACGAGTGGACGCGCGCCGAGGGCGGCGGCGGCGTCACGCGCATCCTCGAAGGCGGCGGCGTGTTCGAGCGCGCCGGCGTGGGGTTCTCGCTGGTGCACGGGTCGCGCCTGCCGCCGTCGGCCAGCGCCGCGCGACCGGAACTCGCGGGCCGCGGCTTTCGCGCCATGGGCGTGTCGCTGGTGCTGCACCCGCGCAATCCGTACGTGCCCACCACCCACCTCAACGTGCGCTACCTCGTGGCCGAAAAGCCCGGCGCCAACCCGGTGTGGTGGTTCGGCGGCGGCTACGACCTGACGCCGTACTACCCGTTCCGGGACGACGCCGTGCACTGGCACGACACGGCCCGGCGTGCCTGCGATTCGGTTGCCGCCGGCATCTACCCGCGGCTCAAGCAGCGCTGCGACGAATACTTCTACCTCAAGCACCGCGACGAAACCCGCGGCGTAGGCGGGCTGTTCTGCGACGACTGGCACGAGAACGGCTTCGAGGCGAGCTTTGCGCTCATCCGCGCCATCGGCGACAGCTTTCTGCCCGCCTACCTGCCCATCGTCGGGCGCCGCAGCGATACGCCCTACGGCGAGCGCGAGCGCAACTGGCAGCTGGTGCGGCGCGGGCGCTACGTGGAATTCAACCTGGTGTGGGACCGCGGCACGCTGTTCGGCCTGCAATCGGGCGGGCGCAGCGAGTCCATCCTCATGTCCATGCCGCCGGAAGTGCGCTGGCGCTACGACCTGCACCCGGCGCCGGGCTCGCCCGAGGCCGAGTTGCTTTACGACTACCTGCGCCCGCGCGACTGGCTCGCCACTTCGTGATTCTCCCCTGCATCCCGCCTACATGACGCTGACCGAACTCCGCTACCTGATCACCCTGCACAAGGACCGCCACTTCGGCCACGCGGCGGAACATTCGTACGTGTCGCAGCCGACGCTGTCCGTGGCCATCAAGAAGCTGGAGGAACAGCTCGGCGTGGTGCTGTTCGAGCGCCTGCCCGGCGAAGTGCGCGCTACCCCGATGGGCGAGCGCATCGTGGCCCAGGCCCGGCGCGTGCTTGCGGAGGCGCGGCTGCTAGAGGACATGGCGCGCGCCGGCACCGATGCGCTCCAGGGGCCGCTGCGCTTCGGTTCCATCTACACGGTGGCGCCATACCTGCTGCCTCACATGGTCCCCCTGCTGCGCCAGAACGCGCCGAGCATGCCGCTGATCATCGAGGAGAATTTCACCGCCACGCTGCTGGAGCAGCTGCGCGACAACGAGATCGATGTCGCCTGCATGGCCGTGCCGGACGAGCATCACGGCCTGAGCGTCTGCCCCCTGTACGACGAGGACTTCGTGGTGGTGCTGCCGGCCGACCATCGCTGGGCCGGCGAGGTCCACATCAGCGCGCGCCGGCTGGCGGAGGAGCCCCTGCTGCTGCTCGGACCCGGCCACTGCTTTCGCGACCAGGTGATCCAGGCCTGCCCCAAATGCGTGGACCAGGAGTCGGGGGCGCCGCGGCCGCTCACCGGCAGCAGCCTGGAGACGATCCGCTACATGGTCGCGGGGGGGCTGGGACTCACCGTGCTGCCGCGCTCATCGGTCGAGAACCGGCCCGCCAGCGAGGCGGCGATGCTCATCGCCCGGCCGTTCTCCGGCAAGGTGCCCTCGCGGCAGATCGGGCTGGTCTGGCGCAAGACCTTTCCGCGCATGAAGGCGATTGCGGCCCTGCGCGACACCATCCTGTCCTGCCCGATGCAGGGCGTTAAGTTCCGGCCGGATGCGGCCATCATCGAGGGCTGAAGCGGCGCGCCCGCGTGGCATCACTTGAGCAGCATCTGCACGCCGACGCACAGCAGCATCACCGCGAACAGGAGCTGTAGCCTGCGGGGCGGCAGCGCGTGGGCCAGTCGCGCCCCGAGCGGGGCCGCCGCCGCGGCCACGACGGCGATCGCAACGAACGCGCTGAGGCTCACGTAGCCGATCGCCGGTCGGGGGACCCCGTGCGCATCGCCCCCCGCGAGCATGTAGCCCAGTGCGCCCGCCCAGGCGATGGGCATGCCCCCGGCCGCGGCCGTGCCCACCGAGTGCCGCAGTTCCACCCCGCGCAGGGCCAGGTAGGGCCCGGTCAGCGAGCCGCCGCCGATGCCGATGAGGGATGACAGGATGCCGACGACGAGCGACACCGCGCCCAGTTCCGGCGGGCGCGGGGCTGCGAGTCTCTCCAGGGCGCCGAAGCGGTGGTCCAGCGCCATCTGCAGGGCGATCAGCAGGCTGCTGATGCCCACCAGCCGGCGCAGCGACTGGCCGGGCAGCGCGTCCGCCACGAAGGCGCCCAGGACTGCGCCAATGGCAAGGCCCGGCGCGAACCAGCGCAGCAGGTCCCAGCGCACGCCGCCGCGACGGTGATGCGAGAGCGTGGAGGTGATGGACGTGGTGGCGATCACCGCCAGCGACGTGCCCAGCGCCACGTGCATCACGATCTCCGGCGGCACCCCCTGGCCGGGCAGCACCAGCGCCAGGGCCGGCACCATGATCATGCCGCCGCCCACGCCGAACAGCCCTGCCAGCACACCGGCGACGGCGCCCGTTGCCGCAAAGATGAGAAACAGTTCCATGGCCGCTGGGTCGATAAGAGTGACGACGGGCACCATCTGCGCCGCGATCCGATCCGGGAATCCGGGTTCGTCCGCCGTGATCGGGCGCGCATGCTAAGGGCCGATCCACGACCGCGGCCAGCGCCGCTCCATGCAGACCCGCGTGAACGTTTGCGGCGCAGGCCCTCTCCAAAGCCCATTGCGTCCACAATGGAGGCGGCTTCCGGTCCTCCGGCCTCCCCGTACCCTCGCCCGATCATGTTCCGCACGTTCACCCTATCCAACGGCCTCGTTCTCGGCCTCATCTTTTCCGCGGCCGCCTGGCCGCAGGCCGACCCGCTCGCCGCGCCACGGGCCGAATTCGTTTCCGCGCTCGCCGACATCGCCAGCGGCCTGGCCCCCGTGAGCGATTCGGACGCCCTGCGCGACTACCCGCTCTACCCGTACCTGGAAGCCGAACGCCTGCGCTGGCGCCTGGCCAACGCGGTACCCGACGAAATCCCGGACGATGCCATCGCCGCGTTTCTGATCCTCTATGGCGACGCACCGTGGACGCGACCGCTGCGTGCCGACTGGCTGCGCAAGCTCGCCACCCGCGGCGAATGGGACCGCTTCCTGCGCCATTACCTGGACGCCCGTGCGGATGCCGCGCTGCGCTGCCATCAGCTCTCGGCGCAGATCGCCACCGGCCCGAGCGCCGAAGTGCTGGCCGCGGCGCTCAAGACCTGGCGCACCGGTTCCGAGCTGCCGGCGGCGTGCACCCCCGTGACGGACTGGCTTCGGTCGCAGGACGCCCTCACGCTGGAGGAACTCGCGACGCGCACGCGCCTGGCGCTGGAGGCCGGCAAGCTGCCGGTGGCGCGCATGCTCATCGCCCAGCTGCCGGAGGAACAGCGCCCGTACTACGCCCTGTGGGCCGACACGCTGGACGATCCGGCCCGCAACCTCGACCGCGCCCTGGCCGGCAAGCTGGAGGAGCGCGCATTGTTCGACGGCTTCGCCCGGCTCGCGCGCAAGAACGACGACGCCGCGGCGGCCGCACTTGCGCGGATCGAGGCGGCCTGCCCGCAGCCCTGTCGGTTGGTGTCGCCGGCCACGCCGGCCGAGCTGCGCCGCGAGGTCGCGCTCAACCACGCCTGGAACCGCGACCCCACCAGCGTCGCCGCCTTCCGCGAGGTGCCCGAATCCGGGCTGGACGAGCGCGCCCAGGAATGGCGCGTGCGCGCCGCGCTGTGGGCCGGCGACTGGGCGCAGGCGGGCAGCTGGATCGCCGCCATGCCGCCGGCGCTCGCCGAGCAGCCGCGCTGGCGCTACTGGCGCGCGCGCGCCGCGGAGAAGCTGGAGCGTCACGACGAAGCCAGCGCCGCCTACCAGAAGCTCGCGCAGGACAACGGCTATTACTCCGCGCTGGCCGCGGAGCGCCTGGGCAAGCCCTTCACCCCGCGTTCGCAGCCGCGGCCCGGCAACGCGGAATCGCGCGCGGGCATGGATGCGATTCCGGCGTTCGTGCGGTCGCGCGAGGCCTGGCGGATCGACCAGGGCAGCTGGGCGCGTACCGAGTGGAACGACGCCACGGCGAGCTTCGATGCCGCCAACCTGCTGGAGGCGGCGCGGCTGGCCTCGACCTGGGGCTGGCACCTGATGGCGGTGGCCACGGCCACGCGCGCCGAGGTGTTCGACGACTACACCTTGCTCTACCCGCGGCCCTACGAGGCGGAAGTCCTGGCGTCGGCCAAGCGCGTGAACCTGCTGCCGGAATGGCTGTGGGGCGTGATGCGCCAGGAAAGCCTGTACGACCCGCGCGCGCGCTCGTCGGCCAACGCGCTCGGGCTGCTGCAGCTGCTGCCGGAAACGGCGCGCGCCGTGGCCCGCCGCAACGGCCTGCAGCCGCCGGCGGGCGACAGCCTGTTCGATCCGCCGACCAACATCCTGCTCGGCGCCACCTACCTGCGGGAACAGTACGACCGCTTCGGCGGCCGCCTGGTGATGGTGCTGGGCGCCTACAACGCCGGGCCCAATGCGGTGCAGCGCTGGCTGCCGCCGCAGGCGATGGACGCCGACGTGTGGATCGAGAACATCCCCTACAACGAGACGCGCAACTACATCCAGCGCATCGTCTGGCACAGCACCGTGTTCGGCTGGCTGGGCAGTGGCAAGCCGCAGCGCATCACGCCGCTGCTGGCCACGATCGCGCCGGACATCACGCCGCTCAATCCCACGCTGCTGGAAGGCCGGTGAAGGTCTACCTGGTCGGCGGGGCGGTGCGCGACGCGCTGCTCGGCATCGCGGTCAAGGAGCGCGACTGGGTGGTGGTGGGCGCAACGCCCAAGGACATGACCGCCGCCGGCTATCGCCCCGTGGGCAAGGATTTCCCCGTGTTCCTGCACCCGCAGACGCGCGAGGAGCACGCGCTGGCGCGCACCGAGCGCAAGTCCGGCCGCGGCTACCACGGCTTCACCTTCCACACCGGGCCCGAGGTCACGCTGGAGGACGACCTGTGGCGGCGCGATCTCACCATCAACGCCATCGCCCAGGATGCCGACGGCCGCCTGGTCGACCCCCACGGCGGCCAGCGCGACATCGCCGCGCGCCTGCTGCGCCATGTGTCGCCAGCCTTTGCCGAAGATCCGGTGCGCATCCTGCGCGTGGCGCGCTTTGCTGCCCGGTTCGCGCCGCTGGGCTTTCGCGTGGCGCCGGAAACCCTGGACCTGATGCGCGAAATGGTGGCGCAGGGCGAGGCCGATCACCTGGTGCCGGAGCGCGTGTGGAAGGAGACCGAGCGCGCGCTCATGGAGGCCGGTCCGCGCGCGTTCTTCGAAGTGCTGCACGCCTGCGGGGCGCTGCGGCGCGTCATGCCGGAACTGGCCGCGCTCGACGGCGTGCCGCAGCGCGCCGACTACCACCCCGAGGTCGACACGCTGGTGCACACGCTCATGTGCGTGGACGAGGCCGCGCGCGCCAAGCGTGTGCTCGACGTGCGCGTCGCCGCCCTGCTGCACGACCTGGGCAAGGCGCGCACGCCGCCGTCGGAATGGCCCAGTCACCGGCGTCACGACGAGCGCGGCCTGCCGCTGGTGCAGCAGTTCTGCGAGCGCCTGCGGGTGCCGAACGCGGCGCGGGAGCTGTCGCTGGCGGTGACGCGCGATCACCTGCTGGTGCACAAGGTCAAGGAGCTGCGGCCCGGCACCCTGCTGGCGCTGCTCGAACGCTTCGAGGCCTTTCGCCGGCCAGAGCGCTTCGAGCTCGCGCTGCAGGGCTGCGAGTGCGACGCGCGCGGCCGCCTGGGCTTCGAGAACAGCGAGTACCCGCAGACCGACTACCTGCGCCGGGCGGCCCAGGCCGCCGCCGTGTCCAACGCCGAGGTCCTGGCCGACGGCTTCAGCGGCGCCGCCATCGGCATCGAGATCAAGCGCCGGCGCGAGGCGAGGCTGGCGCAATGGATTGCACGGCAGCGCAAAGCAGGTGATCCGAATGGAGCCGCGCCCATTCCGTGAGCGACGTGCGTCGAGGCTGCGGCCTGGTGGCGCGCAGCCGGTTGGGGCTCTTCCGAGTGGTTCGTGCAACTTGAAATCGGCGGGCGCGCGACGATTAAATAGTAACCCGGGTGCGTCGGTGACGTCGCAATACCCCTCGATTCTGCCCCGACGCCCCGTCCCTGATGCCCACTGAAATGCCGCGCAACGAATCGGCCTCGGCCAAGCCGGTGGTCCTGGTGGTGGATGACGAGCGCTCGGGCGCCGAATCACTTGGAATCCTGCTGGAGCAGGCGGGCTACCAGATCGTGCTGGCATCCAATGGGACCGCCGCGGTGAATCTGGCGGCGCAGGCGACGCCTGATTTGGTGCTGCTGGACGTGATGATGCCCGGCATGGACGGCTTCACCACCTGCGAGCAGCTGCATCGGCTGCCCGGGCTCGCCGACCTTCCCGTGATCTTTCTCACCGGCTCGGCGGAACGCTCCGGCGTGGCCAAGGCGTTCAATTCCGGCGCCATGGACTACGTGACCAAGCCCTTCGTCATCGAGGAATTGCTGGCGAGGGTCCGCACGCATGTCGATCTCAAGCGTTCGCGCGATCGCCTGGCGCAGATGCTCCGGGAGCGCGAGGAAGTCACCAACGTGGTGGCGCATGACCTCAAGAACCCCCTGACCTGCGTGCTGTTTGCCGCCGAGGGGCTTGCGCGTTCGGGGCAGGATCCGGAACGCCGCACCGAGCTGGCGTCGGAAATCGTGACCAGCGCCCGTTTTGCGCTCGAATTCATCCAGCGCTTCCTGGCGCGCGGCGCCGAAGGCCAGCGCCTGCGGCAGTTCTCGGCCCAGCAGATCGACCTCCTGGAGGTGGTGACCCACGCGGTCCGCGTTCAACGCACCGCGGCTGAAGCCTGCGAGGTCACGCTGACGATCGCCGGCCAGCCGGCCGAGGTGAGGGCCGACCCGGAAGTGACGCGCAACGTCCTGCAGAACCTGCTTTCCAACGCCGTGCAGTATTCGCCCGCGGGCAGCACCGTGGAGGTCGCGGTGATGCCGGCCCGGAACGGCTTTGTGCAATGCCGCGTGATGGATCGCGGGCCGGGCATTGCCGTGCACGACCAGGCGCGCCTGTTCACGCGATTTCTCAGCCTGGCGACCGCCAGCGTGCGGCCGCAGTATTCGTCGGGGCTTGGCCTTGCAATTGCCAAGCACGACGTGACGCAGATGGGCGGGTATCTCTGGTACGAGCGCCGCGAGGGCGGCGGCAGCATCTTCGGGTTTGATCTGCCCACGCACTGAACCCGGGTGACCCCGGGTATGGGGTGAGGTGCTCAGCCGCGCAGCATGGCCTGCGCGGCGTTGCGGCCGCAGGCGCCCATCACGCCGCCGCCCGGGTGCGCCGCCGCGCCGCACAGGAACAGGCCCTTGACCGGGGTGGCGTAGTCGCTCCAGCCCGGGACCGGGCGCAGGCTGAACAGCTGGTGCAGGGGCATCGCGCCCTGGAAGATGTTGCCGCCGCACAGGTTGAAGCGCCGCTCGATGTCCGGCGGGGCCAGCACCTCGCGGTGCAGCACGCTGCGCGAGAGATTGGGCGCGTGGCGGGTGACTTCCGCCACGCAGCGATCCGCGAACGGCTCGCGCAGATCGTCCCAGTTCCCCTGCGCCAGCGTGTACGGCGCGTACTGCACGAACAGGTTGACGATGTGGTGGCCCGGCGGCGCGAGCGTGGCGTCCACCGTGGTCGGAATCACCATCTCGATCACCGGATGCGCGCTGGGCATGCCGCGGCGGGCGTCCTCGTAGGCGCGCTCGATCTGTTCGGGGAGCGCGTTGATGTGGATGGTGCCGCGATGCTCGGGTCCGGGTCCTGGTCCGGGTTCGCCGGCCGCGTCGCGCGGCGGCATCCAGGAAAACTGCGGGAGTTCGGACACGGCGAGGTTGATCTTGACCGAAGCGCTGGCGTAGTCGATGCGCCGTACCGCCGCGTGGAAGGCGTCGGGCAGGTGCTCGCGGCGCAGCAGCCTCTCGAAGGTGACGCGCGCGGTGGCGTTGGAGGCGACCTGCGTGGCCTCGATCACCGAGCCGTCGGCCAGGCGCACGCCGCGCACGCGGCCGTGTTCGGCGAGGATTTCCACCACCTCGGCGTCGCAGCGGATCTCCACGCCCAGGCGCTGACCGGCGCAGGCCATGGCCTGGGTCAGCGCGCCCATCCCGCCCTGCACGTAGCCCCAGACGCCGCGCGCACCACCCGCCGTCCCCATGACGTGGTGCAGCAGCACGTATCCGGTGCCGGGCGCCGACGGCGGGGCAAAGGTGCCGATGATGGCGTCGGTGGCGAGCGTGCCCTTGAGTTCGGGCGATTCGAACCACCGGTCCAGGATGGGCATGGCCGCGCCGGTCAGCAGTTCGATGGCCTCGGGCAGGTCGCTGCCCAGGCCTTTCAGCGCGGCATACAGTCGGCCGCCGCGACGCAGGTTGCGCAGCCGGTCCCGCCATCCGCGCCGACGCCAGTCCGGCGGCAGGGGCAGCAGCTCGGGCGGGGTGCCGGTAAGCACGGGATCCAGGTGCTCGGCGATGCGCGAGAGCAGGGAGGTGTAGCGCGGGTAGGCCTCGGCATCCCGGGCGGAGAACTGCGCGATCTGGCGACGGTTGAGATCGGGGTCGGCGCCCATCGTCAGCGATCGGCCGTCCGCGAACGGCGTGAACGAGGACGGGCTGCGCGCCAGCACCTTGTAGCCGAAGTCGGCCAGGCGCATGTCCCGCTCGATTTCCGGCAGGAGCAGGCTGACCACGTACGAGGCGGTCGAACAGCGGTAGCCGGGCGCGATTTCCTCCGTGACCGCCGCGCCACCCACGATCGCGCGCCGTTCCAGCACCAGCACCTTGCGCCCGGCCCGGGCCAGGTCGTGGGCACAGACCAGCCCGTTGTGCCCGGCGCCGATGATGAGGGCGTCGTAGGCGGGCACGTCAGGCGGCTTCGATGACACCGGCGTGGCGTGCCAGCGCGGCGGAAACTAGGCTCGTCGCATGGACGCTCCCGATCCGCCAACGCGGCAGCCGCCGGAACTTGTCCGCCTGTATCGCGCGGCGGTGTACGAGGTGAGCGGCTGCGTTCCACCGTTCCAGATGCGGATTGACCAGCACTGCGCCGGGCTGGCAAGGCTGATGGATCTGCTCGGCCAGAACTGCGCCGGCTTTCTCACCGCCTGCAATCCGCGGGGGCGCTTGCTCGGGAGCGCTGAGAACCAGGTGCGGCAGGCGGCGCTGGCTGCGGAATTCCGGACTGCGGGGTTCAGCCTGTTTGAAGGTTTTGGCCGCGATCCGACCAATGCCTGGCCGGGGGAAGCCAGCGTCCTGGTGCTCGGCCTGGCTCGCGAAGCCTGCTGCGAGACCGGCCGTCGTCATGATCAGAACGCCGTGGTGTGGGCAGGGCGGGACGCAGTCCCGCGCCTGCTGCTGCTGCGCTGAGCCCGCTCAGAAGTTGGGGGCGACCGGTTCGGCCTTGTAGCGCGCAATGCTGTCGAGGATGGCCTTCTTGGCGTCGTTGGGGCCATGCCAGCCCTTGACCTTGACCCACTTGCCCTTTTCGAGGTCCTTGTAGTGCTCGAAGAAGTGCGCGATCTGGTCGCGCATCAGCGCGGGCAGGGAGCGCACGCTGTCGACGTCACTGTAGAGGCGGCTGACGTTGTCCACCGGCACCACGATGAGCTTCTCGTCGGTGCCGCCTTCGTCTTCCATTTCCAGCATGCCGATGGGCCGGCAGCTGATGATGCATCCCGGGATGAGCTTCATGGGCATCATCACCAGCGCGTCGATGGGGTCGCCGTCGCCGCACAGGGTGTGCGGGATGTAGCCGTAGTTGCAGGGGTAGCGCATCGGCGTGGTCAGCAGGCGGTCGACGAAGATCGCGCCGGACTCCTTGTCGACCTCGTACTTCACCGGCTCGCTGTTCATCGGGATTTCGATGACAACATTCACATCTTCTGGGACGTTCTTGCCAATGGGGACGAGGGATAAGGACATCGCTGAGCCTGGTTGGAAAAGGGAGCCTGATTATAACGGGCGGCGTCTCCCTTGTGCATTGCACCATGAGAACCGCCGCCTACTCGGACCCTCCTACAGCAGCGGCACCAGCAGCAGCGCCACGATGTTGATGATCTTGATCAGCGGGTTGATGGCCGGGCCGGCCGTGTCCTTGTAGGGGTCGCCCACGGTATCGCCGGTGACGGCGGCCTTGTGCGCTTCCGAGCCCTTGCCGCCGTGATGGCCTTCCTCGATGTACTTCTTGGCGTTGTCCCAGGCGCCGCCGCCGGTGCACATGGAAATGGCCACGAACAGGCCGGTGACGATGGTGCCCATCAGCAGGCCGCCCAGCGCGTTGGGGCCCAGGGTCAGGCCGACCACGATCGGGATGAACAGCGGCAGCATCGACGGGATGATCATCTCGCGGATGGCGGCCTTGGTCAGCAGGTCCACGGCCGCGCCGTACTCCGGCTTGCCGGTGCCTTCCATGATGCCCTTGATCTCGCGGAACTGGCGGCGCACCTCGATCACCACCGCGCCGGCCGCGCGTCCCACCGCCTGCATCGCGAAGGCGCCGAACAGGTAGGGGATCATGCCGCCGATGAGCAGGCCGATGACCACGTCCGGGTTGCTGATGGCAAAGTCCACCTTCGTGCCCAGTTCGCCGAGCTTGTGCGAATAGTCCGCGAACAGGACCAGCGCAGCCAGCCCCGCCGAGCCGATGGCGTAGCCCTTGGTCACCGCCTTGGTGGTGTTGCCGACGGCGTCGAGGGCATCGGTGATCTTGCGGATGTCCTTGTCCATGCCGCTCATTTCCGCGATGCCGCCGGCGTTGTCGGTGATGGGGCCGTAGGCATCCAGCGCCACGATCATGCCGGCCATGGACAGCATCGCGGTGGCGGCAATGGCAATGCCGAACAGGCCGGCGATGTCGAACGTGCTCCAGATGGCGAGCGCCACCACCAGCACCGGCGCCGCAGTCGATTTCATCGAAACCGCCAGGCCGGCGATGACATTGGTGCCGTGCCCGGTCTCCGATGCCAGGGCGATCTGCTGCACCGGGCCGTATTCCGTCGCGGTGTAGAACTCGGTGATGACGACCAGCGCCGCCGTCAGGCCCAGGCCGATCATGGCGCACCAGAAAAGGGGCATGCCCAGGCCGGCCGGGAACACCGCGGTGGTCACGAAGTAGAACGCGACGGCCGCCAGCACACCCGACACGGCGAGCCCGCGGTACAGCGCATTCATGATCTTGCCGCCCTCGCGCGCTTTCACGAAGAAGGTGCCGACGATGGACGCGATGATGCTCACGGCGCCCAGCAGCAGCGGGTACATGGCGCCGGCCCAGTCATAGGTGTCGAACGAGATGCCGGCGATCAGCATCGAGGCGATCACGGTCACGGCATAGGTCTCGAACAGGTCGGCCGCCATGCCGGCGCAGTCGCCCACGTTGTCGCCCACGTTGTCGGCGATCACCGCCGGGTTGCGCGGGTCATCCTCGGGAATGCCGGCTTCGACCTTGCCCACCAGGTCGGCGCCCACGTCGGCGCCCTTGGTGAAGATGCCGCCGCCCAGTCGCGCGAAGATGGAGATCAGCGACGAACCGAAGGCCAGGCCGATCATGGGTTGCAGCGCCGCGTTGAGCGTCGCGGCGCCCGGTTCGCCGCTCATCACCAGCATGAAATAGCCGGCCACGCCCAGCAGACCCAGGCCCACCACCAGCATGCCGGTGATCGCGCCGCCCTTGAAGCTGACGTTGAGCGCATCGTTAAGACTCACCGTGGCCGCCTGCGCCGTCCGCACGTTGGCGCGGACCGAAACGAACATGCCGATGAACCCGGCCACGCCCGACAGCACCGCGCCAATGGCAAATCCGACGGCCGTGGCCCAGCCCAGCTTCGGCACCAGCCCGATCACAAGGAACAGGGCCACGCCAACCATCGCGATGGTGGTGTACTGGCGTCGCAGGTAGGCGCCGGCGCCTTCCTGCACCGCTGCCGAGATGGCCTGCATGCGGGCCGTTCCCGCCGGTTTGCCGACGATCCATTTCGCCACCACGGCGCCGTAGACGATGGCGGCAAGCGCGCACCCCAGCGCGATCAGCAAGGCATAGTTCACCAGCATGACGGACTCCCCTATTCTGCTTCGAGATGGACCGAAATTCGCGACGTGCTCGCTGTGATCGCGAGGTTCGGGCAGGCCAACTACCGCAACACTTCCAAGGAACGCGCGCGATCATAGCACTGCGATTCCAGGGCATCGCCAGGCCGGTTATAGGGTGCCGCGCTGGCCGAAAGGCCTGTTCATCCGGCACAATTCATGCGGCGAGTACCCGCGAGGCTTGGCCCTGGGGTCGGGTCTCGATCTTCGGAAGTACCTACGTTCTTGTCCGGCACAGGACTAAATAGAGAAGCGACGCATCGAAATGAGACTAGTACTGCTGGGCGCGCCGGGATCGGGCAAGGGCACGCAGGGGGACAAGCTGGTAGGCCAGTTGGGAATCCCCAAGATTTCGACCGGGGACGCCCTGCGCGCGGCCGTGAAGTCCGGCACCGCGCTCGGCAAGATCGCGAAGATCGCCATGGACGCCGGTGGCCTGGTGGCGGACGACATCGTGATCGGCATCGTGCAGGAACGCCTGGCCGAGCCGGATGCGAAGAACGGCTTCATCCTCGACGGCTTCCCGCGCAACACCACGCAGGCGCAGGTCCTCGACCAGATGCTGGTCAAGCTCGGTCAGCCTGGAATCGGCAAGGCCGTGCACCTGCACGTGGACGACCAGGAAATCGTCACGCGCCTGCTCGAACGCGCCGTCAAGGAAGGTCGCGCCGACGACAAGGAAGACGTGATCCGCAACCGCATCAAGGTCTACAACGCCGAGACCAGCCCGCTGCTGGCCTACTACGAAGGGCAGGGCAAGCTCGTGACCGTGGAAGGCGTAGGCGGCCTCGAAGAGATTTTCCAGCGCATCCTCGGCGCGCTGAAGTAGCGGCAGGCACCGGCCTTGGCCTTGTTCGTCGCGCCGCCTGACGCGCCGGCCAAGGCTTCAGGCAGAGGCCCGTGCCAACCTCCCCTGAATCCTGGGGAGGGGCAGATTTGAACATCACGATCGAAGTCACTCGGCAGCGGCCCGTCACGCTGTCCGCCGCACAGGTCGCGGCCTTGCTGCGCGACACCGAAGGCACGCTCCGTCAGTTTCCCAAGCTCAAGAAGCTGACGCCGCTGGGAAATGCCGGCTACCAGCTCGACCTCAAGACCATTGGCTCGCCGGCCGCCAAGATCGCGCACGACGTGGTTTTCGGCACGCGTTGCACCGTGGAACCAGACGCTGCCACGGTGCGCTGGGAGGGGCTGCGAGACATCGGCAACGCGGTGATCGACGGGCGCATCGAGTTCAGCGGTGAAGGTGCCGCGGCCGCGCTCAAGCTGACCGTCTACGGGGAGCTGCGCGGCGTTCCCGTTCCGGCGATGTTCAAGGCCATCGCACCGGCGTTCATCCAGGGCAAGTTCTCCGCTCTTGCCGACGAGTTTCTGGAACGCATCGAAAAGGCGGCCGAGAGCTCCCGGACCTAGCCCGCCCGGGCTGGCGGCTGTTACGGCGCCCGCGCCAGCGCCCAGGCTTCGATGTGGGCGGCGCCGGCCTTGCGGGCGGCCCGGGCCAGGGCTTCCAGGGTGGCGCCGGTGGTCATGACGTCATCCAGCAGCGCGACGCGCTTGCCGGACAGGTCGCGATCGATGGCAAACGCGCCGCGCAGGTTGCGCCGCCGCTGCGCGGCCGTCTGGCCAATCTGCTCCAGCGGCGTGCGCACCAGTTGCGCCGCATCGGGAACGACCTGGAGCGGCAGGATCGACGTGAGCGCACGCGCCAGCTCCAGTGTCTGGTTATAGCCCCGGAAGAACAGGCGCGAGCGCTTCAAGGGCACCGGAATCACCAGGTCCGGCAGGGCGACCTGCCGTTGCGCCAGGCGGCGGGCCATCAGGCGGCCCAGGGTCCGCCCCTCGTCGAAGCGCGCGGCGTATTTCAGGCGGTGGATGCCGCGGCGCACGGGGTCGGCGAGCACGAACGCCGTCCAGGCCGCGTCGAAGGCGCGGGGCCGGCGCAGGCAGTCGGCGCAGAGCGCTGCGGCGGCAGACGGCTGGGCGCAGCCGGGGCAGCAGACCCGGTTCCAGGGCAGGTCGGATTCGCAGCCGGAGCAGGCTTCGTCCGGCGTTCCGGGCTGGCCACAGAACGCGCACGCGGGCGGGGCAAGGAGATGGATCAGGTCGTCAACCCACGCATGCAGGTTCAAGTTGACAACCTCGCGCCCAGGCTCGGAAACTCGCCTGACAGTGAAGGCAGCGCCGCCGCGGTGCAAGCCATTGGTCCAATCAAACCTCCGAGAATCCCCCGTGAACGACCTGTCCCGCCCTGACCCAGACCTGCGCCACGACTGGACGCGCGAACAGGTGCAGGCGCTGTTTGCCATGCCGTTCAACGACTTGCTGTTCCAGGCGCACACGCTGCACCGGCAGCACCACCCCCGCAACACGGTGCAGCTTTCCACCCTGCTGTCGATCAAGACCGGCGCCTGCCCGGAGGATTGCGGCTATTGCCCGCAGTCGGTGCGCTTTGAGACCGGCCTGAAAAAGGAGCCGCTGATCGAAGTGCAGGCGGTGGTGGAGGCGGCCCGCGAAGCCAAGGCCAACGGCGCCACGCGCTTCTGCATGGGCGCGGCCTGGCGCTCGCCCAAGGATCGCGACCTGGGCAAGGTCGAGGCCATGGTGCGCGAGGTCAAGGAACTGGGCCTGGAAACCTGCATGACGCTGGGCATGCTGAAGGAATCGCAGGCGCAGCGGCTCGCCGACGCGGGCCTGGATTACTACAACCACAACCTCGATACCTCGCCGGAGTTCTACGGCAAGATCATCACCACGCGCACCTACCAGGACCGGCTGGATACGCTGGAACACGTGCGCAAGGCCGGCATGAAGACCTGCTGCGGCGGCATCGTCGGCATGGGCGAGCAGCCCGAGGATCGCGCCGAACTGCTGCGGCAGCTGGCCAACCTGCCCGCGCACCCCGACAGCGTGCCCATCAACAACCTGGTGCAGGTGGAGGGCACGCCGCTCAAGGGCGTGGACGCGATCGATCCGCTGGATTTCGTCCGCCAGATCGCGGTGGCGCGCATCATGATGCCGCGCTCGGCCGTGCGCCTGTCGGCAGGTCGCACCGCCATGAGCGACGAGCTCCAGGCGCTGTGCTTCTTCGCGGGCGCCAACTCCATCTTCTATGGCGACAAGCTGCTCACCACCGAAAACCCGCAGAACCTGAAGGACCGGGCGCTGCTGGCGCGGCTCGGCATCCGCGTGCAAGGCCAGGAGCAGAACGCGGTCGAGCCCCTGGTGGAAGCTGCGCTGCCGCTAATGGCGGGGCCGACGTGCAGCGGCGCGGCCTGCTGCTGAAGCCACCGCCATTTGGCGCCGCGGCGTGAATGCCGCGGCGCAATTTCGATGACCTCCCCCCTCGAAGCGCGGCTCCGGGCCGAACTGGCCGTCCAGCGCGCGGCCGATCTCTACCGCACCCGCCGCACCATCGAGGGCGCGCACGGCGTTCGCATCCGCGTGGACGGGCGCGACTGCCTCAATTTCTGCAGCAACGATTACCTGGGACTGGCGTCCGACCCGCGTGTTGCCGCCGCCGCCCAGCAGGCGCTCGCCCGGCACGGCACCGGAAGCGGGGCTTCAGCGCTCATCAGCGGCTACAGCGCGGCGCACCGGGACCTGGAGGAGGCGCTCGCGGCGTTCACCGGCTTCCCGCGCGTGCTGCTGTTCTCCTCGGGCTGGGCGGCCAACCTGGGCGTGCTGAAGGCGCTGCTCACTCGTCACGACGTTCTGGTGGCCGACGAACTCAACCACGCCTCGCTGATCGACGGCGGGCGCCTGTCCGGCGCGCATTACGAGCGCGTGCGGCACGCCGATGTCCGCGCGTTCGACGACGCCCTGAGCGCACCGCGGGCGGACGACGAGATGCGCCTGCTGGTCACCGACGCCGTGTTCAGCATGGACGGCGACCTGGCGCCGCTGCCGCAGCTGTCCGAGCTGTGCCGCGCGCGCGCCGCCGCGCTGATGATCGATGACGCCCACGGCTTCGGCGTGATCGGCCGGAACGGTCGCGGCGCCCCCGAGTTTTTTGGCGTGCGGCCCGACATTTACGTGGCCACGCTCGGCAAGTCCCTGGGCGCAGCCGGGGCCTTCGTGGCCGGCAGCGAGAACCTCATCGAGTTCCTGATCCAGCGCGCCCGCAGCTGGGTGTTTTCGACCGCGCCGCCGCCGGCCATCGCCGCCGCGGCGCGCGAAGCGCTGCGCATCGTCGAGACCGAGCCGGGGCTGCGCGAATGCCTGCACGCCAATATCCGGCACCTGGTGAACGGCGCCGGCCAGCTCGGGCTGAAGCTGGGCCCGCCGGAGGGCCAGTCCGCCGGACTGCACGCGTCCACGCCGATCCTGCCGCTGGTCATCGGCGACGCGGCGCGCACCATGGCCATTTCGCGTGCGCTGTACGAGCGCGGGTTCTGGGTGGCCGGCATTCGGCCTCCCACGGTGCCCGAGGGCACCTCGCGGCTGAGGATCACCCTGTCTGCTGCGCATTCCGCCGACCAGATCGATGCGCTGCTGGATGCGCTCGCTGCGGCCGTCCGCTCGGGATGAAGGGGGCACATCCGGACGGCGGCACCGTGCGCAAGGGCTCGTCGGCTCGCACGATCTTCATCACCGGCACCGACACGGGCGTGGGCAAGACGCGCGTGAGCTGCGGCCTGTTGCGGGCGGCGCGGGAGCAGGGCATCCGGGCCTGCGGCTACAAGCCCGTGGCCGCCGGGTGCCGGCAGACGGCGGACGGCTGGGTCAACAGCGACGCGCGCCAGCTGCAGAAGGCAAGTGGCAGCGTGCTGCCGCTCGATCGAATCAATCCCTAT
Source organism: Panacagrimonas sp. (assembly GCA_052386745.1). Lineage (GTDB taxonomy): Bacteria > Pseudomonadota > Gammaproteobacteria > Nevskiales > Nevskiaceae > Panacagrimonas. The sequence goes on along the minus strand of JBQTJW010000005.1, from coordinate 100,760 downwards.
GCCCTGCGGCGCCCGATTGCGCCGCACCTGGCCGCGCGCGCAGACGGCGTCGGTATCGACCTACGCCTTTTGGATACGGCGCTCGCGTGGTTGGCACGCCGGCACGAGCTGGTCATCGTCGAAGGGGCAGGGGGCTGGCAGGTGCCGCTGGACGGCCGTGCCACGATTGCGGACTGGGTCAGTGGCCGGCAGTGGCCGGTGGTGCTGGTCGTTGGCATGCGCCTGGGCTGCCTCAACCACGCGCTGCTCACGGCCCGCTCGATCGCCAGCGGGACGCGGCTGCTGGGGTGGGTCGCCAATGTGCTGCCGACGCGCATGCCGGCGCTGACGGCCAACATCGAGGATCTGCGCAATCGCCTGGAGGTGCCGCTGCTGGGCGTCATCCGCGGCGACGAGCGGCCTTTCGCCGGGGTGTTGCGCGAGATCCTGGTTCGGGCGTAGGCGGGTGGCCGCGGGGCGTGCACCGACCGGTACCGCAGACGGGCCCAGAAGCGCGTCGCGTGGCATTTTCGCTGCCACTGGCAAGCTCTTTTTTGCATGGCGCCGGGCGATGGGCTGGCGGCCTTTTCCCATGCTTTGCGCGCGTTCGCGTGCTTCAACTAGAATCCGCGCCGGACGCCACGCTCGACGCGCAGCCACATACAAGAAGTCTGGTCCCCACACACTCCCTTGGACGCAGCCCACGAAAGTTGTTTCGTGATTGGCCCCAACGCTTCCCTGAGTGTGCGCGGCGCATGGACCTTCATGGGGCTGGCGAGTCTTGGCACCCTGGGTTGTGCCGCGTATTGCACCTGGTTGGGTTTCTGGCCGGTGCTACCTTTTGCTGGGCTCGAACTCGCGGCGCTGGGCACTGCGCTGATTGTGGCGATGCGGCGCAACGGGTATCGCGAGGTGGTGAGGTTTTCTGCGCTTCGGGTCAGGCTGGAAGTGGGAATGATCGGGCGCGGTGCGGGAACGGTGATCGAATTGCCGCGCGCGTGGACCCGGGCCTGGATCGAGCCCGACCCGCGAAACCGGCAGGCCGGGCACCTGATGCTCGGCAGTTCGGGACAAAGAATCGAGATCGGGCGCTGCCTGATCCTGGAAGAGAAGGAAGCATTGCTGGTACGGTTTCGCGAATTGCTAAGAACGCCCGTCGCGCCAGCAGTGGCGGCGCAGGCAAAAATGACTTTGGGAGAAGGATAGATGGCGAAGAACAAGCTCAGCCTGACCGCATCGCGGCTGCTGTCCCGATCGGCAATGGCGGTGGCGGGGTGTCTCGCGAGCGCGTCGGCCATGGCCTACACGGGCGAGCGCTGGAACATCACGAAGGGCGTGACCGAGATCAGCCGCGAAGTCTATGACCTGCACATGCTGATCTTCTGGGTCTGCGTCGCCATCGCCGTGGTCGTATTTGGCGCGATGTTCTACTCGGTGTTCGCCCATCGCCGCTCGGTGCATCCCAAGCCGGCCGATTTCCACGAATCCACGACCGTGGAAATCATCTGGACTGCGATTCCGTTCGTGATCCTCATCAGCATGGCCATCCCCGCAGCGGGAACGCTCATCCGCATGGATGACACGCGCCATGCGGAAATGACGGTGAAGGTCACCGGTTATCAGTGGAAATGGCAGTACGAGTACGTCGGCACCGACGTGAAGTTTTTCTCGTCGTTGACGGCAGATTCCAACCGCGCTCGCCAGCTCGGTTCTGGCATCGATCCCAACACGGTGGAAAACTATCTGGTCGACGTGGACCACCCGCTGGTGCTGCCGGTGGATACCAAGATCCGGTTCCTCGTCACTGCAAACGATGTGATCCACGCCTGGTGGGTGCCGGCCTTTTCGGTTAAGAAGGACGCCATTCCGGGGTACGTGAACGAAATCTGGACCAAGGTCGACAAGGAAGGCACTTATCGCGGGGTCTGCGCTGAACTCTGCGGCCGCGACCATGGGTTCATGCCGATTGTCGTCAAGGTGGTATCCAAGGCTGACTACAAGGCCTGGATCGAAGGGCAGAAGAAGGAGGAGGTGGCTGCGGCCGCACCGGCCGTCGCCTCCGACGCGGCGCCAGCCCATCCGGCCGCGGCGGCGCCTGTCGAAGTCGCTGCTGCGCCTGCTCCTGCCGCTGCGGCGGCACCGGCGGGCGCATCCAAGGAAAGCCTGATCGCGGCCGGCGAAAAGGTATTCAACGGCAATTGCGCAGCGTGCCATCAGGCGGGCGGGCAGGGCATGCCGCCGACGTTTCCTTCGCTGCATGGGAGTCCCGTTGTGAAGGGGCCGGCGGACGCGTTCGTAACCCAGGTGCTAAAGGGCAAGAACGTGATGCCTCCGTTTGCGCATCTGTCTGACGCCGATGTGGCGGCGGTGGTGACCTACGTCGGCAATTCTTGGGGGAACAGTGGCGGCGTGGTCCAGGCTTCGCAGGTTGCAGCCCAGCGCGGCAAGTAAATCAATCAACGGTTCGGCATAGAAGCCTGAAATCAGCGTCGAGGAATAGAACATGGCTACGCACGATCACGCGCACGATCACGCAGGACACGATCATGACGACCACGCTCACCATGGTCCCGAGCCGGGCTTCATGCGCTGGGTCAAGACGACCAACCATAAAGATCTGGGCACGCTGTACCTGATCTTCTCGTTCTCCATGTTTTTCATCGGCGGCCTGATGTCGCTGGTGATCCGTGCCGAGCTCTGGCATCCCGGCCTTCAGTTCGTGGATCCGGAGTTCTTCAACCAGATGACCACGCTGCACGCGCTGGTGATGATCTTCGGCGGCGTCATGCCCGGATTCACCGGGCTGGCGAACTGGATGGTGCCGATGATGGTCGGCGCGCCGGACATGGCGCTTCCGCGCGTCAACAACTGGGGTTTCTGGATTCTGCCGTTTGCTTTCACCCTGCTCCTGTCCACCATTTTCATGCCGGGTGGCGGTCCTGCGGGTGGCTGGACGATGTATCCCCCGCTTGTCCTGCAGACGGGCGGCGGCTTCCCGTTCCTGATCTTCGCCATCCACCTGATGGGCATCAGCTCGATCACGGGCGCGATCAACGTCGTCGTGACCATCCTGAACCTGCGCGCACCGGGGATGACGCTGCTGAAGATGCCGCTGTTCTGCTGGACCTGGCTGATCACGGCGTACCTGCTCATCGCAACCATGCCGGTGCTCGCGGGCGCAGTCACCATGCTGCTCACCGACAAGTATTTCGGCACCAGCTTCTTCACCGCCAGCGGCGGTGGTGACCCGGTGATGTTCCAGCACATCTTCTGGTTCTTCGGACACCCGGAGGTGTACATCCTCATCCTGCCGGCCTTCGGCGTGGTGTCGACCATCATCCCGACCTTCGCCCGCAAAACGCTCTTCGGTTACGACTCGATGGTGTATGCCACCGCGTCCATCGCCTTCCTGAGCTTCATCGTCTGGGCGCACCACATGTTCACCGTCGGCATGCCGCTGGCGGGTGAGCTGTTCTTCATGTTCAGCACCATGCTGATCGCGGTGCCCACGGGCGTGAAGGTGTTCAACTGGATTGCGACCATGTGGCGCGGCTCGATGACCTTCGAGACGCCCATGCTGTTCTCGATCGCTTTCGTGTTCCTGTTCTCCATCGGTGGCTTCTCTGGCCTGATGCTGGCCATCGCGCCGGTGGACTTCCAGTACCACGACACCTACTTCGTGGTCGCGCATTTCCACTACGTGCTGGTGCCGGGCGCCGTGTTCTCCATCATTGCCGCGGTGTACTACTGGATCCCGAAATGGTCCGGCATCATGTACAACGAGTTCTGGGGCAAGGTGCACTTCTGGCTTTCGGCCATCTTCGTCAATGTCACCTTCTTCCCGCAGCATTTCTCGGGGCTGGCCGGCATGCAGCGCCGCGTGCCTGACTACGCCGTGCAGTTCACTGATTTCAACGTGATCTCGACGGTCGGGGCGTTCGTGTTTTTCCTTGCGCAGTTCATCTTCATCTTCAACATGATCGCCTGCATGATGAAGAAGGGTCAGAAGGCAACGGATCGCGTCTGGGAAGGCGCACATGGTCTGGAGTGGACCGTGCCGTCCCCGGCTCCCTACCACACGTTCAACGATCCTCCCGTCGTCGGAGACTCGGAGGTGACGGCCGTGCACGACACGGGTGATGGTTACGGCCACCACAAGACCGCCTGATTCGATGATGCAGATGGCTGCCCCCCTGCAGGTGAAGAAGTCGCGCCAGAACATCATCCTGGCGCTGGTTCACGCCCTGCTCGCGGTGATCTTCCTGGTGGGATTCGTTTACATCCAGACCCGAAAATGAGCGTGTCGACAGGAGAAGGGAAGCGTCAGAGCTGGCGATTGCTCCTCGTCGTTGTCGGCATGTTCGGATTCGGTTTCGCCCTTGGGCCCATCTACACGGCGATCTGCAAGGCCACGGGGATCAACGGCAAGCTGTCCGGCATGGCGGCAGATGCCAATGCGATGCCCGCCATCGACGAGTCCCGACTCGTCAAAGTGATATTTGTGACCACGGTCAACGGGGGGCGCTCATGGGAATTTCGCCCGGAAGTCTCCGAAATCGTGGTTCACCCAGGCCAGCTTTCAACCGTCAATTTCCACGCGCGCAACACGGAAGGACACAATCTGGTGGCCCAGGCGGTGCCCAACGTAGCGCCGTGGAATGCGGCGAAGCATCTGCGGAAGACGGAGTGTTTCTGCTTCAATCATCAGGCGTTTCAGCCTGGCGAAGAAAAACAGATGCCAGTGAGGTTTTTCATTGATCCGCAACTTCCCGCGGATGTCGATACGGTGACGTTGTCGTACACGTTTTTCGATGTGACCGAGTCGGCGCTCGTTGCGCCGGCAGTTCAGAAACAAAGTTAGAAGAGACCAGGGAGCACTATCGATGGCCACTCACGCCACCACGCAGGGCGCACACGACGACGTTGCAGGAGCCCCACCGAGCCGTTATTTCGTCCCAGATCCAAGCGCGTGGCCGTTCGTGCTCACGGCCGGGCTCGCGGCGACCATCGTCGGCGTCGCAGGGTACCTGGAGCAGAAACATATCGGGCCCGTCCCGATCTGGATCGGCGCCGCTGCGGCCATCTACATCATCTTCCGCTGGCTGCGCGCGGTTTCGCTGGAGAGCGAGCACGGCAAGTACAACAAGGCGGTGGACGGCACGTACCGCATGGCGATGGCGTGGTTCATCTTCTCCGAGGTGATGTTTTTCGCTGCCTTCTTCGGCGCGCTCTATTACGCGCGCGAACTTTCAATCCCCTGGCTGTCGGGTGAAGGCACCAAGATGGCGACGCATCTGGTTCACTGGCCGGCGTTCGAAAACATCTGGCCGACCAATGGTCCGGCGAAGATCGGGGGCGAGTTCGAGACCATCGGCGCCTGGGGATTGCCCTTTCTCAACACGGTGCTGCTGCTCACGTCCGGCGTGACCATCACCATGGCGCACCACGCACTCAAGTCGAACCATCGTGCAGCCTGCATCTGGTGGATGTGGGCGACCGTCGCACTGGGCGCGATTTTTCTGTACTGCCAGGCCACGGAATATCACCACGCCTACGCGGAACTGAATCTCAAGCTGTCCAGCGGCATCTACGGCTCCACGTTCTTCATGCTGACGGGCTTCCACGGCATGCACGTGACGCTCGGCACCATCATGCTGATCACGATCACTTTCCGGCTGATGTCAGGTCATTTCAAGCCGGAGAGTCATTTCGGGTTCGAAGGCGTTGCCTGGTACTGGCACTTCGTCGACGTGGTATGGGTGGGCCTGTTCATATTCGTCTACGTGCTTTAACGCTGCGAGGGATGGCAAGAAGGCCCGGAAACGGGCCTTCTTCGTCTCTGCGGGCCAGGCAAACCGATGCTATCCGCCCACTTCGTGTGGCTTGAGCCAGCCCATGAAGAACGCCACGACCAGCAATACGATCAGCGCCACCTGCAGGCCCACCCGCCACGACAGCGCCTTCAAGGTGCGTTTGCTGGTGCTGGGGTCCTTGATCAGGAACACTCCGCCAAACACCAATGCAACGATGATGGCGATCAGCAGGGCGATGATGAGGAGCTTGATGAGCATGAACGCTGGGCTGGAGTGCACGGGGCATGGATGTTAGCGCCGTCGCACGCCGGATTGCGCTCAAGGCCTAGTCTCACGCCCATGCCCGGTCGGTTCCATCCCCCCCTCTGGTCCATCGCACCGACAGCGGTGCTGACGGCGCTGTTCGTGTCGCTGGGGCTGTGGCAGGTGGGGCGCGGGCAAGCAAAGCAGGCGTTGCAGGATGCGTTCAGTTCACAGGCGCCTGCTGCCCCCGTGACGCTGCGACTCGATACGCCCGCTCCCGATCGGTTGACGACGCTCCGGGTCGAGGCATCCGGGTCGTTTGATGCCGGCCGGCAGCTGCTGCTGGACAATCAGACGCGCGACGGAATCCCCGGCTATCACGTCTGGACGCCGGTACCGCTGGAAGGGGGCTGGGTCATCGTGGACCGGGGCTGGGTCCCGGCAAACGCCGATCGCCGCGTAATGCCCGCGATCGACGTCTCTTCACAGGCACGTCGCATCAGTGGCTACTGGCGTCCCTTGCCGCAAGCAGGGCTCAGGCTCGACACCGAGCCCTGCCACGCCCAGGGATTTCCTCGCGTGGTGAGTTATCCAAGCCAGGAGCAGCTGTCCTGCATCCTGGGTGGGAAATTGGCCGCGGGCGTTCTGCTGCTGGATCCGTCCGAACCGGACGGCTTCGTGCGCGCGTGGACGATGCCCAATCCGGTACCGCCCGCGCGACACTATGCGTATGCAGCCCAGTGGTTTGCGTTCGCGGCCACGCTGCTCTTCCTTTTCGTCAAACTCAATTTCAAGTCGGGCAGGCGCACGTCGTGAACTCCCAAGCGGTACCCAGTGTTTCGCCCCGCGGTCGGGTGCAGTTCATTCTGCTTGCCGTCCTGTTCTTCTTTCCCCTGCTGATTTCCTACGCGCTCTACTTCTGGTTTCCGGAATTTCGCCCGACGGGGAAGACCAACTACGGGGAACTGGTGGACCCGGCGCGGCCGCTGCCGGCACTGAGCCTGACGAACGTCAGGCACGAGGCATTGGACGGCACCTTCTTCCAGGGCCGCTGGACCTACGTGGTACTCGCCGGAGCAGACTGCGACCCCGGGTGCCTGCGGGAACTCGTCATGACCCGGCAGGTGCGGATTGCCATGAACGAGAAGCGCAGCCGCGTGCAGCGCGTGCTGGTGCTGGGCGATCCGGCCAATCTGGAAGCCATCGCTGGCCGCCTGCGGCCGGAGCATCCTGACCTGCATGTCCTGGGCGAAGCGGGCGCAGTGGGGGCGCGGCTATCCGACGTCCTGCAGCCCGGCGATGCCGCGGCCTATCTCGTCGATCCCCACGGCAACTGGCTGATGGTCTACCGCCGCGGTGGCGAGACGCAGGCCGACTTCAAGGGCATGCAGAAGGACCTCAGCAAGCTGTTGCGGCTTTCGCAGATCGGATGATCCGGCGCCCATATTCCGTTACCCGTACATCCGTATCCGTCCCGCGTATCCGTCCCGTGACCGCTTTCAGAAGACTCAACCTCGTCGCCATCGCGCTCTGCTTTTGCGTGGTGGTGTTTGGTGCCTACGTGCGTCTCGCCGACGCCGGCCTGGGTTGCCCCGACTGGCCCGGGTGCTACGGGCATATCGGCGTGCCTGATGCCAGCCACGAAATTTCAGCAGCCGAGCAGGCGTTTCCCGACCGCCCGGTCGAAGCACCGAAAGCCTGGAAGGAGATGACGCACCGCTACCTTGCCTCGACGCTGGGTCTCCTCATCGTCGCCCTTGCAGTGCTCAGCGTCCTGGGGCGGCGGGAGCTCCGCATGCCGCGCCTGCTGCCCTGGTTTCTTGTCGGGCTGGTCATCTTCCAGGGTTTGCTGGGCATGTGGACCGTGACCTGGCAGCTCAAGCCGCTGGTCGTCACCGGGCACCTTTTCGGCGGGCTCAGCACGCTTTCGCTGCTGGTGTGGATGTTTCTGGCGACACGGCAGGCCGAACGGGAACCCGGAGCTGCCGACGCTCCCGCCGCACCTGGCGCTCCGGCGCTTCAGCCCATCCAGAGGCTGGCACCGGTTGCGCTGGCGGTGCTCGTGGTCCAGATCTTCCTGGGCGGCTGGACCAGCACCAACTATGCGGCGCTGGCCTGTCCGGACTTCCCCACCTGCCACGGCCGCTGGCTGCCGGAAACCGACGTGCCGGAAGCCTTCACGCTCTGGCGCGGCCTCGGCATCAATTACGAGCATGGCGTGCTCGACAACCGGGCCCGCGTGACCATCCACTACTTTCATCGCATCGGTGCCCTGGTGACCACGCTGGTCCTGTCGACCCTGGCGATCCTCCTGTTGATGCAGGGGGCGGACCGCCGCTGGCGCGTGTTCGGAGGATTGCTCGCCGCTGTTCTTTGCGTCCAGGTTGTCATCGGCATCACCACCGTCAAGCTTCAGCTGCCGTTGCTGCTGGCAGCCGCGCATAATGCCGGCGCCGCCCTCCTGCTGCTCACTCTGGTGAGCCTCAATTTCTTTGCGTGGAGCTCGCATCGCCGATGAGTGCCACTCCCCGATCCATCCCGGCCGTCCGTACCAGCAACCGTGTGAACGAGTACTACGAGCTGTGCAAGCCGCGCGTGGTCATGCTCATCGTGTTCACCGCCGTCGTCGGAATGTTTCTCGCGGTGCCTGGCCTGCCCCCGCTGAGTGCGCTGCTGTGGGGAACGCTGGGCATTGGCCTGCAGGCGGCCAGCGCGGCGGCGGTCAACCAGATCATCGACCGCAACATCGACCGGCGCATGGCGCGCACCTGCGGACGCCCGCTGGTGACCGGGGCGCTGGGCATGACCGAATCCATCGCGTTCGCCACCGTCCTCGGCCTGGCCGGTTTTGCCATGCTCTGGTTCCTGGTCAATCCGCTGTCCGCGTGGCTGACCCAGTTCACGCTCATCGGCTACGCCGGCGTGTATACGCTCTACCTCAAGCGCGCAACGCCGCAGAACATCGTCATCGGCGGTGCCGCCGGCGCGGCTCCTCCCGTGCTCGGGTGGGTGGCCGTGACCGGTGAGGTCCACGCCCATGCGCTGATCCTGTTTCTCATCATTTTCATCTGGACCCCGCCGCATTTCTGGGCACTGGCCATCGAACGTCGCGAGGAATACGCCAAGGCCGACATCCCCATGCTGCCGGTCACGCACGGCGTGGAATTCACCAAGACCCAGGTGGTGCTGTACACCGTGCTGCTGCTCGTGGTCACCGTGCTCCCGTACGTCACGGGCATGAGCGGACTGGTCTATCTGGCCGGCGCGCTCGCCCTGGGCGGACGGTTCCTGCAGTACGCGGTGCGCCTGAAGTGGCGGCCGGTGCCTGGCCTGCCGATGAAGACGTTCGGCTTCTCGATCGTGTACCTCATGGGCATCTTCACCCTGCTGCTGGTGGATCACTACCTCGCCGGCCTGATCGAGCTGATCCGAAGCTGAAGCCGGTTTTTGCGCGCGACGCCCGAATGGCGGAATGGTAGACGCCAGGGACTTAAAATCCCTTGACTTTCGAGTCGTGCCGGTTCGAGTCCGGCTTCGGGCACCATGTCGGAGTTCGGACACGTCCAAGCGAGTCCGGGAAAGTTCAGGAAGCCCCGCATTTTGCGGGGTTTTTTGTTGGCCGTCGTCTTTTGTCGTCCGCCTGCGTCCAGCCACAGCCGACACTTGCGGCGGGTAACTTTACGGGTAACTTGAACCATGTGAGTCCTGTTTTGGTTGAGTTACCCGTCGAGTTACCCGTCGAGCACCCCATGAGCCTGAATGACACCCTGATCCGCAACGCGAAGCCCAAGGCGACGCCCTACAAGCTGCCCCGCGAGGATGGCCTGTTCATCCTGGTGAACCCGAACGGCGCGAAGTGGTGGCGCTTCGCCTACGTGTTCGAAGGCCGCGAGAAGATGCTTTCGCTCGGCACGTACCCCGAGGTATCACTCAGGCTGGCGCGGGAGCGCCGGCACGAAGGACGCACGCTGCTGGCGACAGGATGCGACCCAAGCGCACACCGGCAGGCGGTGAAGGCGCGCAAGGCGTTGGAAGCCGAGTGCACATTCCGCGCCGTGGCCGTCGAGTGGCTGGCGATGCGCGCCGATTCCATGTCGGCCGGAACGCACGGCAAGGCGCGATGGATGCTCGAATCCTTCGCCTATCCCTTCATCGGCGCCAAGCCGCTCGCCGCGATCCAGCCGCCCGACGTGCTCGCCGCGATTCGCGCCATCGAAGCGCGGGACAAGCTGGAAACCGCGCACCGCATGAAGGCGCGAATCTCCGAAGTGTTTCGCTATGCCATCGCGACCGGCCGCGCCACGTCCGATCCCTGCCGCGATCTGCGCGGCGCACTCAAGCCCAAGAAGCCAACGAAGCACTTTGCGGCGCTGACCGAGCCCAAGGCCGTTGCCGAGCTGCTGCGCGCAATCGACGGCTACACCGGCACGCCCGAAGTGCTCGCGGCCTTGAAGCTGGCGCCGATCCTGTTCGTTCGTCCCGGCGAGCTGCGCGCCGCGCAATGGTCGCAGTTCGAGCTGGACGGCCCCGCGCCTTCCTGGCGCTACTTCGTGAGCAAGACGAAGGCGAATCACATCGTGCCGCTGTGCGCGCAGGCCGTGGCGGTGCTGCGCGAGCTGCACCGGCTGACCGGCGGCGGCATGCCGGCCAAGCCGGACGCACCGCGCTACCTGTTCCCGAACGCCCGCACCCGAGCGCGGCCCATGAGCGAGAACGCCATCACGGCCGCGCTGCGTGGCCTGGGCTACTCGGGCGATCAGATGACCGGCCACGGCTTCCGGGCCACGGCGCGCTCGCTGCTGTCCGAGTTGGGATGGAAGCCCGACGCCATCGAACGCCAGCTCGCACACAAGGCCAGCGGCCCGCTGGGCGCCGCGTACGACCGCGCGCAATACCTGGATGAGCGCCGGAAGATGATGCAGGCCTGGGCCGACTACCTGGACGGACTCAAGCGCGGCAGCGTCGTGCATGGGGCCTTCGCCCGCGCCGCATAGCGATCACCGCGAAGCCCGCGGCGGATCACAGCGGGCAATGAGGCGGGCCGGTGGCGTGGTCAGGGAGATGCACCGTCGCCCTTTCCTCGCGTCATGGAGTGGAACCAGTGAAAGGACATAAATCGATCGTGACCGGAACGGAATCGGAGCTGGTGGCAGCGGGGTTGGTGCGGCCTGAATGGTTTCCGGGGAAGCCCGGCAACAACCGCGTCACGCAGAACGTGAGCCTGGATCAGCCCGCGCCGGTGTTGCTGCCTGGGATCAGTGGCGGGCTCATGTTCGTTGCCCACAGGGTCAAGATCAGGCGCAAGAACAGCCGAATGTTCGTTGTCTGGATGACGCCAGAAACGGCGAACATCGCGGCGCGTCATATGCCGCAATCGCACTTGCGGGCCAGCGCTGATTCTTGGGCGCATGAGGCGATGAACGCTGCGGCGGCCCGTACTGGTGTGCGGCTGAAGGGGCGCTGAGACTGAAAGCCGTGCGCGTACACGCTCGATACGTCGGCGAGCTGGCTCGGTGAAGCGCAGCCCGTTCCCGCGCTGAGCGATTGGGCATGGCCGGCGACGGCGGCCGGAATCAGCCATAACGAATTGGATCGCGCAACGCATCGCGAGCAAAACGCAGCGAGCCGAAAAGTCGTGCCAATTTTTTCTTAACTTGGCACAGGCTGATCGTCAACATGGTCCTGTCGGCCTTAACTGGCTTCAACAGGAATTTATCCATGTCAACGGAAGTAACCCTGCTTCGCCTGCCGGAAGTTGTCCGGCGCACGGCTTGCAGTAAGTCAACCATCTATCAGCGCGAACGCGATGGGACGTTTCCAAAACGCTTGAAGGTCGGCCCTCGCACCACCGCTTGGCGCTCTGACGAGATTGCAGCGTTTATCGAGGCCCGCACCGCGGAGTCTCGGAGTGCGAAATGAAGCCGGGCGATGAGCTGTTCGCGAAGCCCGCGCCCATGGTGCTGCCTGGCTACTGCGGCACCGGCAGCGGTCGCCCGCCGTTGCGAGTGCGGCGGCCCGGGGAAGCCTGCCGCTATTGCGCATTCTTCGAGACTGCACAGCCGTCCCGAGATGATCCATTCGGCTATTGCCGCTTCGACGAAGCCGCTGGACAGCGTTCGCTATTGCCCGCGATCAGCCTGCGCGAAGTGCCGGCGAATCACTGGTGCGAGCATTTCGCCTGGATGACGGGCGATGCACTCTGATCGTTTGCCTTCAACGGGCGAAATTCTCGATCACTTCTTCAGCGCGATGGCCGATGCTGGTATCGAGCCGTCCGACCGATCCGTGATCGTGGCCGATGGCGCCCTGCATCGCTTCCATGTTGAAGGCGAGAAGCGCGGCAGCAAGAACGGATGGTTCGTGTTGCACGGTGATGGTCTGCCGGCCGGCGAATTCGGCACATGGCGCGATGCCGGCGCATCGCACACCTGGCACGCCAACATCGGCCGCGAACTGAGTGCGGCGGAGCAAGCGCAGACGCGCCAGCGGATCGAGGCCGCACGTGCGGCCCGTGCCGCGGCACTGGACGCGGAGCGCGAGAAGGGGCGCAAAAAGGCCGCGCGCCTGTGGGCTGAAGCCCGACCGTCGGTGCGCGTCACGCACCCTTACCTGGCGAAGAAGTGCGTACGCGCCTACGGCATCCGCCAGCTCGGCGAGCAGTTGCTGATCCCCGTGCGCGACACCGCGGGCGAGTTATTCGGCCTTCAATTTGTTCAGCCGGATGGTTCCAAGAAGTTCGGCACCGGCACAGCCAAGGCGGGGCGCTATCACGCCATTGGCAAGCCCAAGGCAGGCGCCGTGCTGGGCATCGCGGAAGGCTACGCCACAGGCGCCACGGTGCATGAACTGACGGGCTGGCCGGTGGCCGTGGCCTTCGATGCCGGCAACCTGCTGCCCGTGGCCGTGGCGCTGCGCGCGAAGCTGCCCGACGTGCGCCTGGTGATCCTCGCGGATAACGATCACGGCACCACGGGCAACCCGGGACAGACGAAGGCGCACGAGGCCGCGGCGGCTGTCGGAGGCATCGTGATCGCGCCCGAGTTCGAGCCCGGCGATACCGGCACCGACTGGAACGATCTGTGCGCGGCCTGGGGCGCGGAGCGCGCGCGGGCTGCGCTTTTGGGAGGGGTAGAGGCGACGCCAGCCGTCGAGACCGAGACGAGCACGCAGGCCGCGCCTGCCGAGCCTGCTGCGGTGTCTGCGCACGCACCCGCGTCAGCCGCACCGGGTGCGCGCGTCGTGAGCCTGGACCAGCGTCGAGAGAAGAATCGCGCGGGCTCCGGACAGATTGCCGCTCCGAAACCAAACCGAGCACGCGACGATTACGCCGCGGGCTTCACCGTCGATATCGATGCCGTCTGGTTTCGCGGTCGCGGCAAGGGGCCGGACGAGCCGCTGGAACCGCCCTTCCGCGTCTGCCCACCGCTGCGCGTGCTCGCCTATCTGCGCGACACCGAGCAGGAGAATTGGGGCCTTCAGATCGACTTCGAGGACAAGGACGCGCACACGCACCGATGGGCTTTGCCCTGGCGGATGTTCAGCGGCTCGGGCGAGGAGATGCGCGGCGAGCTGCTGCGGCAGGGTTTCTTCGTACCGCCCTCGCAGAAGGCGCGGAACCTGTTTGTCGAGTACCTGGCACAAGCCAAGCCGAACCAGCATGCGCGCTCGGTGGAGCGCACCGGCTGGCATGGCGAGGGTGCGGCCCGCGTGTTCGTGATGCCGGATCGCACCATCGGCGAGACGCGCGAGCCGGTCTACTTCCAATCCGAAAGTCTGCGGGACCGCGTGTATCGCAGTGCCGGCGAGCTGGCCGACTGGCGCACCGATGTGGCCGATCTGTGCCGCGGCAATTCGCGCCTGTTGTTCGTGGTGTCGATGGCCTTTGCGTCGATGCTGCTGCACGCCACAGGCGAAGAGCCGGGCGGGTTTCATCTGCGCGGCGGATCGAGCACCGGCAAGACCACGGCGCTGCGCCTGGCCGCCAGCGTGTTCGGTGGGGTGGATTACCTGCGCCGCTGGCGCGCGACCGACAACGCACTCGAAGCCGTGGCCGCCATGCACAACGACGCGCTGCTGATTCTGGACGAGCTGGCGCAGGTGGACCCGAAAATGGCCGGGCAAGCGGCTTACATGCTCGGCAACGGCGAGGGCAAACAACGCGCGCACCGCACCGGGTCGGCTCGCCCCGTGCTGCGCTGGCGCCTGCTGTTTCTCAGTGCCGGCGAAGTGTCCTTGGCGGAGCACATGCGGCAGGACGGCAAGACCGCGCAGGCCGGGCAGGAGACTCGCCTCGCGGAGATTCCCGCGGATGCCGGCGCTGGGCGCGGCCTGTTCGAGACGCTGCACGGGCACGCCGATGCAGCGGCTTTCTCGCGTGCGCTGTGCGCATCGGCCGCGCAGTACCACGGGACGGCAGCGCCCGCCTTTATCGAGGGGGTGCTACGCCGCGGCGAGAAGCTCGCGGATGAACTGCGTACGGCGCGGGCTGCGTTCTGTGCGTCGGTATTGCCATCGAAGGCGGATGGGCAGGCGTGGCGCGTGGCCTCACGCTTCGCCCTGGTCGCGGCAGCTGGAGAGTTGGCCTCGCGCATGGGCATCACGGGATGGGAGGCCGGCGAGGCCGAGGGCGCGGCGCGCACCTGTTTTCGCGCGTGGCTAGAGCTGCGCGGAGGGGCCACCAATGTGGAACCGGCACGAATGGTTGCGCAGGTACGTCAGTTCCTGGAGCGATACGGCGAGGGAAGGTTCGCGCCCTGGAAGGAAGACGGCTCGAACGACTGGATCACCAATGATCGTGCCGGTTTCCGGAAACCCTTCGTGCAGGCCGGGACACTGGAATCGGCCGATGCATTCTATGTGTTGCGGGAGACCTTCCGCGACCAGATTTGCGCGGGGTTCGATCCGTCCGACGTTGCCAGGGTGCTGGCCGACGTGGGCGCGCTGGACCGTGACGAGAAAAGCCGCAAGTACACCAAGCGCGTGCGCCTTCCGCGGCTCGGTCTGACCTGGTGTTACGTGATTCTGCCGAGCATCTGGGCAACCGCCGAAGGCGCAGACCCTATCGAAACCACGGCAGACCATGCTGATGCCTGAGCGGGAAGCTATTCGGAGTGCGGGGACAGCGGGGACAGCGGGGACAAATGGCAGAACCATAAGTAAACAAAGGGCTTTTCTGTCACCGCATCGTGTCCCCGCTTTGTCACCGCAAACACCAATGCGGGGACAATCAGCGGTCCGCAGATTTGTCCCCGCTGTCCCCGCATCGTCCCCGGGCAGGGTCAGCTCTGCGGGGACAGATAGTCTCAGACCATTCAATGACTTAGACGCCCTGTCCCCGCTGTCCCCGCTGTCCCCGCAGGTTTGCGGCAGGGGTCAGAGTCATGGGTCCTCCCTGGATCGATGCCTACGGGTGCGAAGAGGCCGCGACTCTTATGCAGATAGACAGAGCCCCGGGCGAGTTCACACGTCGTCCGTGAAGGTACGCGTGAACCCGCCGTGAAGCCGTCAGGCATGCCGAATCGAGGTGCGAGCGATTAGCAAGGCTCTTCAGGTCGCGCTGAGGTGCGAACGGCAGCACTGCGGCACAGCGCCTGGCGGGATAGGGACGATTTTTCAGCGCCCGAAAATTCTGGGCGCGGCCGACGCGAGTCCGCGGGCCGACGCGTCGCGCGGCTCTGGACGGGATTTGCCCATCTGCACGCCGCTCGTCGGGATTTTGGATTGGCGGGTAACTTTACGGGTAACTGCCGATGCCCACATTTAAACATCATCGAAAAATCATGCTGTTATCATGACTTTGTGAAGTCGGCTTCGGCACCATCAGGATGCTCTTGCGCATTGCGCGGAAATTCTGCCTGGTGCTTGAACGTACAGGCGCTGTGATCGCTTGCCGGCCGCAGGTTCGGCGATCACATCGATTATTTTAGGGTCCGTTCGGCGGTATCGGGGAGCGATGCACAGTGATACGTCCAGGCTGTCAAGGTGATGGGCCCAGACCAAATCAGAAGATGCTCCAATCGGGATTGTCCTGATGGTTTCCGCCCAGACCTCGTGCGTCCGCCCACCTACCAGCCCCCGGACCTTGTTCCTGCCGGCGCACTTCGAATTCCGCGCCTTTCACCTGCCCTCGCACCCCGCATCGCCCATGGACAAATTCATCATCGAAGGCAACGGCCCGCTGCGCGGGGACATCACGGCCAGCGGCGCCAAGAACGCGGCCCTGCCCATCCTTTGCGCCGCGCTGCTGTCGGACGAGCCGCTGCACGTCACCAACGTGCCCAAGCTCTGGGACATCAACACCACGCGCAAGCTGCTCTCGCAGATGGGCGTGCGCGTGGAACAGCCCGACCCGCACGAAATGGTGCTGGACGCCAAGCCCATCACCACCCACGTGGCGCCCTACGAGCTGGTGCGCACCATGCGCGCGTCCATCCTCGTGCTGGGGCCGCTGGTGGCGCGGCGCGGCGAGGCACACGTGTCGCTGCCCGGTGGCTGTGCCATCGGCGCGCGCCCGGTCAACCTGCACCTGATGGGGCTGGAAGCCATGGGCGCGGAGATCAAACTGGAGGGCGGTTTCATCCACGCGCGCGCATCCCGGCTCCGTGGCGCGCACATCGTGCTGGATACCGTGACCGTGACCGGCACCGAGAACCTGATGATGGCCGCCGTGCTGGCCGAGGGTGACACGGTGCTGGAAAACGCGGCGCGCGAGCCCGAGGTGGTGGACCTGGCCCGCTGCCTGCGCGCCATGGGCGCGAAGATTTCGGGCGAAGGCACCACCACCATCCGCATCCAGGGCGTGAGCGAGCTGCACGCGGCGAAACACGCCGTGCTGCCGGACCGCATCGAGACCGGCACTTACTTGGTAGCCGCGGCCATCACGCGCGGGCGCGTGCGCGTACACAAAACCGACCCCTCGCTGCTCGACGCGGTGCTGGTGAAGCTTCAGCAGGCCGGCGCCAAGGTGGCCACGGGCGTGGACTTCATCGACGTGGACATGCAGGGCCGCCGGCCGCACGCGGTCAACCTGCACACCATGCCGCACCCCGGCTTCCCCACCGACATGCAGGCTCAGTTCATGGCGCTGAACTGCGTGGCCGAGGGTGTGGGCACGATCCGCGAGACCATCTTCGAGAACCGCTTCATGCACGCGCAGGAGCTGCTGCGCCTGGGTGCGGACATCCGCATCGAGGGCAACACCGCCATCATCACCGGCAGGGAGCGGCTGACGGCGGCGCCGATCATGGCCACCGACCTGCGCGCCTCCGCCAGCCTGGTGCTGGCCGCGCTCGCGGCCGACGGCGAAACCTTCATCGACCGCATCTACCACATGGATCGCGGCTACGAGAACATCGAGGGCAAGCTCTCGGCACTCGGCGCGCGCATCAAGCGCGTCGGCAAATTCTTGAGTTGAAATCGCCCCGCCAGATTCGCGCGGCGCGGAGCCGCGCCGCAGCCATCGCTACAGGCGCAGGCCGAGACGCGTGCCTTCCTTGATGGCGTAGAGCGCGTCCAGCTCGGCGGCCTTGGCGGCGCCGCCAACGAGGTGCGGCTTGCGCCCGGCGGCGCGAAGCTGCTCGTACAGGCCGGTTTCCGGCTCCTGTCCGGCGCAGATCACCACCGTGTCCACCGGCAGCAGGCGCGTCTGGCCGTCGACGCTGTAATGCAGGCCCTGGTCGTCGATACGCTCGTAGTTCGCGCCGACGATCTGCTTCACGCCGTAGCGCGTGATCTCGCTCTTGAGCACCCAGCCGGTGCTCAGGCCCAGCGTGTTGCCGGGGCGGCTGCTGCGCCGCTGCAGCATGGTGACCTCGCGCGCCGGCTTGAGCGGCGGAATGCCGCTGGGCAGCAGTCCGCCGGGGCCGCGGTTGAGCGGGTCGATGCCCCAGTCCTTCTGGAACTGCACGATGCGCTCGCCGGGGGCGACCGCTTCGGCGCACAGGAATTCGGCCATGTCGTAGCCGATGCCGCCCATGCCGATGATCGCCACGCGCGCACCGACCTTGCGCGCGCCGGTGAGCGCATCCGGGTAGCTCACCACCTTGGGATGGTCGATGCCGGGAAGATCCAGCTGACGCGGCGTGACGCCGGTGGCGATCACCACCTCGTCGAAGCCTTCGAGGTCGGCCGCCGTTGCGCGCGTGTTCACGCGGATCTCGGCGCCGTGCCGGCGCAGCATCGCGGAGTAGTAGCGCATGGTCTGGCCAAACTCGCCCTTGGCCGGAATCCGTCGCGCCAGGTTGAACTGTCCGCCCACTTCGGCGGCGGCTTCGAACAGCGTCACGGCATGCCCGCGCTGCGCGGCCGCCAGGGCTGAGGCCAGCCCGGCCGGGCCCGCACCCACCACGGCCACGCGCTTGCGCTGCGGCGCCGGTTCCACCACCAGCTTGGTCTCGTGGCAGGCAAACGGATTGACCAGGCAGCTGCACACCGCGTCGCGGAAGATGAAATCGAGACAGGCCTGGTTGCAGGCGATGCAGGTGTTGATCTCGTCGGCGCGCTGTTCGCGCAGCTTGCGGGCAAAGTGCGGGTCGGCCAGCATCGGCCGCGCCATCGACACCATGTCGGCGTCACCGGAGGCGAGCACCGCCTCGGCCACGGCCGGATCGTTGATGCGGTTGGACAGCACCAGCGGAACCTTCACCGCGGCACGCAGCGGCCGGATCGCAAACTGCCAGGCCGCCGACGGCACCGGGTAGGCAATGGTCGGCACCTTGGCGTCGTGCCAGCCGATGCCGGTGTTGAATAGGTTCACGCCAGCCGCCTCCAGGCCACGGGCCAGGGTCACGATCTCCTCGCCCGTATTGCCGCCTTCCACCAGGTCGATGATGGAAATGCGGTAGACGATCAGGAAATCCGGCCCGAGCGCGGCCCGCGTGCGCCGCGCCACTTCCAGCGGCACGCGCATGCGGTTTTCCAGCGAGCCGCCCCACTCGTCGTCGCGCTGATTGGAGCGCGGCGCGAAGAACTGGTGCAGCAGGTAGCCCTCCGAACCCATCAGTTCCACCGCGTCGTACCCGGCCTCGCGCCCCAGCATCGCGCAGCGCACGTAGTCCTGGATGGTCTGCTCCACCTCGTCGGAGCCGAGCGCGCGCGGGATGCGCGGGTTGATCGGCGACCGGATGGCGGACGGCGCCACGATCTGGTCGTGCTTGGCATAGCGCCCAGCGTGCAGGATTTGCAGGCACAGCTTGCCACCGGCTTCGTGCACGGCACCCGTCATCAGCCGGTGCTCGGGGATCTGGTCGGCGCGCGCAAACATGCGCCCCGCCGGTCCCACCAGCCCTTCCTCGTTGGGCGAGAAACCCCCGGTGACGATGAGCGCCGCCTCGCCGCGCGCACGTTCGGCGTAGAACGCGGCCATGCGCTCCATGCCGTCGGGCTCGTCCTCCAGCCGTGTGTGCATGGACCCCATGAACACGCGGTTGCGCAGGGTGGTGAAGCCGAAATCGAGGGGTCGCAGCAGGTGGGTGTAGGGCATGTGCGGGGTCTGCCGAAGGGTCGGGTGACGCGTCGGACGGCGGCCGGCGCGGGCGCCCATTATCGCATCGCATACGGCTGTCGATTGCGGCTCAAATGCTTCCGGGCGCCGGCCGCGGGACGTTCTGGCACCATGCCGGCACCTGCCGCCGACGCCGGCGGGAACCGTCACCCGCAGGAGCCTTCATGCCCGATGTTGCCGAGCGGCCCGCTCCGGGGCCGGTGCAGTTCTACTTCGATTTCATCTCGCCGTTCGGCTACTTCGCCAGCCTGAGAATCGACGCCTTTGCCGCCGGCCACGGTCGCCAGACCGAATGGCATTCCATGCTGCTGGGGATCAGCGTGCTCAAGGTCATGGGCCTTCAGCCCATGCTCGAAATCCCGCTGCGCGGCGCCTACCTCAAGCAGGACGCCGCGCGCTACATGCGCCTGCACGGCCTGCACGTGAAGCGGCCCATCGACCGGCCGCCGACCAACCCGGTGCACGCCGGCCGCGCCTTCCACTGGCTGCGCCGGCACGCGCCGCACCGCGCCCAGGAGGCGGCGCGTGCGCTGTTCCACGCCTACTGGATGGAAGACCGCGCGCTCGACACGCCCGACATCGCGGCCGACGTCGCCAGCCTGGGCGATGCCGCGGACCGCGCCGCCCTGCTCGACGCGCTCACCAACGGCGAGGGCGCAGCGCTCCTGCGCCAGGCCGTGGACGAGTCGCTGGCCGTGGGCGTGTTCGGCTCGCCCTCGTTCCGGGTGGACGGCGAACTGTTCTTCGGCGTCGAAAAGATGGAACTGCTGGGCGAGTGGCTGCGCCGCGGCGGCTGGTAAGGTTCGAGTGATGGGAGGGAACGCATGAATCACGAGGCCCAGGTGGTGCTGATGCGCCGCGTATTCGCGCACATCGATGCCGGCACCACGGACGTATCCCGCGAGGTTTACCGGCATCCCGTCACCAGCTACAGCAGTCCCGGGCGGCTGGCGCAGGAAATGCAAGTTTTGTTTCGGCGGTTTCCGCTGCTGATGGGCCTGTCCTGCCAGATTCCCAACCCGGGCGATCACTTCACCGACGACCATTCCGGCATCCCGATCCTGGTGGTACGCGGCAACGACGGCCGCGTGCGCGCGTTCCTCAACGTCTGCCGCCACCGCGGCGCGCGCCTGGTGGACGGTTGCAGCGCGCAGCGCGCATTCACCTGCCCCTACCACGGCTGGACCTACGGCCTCGACGGCGCGCTGCGCGGCGTGCCGGACCAGCGCAATTTTCCCGGCCTGGATCGCGCCTCGCAGGGGCTGGTTCCCCTGCCCGTCGCCGAGCACCACGGCATGCTGTGGGTCTGTCCCACGAACAATGCGAGCGGCTTCGCACTGGACGCGCAGCACCACCTGGGCGCGCTCGATGCCGAATTCGCGGCCTACGGGCTCGACCATTACCACCATTACGAGACGCGCGAAATCCGCCGCAAGATGAACTGGAAGCTGGCCATTGACACCTTCCTGGAGCCCTACCACTTCGCCGTGCTGCACCGGAACACGGTGGCGCCGCTGTTCTATTCCAACCTGTGCGTGTTCGATGCCTTTGGCCTGCACCTGCGCGAGCTGCTGCCCCGCCGCAGCATGGAGACCCAGCGCGGCGTTCCCGAGAGCGCGTGGAATCTCATCGCGCACAACACCATCGTCTACGTGCTGTTCCCCAACACGGTGTTCGTCATGCAGGTGGACCACGTGGAAACCTGGCGCGTGTACCCGCTCGACGGGCGCGTGGATGAATGCGTGATGTACCTGGATTTCTTCACGCCCAACCCGATCAACTCGGACAGCGCCCGCGGCCACTGGGCGCGCAACATGGACCTGACCATCCGCACCGTCTGCGAGGAGGATTTCCCCACCTGCGAAGGCATGCAGCGCGGGTTCGCCTCCGGTGCCCAGAGCCATCTCACCTATGGCTGCAACGAGCCCGCGCTGGCGCATTTCGAGCGCACGGTGGAGGACGTGGTCGGCGCGGCCGGGACGTCGTCGTCTCCGGCAGTCGGCGCTTCGCCGCGCGGCGATTTTTCAGGGCGATAGGCGTGCTTCCGGCGCTCGGCGCGAATCGAGCCGATCCGCGTCGCCGAGCTTTTACATCCGCGCCACGCCGAAGGTGTTGCCGTGCAGCCGCGTGTGCTCGTTGCGCACGCAGAGGTCGACCAGCTCGATCAGCAGGCCGCGCGTGCGGCGCGGGTCGATGATGCCCTCGTCCCAGACGCGCGAGGTGGCGTAGAGCGCGCTGGACACGTCCTCGTACAGCGCCTTGAGTTCCGCGCTCTGCTGGTCGAGCTTGGCGCGGTCCAGCGCCTTGCCGCGCGCGCGCTGCTTGTTCTCCTCGACGATCTCCATGACCATCGCCGCCTGCTCGCCGCCCATTACCGCGAGCCGGGCGTTGGGCCAGGCGAAGAGGAAGCGCGGCTCGAACGAGCGGCCGCACATGGCGTAGTTGCCGGCGCCGAACGAGGCGCCGATCAGCAAAGTGATCTGCGGCACGGTGGCGGTGGCCACGGCCTGGATCATCTTGGCGCCGTTCTTGATCATGCCGCCGGCCTCCGGCTCCTTGCCGACGATGAAGCCGGTGGTGTTCTGCAGGTAGAGGATCGGCTTGTTGGCCTGGCAGCACAGCTGGATGAACTGCGCGCCCTTGTGCGCGCCGTGGTTGTCGATAGGCCCGTTGTTGCCGATCAGGCCCACCGGCCAGCCGCCGATCTCGGCGAAGCCGCAGACGGTGTAGGGGTCGTATAGGGCCTTGAACTCGGTGAACTCCGAGCCGTCCACCAGCCGCGCGATCACCTCGCGGCAGTCGTAGGCCTCGCGGTAGTCCACCGGCACCAGGCCGCAGAGATCCTCGATGTCGTGTTTTGGCTCGGCGAACGCGCGGCCGTGCGCCGGCGGCACGCGGTCGGGCCAGTGCAGCTGGCGCACCAGTTCGCGCGCGATCTCGATGCCGTGCGCGTCGTCCTCGGCCACGAACTCGGCCAGGCCCGAGCGCGTCGCGTGCATGTCGGCACCGCCGAGCGTTTCCTCGTCGGCGATCTCGCCGGTGGCGGCCTTGAGCAGCGGCGGCCCGGCGAGGAAGGCGCGTGCGGTGTTGCGCACCATCACCACGTAGTCGGACAGGCCGGGAATGTAGGCGCCGCCGGCGGTGGAATTGCCGTGCACGACGGTGATCTGCGGGATGCCGGCTGCCGAGGAGCGCGCCTGCGTCATGAAGCGGTGGCCGGCGCGGTTGAAGCCCAGGTGCTGCTTGAACAGGTTGCCGCCGCCGCTCTGCACCAGCGCCACGAACGGCAGGCGCGCGCGCGTGGCAACGTCCTGCGCGCGGCGCAGCTTGTCGTAGGCCTGCGGCATGTTGGTGCCGCCCTTGATCGCGGCGTCGTTCACATAGACCAGGCAGCGCGTGCCGGCCACGTAGCCGATGCCGATGATGACCCCCGCGCCGTAGACCTCGTCCTTGCCGTCGTCATCGTGCTGGGCGTAGCCGGCCAGCGTGGAGAATTCGATGAAGCTCGCGCCCGGATCGAGCAGGCGCGCCAGGCGCTCGCGCGGCAGCAGCTGGCCGCGCTTGTCGAACTGCGGCCGCGCGCGCGCCGACACCACGTGGACCTGCTGCTCCAGGCGGCGGATGTTGTCCACCAGCGCCAGCATGGCTGCACGGCGGCGGCGGTAGCTCTCGGAATCGCGCCGAACCTGGCTTTCGAGCACCGCCATGTCAGGACTTCCGCGGCTTGCGCCGCGCAGCCGGGTGCCAGCCCATGTCCTTGGCGATGATCTGCAGCATCACCTCGTTGGCGCCGCCGCCGATCGAGCACAGGCGGGTGTCGCGGAAGATGCGCGTGATCAGGTTGTCCCACATGAAGCCCTGCCCGCCCCAGAACTGGAGGCAGGCGCTGGGCACGGTCTGGCCGAGCTGGCCGACCTTGAACTTGGCCATCGAGGTCAGCAGGTTGGCGTCCTCGCCAGCCACGTAGCGCTCGGCGGCCTCGCGCAGCAGCAGGCGCGCGCAACTCACTTCCACCTGCAGCTCGGCGAGCTTGGAGTAGATCACCTGGTTGTCCAGCAGCGGCTTGCCGAAGGCGACGCGCTGTGCCGTGTAGTCGGCGGTGATGGTGATGGCGTCCTCGATCTGGCTCAGGTACTTGCTGGCCGCGAACAGCCGCTCCTCCTGGAACTGCTCCATCTGGTAGATGAAGCCCTGCCCCTCCTGGCCGACGCGGTGCCGCAGCGGCACGCGCACCTCGTCCAGGAACACCGGCGCGGTGTCGGAACTGCGCGCGCCGAGCTTGTTGAGCTTCTTGCCGATGGTCACGCCCTTGGTCTTGGTCGGCACGATGATGATCGACTTGTTGCGGTGCGGCGCGTTCTCGGTGCCGGTGTTGCACAGCAGACACAGCCAGTCGGCCTGGGTGGCGTTGGTGATCCACATCTTCGATCCGTTGATCACGTAGTCGCCGCCGTCGCGGCGCGCCGTGGTCTTGATCGAGGCCACGTCGGAGCCGGCGCCGACCTCGCTGACCGCGATGCTGGTCACCACCTCGCCGCGGATCGCCGGCGCCAGGAACTCGCGCTTCAGCTCGTCGGACCCGAAGCGCGCCAGCGCCGGCGTGGACATGTCGGTCTGCACGCCGATGGCGGTGGAGATGCCCGAGCACTTGATGCGCCCAATCTCCTCCGCGAACACCAGGGCGAAGCTGTAGTCGAGCCCCTGTCCGCCGTACTCAACGGGCTTGGTGATGCCGAGCAGACCCGCCTGACCCAGGGTGCGGAACAGCTCGTGCGCCGGGAAGATGCCCGCCTCCTCCCATTCGTCGACGTGTGGATTGATTTGAGTTTCTACCAAGCGTTTGATAGAACTCCGGAGCATGTCGTGCTCGGGCGTGAAGCGCATGGGCGGCGGTCCTGAAGGGGTTTGTCGTCGTGGCCCGTTCGGGCGAACGCGGCGTGGGATCATGGACAAGAACCGGTCCGCGGCGCAACAACGCGGCTACCGCAAGAGGAGGAGCGAATGAAGACGCAGTGGATGCTCAGCGACGATCACGAAATGGTGCGCCAGACCGCGGAGCGTTTCGCTCGCGAACGCCTCCTGGAGGGCTACCAGCGGCGTGAAAAAGTGCACGTCGTGGACCGCGGCCTGATGCGCGAGATGGGCGAGCTCGGCCTGATCGCGCCCAACGTGCCGGAGGAGTACGGCGGCATCGGCGCACCGAGCATGGTCAACGGCCTGATCACCGAGGCCATCGCCTACGGCGACTTCAACATGAGCTACGTGAACATGCTCACGCCGCTCATCACCGACGTGCTGCTGCGCTACGGCAGCGCCGAGGTCAAGCAGCGCTACATTCCCTCGCTGGCCGCCGGCGAAACCATCTGTGCCCTGGGCCTGACCGAACCGCGCGGCGGATCCGACGCCAGCCACCTGGTGGTGAGCGCCACCCGCAAGGGCGATCGCTTCATCCTCAAGGGCGAGAAGGCCTCCATCAGCTTTGCGGCGCAGGCGGACTCGGTCCTGCTGTTCGCGCGCACCGATCCCAAGGATTCCGGCCCGCGCGGCGTGTCCGCGTTCATCGTCCCGCTCGATCTACCCGGGGTCAGCCGCACCGCCTACGACGACCTGGGAACCATCCCGGTGGGCCGCGGCTCCATCTTCTTCGACGACGTGGAGATCCCCGCCGACAGCATGATCGGCAAGGAGAATTCCGGGTTCACGCAGGTGATGGTGGGCTTCGACCTGAGCCGCCTGCTGATTGCCCTGCAGTGCGTGGGTGCGGCGCAGGCCTCGGTGGACGAAACCTGGCAGCAGGTCACGGAGCGCGAGGCGTTCGGTTTCAAGCTCTCCAAGTTCCAGGGCGTGAGCTTTCCGCTGGCGGAGCACGAGAGCTGGCTCGAAGCCATCCGCTCGCTCTGCTACAAGGCGCTGCAGATGCGCGACCAGGGCTTGGCGCACACGCGCGAGGCGGCCATGGTGAAATGGATGGCGCCCAAGTACTGCACGGAAATCATCCAGAACTGCCTGCTGCTCAACGGCCATTACGGCTACACCATGAACCTGCCGCACCAGCAGCGCATGCGCGACGTGCTGGGCCTGCAACTGGGCGACGGCACCGCGCAGATCATGAAGACGGTGATCACGCGCGAGACCATCGGCAGCGTTGGGGTGCACTACAAGTAGCGGCTGCCGGCAATCCGAAGCAAGGAGCCCGGCGTACGTCGGGCTCCTTGCTTTCGCTACTCCAGTCAGCGCAAACCTTACGAAGCTTCGGCTTCAGCCGGTTTCGCCTCTGCAGGCGCTTCCGTCGGCGACGTGACCGCCGGCCCCAGCGCCGTCCTCGAATGCAGCTCGGTGATGTGCCAGCCGCCCGAGCCGCGGCGGAATTTCACCGCCCAGTGCTGTTCGCCGTTTGCATATCGCACCCGGTACTCGCGGAGGATGCTCTGGCCGAAAGGCAGTTCCGAAACCTGCGTCACCACCCCCTGCGGGGCGCCTAGCTGGGCCAGGTCACGCGTCACCGCTTCCTGCTCGCGCTGCATCTTGTCCGGAAACCAGTTGTCTGCCGGATTGGTCATCCCGAGCGCGGAATCAAACCCCTCCTTGACCTCTCCGCGGCTGATCCGCTCGATCACGTGCTTGCTGGCGTCTGCGGTGCTCCAGGCCCGGACCACCGTTGCCGATGCCGGAGAGGCCAGCATCACGCTGGCGATGATGGACAGCGAGCCCGCGATATTCAGGTTGAGTGTTCGGTTCATGACAGGGTACCCCTTGATTAAGTGATCCCCTGTCCATACGGAGATGCCCCGCTGTCCGGACGCATCGGCGCTGCTTGCATCCAAGCTACTTCGACGCGGGGACCACCGGCAGCACGACGTGCGAGGGATGCTTCGGATCGTGATGGATGGACTGCCGCGCCACCTGCATGCCGGTCGCGGTCACGCCGAACTCGCCGGTGTTGGGGTTGCGCTCGTAGCGCGGGAAGTCGCTGGACGTCACCAGCAGCCGCAGGCGGTGGCCGGCGCCGAACACGATGGACGTGGCGCACAGGTCGATCTCGTAGCTCAGCACTTCGCCGGGCTGCACCAGCCGGGTGTCGCTCAGCGACTCGCGGAAGCGCGCGCGCAGGATGCCGTCGCAGACGTTGTAGGTGCGGCCGTCCGGATGCACGTCGCAGAGCTTCACCACCCAGTCGGTGTCCGGCGCGCTGGTGGCGGCGTAGATCACGGCCTTGACCGGCCCGGTCACTTCCATCGGCGCGTCCAGCGGCGCGGAGGTGTAGCAGAGCACGTCGCTGCGTTGCAGCCATGGTGTCTGGTCGATGGGCCCGGGGCGGTACGTTCCCGGCATCAGCAGGGCGCCGCCGCAGGTCAGGCAGGGATCGGCCGGGTCGTAGGTGTAGGTGTCCGGTGCCTGGGCCGATGCCGGCGCATCGAACGACAGCTTGC
Organism: Panacagrimonas sp.; assembly: GCA_052386745.1. GTDB lineage: Bacteria > Pseudomonadota > Gammaproteobacteria > Nevskiales > Nevskiaceae > Panacagrimonas. The sequence goes on along the minus strand of JBQTJW010000005.1, from coordinate 73,794 downwards.
CCTCGGCGCCGAGATACAGCGCGGTATCCCTGGCCCGCGCCAGCGGCCATTCCTGCTCGTCGCGCCAGCGGTTGAGGCCCTGCACGAAGATGCGCACGGGCGCCTGTCCGTCGATGCCCTTGTTGTCGTTCTTCAGCCAGCGGTCGAACCAGCGCAGCTGCAGCGTGGTGAGGTCCTCGCGCATGTCCAGGAAGAAGCCGCTGGCGCGCAGGCCGAAGTCGAGATCGCCCACCACGTTCAGGAACATGCCGTGCGACCACGGCCCGATGATCATGCGTGTGGACCGGCGCGCTTCCTCGGAGCCCGCTTCCTTGCGCATCCTCTCGAAGTGCATGAGATCCCCGGCCAGCAGCAGGTCGTGCCAGCCGGCGATGATCAGGGCCGGCACTTTCACATTCTTGTGGTCGCCGGCCTTGATGAGCTTGCTCTGCGCCCAGTCGTCGCAGGTCGGGTGCTTGAGCGTCTCGAACACGAACGGCAGGAAGTCCGGCTCCTCCGGCATCGCCGCGGGGAATGCGGCGATAGGCGCCTGGCGGACCACGCCCTCGAAGTCATCGATCGACGCCACCAGCCTGGTCAGCGCCGCCGCGCCCGCCGGGGTCAGCCCCTTGGCTCGCAGCAGCGCCGAGGGTCCGATCACCGCCAGCGCCCAGCGCGCGAGCAGGCCAAGCTGCAGCGCGCCACCGCGCCAGAAATGGTTGTTCCAGAATTCGCAGGGCGCCGTGGTCGGCGAGATGGCACGCAGCGACGGTGGGGTGGTGATGGCCGTCATCCAGGTCGTGCCGCCCATGTAGGACAGGCCGTACGCGGCCGTGTTGCCGTCCGACCACGCCTGACCGGCGGCCCAGGCGGCGGTGTCGAAGCCGTCTTCATCCTCCTTGGCGTAAAGCACGAAGGGCGCGCCCTCGGACGCCCAGCGGCTGCGCACGTCCTGGATCACCACCACGTAGCCCGCGGCCGCGGCGCGCAGCGGGTCCATGGTCAGCGACACCAGCGGCAGCAGTTCCTTGTTGTACGGCGTGCGCTGGATGAGCACCGGGTGACGGCCGCCCGCACTGGGCCGGTAGATGTCGGCGCGCAGGACCACGCCATCGCGCATGGGGACCGGGATGTTTTTTTCGATGATGACCGTCACGGAGAATCCTCAAGTCAGAACGGGAGATGACGCAGCTCGTTGCGCCGGTGCGGGCCGGTCTCGGCCCACGCGGAAACAGATCGGTCGGCAGTTTATTGAATTGATGCGGGGGAGTCCCGACCCTGGAGGCTCGCCCGTACGGCTCCACGCAAAAAGAAAAAGCCGGCGCCCGGAACACGGGCGCCGGCCGTTGCAAGGCGAGGCGATGAAACTCAGTTGGCGGCGGCTTCCGCTGCCGGCGCCTTGGGACGGATGGCGTCCGCCGTGCCCTGGATGAAGGCCTTGATCTTCTCGATGTCATCCAGCGAAAGCTTGCCGGTGAAGTCCGGCATGCCCTGCGACATCATTGGACCCTTGAGCACGAACTTGTCCAGATTGCTGATGATCGCGGGGTTCGAGTAGGCGAGGTTGGGGATGTTGCCACCCTTGTCCACGCCGGGAACGCCATGGCAGAACACGCAATTGCTGACATACAGCGCGGTGCCGGGGGCGACATCTTCCGGCTTGTACTTCACGCCCTGCAGCAGGCCCCCGAGCTGATAGTCGACAAACGCCGGCAGCTTGGCCGTGCCGCCAAGGGCAAAGGTGTAGACCGTGCCGGGCGTCTTGCGCTCTGTTGCGCGCTGGGACTCGCCGTACACGCCGCCCCAGCCGACGGCAATCGAGACGTACTGCTTGCCATCCACATCGTAGGAAATGGGCGCCGCGATCACCCCGGTCCCCGTCGGCGACTCCCACAGCTTCTCGCCGTTCTTGGCGTTGTAGGCCACAAAGCGCCCGTCGGCAGTGCCCTGGAACACGAGATTGCCCGCGGTGGTCAGCGTGCCGCCGTTCCACGGCGAGACGTGTTCATGCCGCCACGCCTCTTTCTGCTGCACCGGGTCCCACGCGATCAGGCGCCCGAACGGCAGCGCCGTGGGCGGCGCCACGTTGACCAGCTTGGCCGTGTTCCAGCCGATGCCACTCATGGGCTGGCCCGGCTCGTTGCTGCCCTGGCCTTTCCAGTTGGGATCATGCTGCAGCGTCAGCGGGATGCCCTGCGCCGGGATATACGCCAGTCCAAGTTCGGGATTGAACGACATGGAGTGCCAGCTGTGCGCACCAAACACGGTGGGAATCACTTCCACCGGCTTGTCGGTACGGCGCGCTTCCGCGTTCACGTCGGGCTTGCCCTCGGCGTCGTAGCCCTTGGCCCAGTTCACATCGACAAAATTCTTGGCCGAGATGAACTTGCCATCGGTGCGATCGATGACGAAGAAGAAGCCGTTCTTGGGCGCGTGCAGCAGCACCTTGCGCGTGGCGTCGCCGATCTTGAGATCGGTCAGGATGATGTCCTGGGTGGCCGTGTAGTCCCAGTTGTCGCCCGGGGTCTCCTGGTAGTGCCAGACGTACTCGCCGGTGTCGGGGTTGAGCGCCACGATGGACGAGAGGAACAGGTTGTCGCCGCCCTTGGGGCTGCGCGCGGCATGCGACCAGGGTGCGCCGTTGCCCACGCCGATGTACATCAGGTTCAGCTCGGGGTCGAACACCATGCTGTTCCAGACCGTGCCGCCACCACCGGCTTCCCAGTACTTGCCGCTGGGGTCCCAGGTCTTGGCGGCCATTTCCATGGCCTTGTTCTCGAACGGCTTGGACGGATCGCCGGGCACCGTGAACCAGCGCCAGGCCTGCTTGCCGGTCTTCGCGTCATAAGCGGTGATGTAGCCGCGCAGGCCCAGTTCCGCACCGCCGTTGCCAATGATGACCTTGCCCTTGAAGACGCGCGGCGCACCGGTGATGGTGATGGGCAGCTTCTTCGACAGGCGCGTGTCCTTCTCCCAGACTTTCTTGCCGGTGGCCGCGTTGATCGCGATCAGGCGACCATCGAAGGCGCCGACGAACACCATGCCGTCGTGCAGCGCCACGCCGCGATTCACCACGTCGCAGCACCCCTTGACGCCGTCGGTGCGCGGCACCTGCGGGTCGAACGTCCACAGCTTCTTGCCGGTGCGCACATCGATGGCGTGCACCACGCTCCAGGACGCCGTGACGTACATCACCCCGTTCACGACCAGGGGCGTGGCTTCCACGCCACGCTTCGAGCCCAGGTCGTAGGACCACACCAGGCCCAGGTTCTTGACGTTGTCCGTATTGAGTTCGGTCAACCGGCTGAAGCGCGTCTCGGCATAGTCGAGGCCGACGCTGGGCCAGTCCTTCGAGGTTGCAGCATTGGCGACGACAAACGCGCCATCGACCTTGAGCTTGGCGCTGGCGGCGTGGGAGTGACCCTTGTGCTCAGCCGCAGCGGTTCCGATGCCAGCGGCAAAGGTGCCTGCCAGGGCCAGCGCGATCAATCGCTTTCGCCTCCGGCTGCGGGCGCAGTCGAATGAATGGTTGGACATGGGTGTATCTCCTCCTCGTTATTGGATGTTGTTCAATCGGACGGGTCCGGCCGCCGCAATTGGGTTCCTAACCCTCTCGTGCTCAGAACAGGCCCGCCTGCGCCGCACCGCGAGTGTAAGGCCGCCACCAAGTCAGGCGGAATAGGGCCGAACACATGACTTTCGGTACACCAAGCCGCACGGCCCGCGCCGACCGGCGGCGCCGATAGCCATGGCGTTCACAGGTGCCGCATTCGCGACAGCCGCCGGGCGTTGGCCGTGGCCTTGCCGTGCAGCGGCGCCAGGCCCGCGCGAACGACATTCAACGCCGCCCGCCGCAGTTGTCGCTGCATCCGCTGCAACAGCCCGCGCCCTCGACGGCCGGACCGCAGGTCGCGAAGCAGTGCCGCGCCGAAGCGCCTCGACGACACGAGTCCCTGGGATGCCATGCCCTGCCACGACGCGGCGAAGGCACTGAGTTTCTCCGCCCACATGCGTTCGAATTCCGCCCGGTCGCGCGCCGAGGGCCTGGGCCCGGCCAGCGTCATGCGCACGATGCGATGCGCCATGACCTGGGGCACCGCGAGGGCCAATTCGGCCGCCATTCTCGCAAGTGATTTCGTGCGCCGGTGGTTTCGTCGCTTCCCGATTCTGCTGGTCATGCGCCGAGGGTAGCGCAAGAAGAGGCGCGGCCAGTGAGAAAAGCCCCTCGCCAGCCGACCCAGGTTCTAGGCCCGCTCAAAGATCGCGGCCATGCCCTGGCCGCCGCCCACGCACATGGTCTCGAGTCCGTAGCGGCCGCCACGACGCTTCAGTTCGTGCATCAGGGTCACCAGGATGCGCACGCCGGTGGCGCCGATCGGGTGGCCCAGCGAGATCCCCGAGCCGTTGACGTTGAGGCGGTCGTCGCCGTTCCAGTTCCAGCCCTTGAGCACGGCCAGGGCCTGAGCGGCGAAGGCCTCGTTGAGCTCGACGAGATCCATCTTGTCCAGGCTCAGGCCGGTGCGTGCGAACAGCTTGGCGCTGGCCGGCACGGGGCCGATGCCCATGGTCGCGGGATGGCAGCCGGCGGACGCCCAGTTCACGAAGTAGCCCATCGGGTCGAGCTTGAGCGATGCCAGCTTGTCCTCGGCCACTACGAGGCAGGCCGCGGCCGCGTCATTCTGCTGGCTGGCGTTGCCGGCGGTGACGGTGCCGTCCTTGAGCACGGGTCGCAGGCCCGCGAGCGACTGCAGGGTGGTTTCGGGACGCACGCCCTCGTCCTTGGACAGAACGATCGGGGCACCTTTTTTCTGCGCGATGCTCACCGGCACCACTTCGTTGGCGAAGTGGCCGGCGGCCCAGGCCGCGGCTGCGCGCTGGTGGCTGCGCACCGCGAAAGCGTCCGATTCCTCGCGCGAAATCTTGTATTCCTTGGCCAGATTTTCCGCCGTTTCCGGCATGCCGGAGATCACGCCGAAGCGGTCCACCGGCTGCGAACGCTCGCGGCCGCGCTGGAGGCGGTCGTGCATCGTCACCGACCCGGCGCGCGAGCCCCAGCGCATGTCGGTGCTGTAGTACTCGATGTTGCTCATGCTCTCCACGCCGACCACCAGCACCACGTCCGCGGCGCCGGTCTGCACCATCATCGAAGCGTCGACCACGGCCTGCAGGCCCGAGCCGCAGCGCCGGTCCAGCGTGTAGCCGGGCACCTCGATGGGCAGGCCCGCGCCGAGCGCCGCGTAGCGCCCGAGGCAGGGCGCCTCGCTCGACGAATACGATTGCGCCACGATCACCTCGTCGATCTTCGCGCCATCGAGCCCGGTGCGATCCATGACGGCCTTGATGACGTGCACTGCGAGGGCGTCCGCGGTGAGGGCGCGCATGGTGCCGCCGAAGGCGCCGACCGGGGTCCGAAGGGGCGCCACGATGGCCGCTCGTCTCATGCTCATTGCTGTTTTTCTCCTGGGGTGTGGGTAAACGAAACGGTATCACGGCTTAAACTTCGCTTATGAAAATCATCGACCTGAAAGACCTCGAACTCGCCCGGTACATCCGCCCTGGCGACGGCCTGATGTGGGGCCAGGCCGGCACCGAGCCGCTGGTGCTGACCCAGGCGCTGGTGGCGCAGCGGGGCACGCTGGGGGGGCGCGTGGAGGCGTTCATCGGCATGACTTGGTCCGACGTGTTCGCACCCGAACATGCGGACGTGATCTCGTTCCGTTCCTACTGCGGTGCCGGCGCCAACCGCAGGCTGGCCAAGGCCGGCGTGCTGGACCTGCTGCCCTGCCATTACTCGCTGCTGCCGGCGCTGGTGCGGCGCCGCGCCATTGCCGCAGACGTGCTGCTGCTGCAGGTGTCGCCACCGGACGCCGAGGGCCGCTACAGCCTGTCGATGGTGGGCGAGTACCTGCCGGCCGCCATCGAAACGGCGCGCACCATCATCGTGGAGATCAACGACCAGGCGCCGTGGACCCACGGCGAGCGCTACCTGACCGAGGCGGACATCACCGTTGCCGTCCGCAGTTCGCGGCCGCTGGCGTCCCTGCCCCGCGCGGCGCCCGGTGCCGCCGAGCTGGGCGTGGCGCGGCAGGTTGCCGGGCTGATCGAAGACGGCTCCACCCTGCAGTTCGGCATCGGCGGCATTCCCGAAGCGGTGCTGGCGGCGCTGGGCGATCGCCGCGATCTCGGCATCCACACCGGCGCGCTGATCGATTCGGTGGCGGACCTGGCGGAACGCGGCGTCATCACCAACGCCCGCAAGTCGCGTGACGCGGGCGTGATCGTCGCGGGCGTGTCGCTGGGCGGCCCGGCGCTGAACCGCTTCATCGAGCGCAACGCGCAGGTGCAGTTCCGCAGCATCGACTACACCCACAACGCCGACGTGCTCGCGAGCCAGGACCGGCTCGTCGCCATCAACTCCGCGGTGGAAGTGGACCTCACCGGCCAGATCAATGCCGAGATCGCCGGCGGCGTCTACGTGGGTGCGGTCGGCGGCGCCATCGACTTCCTGCGCGGCGCGGCGCGGTCCCGCGGCGGGTTGCCGATCGTCGCCCTGCCCTCGGTCGCCGGGGACGGCAGCCGCCGCGCCAGCCGCATCGTGGCGCGCCTCAATGGCCCGGTCAGCACCGCGCGCTCGGATGCCGGGCTCATCGTCACCGAGCACGGCGTGGCCGACCTGCGCGGCCTGTCGCTGGCCCAGCGCTGCAAGCGGATGATCGACATCGCTGCCCCCGAGTTTCGCGAGGAATTGGCGCGGGCCGCCCACGAGGTGACAAACCGCTGACGATCACACCCACAGACCGATTCGGGCGGCGAATTGACGCTTGGGTACCCGAATCGGTTCGGGTTGGGCAGCGCACCCGTCCGGGAAATGCGTCGAGCAGTGACGAATCCGCGTCGTCACACCCGCGAGGGTGACCGATCCGGACCGGAGTTCCACCTTTGTCTGTTGCCCCCAAGGAATGAACATCGTCCTGACTTGCATCCTCCTGTACGTGGTGCTGCAGCTGGCGATCGCGTTTGCCTTCGCAAGGCGTCACCAGTCGGAGGTGGACTATCTTCTGGCGGGGCGCAGCCTGGGGCCCTGGATGTCGACGTTCACCGTGTTCGCCACCTGGTACGGTGCCGAGACCTGCCTGGGTGCAACGGGAGAGGCCTACGCCCACGGCGTGTCCGGTGTGCTGGCAGACCCGTTCGGTTACGCGGTGGGTATCGTGTTGATGGGACTGATTTTCGGGTCGATGCTCTGGAAGAAGGGCATCGTGACCACGGCCGACTTGTTCCGGAGCCGCTACGGAACGGGTGTCGAACTGCTGGCGGCAGCCGTGATGGTGCCCTCCACCGTGATGTGGGCGGCAGCGCAGGTCCGCGGTTTCGGGCAGATCCTAGCGTCGGTCAGCGAGGTCGGACTGGTGCTTGGCATCACGCTGGCAGCGGTGGTGGTCATCGCCTACACCGCCGTCGGCGGCATGTGGGCCGATGCCATTACCGACCTGGTGCAGGGCCTCGTGCTGATTGCCGGCGTGGTCGTGCTGTTCATCGTGTTCCTGAACCTGGGCGGGCATCACCACCTCGCCGGATTGCCAGCCGCCCGGCTCGATCCGCTGCATGACCGGAGCTGGTTTGATGCCCTGGATACGCTCGCCGTGCCCATCTTCTCGACGATCGCGGCGCAGGAACTGGTATCGCGGGTGCTGGCCATGCGCAGCGCGGCGCTTGCGCGCAGTGCGACGGTGGCGGCCGGCATCCTCTACCTGGCGATGGGGCTGATCCCCGTGGTGATCGGCTTGGGCGCGGCGACGTACATCGGAGCAGACCGGGACCCCGAGCAGGTCCTATCGCTCTTTGCGCAGCAGAACCTGCCGTTGCCGCTCTACATCCTGTTTCTGGGGGCGCTGGTTTCCGCCATCCTGTCGACCCTGTCCGGCGCCCTGCTCGTGGCCGGTTCGCTGGCCGCCCACAACGTCTACGCCGCGCTGCGACCGGGCATGAGCGAGGCTCACAAGCTGAAGGCGAACCGCTACGGCGTCGTCCTGTTCGGACTCATCGCCTACGCGGTCGCACTGGCGAGCGAAAGCATGTACGCGCTGGTCCAGGAGGCCTCCAGCATCGGCACGTCCGGCATCCTGGTGTTGCTGGTGTTTGCCGTCTGGGCGCCGCGACTCGGCGGGGTGCCGAGCGCCTTCGCGGCATTGGTCACGGGGACGGCAACGTACCTAGTCGCCGCCCACCTGGTGGGCATGGAATCGCCGTACCTGCTGTCCGTTGGCGTCTCGCTGGCCGCTTACCTCCTGTTGTCTCCTTTCGGCAGACTGGCGCCGGCAGCCGGCCTTGCGTCGAGTCAACCGGCCGTTGCGCCGCCGAGGTCCGAAATCGGTTGACGAACCGTGCCCGCCGATCTGCAAGCGAGCAGAATCTGGACTTGTAAACGAGCAGCGCAATGCCGGATGCCCGGCCAGGAGGTTTCCCATGCAGCCTCATTCCGTAACTCCGGAGTCGCATTCATCGTCCTCCGGTACCGGGCCGTCCGCCCCCGTCCCCGGGACACCAGAAAGCTGGCTGACGGCTGCGGTCCGGCACGCGATGCAACGGCCCGAGGACATCTGGCTGGTCCAGCCGATGGGGGGCGGGCTGGATCGCAATTACCGTTTTCTGGACGTGGTCGACGAGGCGCGGCGCCTCGCGTCGTGGCTGGGTTCGCACCACTTCCCCCCGGGCTCGGCGGTCGCCGTGCTGAGCCAGAACTGCGCGCATTTCCTTGTCATGGATCTGGCCATCTGGATGGCCGGGCATGTCAGCGTGCCGCTCTACCCGACGATGCAGGCGGATGTCGCCCGGTACGTGCTGGATCACTGCCAGGCGCAGGCCATCTTCGTCGGCAAGCTGCCGCCCGATGCGCCTGCGCTCGCGGCCATTCCGCACGCCCTGGTGGGCCTGCGTTGCGTCCTTTCACCCTCGCTTCCTGACCGCTACGCACGCTGGGAGGACGTGATCCGGGATCATCCGCCCTGCGATCCGCCGACCCTTGCCCCCGGGGATATCGCCACCATTCTCTACACCTCCGGCACCACCGGGCGCCCCAAGGGCGTGGAACACAGCTTCGGATCGCTGGCGGCGGCCGTCGAGAGCCTGAAGCAACTGTTCGAGTTGGGGCCGAACGACCGGGTGCTGTCCTACCTGCCGCTGGCTCACATCGGCGAGCGCGTTCTGGTAGAAGGCATGTCGTTCACGCAGGGGCTGCGGGTGCAGTTCGTCGAGTCGTTGGAGACCTTTGCCAACGACCTGGTCCGAACCCGGCCCACGGTCTTCGGTGGCGTGCCGCGCATCTGGACCAAGCTTCGCGATGGCGTGCTCGCAAAGCTGCCGGAGCCGTGGTTGGGCCGGCTGCTGGCGATTCCGGTCCTGGGACGCCTGATGCGCGCGAAGATCCGGCGCCAGCTCGGGCTCGACGCCGCGCGCTTCGGACTGACGGGGGGTGCGCCCCTGCCCGCAGACCTGGGCGACTTCTTCGAGTCGCTGGGGCTGCCGATGGTCGAGCTGTACGGCATGACGGAAAACGGCGCGGTCTCGCACTGCGGGCGGATTGGCAAGCGTCGTCGCGGACGGATCGGCCCTCCGTCGCCCGGTGTTGCGGTCCGCTTTGCATCGGACGGCGAGATTCTGGTCCGCAGTCCGGCGCAGATGCGCGGCTACCACCGCGACGCCGCGGCCACCACAGCAGCGTTCACAGACGACGGCTGGCTGCGCACCGGTGATCGCGGCGAGGCCGACCCTGAAGGCTTTCTGCGCGTCACCGGGCGGGTCAAGGAAATCTTCAAGACCAGCAAGGGCAAGTACGTCGCTCCGGCCGGCATCGAGAACGCCCTCTGCGCCGGAGGGCTCCTGGAACAGGCCTGCGTCATGGGCGCCGGCGAGCCACAGCCTTTCGCGGCAGCCGTGCTCGCGCCCGTCGCTCAGGGCGGCGAGGGAATCGATATCGCCACGCTGACCCGGCGGATCGAACAGCTCATGGCGGACGTCAACGCCGGGCTCCCGCCGCACGAACGCCTGAGTCGTCTCGTGGTGTTGCGCGAGCCCTGGACCATCGACGCGGGGCTGATCACGCCCACGCTGAAGATTCGTCGCGAGCCGATCGAGCAGCGGTACGCCGCGCGCGTGGCCGCCCAGCCGGAGGGCGTTTCCTGGATTTAGCTTCATGCGCAGCGCTGAACGTGGTGCGACCGCCGTGGCCCGACGTCATCACGGCAGCTCACGCAATGGGACACAAGCCTTCCGGTCGATCGTGATTCGGAGCGGCTGTGGCTCAAGCGGGCCCGGCGGCGTGGGCGATCGGCGACGATCGGCGACGATCGGCTTATCTGCGAGCCACCCGCATTGCACGCAAATGCCTTGTCTCGCCCCCTTGGGTCACGACTGCGATCAATTGAGGCCCGGCTCCTGGCTTTTCTCCCCCGACGAGAATGATCCCGGTTCGCCCAGATTGAAGAAGGCGCGTGCGTTCGCCGTGGTCGTGAGCGCCACCTCGGCGGCAGACTGGCCTAAGGCACGGGCAATCGTTTCGATGACGGCAGGCAGGTAGGCGGGCTCGTTGCGCCGGCCGTCGCGCGGCATCCTTGATTTGGGAAGCCCCCGCGGAAGCAGGTAGGGGGCATCGGTTTCCACCAGCAGGCGCGTGGACGGAATCGTGGGGACGATCTCCAGCAGGTGTCGACCGCGACGTTCGTCGCAGATCCAGCCGGTGATGCCGATGTGGCAGTCCAGGTCGATGTAGTCCGACGCGGCCTGGGCCGTATCGGTGAAGCAGTGCACGCACACCCGTCCGAGCAGGGGTCGGTATTCCCTCAGGATGGCGACAAAATCGGCGTGCGCATTGCGCTGATGCAGGAACAGCGGCTTGCCGAGTTCTGCCGCGAGCTCCAGCTGCGCCGTGAATGCCAGTCGCTGGGCGGCACGCGGCGACAGGTCGCGAAAATAATCGAGCCCGCATTCTCCAAGGGATACCAGCTGCGGGTCCTGCGCGAGCCTGCGGATCTGTGCCGCGCATGCGAGGCTCCACTCGTCGGCATGGTGCGGGTGCAGGCCGGCCGTGGCGAACAGGCGGCCGGGATGTTCCCGCGCCAGTTCCAGCGCGCGCGCGCTGCCGGGCATGGAACTGCCGGTGATGATGATGGCTTCCAGGCCCGCAGACCAGGCGCGTTCGAGCACGGCCGCGCGATCGGCATCGAAGCTCTCGTGTGCCAGGTTGGCGCCGATGTCGATCATGTGCCGCTCAGGGTTCCGCGATGGACTGGAGGGAAGCGCACTCGTATCGGGCCAGGACCCGCTGCTCGGCGCCGGCATGACCCGGCGCGCGCACCATGAGGACGAGGCGCACGCGGGTGAGCGACCCGCCATGTCGCGTGCACGCGCGCCGTGCCAGTGCGGCGCGTGCGTGCGCGTTGGCGGGGTCGGCCAGTCGCAGTTCGTAGTAGCGACCACGCAGGCCGTCGAGCAGGGGAGGCTGCGATGCATCGAAACGAGGTCCGCCAGGGCTGGCCTCGGCCGGCGGCGCGAACGCATCGATGAACTGCCCGTCGATCCGTTCTGCAGCCACCACCAGCCACTGCTCGTCACGTTGCGGTCCGCGCTCGAACCAGGTCCATGACCGGGCCAATCCCAGCGGCTGCAACGGTATCGCAGCCAGGCCCTGCACCGCGGGTGGCAGAGCGCCGGTGGCCGCCAGCTGCCAGCACAGGCTCAGCACGCCGACCACCGCCACCCCGCACTGAAGCGCGCGGGAACGGCTGCCCATCGCTTCGCAGCCACGCGCCTCCACCGTCGTGCCTTGCGCGGATCCCGGACTCAGCAAGATCTTCAGAAGCCGGGCATGTGCGGGCGCGAGTGCCGGATGGGCTGCGATCCAGCGCAGGGGGCGCAGCAGCGGCGAGGACTTCAGGATGATGCGGAGCGCGTCGCCGTCCAGGTGAGCGGCGTCCTGCTCGTCGATGACAAGCAGGCGCACTTCGTTCTGCGTGATGCGGGCGGCGCGCGGGCTTTCCTGGAGTGCACGCACGGAATCTGCGGGAAGGCAGAGAAATTCCAGGAGTATCCGAAGCCCAAGCGGCGTACCGGCGTCCTCGCGCCCCACGTAGACGCGCAGATCCCGACGCGGCGAGAGCTGCGCCCACAAGCCGGGGTCGATCAGCACCGCGGCGGAGAGCAGGCCCAGCCAGGGCAGGGTACCGGGCGATCCCACCACGAAAGCCGTCGGTGCGACGCACAGGTAGCCGAGCAGCGCCAGGCGTCGCGGCAGTGCATGTTCCACCGGCACGAGCGCCAGCGGGGCGATGGCGCCCATCAGGCACACCAGGAGGGTTCCGAGCAGGGGATGCGGTGCGATTTCCGCCAGTGCTGTCGCGTTGCCCGGCCGGGCTTCCAGCAGCGCGCCGAGCAACGGAAGGGCCAGCACCTGGAGAAGCATCGCGGCGCCGGCAGCGGAAAAGTGAGCTTCGCCTGCCGAAGTGTCGCGACGCAGGGCGCCGTCGACACTCCATCGTGCCCCCCATGGCAGCAGCAGGCCCCAGGTCAGCAGGGCGATGGCGTAGGCGTCGCCCGGAGTCGCGGCCAGCGGATTGCGCGCAGTCGCCGAGACCGCGAGCAACCAGCAGATGAGCGTCGCGGCGCGGGTCCGCCAGCCCAGGCACAGCGCACCCGCGGCCAGGGCCTGGATCAGGCACAGCAGGGCCACATACAGGGTCGATCCGTTCACCAGGTGCAGCGACCATTGCCCGGTCTCCAGCAACGCCACCGCGTCACCGCGTGGCAGCAGGCCGGCGTCGCCGTACAGCAGCGTCGCGGACCCCAGCTGGTTCAGGGCATCGACCAGCAGCGTCAGCCCCAGCCCGGCGCGGAGCACGGCCAGGCTGCGAAGGTCGAGGCTCAGGGAAGGGCGCAGCCCATCGGCCCAGTTTCGGGACATTGGAGGTTCACGCAAGGGGGCGAAACAGGGTCCAAGGCTCGCCGCTTCGGCGCCAAACAGCAAGGGGGACGACTTTGGCTAGACTTCGCCAAATGGTCCCGAAAAAGCCCCTGGTCCTGCCTCTGGTGAAGGCCTGTCTGACGTTCGCGCTCTTCATATGTATGAACGCGGCGCCGGCGGAGGACCCGGCGTCGGACGTGCGCTACATCAGCGACGAAACCGTGATTACCCTGCGTGAAAGCAAGGGCCTGGCTGCGCCTGTCGCCGGGCTGCTGCAGGCGGGAACCCGGGTCGAACTGCTGGAGAACGACACGGCCAGCGGCTATTCCCGGGTGCGCACCCAGGCCGGTCGCGAAGGATGGGTTCTGGCGCGTTACCTGGCCAGCGAGCCGGGCGCCAGGGAGCGGCTTGCGAAAGTGGAGGCGGAACTCGCCAGGCAGCAGGAACTGGCGCGCAAGCTGAAGTCGGAGAACACCCGCCTGCGCCGGGCTGATGGTGCCGGGGAGCCTGCTCCCGGGGAGGAACTCCCCGGCGCCGAGCAGGCCTCACTCGTTGCGCCTACCAATGCCATTGACCTTGCCACCAGCGCCGGGCTGTTCATCGCGGGACTGTTGTCGGGCCTGGTGGCCTCGATGATGTTCCGTTCCCGTCGGCGGCAGCGAGACGATTTCCCGTGAGCGCGCTCGACGGGCTGCCGGCGCCCGGGCATGCCGTGCAGGGCGTCATCGATGGCGCGGCAGGGCATATCGAATGCGTAGTCGCCATGCCGCGGGCGGCGCCGCGAGGCATCGCCGTGATCTGCCATCCGCACCCGCTTTACGGCGGCGCCCTGAGCAACAAGGTGACGTATACGCTGGCGTCTGCCGCGCTCGCGTTCGGACTCGCTGCCGTGCGCTTCAACTTCCGGGGCGTCGGCAAGAGCCAGGGTGGTCACGACTCGGCGCGCGGCGAGACCGATGACTGCGTGACCGTTGTGGACTGGCTGCGTACACAGCGCCGTGATGCCCCGCTCCTGCTGGCGGGTTTCTCCTTCGGGGCGTTTGTGAGTCTGAACGCCGCAGCGCGCGTCCGGCCGGCGGCGCTGGTCAGCATCGCCCCGCCTTTCGGACGGTATTTCGGAGACGCCCCCAAGCCGCTTCATCCCGGCTGCCCCTGGATCACGCTGCACTCGCGCGACGACGAGGTGGTTCCCTTCGATGAATCCCGTGAAACGCTCGACACCTACGACCCCGCACCGGAACAGGTCCTGGTCGATGGCGCCGGGCATTTTTTTCATGGGCGCCTGGACGACGTGCGGGACACGGTCCTCCCGTTTCTGGCCCGGGAGTGGCCGGCCAGCGGCGAGGACTGAGCGCCTGCCGGGTCGCGTGAAGGCCCTGCGCTCGAGGTTCGAGCCCGTAAACTGTCGGCCGCCACACCACATAAATAGACGGAGCCCCCCATGCGATCTGCTATGCCTTTGCCCGCTGTCATGGTCCTCGCTGCCTTGTCGTCGCCCGCATCCGCTTTCGACTTCGATCTGGATTTTTCCGACGATCCGCAGCAGGCGGACTTCCGGTCCGTTGCCGAGGATCTTTCGGCCCTGCTCAACGCCAAATCCGTCTCGCCAGCCGAAGCCGGCGGCATCACCGGGTTCGCCATCGGCACGTTTGCCACCTACGCGCCAACCGATGACAGCAACGCCTGGGAGCGTCTCACCGGCGAGGACCCGGACGGAATCGCGGCCATCGGCATCATCGCCCAGAAGGGCTTGCCGCTGGGACTCGACGTCGGCGTGAGCTATTCCTGGGTCCCGGATCTGGACGCCCAGGTGTTCGGCGCCGAGGTGCGCTACGCGCTGCTCGACGGCAGTGTCGCCACTCCGGCGATCGGCCTGCGGGGCAGCTACTCCAAGCTCAACGGCGTGGATGAACTCGACTACGACTCCTACGGCCTGGATCTTTCCATCTCGAAAGGGTTCGGGCCGCTGACCCCGTACGCCGGCGCCGGCTATGTGTGGAACCAGTTCGAACCCGGGCCGGACCTGGACCTGCGCGACGAAGACGTTGCCAAGACCCGGTTGTTCATCGGCCTGCGGCTGTCCGCGCTGTTCGGCATCACGCCCGAGTACGAACGGGTCGGCGACCGGGACGCCTTCAATCTGCGGATCGGTTTTGCGTTCTAGGGCGGGGAGTCTGACGGCTCATGTGGAAGCGCTGGTTGTCCCGTCTCGAATCCCCGGTGGGCGAGGCCCATCCGCCGCGTGACATCGCCATTGCCATCCTGCTGCTCGAATGCGCGCGCGCCGACTTCGAACACAGCGCGGTGGAGATCGACGAGGTGCGCGGCCTGCTGACCGGGCACCTGGCCGTGGCGCCTGCGGAGCTGGATCGCCTGCTGGGCGATGCGGGCCGCGCGGCGCGCGACACGGTGTCCTTGCATGGCCCCATCAGTCGCCTGAACGCCGAGATGTCGGCCACCGAAAAGCGCGAGCTGATGGGCTGGCTGTGGCGCGTTGCCCATGCGGACGGGCGCATCGATGTGCACGAGGAACATCTCCTGCGCAAGCTGTCCGACCTGCTGCACATTCCGCATGCCGACTTCATCCGAACCAAGCTCGAAGTCCAGGCCAACCCCCCCGCATGAACGGCAAGTCCCGCAGGCGCGCAGGCTTCGCGTCTGCGGGAACGCGCGTGCTGCTGGAGCTGCTGCCGGCCGTGCTGATCCTGCTTGCGGGTTGCGTGGCGCTGCTGATGGTGCAGCGCGAAGCCATGCAGACGCGGCTCGCATCGGCCAGTTTCCGAGCGGCCGTCGCCCTGATCGACCAGATCGCAGTCGAGCTGCTGGCCCAACAGGGCGAGCTGCACGCGGTTCTTCTCACGGGCGTCGCCGCCCCGATCCGGGAAGGGCGCTTCAGCAACGACGATTTCGATGCGCGCGCGCGCGAACTGCTAACCCTGCCGGAGCTCGATGCCGAGGCTCGAAGAAACATCCAGCCCATCCGCAACCTGATCTACCAGTGGCGGACCGAGACCGGTCCGGCGCGGGTTTCGATCGCCGAAACCAGTGCGCCGCAGCGACGGAACCTGGTCACCGCGGACGTGCGCCTGATGGGTTCGCTGCAACAGCAATTGAACGGGCTGCGCTTCGAAGTGGCCCGCCCGCTGGAGGTGCAGGCGGCGCGTGCCCGGCGACTCCAGTTGCTGACCAACCGCCTCATCGTCGCTTTGCTGCTGCTGGTCCCCGCCGCAACGCTCGTGGCGGCATCCCGGCTGAAGCGTGACCTTGCCAAACCGCTGCTCGACTTTTCCGGAGTGATCTCCGAGATGGAGCGCGGCGCCCCGGTGGACGTTCCGCACCTGCATCGCGCCGACGAGGCCGGTACGCTCGCCGAGGGGTTCGAGCGTCTGCGCCAACTGCACGCCGGCGACCAAGACCGCGAATGGGTCATGACCCGGATGGACGTGATGACTGCCGCAACGCTGCCCTGCCAGAACGAAACGGAGTTCGCAGAGGTGGTGCTGCGGGAGATGTGCGCGGTCCTGCAGGTCCATTACGCAATTGCCTACCGGTTCGACGAGCGCGCGCAGGCGCTGGTGCTATGTGCCAGCCGCGGTGTGGCAGACCCCTCCACCATTCGCCAGCAGTACCAGCTGGACGAAGAGCCCATCGGCACCTGCCTCACCGGGCGGCGCGCCGTTGCGCGCGTGCTGACCGCGGGCGTGGGGAAGGTCTCGACGGCGGTGGTGAGGGCCGATACCCCGGGGATCCTGCTGCTGCCGCTCGTGGCGCGTGAGCACAACGTCGCGGTCATCGTGCTCGGTCTTCAGCAGCACCTCCAGCCCAGGCATCAGAAACTGGTGGACCTGTGGCGCGTGATGGTGGCGCAGTCCTGGTCGGCGCTTGCGCGTGGCCTGCGCACGCGTGAGCTGATCGCGCAGGTCGAGGCGCAGGCCCGGCTGCTGTCGAAAGCCCGGAGCGCCCGCAAGGCGTGACCGCAGGTCCGGCAATCACGCCGGCCGCTTGTACCTGCTGATGGGGACCGCCGGGCCAGAAGCGCCGCGACTCAGTTGTCGTCTTCGAGCATGTACAGCGCAAGCTCGGCCATGAGGTTGGGCATCAGCCCAATGCTGGCGCCGCGATGGTGGGCGCGGTCGAGCAGGCTCCGTTTCAGGCAGGCCCAGTGGTTCCGTCGGCACAGGTCCTCGAAGTCGCGCACCGTGCACAGGTGGATGTTGGGCGAGTCGTACCAGGCATCCGGCAGGGCAGGGGTGAGCGGCATGCGTCCGCGCAGCATCTGCGCGCGCACGCGCCAGTGGCCGAAATTGGGAAAGGTGACGATGGCGCGCCGACCCACGCGCAGGATTTCGGTGAGCGCGTGATCCGGCCGCACCAGCGCCTGGAGCGTCTGCGTGAGCACCACGTAGTCGAACGAGTCGGTGCCGAAATCCTTGAGGCCGTCGTCGACGTCGGCCTGGATCACGTTGACGCCGCGCGCGATGCAGGCGGCGAGCTTGGCCGGATCGATCTCCAGCCCGTAGCCGCGCACGTTGCGGGTGCGGGCCAGGTGGTCCAGCAGCGCGCCATCGCCGCAGCCCAGGTCGAGGATGCGGCAGCCGGGCTCGACCCACTCGCTGATGACGGCAAGATCCGGGCGCAGCGCGCCATCCTGCAGGGCCGGCGGCGTCACGGGCGGCCTCCGTCGATCTCGTCGGCGATGCGCGAAAGATAGCCACCCAGCACCCGGTGGTAGTCGGGAATGGGCATCAGGAAGTCGTCGTGGCCCAGCTGGGACTCGATCAGCGCGTAGCTCACGTCGCGGTCCGCTTCCACCAGCGCCTTGACGATCTCGCGCGAGCGCGCCGGCGAAAAGCGCCAGTCGCTGGAAAAGGCAATGACCAGGAAGCGCGCGCGGGCGCGGCGCAGCGCCTCGGGCAGCGAGTCGCCGAAGTCGCGCGCCGGATCGAAGTAATCCAGCGCCTTGGTCATGATGAGGTAGGTGTTGGCGTCGAAGCGGTCGACGAAGCTCTGGCCCTGATGGCGCAGGTAGCTTTCCACCTCGAATTCCACGTCGAAGTTGAACGAGGGCGCCGCCAGCTTCAGCTCCGAGCCGAAGCGCCGGCGCATCGCGGCGTCCGAAAGATACGTGATGTGCCCGAGCATGCGCGCCAGCTTGAGCCCGCGCGACGGCACGGCCTTGTGTTCGTAGAAGCGGCCGCCGTAGAACTCGGGGTCGGTCAGGATGGCCTGCCGAGCAATCTCGTTGAAGGCGATGTTCTGTGCCGACAGCTTGGGCGCGGCGGCGATGACGCAGGCATTGCGCACGCGCTCGGGCAGGTCGATGGTCCACTGCATCACCTGCATGCCGCCGAGCGAGCCGCCGATGGCCGCCGCCCATTGGCGGATGCCGAGCGCATCGGCCAGTAGCGCCTGCGCGCGCACCCAGTCGCGCACGGTCAGCAGCGGGAAATCCGGACCCCACACCCGCCCGGTTTCCGGGTTGAAGGTATTGGGGCCGGTGGATCCGCGGCAGCCGCCCAGGTTGTTGAGGCTGACCACGAAGAAACGGCTGGTGTCGATGGGCTTGCCGGGACCGATGCAGTTGTCCCACCAGCCGGTCTTCTTGTCGTCCGCAGCGTGGTAGCCGGCGGCGTGGTGGTCGCCCGACAGCGCATGGCAGACCAGCACGGCGTTGGCGGCGTCGCGGTCCAGCGTGCCGTAGGTTTCCACCATGAGGTCGAAGCGCGGGAGCACCCGACCGCAGTCGAGCTTCAGCGGCTGCTCGATGGGGATCAGCCGCGGCGTGACCACGCCCACGGAATGTTCCGCGTCGCGCACGTCCAGCGGCACCGCAGGTGAATTCATCAGCCCAGGATGCCGGCGCGGAAGATCGTGGGCAGCGGCGTGAGGATCACCACCACCTGCAGGCCGATGATGGCCACGATCGGCGACAGGTCCAGCCCCGCGACCAGCGGAACCACGCTGCGGATGGGTCGCAGCAGCGGCTCGTTCATGCTCCACAGGATGTTGGACGCCGGGTTGTTCACGCCCGGCCCGAACCACGACAGGATGGCCTGGAACGTGAGCGACACCGTGTACAGGTTGGCCGCGAGCACGATGATCTTGAGCACCGCGTAGTAGAGGCTGGCGAGGGTGGCCAGGCTCATGCCGACCAGCCACATCGACACGTAGATGTGCAGCAGCGCGACCAGCACCAGCAGCACCACGGCCGGGGTGTCGAGCCGGCGCCAGCGCGGGACCGCCTTCTGGAACGGCGACAGCACCGGCTGCGTGATTTTCCACACCAGTTGCGACACCGGGTTGTAGAAGTCGGCCCGCACCCAGCCGAGCACGATGCGCAGCAGCAGCGCGCTGAGGTACAGGTTCAGCAGCGTGGAGCCCAGGTAGTACAGCGCGTTGTTGGCGTTGGCGCCCATTGTTCGGTTCGGGTGATGAAGGGCTAGGGAGCGGACGTGGCAGCAAGCTCGTCGCCCAGTTCTGCCGAGCGGCGCGCCGCGGCGGCAAGGGCCTCGCGGAACATGGGGCGCAGGCCGGCGTTTTCCAGGTGCCGGAGCGCCGCCTCGGTGGTGCCGCCCTTGGACGTGACCTGGGCGCGCAGTTCGGCCACGTCGGTGGTGCCGGCCTCCATCATGCGCGCGGCGCCGATGCAGGTGCGGGCCGCGAGCTGCGCCGCGGTGGCAGGTTCAAGGCCCAGCGCCACGCCGGCCTCGCGCATGGCCTCCACCAGCAGGAAGAAGTAGGCCGGACCGGAGCCGGAGACGGCGGTCACCGCGTCGAGCTCACTCTCGCGCGCCAGCCAGCAGACCTCGCCGGCTGCGCGCAGCACCGTCTCTGCTCGCGCACGGGCCGATTCGGGCGTGGATGCCTCGGCGAACAGCCCGCTCACGCCGCAGCCGTAGAGCGCGGGCGTGTTGGGCATGCTGCGCACGCAGTGCACGCGATCGCCCAGCGCGCCGCGCAGGAAGCCCAGCCGGATGCCCGCGGCGATGG
Source organism: Panacagrimonas sp. (assembly GCA_052386745.1). Lineage (GTDB taxonomy): Bacteria > Pseudomonadota > Gammaproteobacteria > Nevskiales > Nevskiaceae > Panacagrimonas. The sequence continues at coordinate 53,870 of JBQTJW010000005.1, read as the reverse complement.
ACAGGACGCAGGCGCCCGCGTCCGGTTGCAACCCTCGCAGTGCGGCACCCATCTGCTGCGGTTTCACCGCGAGGACGACGGTCTGCGCGCCCTGCACGACCTCGGCCCCGGACGCGGCAACCTGCACGCCGAAGCGGTCGCGCAGCAGCTGCGCACGCGTTGCGTCGGGCTCGGCAACACGGATCAGGTTGGCCGGAATGCCGGCCGCTTTCAGGCCGCCGATGAGGCTGGCGGCCATGTTGCCGCCGCCGATAAAGGCAATCACGTCAGGCATGCAGGTCGGGAAAGGGGTGCGGGACCGCTATCATAAGCCCCTGCCATATCGATTAAACCGGCATCGAGCCGGTCCGCCCCGGAATCCCGTGAACAGCAAGACCCCCGCTGCGCGTGCGCGCAGCAAACCCGTGAAAGAGCCCCTGACCGACCGCTACGCGCGGCGCATCGAGGACGCCGCCACGCGCGTCTACGAGGTGGCCCAGGTCACCCCGCTGCTGGATGCGCCGAAGATTTCGGCGCGCCTGCACAACCGCCTGCTGCTCAAGCGCGAGGACATGCAGCCGGTGCATTCCTTCAAGCTGCGCGGGGCCTACAACAAGATCGCCGGCCTGGACCCGGAAGCGCGCGCGCGCGGCGTGATCTGCGCCTCGGCCGGCAACCACGCGCAGGGCGTGGCGCTGGCCGGCAGGAAAATGGGCGTTCCGGCCTGGATCGTGATGCCGCGCACCACGCCGAGCATCAAGGTCGAGGCGGTGCGCGGGCTGGGCGGCAAGGCCATCCTGCATGGCGATACCTACGACGAGGCGCAGGCCCGCGCGGGTGAACTCGCGGCCGAACGCGGCATGACGCTCATCCACCCGTACAACGATCCCGAGGTGATCGCGGGCCAGGGCACCATCGCCATCGAGGTGCTGGCGCAGCTGGCGGAGCTGAAGGCCGAGCCGCTGGACGCGATCTTCGTCTGCACCGGCGGCGGCGGTCTGCTGGCGGGAATCTCGGCCTGGATCAAGCACGCCAGCCCGAAGACGCGCGTCATCTCGGTGGAGCCGGAAGACTCCGACTGCATGGCCGCGGCGCTGGAAGCGGGCCGGCGGGTCAAGCTCAGCCAGGTGGGCCTGTTCGCCGATGGCGTGGCCGTGCGCCAGGCCGGAGAAGAGCCGTTTCGCGTCGCTCGCAAGCTGGTGGACGAGTGCCTGCGCGTGTCCGTGGACGAAATCTGCGCCGCCATCCGCGACGTGTTCCACGACCAGCGCGCGCTGCCGGAGCCCGCGGGCGCACTGGCGGTGGCCGGCGCCAAGCGCTGGGTCGCTGAGAACGGCGTCACCGGCAAGACGCTGGTGGCCATCGTGTCGGGGTCCAACGTCAACTTCGACCGGCTGCGGCACATCGCGGAACGCGCCGAACTGGGCGATGAGGCCGAGGCCCTGCTGGCCGTCACCATTCCCGAGCGCGCGGGCAGCTTCAAGCAGTTCCTCAAGCAGCTCGGCAAGCGGGTGATCACCGAGTTCAACTACCGATTCTCGTCCAGCGACGCCGCGCACGTGTTCGTCGGCATCCGGCTCGCGGAAGGGGAAACGGAGCGCCAAGCGGTGCTGGCCGGCCTGCTGTCGCACGGCTACCCGGTGATCGACATGTCGCACAACGAAATGGCCAAGATGCACGTGCGCTTCATGGTCGGCGGCCACGCGCCCGGGCTGGAGAACGAGCGCCTGTTCCGCTTCGAATTTCCGGAGCGTCCGGGCGCCTGCCTGGATTTCCTCAACGCCATCGGCAGCCGCTGGAACATCTCGATGTTCCACTACCGCAACCACGGCGCCGCCTACGGGCGCGTGCTGTGCGGTCTTCAGGTGCCGGCGCGCGAACGCGCAGACTGCAAGCGCTCGCTCGACGAGCTGGGCTATCCGTACTGGGAAGAGACCAGCAACCCGGCGTACCAACTGTTCCTGGGCGCGCGCTGAGCGAAGCCGGAGCGCGAGGCTTCAGCCCGCGCGCTCGCCCGCCAGCTTGAGGATGGCTTTCCAGTGCGGCGCCGACACCGGCGTCACCGACAGGCGCGTTCCGCGTTCCAGGATGCGCAGGCCCTTGAACTTGGCCTCCCGCTCGCGCAGCGTCTCCAGCAGCACGGGCTGGTCGAACTTGCTCAGGAATTTCACCTCCACCAGCAGCCAGCGCGGCGCGGCGGGCTTGGCGCCGGGGTCGAAGTGCTCGTGCTTCGGGTCGAACTGGGTGGGATCGGGGTAGGCGTTGCAGACGATCTCCATCGTCCCGACGATGCCCGGCTGCGGGCAGCTGGAATGGTAGAAGAACGCCTGGTCGCCGGGCTTCATGCCGTCGCGCATCATGTTGCGCACCTGGTAGTTGCGCACGCCGTCCCAGGCCTCGGTCTGGTGGGGTCGCGCCGCCAGATCGTCGATGGAAAAGCAGTCCGGTTCGGACTTCATCAGCCAGTACGCCATGCCCGTCTCCCGCTCAGTGTGGGGTGCTGCCGCCAGAGGAAAATCGACGGAGGCCGCGTTCGGTGCAGACCGCGTCCAGCCGCTGGTCCCAGGCATCCACCGGAACCGCGCCGACCTCCTGCACCGAGTACGCGTAGCCGATGCACAGGGGCCGCGGGCGCTGCCGCGCCAGCCAGCGATCGTAGTAGCCGCCGCCGTTCCCCAGGCGATTGCCGTGCGCGTCGAAGGCCGTCAGCGGAAGCACGACGAGGTCGACCCGCTCCGGTGCGTACGCGGACCGGGCGGGTGCGCAGATGCCGTAGCGTTTTTCGACCAGCGCAGTGCCCGCGCGCAGCCTGACAAAGCTCATCCGCCCCGCGATGCGGCGATCAATCAGCGGCACCAGCACGCGCCTGCCGCGGCGGAGCAGGCCATCGATCAGGCTGGTGGTTTCAATCTCGCTGCCGGTGTGCAGGTAGGCGGCGATGGTCCTCGCCCGCCGGAGAATCGGTGAACGCAGCAGGTGCTGCGCGGCGCGATCCGCCTTCTTGCGTCGCGCGCTTTGCGACAGGGCCTTGCGCGCCGCGCGCGCCTGTCGGCGCAATAACAACTTCTGCGACGCAATGGAAATGTGGGTGTCCCCCGCCGCGCCTTCGGCGTGCCCGGGTCCTTGAGACAAAGGTCTCAAGTGGGTGCCGCGCCAGATCATCGGGCTTCCCGCCAAAATCGCGGGCCTGCACGCCAGAAACGGGTAAGGCTCCCTGGTGGTGAAAATAGGCTCAAGGGGCTTGGGGCACACCTGAGCGCTGCAGGAGACACGGCCTGAGGATAACACCTTGCCGCGATTTTTCTGGTGCCTGAAAAAACGCGGCCGCTCACTCCGCAGCCAGGGTCGAGTCGATATCCAGGCGCAGTTGCGCGATTCGATCAACTGCCGCCTGGTTGGGTACCGCGACCTTGTTCGAGCCCTTCAGCTCGAGCAGTTCCCGCGCGATGTTCAGCGCGGCCATCACCGCAATCCGTTCCGCACCCAGCGCCTTGCCGCGCTTGCGGATGGCCTGCATTCGATCGTTGAGAAAATCTGCGGATGCGACGAGCGCCTCGTGCTCCTCCTGCGGGCAGACCACGGAGTATTCGCGGCCCATGATGCGCACCGTCACATTCAGGTTGTCGGTCTCTGCAGGCGGGGTGGCACGCGGGCTCATGCGCTGCCCTCGGTTTCACTGCAGCCGGGCTCACTCTCCAGCTTTCGCACCCGATCCACGACCCCCTCGATGCGCCTGCGCAGTTCGGCATTCAAAGCAACCAGCCGATCGCGCTCCTGCGAGACCCGCTTGGTTTCCAGACGCGACTGATGGAACGCCGCGATCAGGTGTTGTACTCGCTGTTCGAGCTGTTCGAGTTCGGTTTCGAGCACGTCTGGCATCAGGGGAAAGGAGACGGGCCAAAGTATAGCCCGCCCCCCGGACTCCTTACTGCACCACCAGGAACAGCGCGCCGTTCCCGCGTTGCACGTGCATCAGGAGCTGTCCGCCCGGGACGCCGGCCATCTTCTGGAACATGGCCATGGTCTCCACGCGCTCCCGGTTGACGGCGATGATGATGTCGTCCGGACGCAGGCCGGCGCGTGCAGCGGGGGATCCCGGCGCCACCTTCTGCACGAGGATGCCCTTGGTGTCCGCAGCCTTGGCGCGCGCCTCGTCCAGCGGCACGAACAGCGCCCCGGCGAGGGACGGATGCAGGCCTTCGCCCGAGGCAGCCGGATCGGAATCCTTGCCGACCACCACGGTGATGTTGCGCGTCTTGCCCTCGCGCATCACTTTCAGGTCCACCTTCTCGCCGATGCGCATCAGGCCCACGGCATTGCGCAGCTGCAGAAAGCTCTGCACCTCGCGGCCGTTGGCTTCCAGGATGATGTCTTCCGGCTTGAGGCCGGCCTTGGCGGCGGGGGAGTCGGGCACCACCTGGGCCACCACCGCGCCTCGCGCCGAAGGCAGGCCAAAGGCTTTCGCGAGGTCGGGTGTCACGTCCTGACCCATGACGCCGATGCGCCCTCGCTCCACCGAGCCGTGCTCGATGAGCTGGCTCATGACGCCGCGCGCCTGGTTGATGGGAATGGCAAAGCCGATGCCGATGTTGCCGCCCGAACGCGACAGGATGTTGGACGGAATGCCGACCAGTTCGCCCTTGAGGTTCACCAGCGCGCCGCCGGAATTGCCGGGGTTGATGGAGGCGTCGGTCTGGATGAAGTCCTCGTAGCCGCCTTCGCTGACGCCGGTCTGGCGGCCGACGGCGCTGATGATTCCGGAGGTGACCGTCTGCCGCAGCCCGAAGGGCGAGCCGATAGCCACCACGAAATCGCCCACCTGCGCCTTGTCGGAGTCGGCCAGGGGAATGGCTATCAGCTTCTCGGCCTTGATCTGGAGCACCGCAACGTCGGTCTGCGGGTCCTTGCCGATGAGCTTGGCTTCGAATTCACGATCGTCGGAGAGGCGCACCTTGATCGAATCGGCCTGCGCGACCACGTGGTTGTTGGTGATGACATAGCCCTTGGTCGCATCGACGATCACGCCGGAACCGGTGGACTGCGATTCACGCTCCTGTGGCTGCTGCTGCGGACCGTTCGGATCTTCGAAAAATTTGCGGAAGAACGGGTCCTGCATCAGCGGATTCTGGATATCCACCTTGGACGTGACCGAGATGTTGACCACGCCGGGCGTCACCAGCTTGAGCATCGGCGCCAGAGACGGGACGCCGCCCTGCATCTGCGCCGGAATCTGCGCTTGCAGTTCCTGCGGGGTGGCGCTGAGCATGGCGAATGACAGCAGGCTGGCCGCAATCGCGACCGGGGCGACCAGTTTCAGGGTGAATGTTCTTGGCATCGGATCCTCTTGGAATAGTTATCAACACGTCGGTCGGCCGACCAGCAGCGGCAGCTGAGACCGTGGGCAAACATCGAGAGTTTCATCCCGCCGCACGCTCGCCGCCGCGGACGGTCGGCGGGCTTCAGAGGAGCCGGATCCGCGGATTCAGACTGTAGCGGCCGGTGACGACGGCGCTGGCCAGCACGTGGCCTTCGACGGCGGATCGAACCTGCGCCGCGGTGAAGGCGCCTTCCACGGGGCAGCGATCGAGATCGATCGCCAGCAGCTCGAACCGGTAGTGGTGCGTCACGCTGTCGTTCCAGGGCGGGCAGGGGCCATCGTAGCCGCGGTATTCGCCGCCCATGTCCGGATCTGCGGCAAACCAGTTCGTGTAATCGTTCAGACCCTGCCGTGATCCGACCGGCCCCGCCGGATCACGCTTGCCGCGCCCGACGATGCCACGCGAGCAGGCGCCTTCCTCGATCTGGCTCTCGCCCGCGGCAATATCGACCATGGTCCAGTGGACGAAGCTGGTACGCGCGAGTTTCAGGGGCACTTCGCGCCCTTCCTTGTTCACATCGTCCGGCTTCGAGGGCACGTCAGGATCGGTGCAGAGCAACACAAAGCTGCGCGTCGCGGTCGGGGCGCCGCTCCAGTTCAGCTCCGGGTTGAGATTGTCCGACAGCTTGATGTGGCCGCGCGGCGCTTTGACGGCGAATGCACAGCGGCCGGGAATCAGGCCGCCGTTTTCGAACGACTTGCTGCTGAGCTTCATCAGTGATCCTTCTCGTTATGGTTTGTCCAGGGCAGCGTTTGGGACTGCCTCGCTCCCATTCCGGAGCCCTTGAGCAGGGCGTCGCGGAGCGGACGCAACAAGTGGCGAGAGTAACAATCATGGAACGGCGCGTCAGCCCTGCGCGCCCCGTTCCGGGTCAAGCCTGCGCCGGATTCATTGCGCCAGCAGCGATTCGAGCATGCGATCCAGCAGGAACGCGAGCATCGGAAGCTGATCGTTGAGGGTATGGTCCGAGCGAAGCAGATGCAGCTCGGCGCCATTGCGTTCGGCAAACCGGAGGGCCCGCTCCACCGGAACGATATCGTCGGACCGGCCATGCACCACCGTACACAAGGTGGGAACATCACCCGGCTCATCGGCCCATCCAGGGAAGTACAGCGCCGGCGCCATGAGAAACAGGGCCCCGGGTTTGAGCGCGGAACAGGCCATGGCGGACACGTAACCGCCCATGCTCGATCCCACCAGGGCAAGGTGGCGGGCGCGCGGCGCGAGGCGGCGCAACTGGTCCACGCGCTCTCGGGGATCGTGCGTGTGACTATAATCCGGGCTCATCACCTCGAAGCCGCGGGCCTGCGCAACTTCGGCAAGACGCGTGATCTTGGTACCCCAGGGACCACTTTCCTTGCCATGGGCAAAACAGCAGATACGATCGGCGGACATGGCTTGCTCTCCAGGAGACGCGCGATGTTATCGACACCCAGGACCCGCACCAAGCCGGCGCACAAGGCGCAGAAGCCGCCGCTCGCCGTGGACCTGACCGTGACATTCCGCTTCGGTGACGAACCCAAGGACAAGGTCACGGTCATCAACAACCGCCGCGTGCCGATGGTGGGCAGCGTGTTCGACAGCCGCGACACGGTGATCCGCGGGTTCGTGCGCCTGCTGTTCAAGGCCGCGGTCATGCAGCCCAAGGTCGTCTCGGAACTGCTGCCGGCCATCCGGATGCTGCGTCGCCGGCGCCGCCGATGAGCCTCTTCATGCGGTATCTGCTGATCGTCGACGCGGCCCTGTTCGCCATGGCGGGCACATTGGCGATGGTCCTGGGTGTCGTGCTGATCCTTTACAGCTTCCACACCGACGTCTCTGCGCGCGTGGGTGCCGAGATGCCGCTGCTCGCGGCCGTCATGGGCAATTTCGCGGTCCTCGCGGTGGTCTGCGGCGCCGCGTTCTGGAGTCTGCTCCGGCAACGCAGCTGGTGCTGGCGCGCGCAGGCCGTCGCCGGCATCAGCGTCGTGCTCGGGTCCATTCACCTGTATCGGCTGGTGACCGGTTGAACATGCCAGTCCGTCCGCTGATCCTGCCCCGGCAGTACCAATGGTGGGGGCTGGTGCCGGCTGTCACCGGACTGCTCGCGCTCTCCCTGGTCGAAGGCTTTTTCAGCGCGCTGGTGGCCGGCCCTCCCGGCCTGCTGTGGCTGCTCACCGGCCTTTCGCTGATCCTGCTTCCAGGCGATCCGCGGGCGTCGGCGTACATGTCGCTGGCCTCGGTCCTGGGCGTGCTGGCCGCCGTGCCGCTCATGTTCATGACCGGACTACTGGATGGCCTGCTGGTGGCCGTTCTGGCGCTTGCCTGTTTCGTGGTGTCCGGGCGCATCAGCCTCACCCAGGCCCTGGTGCCGGATAGCGTTCCGGTACCCGAGCAGGGCACGGGAATGCAGACCAAGGTTGCCTTCGACGAGGCGATATTGGGATTTTTCCTGCTCTGCGCCCGCGTGCCCGGTGGCGAGCGGGCCGCAAGAATGTGCGACCAGGCCATCGAACTCGGCACGGTCCTGGAACGCCGCGGGTGGATCGATCGCCCCCAGGACATGCACCGTGCGCCGCCACCGCCGGACGAAGTCACCACCCTGCACAGGCGGCGCCTGGGGCTCGAGTACCAGCACCTGTCGTTCGAGAGCGGTTTTGAACCGGACCCCGCGCTCCCCGGTGCCGCGACCTGGGCGCGTCACGTCAACAACCGGCAGGCCAGTGCGTGGATGATGCGCCACCCGGGTCCGCCCCGGCCTTGGCTGGTGTGCATTCACGGCTACCGCATGGGCGAACCCTGGATGGATTTCCAGCTGTTCAACCCGGCGCTGCTGCATCGCCGTTTCGGCTTGAACCTGCTCATGCCGATCCTGCCGCTGCACGGGCCGCGCAAGGTCGGGTGGCAGTCCGGCGACCTGTACCTGGATGGCGATCTGCTCGACCTGCTGCTGGCGCAGACGCAGGCCCTGTGGGATCTGCGCCGCTGGCTGGCGTGGCTGCGTGCCAGCGAGGAAGCGGCGCAGATCGGGGTCTACGGCGTCAGTCTCGGGGGTTACAACACGGGACTTCTGACGGGTTACGAGGCCCAACTTGATTTCGGGGTGGCCGCGATTCCGGTGGTGGAGTACGCGGAGGCGCTCTGGCGGTTCATGCCGCCCCCGCACCGCCGGTACTTCGAAGCGCGCGGGCTCACCGAGGCGCGCTACCGCGACTTGCTGCGATCGGTGTCGCCCGTGGCGCAGCCGACGCTGCTCGCCGAAGGCCGCCGGCATGTGATTGCGGCGACGGCCGATCGCATCGTTCCCGTGGCGCAGCCCCTGGCGCTCGCGCGACATTGGGGTGTGGAGCCGCAGTGGTATGAAGGCTCACACATGAGCATCGGCCATGAGACCCAGCCGCGGCGAACTCTGGAGGCCGCGATGCGCGACGCCGCCTGGGTGGTCGAGCCGCGCTGAATGCAGCGGCGCGCGCTGCCTGTCTTGCCGAAGAATCGATGACCCCATGAAAAAAATCTGCATCAGCGGCAGCGGCTTGTTCACTCCGGCGGAATCGATCTCCAACGACGAACTCGTGGCGTGCTTCAACGCCTGGGTCGACCAGTTCAACGCCGAGCATGCCGCGGACATTGCCGATGGAAAGGTGCAGGCGCTGGCTCCCTCATCCTCGGAATTCATCGTCAAGGCTTCGGGTATCCAGTCCCGTCACGTCGTGAACAAGTCCGGCGTGCTCGACGTGCAGCGCATGCGCCCGCTCATCGAGCCGCGGCCGGATACGGTTCCAAGCCTGATGGTGGAGATGGGCCTCTCGGCAGCGCAGGATGCGCTGGCCCGCGCCGGGCGCACGGGCGCGGACGTGGACTGCGTGCTGGTGTGCTGCTCCCACATGCAGCGCCCGTACCCGGCGATGGCGGTGGAGTTGCAGCACTATCTCGGCGCACGCGGGTTCGGCTACGACATCAACGTGGCCTGCGCCTCGGCCGCCTTCGGCATCCAGACCGCGGCCGACGCCGTCCGCTCCGGCAGCGCGAAGTGCGCGCTGGTGGTGAGCCCGGAAGTGTGTTCCGGTCACCTCAATTTTCGAGATCGCGACTGCCACTTTATCTTCGGCGACGCAGCCACCGCGGTCGTGGTGGAGCCGTTTGACGAAGCCCGGGGAGCGCACCGCTTTGCCATCCTGGGGACGCGGTTGCAGACCGCGTTCTCCAGCAACATCCGCAACAACTTCGGATTTCTGAATCGCTCGGAGGAACCTTCCCGCGCCTGGAACGACGTGCTGTTTCACCAGGAGGGCCGCAAGGTTTTCAAGGAAGTGGTGCCGCTGGTGTCGGAGCTGGTTCTTGCCCACTTGGCAGCACTGGACCTGCACACCAGCAGGCTCCGGCGGCTGTGGCTGCACCAGGCCAATCTGTCGATGAACCAGCTCATCTCCCGCCGCGTGCTCGGTCGCGAGGCGACGGTCGAGGAGGCCCCGGTGATCCTCGACGAGTACGCCAACACGAGTTCAGCCGGCTCCGTCATCGCCTTCCACAAGTACCAGGACGACCTGGCACCGGGGGACATCGGCGTGCTCTGCGCATTCGGCGCGGGCTATTCGGCGGGCAGCGTGATCCTGCAACGCGCGTGACCGATCTTCTGCCGGCGGCGATCGCCCCGATCGAGAAGCGGCTGCGACGGGCCCTGGCGCAGACGCATGATCGCGAACCACGCCCGCTGGCCGATCTCGACCTGCCATCCGGGAGCGAGCGCTGGCTCACGCCAGACTTCATGAGGTCGCTTCAGCGCGCCGCTGTGCTTGCGCCCATCGTGGTCGAGGACGGCCGCTACTCGGTGCTGTTGACCCGCCGGGCCGATCACCTGCGATCGCATCAGGGGCAGATCAGTTTTCCCGGCGGCCGCCGGGATCCGGGCGATCGCTCGGCAGCCGACAACGCGCTGCGCGAGGCGCAGGAGGAAGTCGGCCTGGACCCGCGCCGCGTCGAGATCGTGGGCTACCTCGACGAGTATCCGACCATCAGCCGGTACTCGGTGACGCCGGTGGTGGGCATTGTCCAGGGTCCTGTGGCGCTCCGGCCCGACCCGTCCGAGGTGGCGGAGATCTTCCACGTGCCGCTCGATGTCGTGCTCGATCCCGATGCCTACGAACTGAAATCGCTGACGCGGGAAGGGCTCACCGTTCCGTTCCGCGAACTCAACTGGACGCCCTACCGCATCTGGGGCGCCACCGCCGGCATGCTGTGGGACCTGTGCTGCAAGGTTCGCCGCCATGAATGACGAGCCGATCCGCGACGCACTGCGGCTTCAGCGGGAAGCCGCTGCCGTCGGCTTCGACTGGCGCCATGCCGATGAGGTCTGGCCCAAGCTGTTCGAAGAGATCGGCGAACTGCGCGAAGCCACCACGCAGTCGCCGGAACGGGTGCTGGATGAACTGGGCGACGTCCTGTTCGTCGCCATCAATCTTGCCAGGCATCTGAACATCGACCCGGCAACCGCGCTGACCAGTGCCAACACCAAGTTCGGTCGGCGGTTCGCGCATGTGCTCGCTGGAAGCTCGGAGTGGATGGACCTCCAGGGTGCAGAACGCATTCACCGCATGGAAGCGCTTTGGCGAGAAGCAAAGGCAACGGACAGTCCCGCCTCGTCGCGTTGACGCTGTAACGCGAGTGCCCTTCACGCAGGTCCAGGGTCGTCGACTGGGCTGTGAGGCTCCGCACCTTGCCCGATTGGCCGCGCAACGCCCTCCGCCGCAGCGTCTTTTCTTTGCAGGCGACGAACGGCGTGCGCCCGGTATATGGCCGGAACGGTACCCGCACCGGCTTGGACTATGGTTTCCACATGGACAACGGGTTCAATTCATCTCCTGGGGGAGAGCGGGGAACGGGACGAAGCGCGGCTGGCCGCCAACGTCCCGTTCCTTATTTTTCTCCCGCTGAAGGCGCCGCTCCGCGCTCGCAGCGAGGTGCCTATGCACTGGAATACGCCTTGGTGTTCCCAGTATTTTTTGCGCTGTTCTACGGGACCATCCTCTATGGCATGGTGTTCACGACGCGGCTGAGCCTTCAGCATGCCGCGGAGGAAGGCGCCCGTGCCGCCTTGCGGTACCAGACGCCGGTTGCCGGGCAAACCCAGCTGCAATTGCGCAGGACGGAAGCCGTCCGCATCGCCGGTACCCAGACGGCGTGGCTCAACAACATCCAGGCGCCGCATATCTGCGCCTACGTTTGCCTCGCCGGGGCAAACTGCCCGGCCGCTGCCGCGATCCCGCCGGCCACGTGCAGCGTGCAGACCATTCCGTCCTGTGGCAACGATCTCAGCACCAGCTGCCAGGTCGTGGTGACGGTGACCTACCCCTATTCCACCAGGCCCATCATTCCCGGCCTGCCGGGATTCGGACTGCTGGTGCCCACCAGCCTGCAGGGTCGTGCCCACACCTTGCTGGACGGGCGATCACTGTGAGAAGGCCGCCATCCATATCCCGCGTGACGTCGGTGCAGCACGGGATGGCTGCGGTGGAGCTGGCCATCGTGCTCCCGGTGATGCTGCTGCTGCTGTATGGCCTCGTCACGTTTGCCGCGGCGTTCTATACCCAGCTCACGGTTTCCCGAGCGGTGGAGGAGGGCGCACGCGCAGTGCCCTTTCTTCCTGCCACTGCCACCACCGCCGTGGCTAGAAAGACCTTGATCCAGACCCAGATCATCGAATCGCTGGCGGCCTCCAGCATCGTTCCCGTCGCGAGCGGCTCAACCACGGCAACGCGTAGGGCCTGGCTGGAGTCGCATGTGCGCAGCCGTATCACGGTGGTGGAAACGGCCTGCGCGAGCCTGGCCGGTTTCACCTGCTTCACCATCACACTGCCGTATCCCTATGGCAACGCAGACGGTACGCGCATCCTGCCGTCCATCAACTTGCTCCGGACCGGCAGCACCGAATCCTGGATGCCGGACACGCTCAGTTCCCGGGCTGTGGCGCAGACCAAATTCTGACCCGCACGTGCCCATGAAACCCTGCCGCGCATTCACTGCCAGCGCACCTGGCAAGCAAGCTGGCTCCATCCTCATCAATACCGTGGCTGGCCTGCTGATCGGCATTGTCCTGCTGTCGGTGGTGGATCTGGGCTACATCTTTTTCTACAAGCGCGAGTATCAGAAGTCGGCTGATCTCGCAGCATTGGCCGGAGCGCAGCAGCTCCGCTCGGGCTGTGCGGCCGCCCTGACCGCTGCAGGCACCAGCGCCACCAGCAACCTTGGCGTACGCAGTGCCAGCCAGACCCCGCAATGCGGCACGTGGACGCCCACCGCCGTGCCGCCTGCCACACGGTTCACCGTGACCAATTTCAGCCCGGACGCGGTGCGGGTGATCATCACCGGCGCGGCGCCGAGCTTCATCAGGCCCGCGCGTAACGTCTCTGCCTCCGCCATCGCTACGCTGGGTGATCCCCAGGCCTCGTTCTCGGTAGGGTCCCGTGCCGTGCGTTTGAGCACCGATTCCGCGTTGGGCCCCGTACTGGAGGGATTGGGGCTCAATCTGTCAGGCACTTCGCTTGTGAGTTACGACGGGCTGGCCAGCGTCAAGATCACCCCCGGCGGACTGCTGCAGCAACTTGGCATTCCGGTCGCCGCAGACATCACCGCCGGCGGCCTCAACGCCCTGCTCGCAGCAAACACGGTAAGTCTGGGGTCGCTCCTGAATGCCATCGCGACCGTTGCGGGGCAAACCTCGCTAGCGAGCGTCAACGCTCAACTTGTCACGGCCATCAAGTCCAATTTCGAAATCGCTGATCCTTCGAACCCTCTAAATGTCAGGCTGGGCAGCAGTTCTGCTGGGCCGGGACTTTTTGCACAGATTGTTACGCCGGACGCCGAGACCAATTCGGCGCTCAAGACGCAGATCAACGTGCTGGACCTCGTTAGCGCTGCCGTGGGTCTGGGGACCTCGGGCCACGCACTGACGGCGACGGCTCCAATCAACCTTCTGGGCCTCGTCAGAGTAACTACGAAGGTCGGGGTGGTGGAGCCGCCGTCCATTGCCATTGGTGGTCTTGGTTCGAATGGCATCTGTGACAGCGGGGAAGTCTGCCCAACCGCATACAGCGCACAGGTGCGGACCTATGTTCACGTCACGACGGAGGGCACAGGTAGTCCACTTGCGGCGTTGCTAGATCCGCTTTTGTACCTCGACCTACCTATCGTCATCGACGCCGTTACCGGCTCTGGAAAGTTGCAAGAACTCTGTACCGATCGGCTGAAATCCGGCGGGCAGGATCGTGCAGAGATCCTGGTGAATTCTTCGGTTGGAAAAATCTGCGTAGGCAATATCACTGCCGCCGACCTGTTCTCCAAAAGCAAGGCGTGCGACGACAGCCTGGGGAAGATGAAGTTGCTGGACATTGCGGGCCTGCTTTCACTTCCTGACAACAGAATCAATCTCAGCGCTCTGCAAGCTACGTCTACAACGATTGATCTTGTTGAGGGCGAAACAAAGATCACCGGCAACGAATTAACTGTCGGAAATACTGTTTCCGGACTGGTCAACGAATTGGTGACTAATGTGTTTGGCGGAACCCCGTCGTCGGGTACACCAACGGCGTCCCAGTTAGACAATTTACGCGACAAATACTGGAGCGACACCGCATCTGTTTGCACTTCTGATACCTCAACCTGTCGAGGCGCTCGACTTGACGCTGCAAAAGCTGCGATTGATGCGAACGCAACTTCCAGCGGGCTATTGACTGGGGTCCTGAATGGGCTCACAGGCCTGTTGACAGTGGTGGCCAATAATTGCACCGGTGTGCTCTTTATTGGCGGCTCCGAAAGCGGGTGTAAGCAGATGATTAGAGACACTTTGAGTAATAAAAGTAACGGTAGCACCGTTTCAAATTTGGCAATCGCACTGACTGGACTTATCAAGCCCGTACTCAATGCCCTGGGAACGTCCGTACTGACACCCGTGCTTACAAACGTGGTTGGCCTGCACCTCGGTGAGACCGACGTGAAGCTCATGTCGTTGAGCTGCGGGGGCAACCCCAAGCTGGTCGACTAAACCCCGAGCACCTACTCAGGACCCATCTACCGGGCCTTCATGCCCAATTGAACAACCATTCCCGCCCATTGACCCGCTCCGCCCGGAAACAAGGCGGTTCTATACTGGTCAACACCGCGGGAGGGCTGCTCATAGGGGTGATTCTTCTGTCAGTCGTCGATCTGGGCTACCTCTTCTACTACAAGCGGGAATACCAGAAGGCTGCCGATCTCGCTGCACTTGCGGGGGCGCGGCAACTGCCAAGTGGATGTGCCAGCGCCACCAGCGCCGTGTCCGACAGTACAACGCTGAACCTGGCGGGCCGCGGTGGCACGCCGACCACGCAATGCGGCACCTGGAACCCCGAAGCGGTCCCTCCGGCGAGCCGCTTCACCGTCACCGCCACCAATCCCGATGCTGTGCGGGTGATCGTGACGGGTCAGGCGCCGCGATTCCTGTCGTCGGTGATTTCCCGTCAGGTTTCGGCTTCGGCCATCGCGACGGTGGGCGATGCGCTGGCCGCATTCGCAGTGGGGACGCGAGCCGTGAGAGTCACCGGAGACTCGATTCTGGGCGCATCGCTGAAGGGGCTGGGGTTGAATGTCAACAACTCAGGGCTCATTTCTTACGACGGCCTTGCCACGCTGACCATCACGCCGGGAGACTTGCTCAGCGCGCTGGGCATTCCCGTTTCGGCCGACATCACGGTAGGCGGCCTCAACGCACTGCTGGCGGCGGAACACGTGAGGCTGGACGACCTGATGGACGCCACGGTGACGCTGGCCGGTCACGCTGCGCTGGTGAGCACCAACGGAAGCCTGGTCGGCAACGTGACAGCCCTGGCCAAGGCGGTGGACCGGCCTCTGGGGCTGTACCTGGGGTCCAATTCCGGCACTCATGGCCTGTTCGCCGAAATCATCGCGCCGAACGAGACTGCTGATGCCGCCCTCACGACCCGGATTGGTGCCATGGACGTTCTGGTGACCGCCATCGGTGTGGCCACGCAGGACGCAGCCATCGAAGGCGGGGTAGACCTGACGATTCCGGCGCTGGCCACCATCACGAGCAAGCTCAGCGTGATCGAGCCGCCGTCCATCGCCATCGGCGGGCTGGGGCCCAACGGCAAGTGTGACCCCGGCGAAGCCTGCCCCACGGCGTACACGGCACAGGTCCGCACCTATCTGCACATCACCACGCATGGCCCGCTGCACAACCTTGGCCTGGTGAAGATGGACCTCCCGATCGTTCTCGACCTCATTACCGGCAAGGGAACCCTGCAGGAGTTGTGTACCGACCGCGTCAAGGCGTTTTCCGGAGCCGATCAGGCCGAGATCGAGGTGGATTCGACCATCTTCAAGGCCTGCATCGGCAAGATGGACGATGAAGACATTTTCTCCAAGAGCACCGTCTGCGAAGATGACCTGGGGGGCATGGAGCTGCTCAATGTCGCCAATCTCCTCAAGCTTCCCAACAACAGCATCACCATCAATGGCCTTGAGGGTGGCGGCACGGTGAGATTGGCGGAAGGGCAAACCCAGCGTACGGGAAACAACCTCGCGGTCGGTACCACGGTTTCGAACCTGGTGAACGAGTTGATCCATCAGGTGTTCGGGGGAACGCTGTCGGGGACCAGCCTCACCTCTGCGCAGCTCGACGATCTTGCCAAGGAAATCTACGACGAGACGCTGGTCGTCTGTAACGACAACAACGCTGCCTGCCGCGCGAGCCGCCTGGCCGCTGCCAGGGCGCGGATCCAGGCCACCGCCGAGATGAGCGGATTGCTCACCGGCGTCATCAACGGCGTTTTCGACTTGGTCTATGAGCTGGCTCATCCCTGCGGACTAGGTGGTGACCACAACAATTGCAAGGCGAATATTCGCTATGCACTCGATCAGGTGAGCACGGTCAGTGGTGGCATTCCTGCCGACAATGGAGTGCCGATGCTGATCGGGGTTCTGAAGCCGGTTCTCAACTCGCTTGGGGCGGCGGTGCTCACGCCACTGCTGCAGAACGTGCTGGGACTGAGCGTGGGGGAAACGGACGTTCACCTGACGTCCCTGGGTTGCGGCGGCAACCCCCAACTGGTGGATTGATATCGCGTTTTTCGATTTGGCGCAGGGCCTGTCACAAAACTGTCATAAATCCGTCATACGCTCTACGCGGTGTTGCGCCAGCATGGGCCGTGGTCAGTCCCAACATTCCCAGAGGAAACAGATGACATTCAAGACATTCGCTGCCGTGATCGGCATGGCGGCGGCCATTTCTGCGGGCTCCAGTTCTGCGGCAGTGGACCCGGCTCTTCCGGAATACGCCCCGGCGTCCGGCGTGTCCGGCAACTTCAGCAGCGTGGGCTCTGACACGCTGAACAACCTGATGACGCTGTGGGCCGAGCAGTTCAAGAAGTATTACCCCAACGTGAATATCCAGATCCAGGGCGCAGGCTCGAGCACGGCGCCGCCGGCGCTGACCGAGGGCACGGCCAACTTCGGGCCGATGTCGCGCGCCATGAAGGATCAGGAGATCCAGGCGTTCGAGCAGAAGTACGGCTACAAGCCCACCGGCGTCGGCGTGGCCATCGACGCGCTGGCGGTCTTCGTCAACAAGGACAACGCGATCCCGGGCCTGTCGATCCCGCAGGTGGACGCGGTGTTCTCCGCCACCCGCAAGTGTGGAGCGGCCAAGGATGCGGCGCGCTGGAGCGATATCGGCGTGAGCGGTGACCTCGCGAACAAGCCAATCCAGCTCTACGGTCGCAACTCGGTGTCCGGCACCTACGGCTATTTCAAGGAAACCGCGCTCTGCAAGGGTGATTTCAAGACCGGCGTGAACGAGCAGCCAGGCTCGGCGTCGGTGGTGCAGTCCATCTCCACGGGGCTGGATGCCATCGGGTATTCCGGCATCGGGTACAAGACGTCGGGCGTGCGGGCCATCCCGCTGGCCAAGAAGGACGGCGACGCCTTTGTGGAACCCACCCCCGAAAACGCCACCAATGGCAAGTATCCGCTGGCACGCGTGCTGTTCGTATACGTCAACAAGGCGCCGAACAAGCCCCTGAGCCCGATGGAAGTAGAGTTCTTCAAGATGGTGCTCTCCAAGCAGGGGCAGGAAGTGGTGGAGAAGGACGGATACATTTCACTGCCCGCCAAGATCGCGGCCAAGTTCCGGGCGGACCTGGGCATCGAGTAAGGGCGGGTGGCTGCCCCGTTGCCGGTCGCGGAACGAACGTGATTCCGGTTCCTGAGCGGATCGGTCTGCGGGGTGGAGCTTCACCTGTGGCGTGCGGCTTGTACGCGGCGAGCACCTTGCGTGCGCCCCGGATGAGCCGCCAGCCGCATGCAAGACCTGCAAGGGCGGCCGGTGCTGTGGCTGTCACCATCCAAACGATCATTCCGATCATTCCCGGGCCATGACCGACGCCACGTCGCCTGCAACACCCGCCACATTCCGGCATTCGATCACGGCGGGGCGGTCTGGCTTCCAGCCCCGCTATGTCAAGGACCGGCTGGCCCGCTACGTGGTGATGATTGGTGGTCTCGGCGTGATCGGCGCGCTGCTGCTGATCTTTGTCTACCTCGCCGCCGAAGTGGCCCCGCTGTTCTCCGGTGCGGGCGTGGAGACGCGCAAGACGTTCCCCATTCCCGGTGACGCTTCACCCACGCTGTACCTTGCGGCGGAAGAGCAGGGCGAGGTTGGCATGCGCACCGCGGCATCCGGCCAGGTCAGTTTCTTCGATCTGCATTCCGGGCAGCTTTCGGCGACACAGTCGCTGCCGCTGGGCGAGCGCAAGCTCTCGGCCGTGAGTTCGCTGTCGTCCGATCGCGGGCTCTTGGCTGCAACGCTCGACGACGGTTCGGTGCTGGTGTTCGC
This sequence comes from Panacagrimonas sp., assembly GCA_052386745.1. Taxonomy (GTDB): domain Bacteria; phylum Pseudomonadota; class Gammaproteobacteria; order Nevskiales; family Nevskiaceae; genus Panacagrimonas. The sequence continues at coordinate 35,651 of JBQTJW010000005.1, read as the reverse complement.
GCACGAATACAAGGTGACGTATCCCGGTGACCGGCGACTGATCACGCCGGGCATCACCTATCCCAGGGGCGAAAAGCCGCTGGCGTTCATGACCGGCAAGGCGAGCAGCTTCGCCGCGCGCGAGGACGGTGACGCCCTGCTGCTGGCCGGTGGCGATGCCGATGGCGCGGTCCACCTGAAGGTGTTTGCCCAGGAGGCCTCGCTGTTCGGCGATGCGACGATCACCGAGTCGCCGCTCCAGACCTTCACGCCACCCGTCAGGCCGGACGTGCTGCTGCTGGAGCCGCTGCTGCACTGGCTGTACGTGATTGACCGCGCAGCCGGGAAGATCGCGTTCTACCGGCTCAAGGGCGCCGAGGCGCCGCAGCTGATCGAAGTGGTGGATGCTGGCGCCCGGATTTCTGAGGCACGCTATCTCGCGGGTGGCATCTCGATTGTCGTGGCGCAGTCCGACGGCACGGTGTCCCAGTGGTTTCCGGCCCGCCGGCGCGAGGGTGAGTGGTACCTGGCGCGGGTGCGCGACTTCAAGGTGCGCGGCGGTGCGGCGGTCACGTCCATCGGTCCCGAACTGCGTCGGCGCGGGTTTGCGGTGGGCGACGAATCCGGACAGGTGACGATGTTCTACGCCACCTCCGGCAGCCGCACGCACGAGGAAAAGGTCTTCGACCAGCCCGTGTCGCGCCTCGCGTTCAACCCGCGCGCCAAGACCATGCTGGCCCTCGCGGCCGACGGGCAGCTGCGCGTCAGCGACGTGCACAACGAACACCCGGAAGTGTCGCTGTCGTCGCTGTGGGGCCGGGTCTGGTACGAGAGCTATGACGAGCCGCGGTTCCTGTACCAGGCGTCGTCGGCGTCGTCGGATTTCGAACCCAAGTTCAGCCTCACGCCCCTGGCGCTGGGGACAATCAAGGGCGCGTTCTACGCGATGATCTTCGCCATTCCCATGGCCGTGCTCGGGGCCATCTTCACGGCCAACTTCATGTCGCCTGAGATGCGCCAGGTGGTGAAGCCGGCGGTGGAAGTGCTGGCGGCGCTGCCTTCGGTGATCCTGGGATTCCTGGCCGGCCTGTGGCTGGCGCCCTTCGTGGAAACCAACCTGCCGGGCGTCTTCCTGACCCTGCTGTTGCTGCCGCTGTCGATGCCGATCTTCGGCTACATCTGGTCGCGCATGCCGCGTGCGCTGCGCCTGCGCGTGCCGCCGGGCTGGGAGGCGGCGCTGCTGATTCCGGTGATTGCGGCTGTGGTCTGGCTGTGTTTCCTGGTGGCGCACCCGCTGGAGTACCTGTTCTTCGACGGCAACATGCAGTCGTGGCTGGACCAGGCGCTGGGTATCAGCTACATCCAGCGCAATGCGCTGGTGGTGGGCATCGCCATGGGCATCGCGGTGATCCCGGTGATTTTCTCGATTGCCGAGGACGCCATCTTCTCGGTGCCCAAGCATCTGTCGCTGGGTTCGCTGGCGCTCGGCGCCACGCCCTGGCAGACGCTGATCGGCGTGGTGCTGCCCACGGCCAGCCCCGGCATTTTTTCCGCGGTAATGATCGGCATGGGCCGCGCGGTGGGCGAGACCATGATCGTGCTCATGGCCACCGGCAACACGGCGGTGATGGATCTGAGCCTGTTCTCCGGCATGCGCACGCTGGCCGCCAACGTGGCGGTGGAAATGCCGGAATCCGAAGTGGGCAGCACGCACTTCCGCCTGCTGTTCCTGGCCGGGCTGGTGTTGTTCGTCTTCACCTTCTTCCTCAACACGCTGGCGGAAGTGGTGCGCAGCCGCCTGCGCAAGAAGTACAGCTCCCTCTGATCCCGAACCATGGCCACTGCTGCTGAAGAAATTGCCGCCGCGATGCCCAAGACCCTGGTCGCCGGGGATACCGAGGGCGTGCGCGCCTACATCAAATCGGGCCAGCCGTATGTGTGGGTGACGGCGGCGGCGATCTCGGTGGCTTTCATCATCACGCTGGCCCTGCTGCTGCTCACGGCGGCACGCGGGCTGCCGCACTTCTGGCCGGCGGACGTGCTCAAGGCCACGTACCGCGAGCCGGGCAAGCCCGCGCAGGAAGTGCTGGCCGAAATCCGCAGCACCGAGGAAGTGACCAGCGCGCGGCTGAAGAACGCGGGTCTGAAGGTGGACGAGGCACAGCCGTTCTACGACCGGCTGCTGGTCAAGGTGGCCAACCGTGATCTCCTCGGTGCCGATTTCCGACCCGTGCTGTCGGACTGGCTGGTCGAGCGCAGCTACCCCGAAGACGTGGTGGTGCTGGAGCGTGTGGAGTGGGGCAATTTTCACGGCTTCCTGCATGCCGTGAAGAGCGCGGGCGCGACTGTGGCCAGCAGCCCCGCCGAAGCCTGGGCGGCCTATCAGCCCCTGCAGGATCGGGCCAACGATCTGCGGGACAAGATCAAGGGCATCGAAAGTGGCGCAATCGGCACGATCAATTACGCGCTCGAACGCCTGCGACTGCAGGAGAAGGGCCTGGCCCTTGCGGGCCGCACGCGCGAATCGGATGCCGCGGCCTACCAGCGCCTGGATGCCGAGCGCAACGAGCACAGCGCGCGGTACGAAGCGCTGCGCGCGGAACTGGACGCGATCCGCAAGGACCTGGCGCGCGACACACTGGTGATGAAGACGGTGGACGGCCAGGAACTGGAAATTCCCCTGTCGCGGATCGTGCGCGGCTACCGGCCGAACGAGCTGGGCGTTTTCGGCAAGATCGGTTTCTTCGGCGCCAAGGTCCGGGAGTTCGTGTCCGACGAGCCGCGCGAGGCCAACACCGAGGGCGGCATTTTCCCGGCCATCTTCGGCACCGTGATGATGGTGATGATCATGTCGGTGGTGGTGATGCCTTTCGGCGTGCTGGCCGCGCTGTACCTGCGCGAGTACGCCAGGCAGGGGCCGGTGACCCAGGTCATCCGCATCGCGGTGAACAACCTCGCCGGCGTGCCGTCGATCGTGTACGGCATGTTCGGGCTGGGCTTCTTCGTGTACTTCGTGGGCGCCAACATCGACCGCGCCTTCTATGCCGAGGGCCTGCCCGCGCCCACTTTCGGCACGCCGGGCATCCTGTGGTCCTCGCTGACCTTGGCGCTGCTGACCCTGCCGGTGGTGATCGTGGCAACGGAAGAGGGCCTGTCGCGCATCCCGCGTTCCATCCGCGAAGCCAGCCTCGCGCTGGGCGCCACCAAGGCCGAGACGCTGTGGCGCGTGGTGCTGCCCATGGCCTCGCCGGCGATGATGACCGGCCTGATCCTGGCCATTGCGCGCGCGGCGGGCGAGGTGGCGCCGCTGATGCTGGTGGGCGTGGTCAAGCTTGCGCCCTCGCTGCCGCTGGACGGCAACGCGCCGTTCCTGCACCTGGAACGCAAGTTCATGCACCTGGGTTTCCACATCTACGACGTGGGCTTCCAATCGCCCAACGTGGAGGCGGCGCGGCCGCTGGTGTATGCCACCGCGTTTCTGCTGGTGCTGGTGATCATCCTGCTGAACCTGTCGGCCATCGGCATCCGCAACCGCCTGCGCGAGCGCTACAAGGCGCTGGAAAACTGATGCACATGTGCAGGCGGCGCGACGGGCACGACGGGCACCAGGGCATAAACTTCAGGGCATCGCCGCAGGGAGAGCCCGAACTTGGATAGACGAGCCATGACCGGTATGCAGGACAAGACGAGCATTTCACGCGGGATCGACATCCAGGCCATGGAGCGCGACCGCGTCGGCGTACGGCTGGAGGACGAGACCATCGCGCTGGAGGTGGACAACCTCGACCTCTACTACGGCGAGAAGCGCGCGCTCAAGGGCGTGTCGATGAAGATTCCGCAGAAGAAGGTCACGGCCTTCATCGGGCCTTCGGGCTGCGGAAAGTCCACGCTGCTGCGCTGCTTCAACCGCATGAACGACCTGATCGACGGCTGCCACGTGACCGGGCAGATCCGGCTGGACGGAAAGAACATCTTCGATCGCGACGTGGACGTGGCCATGCTTCGCCGCCGCGTGGGCATGGTGTTCCAGAAGGCCAACCCGTTCCCCAAGTCCATCTACGAAAACGTTGCGTACGGCTTGCGGCTGGCCGGCATCGACAAGAAGCGCGTGCTGGACGAGACCGTGGAGTGGGCGCTCAAGGGCGCCGCGCTGTGGGACGAGGCCAAGGACCGGCTCAACGATTCCGCGCTGGGCCTCTCAGGCGGACAGCAGCAGCGCCTGGTGATTGCGCGCGCCATCGCCATCCACCCCGACGTGATCCTGCTCGACGAACCCTGTTCCGCGCTCGACCCCATTTCCACGCTGAAGGTGGAAGAGCTCATCAACGAGCTGAAGAAGGACTACACCATCGTCATCGTCACCCACAACATGCAGCAGGCCGCGCGCGTCAGCGACTACACGGCGTTCATGTACGTGGGCGACCTGATCGAGTACGGCAACACCGACCAGCTCTTCACCAAGCCCTCGAAGAAGCAGACCGAGGACTACATTACCGGACGTTACGGCTGAGGCGGGAATCGACAGTGGGGAATCGGGAATCGTCAACGCCGATGCGCCACGAACCGATCTCCGCCGCCCTTGCGATTCCCGATTGCCGATTCTCGATTCCCGGATTCACGCCATGACCACTCCCGGATACAAGACGCACATCTCCAGCCAGTTCAACGCCGAGCTCGAAGACGTGCGCCAGCGCGTGCTGGCGATGGGCGGGCTGGTGGAACAGCAGATCGTGGACGCCACCCGCGCGCTGATGGAGCTGGACCCCGAACTCGCTGCGCAGGTGTTCGACAACGACGACAAGGTCGATCATTTCGAACTGCTGATCGACGACGAATGCTCGCGAATCCTTGCCCGGCGCCAGCCCACCGCGTCCGACCTGCGGCTGGTCTACGCGGTGGTGAAGACCATCACCGACCTGGAGCGCATCGGCGACGAGGCCCACAAGATCGCGCAGATGGCCACCGAGCTGTCGAAGCAGGAGCGGCTCTACGAGCACATGATGGAGACGCAGCACCTCTCGCATCACGTGTCGCTGATGGTGCGCAACGCGCTCGACGCCTTTGCGCGCATGGACGCGGAAGCCGCGCTGGCCGTGGTTCGCGAAGACGTCACCATCGACCGCGAGTACGAGGCGCTGATGCGCCAGTGCATCACCTACATGATGGAAGAGCCCCGCACCATCCGCCGCGTCATCGACCTCATCTGGTGCGTGCGTGCGCTGGAGCGCATCGGCGACCACGCCAAGAACATCGCCGAGTACGTGATCTACTTCGTCAAGGGCAAGGACGTGCGTCACACCTCGCTGGAGGAGATGGAGCGGGAAGTGATGGGCAAGCCCTGAGCTGCCGCGAGTCGGCGAGAGGCTCCGGCATTCACCCGGCGGTCGGCAAACTCGTTCCTCGATCGAGTACCGTCGTCTTGATTTCCTTGCGCCAGCACCTTCGCGCCGCTAGGTGATCGCACGCAGTTGTACCGGCGCTGCGCATTCGCACACCATGCAGATCGTCTGGGATCTGGGGAGTGCAGGGTTTGGATCGAATTGAACGCGAGGCCATCAAGGCTATGGCCAACGCAAGGGACTACGCGACGTGGCGTGACGCGGCATTGCTGCGTGATAGCCGGGATGGTGGAGACGACTGGAAGGCGAACGAGGCGAGCGGCCGCTTCGACTGGCAGCTGATCCGTTCCCGTGTCCGGCAGATCCGCAACTTTCGCGAGGAGGGCGCCGTAATCCGCCTCGTCCACCACCTGCGGCAGAACCTCCACTGGAATCTCGGCAACATTGCCAACCCCGAGCTGTATGGACGCGCCTGGGTGGGCACCAAGTCACTGATCGTCGACTACGTGGCCGAAGTGTGCGCGGCCCTGGAGGACCTGGAGGAAATCCGGCATCCGGACTTCCCGGAAACGGCGAAGCTGCAATTCTTTCGCGAAACGGCGCAGTCGTTCGGGCGTTCGGCGCTGATGCTGTCCGGCGGTGCCACGCTGGGCCTGTTTCACGTGGGCGTGGTCAAGGCCCTGTTCCGCGAGAACGTGATGCCGGTGGTGATGTCCGGGTCGAGCGCCGGCAGCATCGTTGCTGCAACGGTTGGGACGCGCGCGCCGGAGCACGTGGAGCAACTGCTTGATCCGAAGAACGCCTACTACCATTTCTGGCGCATCCTCGGGGTGCGCGAGGCATGGCGTAGGCGGTCGCTGATGGATCAGGACCAGGTGAGGACCGCCATCGCGGAGAACGTGGCCGACCTCACCTTCGAGGAGGCGCACGATCGCTCGGGGCGCATCGTGAACATCACGGTTTCACCCGCAGGCCGCAACCAGTCGCCGCGGCTGCTGAATCATCTGACCTCGCCCTATCTGTACATGCGCGAAGCCGTGCTTGCCAGCTGCGCCGTGCCGCTGCTGTTTCCGCCGGTGATGCTGATGACGCGCAACGAGAACCACGAGCGCACGCCGTGGATGCCGCTGCTGCGCTGGAACGATGGATCGCTGAAATCGGACCTGCCGATGCTGCGCCTGCGCCGCCTGCACAACATCAACCATTTCATCGTCAGCCAGACCAACCCGCACGTTCTCCCGTTCGTGAACCAGCGCGAGCCGGGTGCGCGCGGCATCCGGCAGGGTGCCCGCAACTACATCAGCCACACGCTCACCTCGCAGGCCAGCGGTCTGCTCAAGCTGGCCCGCGCGGCGCTGCCCCTGCGGCCGCTGCATCAGTCCATCGACACGGCAACGAGCATCCTCGACCAGGACTACCGGGGGCACATCAACATCTTTCCGAACATCAGCCTGTGGCGCTTTGCCAACGTCACGTCCAACCCCAAGCCCGCCGACATCGAGCGCTTCATGCTGGAAGGCGAGCGTGCGGCATGGCCCCGCATCGAGATGATCCGCATCCAGACGGCCATCTCGCAGACACTGGACCGGTGCCTGGAACGGCTGGAAGGGCGCGTCACCGCCGCGGCTGCCTCGACTCTCACACGCAAGCCGGGATTGCGCGCAGTATGGCGGGCCGCCTCCGGCTAGCAGCCCGGGCGGTAGAAGCGCACGCCGCGTCGGCGTGCGCTCTCGTTACGGGAGCGGGCCGGAGACTGTCTCCTTCGATCGTGCAGGGAAAACATGACCTTCGGTTGATCGCGGCACCTTGAACCAGGCGGCGTAGAGCGCGGGCAGGAAGATCAGGGTCAGGATGGTGGCGGCGATGAGCCCGCCCATGATGGCCACGGCCATGGGGCCGAAGAACACGCTGCGCGACAGCGGGATCATGGCCAGCACGGCGGCCAGCGCCGTCAGCACGATGGGGCGGAAGCGCCGCACCGCGGCTTCCACCACGGCGTCGAAGGCGCTGTGCCCCAGTTCCAGGTCCTGCCGGATCTGGTCGATCAGGATCACGCTGTTGCGCATGATCATGCCGAGCAGCGCGATGGTGCCCAGCATGGCCACGAAGCCGAACGGCTTGCCCGTGAGCAGCAGGAACGTGGCAACGCCGACGATGCCCAGCGGCGCGGTCAGGAACACCATCATCGAGCGCGAAAAGCTCTTGAGCTGGACCATCAGCACGGTGAGCACCGCGAGGATGAACAGCGGCATGCCGACGTTGACGCTGTCCTGGCCCTTGGTGGATTCCTCCACCATGCCGCCCAGCTCGATGCGGTACCCCGGCGGCAGTCGCGCTTCGATCTTGGCGATGTCCGGCGCCAGCATGGCCACCACCTGCGGCGGCTGGATGTCGGCATAGATGTCGCCGCGCACGGTGATGGTGGGGCTGCGATCACGCCGCCACAGGATGCCGGGCTCGAAGCGGTGCTCCAGCCGTCCCACCTGCGACAGCGGGATGTTGGCGCCGCTGGCGGTGGGGATGGACAGGCTGGACAGCATCTCCAGATGCGCCCGCTCGCTCGGCGGCCCGCGCAGGATGATCGGGATGAGCTTGTTGTCCTCGCGGTACAGCGTGAGGGGCGCGCCGTTGATGGCGCCCTCCAGCAGTTGCGAGACGCTCTGCGTGCTCACGCCCAGGCTGCGCGCGCGGTCCTGGTCGATGTCCAGGTGGATGATCTTGGACGGCTCCGCCGTGTCCAGGTGCACCGCCACCGCGTAGGGGTTGCGGCTCATCACGCCGCGGATCTCGTCGGCGTAGCGTGTGGCAACGGCGCGGTCGGGGCCGGACACGCGGTACTGCAGCACGTAGCCCACCGGCGGGCCGTTCTCCAAGCGGTTGACGCGCCAGCGCAGGTCGGTGAACTCGCGCGGGAGCACGTCCAGGAGCTGCGCGCGCACGGACTCGCGCGAGGCATCGTCACGGGTGTTCAGCACGAACTGGGTGAAGCTCGCGGCGGGCAGTTGCTGGTCCAGCGGCAGGATGAAGCGCGGCGCGCCGGTGCCGATGTAGGCCACGTAGCTCTCCAGGCCCTTCATGTCCTTGAGGATGGCTTCCAGCCGTTTGGCTGCCTGTTCGCTCTGGTGGATGGACGCGCCCTCCGGCAGCTTGAGGTCCACCAGCAGCTCCAGGCGCGTGGAGGCGGGGAAGAACTGCTGCGGCACCTTGCTGAACAGCACCAGGCTGCCGGCGAACAGCACCAGCGTGATGCCGATGGTGGTCCAGCGCCGGGTCACGCACAGCTGCACGAAGCGGCGGAAGCGGTTGTAGAACGGCGTGTGGTAAACGGCCTTCTCGTCGTGCGCCTTGCCGTCGTCCGACAGCCCCTTTTCCGGCAGCAGCTTGTAGCCGAGCAGCGGCACGAAGAACACCGCGGCGATCCACGACAGCAGCAGGGCGATGGACACCACCTGGAAGATCGAAACCGTGTACTCGCCCGTGTTGCTCCGGGCCGTGGCAATGGGCAGGAAGCCCGCCGCGGTGATGAGGGTGCCGCTGAGCATGGGAAAGGCGGTGGTGGAGTACGCGAACGCTGCCGCCTTTACCCGGCTGTAGCCCTGCTCCAGCTTCACCGCCATCATCTCCACGGCGATGATGGCGTCGTCCACCAGCAGGCCGAGCGCCAGGATCAGCGAGCCCAGCGAGATCTTGTGCAGGCCGATGCCGAGGAAATGCATCGCCGCGAACGTCATGCACAGCACCAGCGGGATGGACAGGGCCACCACCAGGCCCGTGCGCACGCCCAGCGAGACGAAGCACACGATCAGCACGATCACCACGGCCTCGGCCAGCGACTTTTCGAACTCGTGCGTGGCGCGCATCACCGCGCGCGGCTGGTCGGCCACGCGCGACAGGTGCATGCCCAGCGGCACCTCGTGGTTGAGCTTCTCGAACTCCTCGTCCAGGGCCTTGCCCAGGCGGATGATGTCGCCGCCCTTTTCCATGGACAGCGCGATGCCGATGCCGGGCTCGCCGTTGAAGCGCAGCCGCGGTGCCGGCGGGTCCTGGTAGCCGCGGTAGATGTCGGCCACGTCGCCCAGGCGGAAGGTGCGGCCCTGGTACTCGATGGGCAGGTTCTTGAGCCGTTCGACCGCGTTCAGGCCGCCGGTGACGCGCACGTAGATCTTGTCGGTGCCGGTGTCGAAGCTGCCGGCGGACACCACGTCGTTCTGCTTCGCCAGCACCTCGGCCACCAAGGTGGGCGGAATGCCCAGCTGGTCGCGGCGCGCGTTGGCCACGTCCACGTAGATGCGTTCTTCCTGCAGGCCCAGGAACGAGACCTTGGCCACGTCCTTCACCCGCAGCAGGCGGTCGCGGATGCGGTCGGCGTAGTCCTTGAGTTCCTCGTAGCTGAACTCGGCGCCCTGCAGCGCGTAGATGTTGCCGAAGGTGTCGGCAAACTCGTCGTTGAAGAACGGGCCGACCACGCCCGCCGGCAGGGTCTGGCGAATGTCCGCGATCTTCTTGCGCGCCTGGTAGAAATTCTCCGGCGTGTCCTTCGTGGGCAGGTCCTCGCGGAACAGCACGAACACCTGCGACTCGCCGGGCCGCGAGTACGAGCGCAGGAAGTCGAGCGCGTCCAGTTCCTGAAGCTTCTCCTCCACCTTGTCGGTGACCAGCCGGTCCACCTCGTCGGCCGTGGCGCCGGGCCAGATGGTGCGCACCACCATGATGCGGAAGGTGAAGGGCGGATCTTCCGACTGCCCCAGATGCAAATATCCCCACACGCCCATCACGCCCAGCAGCAGCATGAGGTAGGTCACCAGCGGGCGGTTGGACAGCGCCCATTCGCTGAGGTTGATGCGGCTCATGGCGGTGGTTCCTAGGGCCTGTTCACACTACTTGGATCGTCGCGGCGGAGGCGATTTGGCCTATGCGGGGGTGCCATTGGGCACTCCCGCACCAAGCCAAATCGTTTGCGCAGCGCAAGGAACGACCGACGCGATGTATTGGACATACATGAGGAGGGAGTAACGCAGTGATGCGCAAAAGCGGCCCCGCCCCTTCGGGTTGCCTCCGGATTTATCGCGATCCTTCGTTGCTCGTCGTTCATTTGCATCTGCAAACCGCTCTCCTCGCGCCTTGCCTCGCGATAAATCCGGGGGCAACGCGGCGATCAAAGTAGTGTGAACAGGCCCTAGAGCGACGCCTTGGCCGAGCGCTCGATCGGCTCCACTGCCATGCCCGGTTGCAGCAGGTGAACGCCGGCGCTGATCAGGCGATCGTCCGGCCCCAGCGCGCCCGTCACCACCACGCTCGACTCCCGGTACTGCACCACCTGCACCGGCCGCGGCTGGGCGGTGGCCACGCCATCCTTGCCCGTGGTCACGGCCCAGACGGCGGGCTGGTCCGTACCCATTGTGCCGAGCGCGCTGGCGGGCAGGACAAAGGTCTTGCCGTCCGAAGCGGAGGCCAGGAACACCGTGGCAGTGGCGCCGAGCGGCACCGCGTCATCGGCGTTGACGATGGTGACGCGCGCCTCGTGCGTGCGCGTGCCGAGGTCGGCCTGCGGGTTGAAGTCACGCAGCTTTCCCGCGTACGCCTTGCCGGGCTGGTTGAAAAGTTCGACCTTCAGCAGGCCGGCGTTGCGGACGGCATCCGCGCGGTTTTCCGGCACGGAGATGTAGACCTCGCGCTCGCCGTCGGCGGCAAAGCGCACCACCGGCTGGCCCGCGGCCACCACGTTGCCCGGCTCGGCCATGATCTGCGTCACCACGCCCGCGGAATCCGCCACCAGCGTGGTGTAGCGCGACTGGTTCTGCGCCAGCTCGAACTGGGAGCGGGCCTGGTCCAGCCGCGCCTGCGCGAGCTTGGTGGTGCTGGCGCGCGTGTCGACGATGGACTGGCCGACGTGCCCGCGTTCCTTCAGGTCGCGATAGCGCTTTTCCTCCTCCTGGGCCAGCCACAGGTCGGCCTCGGCCGCGGCTACCGCCGCGCGGGCGGTGCTGAGGTTGAGCTGGGCATCGTTCGGGTCCAGCACCGCGAGCACCGTGCCGCGCTTGACGCGGGCGCCCATCTCGACCTTGCGCTGGGCGATCTTGCCCGCCACGCGGAACGACAGGTCCGCTTCCAGGCGCGAATGCACGGCGCCGGGGAAGGCCTCGGTGCCAGCGGGTCCGGTCAGCGACACCGGCGCTTCCACCACCACCGGTCGCGGCTTCTGCACCGGCGCCGCGGGCTGAGCGCAGGCGACGAGCAGGCTGGCAAGAACCATCAGAGTGACAGCGGCTTGGTTTCTGCTCATGACGGCTTCCCCGCACTCAGGCCGGACTGAATTACTGAACCGTATAGTACATTTAATCGGGAGCGTGTCAGTAGCGGTTTCTTCTCCGGCAAAAACGATTAGATCCGGACTGTCCGGCGCGCTTGCCGGAGCGACTGATTATCATCGGGCGCTTCACCCATCCCGTCTTCGACCCCATGCAGGAACCCCCAGGCCGCCCGAATGCCCCGTCCGGCGCCGGCCGTGGACGCCCCAAGGACCCCGACAAGCACGCGGCTATCCTCCACGCGGCCAAGAAGCTCATCACGGCGCGCGGCCTCTCCGGGACCAGCATGGAAGAAATCGCGGCCGAGGCCGGCGTGTCGAAACTGACCGTTTACAGCCACTTCAGCAACAAGGAGGAACTGTTCCGCCAGACCGTCTTTGCCAAGTGCGGCGAGCACTGGCCGGAGGTGCTCTTCGACACGCACGCGCGCCAGCCCCTCAAGCTGCGGCTGAACCTCATCGGGCGAGGATTCCTGGACCTGGTGAACAGCGAGGACGTGATCCGCCTGTACCGGCTGCTGTCAGCCGAGGGCGAGCAGGGAGAGTTCGGCAGCCTGTTCTGGGAGGCGGGCCCCGAACGCACGATGCAGCGTTTCGCCCAAGTGCTTGAAATGGCGGACCGGGCAGGGGAACTGCACGTGCCCGACGCCCGGAAAGCGGCGGCGCACTTCTTCATGCTGCTCAAGGGCGAACATCATCTGAAGTGCATGGTCGGCGCCGGCCCCCCCCTGGAGCCGGCCGCGCGCGAAAAGCATGTTGACGAAGTGGTGGACCTGTTCATGCGTGCGCACCAGTGCGTTGGGACTGACTGATCGGAGGCATCGGCTGGAGCCCAGATCTGCCCCGAAGGCTTGAAACTCGGTGCTCCCGCGCGGCCGGCATTGTTCGAGGCGCAGTGCAGGGTCTCTAAGCCAGGACGGCCATGCGTGCCCGCTCGACGTCGGGGCTCAGGTAGGTCGCCTCGGGGATTTCGCCCAGACGCGACGGGTGGACCTGGTCGGTCGTGCAGCCGTAGAACTTCTGGAACTTCATGATCAGCGGGCTCCACTTGTCCGGGTCGATGCGATCCGTCGTGCCGGACATGAGCAGGTCCGGGTGAACATGGACGCGCTGGATGCGGACCTCAAAGACCTTGATCCCGACCTTCCACATGGGGTCGTCCGCCATGAAACCGTTGGTGGCCGACAGCACGGCTTCCATCTGCACCGGGCATTCGAGCGCGCGTGGCGGCGCAACCGTTTCACTCGGCACCGGCGTGAGTCCGGAAATTTCCCACTTGTTCTTCTCGTGCGTGTAGTTGCGCATCTGCTTGGCGGCCGGCACGGGGTTGGAACCCGTCAGTCGCGCCAGCCGGTCGACGTTCCCGACCTGCGCCGGTGACGGCAGGTTGAGCACGCACTCGCCGGTACGTATCAGGTTCTCGGTGTTCTTCGAACTGGCGTCCAGCCCCAGCATGCAACGCCAACCGAGCCAGAAGGCCGAGGACATGGGTGCCAGATTCGAAGTGCCGTCCTCGTTGGTGGTGCTGATCAGGACCACCGGTGTTCCCCAGTAAAGGATTGCAGGCTCGACGCTGATGGTCTGGATGGGGCTTGTGTTCATGGGCGTGGCAGTCGTCGTGGTGGAAGTCCGGCGAGTCTGCGATTGCGCACCGGCCCATTCACTCCGGATCTTGCGGCGGTATTCGGCCGACGCGACCCCACCGGCACAACTTCAACGTACCCGGCCCGATGCGGATGCCATCGTCCGGCCTGCGTGCAGGCTAGCCGCCAGTTCGCCCGGAGTTTGGCGACCTGCCAGAGGCCAGCCTGAAGTTGGCCACGGAATTTCGCAGGCGCAACGCGAGGTTGCGCAGGGCCTCCAGCGCCTCGGCGGTCGTCTGGGCCGAGGCGGCGGTATGGATGGCGGTGTCGCGGGTCGATTCAATCTGCGTGGCGAGACGGGTGGAGTGGGCCGCCTCGGCACGGGCCTCGCCGGAAATATCCTGGATCATCCTTGCGAGGTCGTTCGAGGTGGACTCGATGCGCGACAAGGCCTGCCCGGCCTCCTCGGCACTGCGGGCACCCGCCACCACCTGGGTGGTGGATCGCTCCATGGAAACGATGGCCGCGTTGGTATCGGCCTGGATCGCCCTGATCAGGGTTTCGATCTGCTGCGTGGCAGCGCTGGCGCGTTCGGCCAGGCGCTGCACTTCGTCGGCTAGCGGAGCAAAGCCGCGCCCGGATTCGCCGGCCATGGCGGCCTGGATGGAGGCATTGAGCGCGAGGGTATTGGTCTGCTCGGAAAGCTCGTCGATGAACTGGATGATCGTGCCGACCTCCTGCGAGGAATTGGCAAGGCGCTTGATCCGTTTCGCCGTGTCCTGGATCTGCCCCCGCAAGGCGGTCATGCCCTGGATGGTGCGCCCCACCGTGGCGGCGCCGGCGCTGGCGTCGGCGACCGAGGTGGCTGCGCGCTGCGACAACTGCTCGGCGCGGACGGCCACTTCATTCAGTGCATCGGCGCTTTTCTGCATGCTTCCCGCAATCCGCGAAACCTCGGTGATCTGGTGATCCGATGCGTCTTTCAACGCCGCCGCGTTGGCCTGCGAGTTGCCGATGGCGCCGCTGATGTCCGTTGCCGTCTCGTTGATGGTGCCGACCAGCCCGCGCAACGTGTCCACCGTGGCGTTGAGCGCCTCGGCGATGGCCCCGGTGAAGTCGCCCGCCACGTCGGCGCGGATGGTGAGGTCGCCATCGGCCAGCGCGCCGAGTTCGTCCAGCAGGCCCTGGATGGCCTCATTGCGCCGGGTCGCCCCGCCGCGGGTCTCCCGGGCGCCGCGCCTGGCATCCCGCACGAGCAGGCCCAGGGCCAGCGCCAGCGCGGCAAATCCAAGGGCCATTGCCACGTGCGGCCAGCCTTCAGGAAGGATTCCGCCGGGCCCCGCGTCTTCGTCGAGCGCCGCGTGCAGCCTACGGACCGCCTCCCGCACCCCGGCTGCGGAAGCAGGCAAGGCGTCCATCGCTGCCTGGAGCTGCGCAATTGCGGGCCCCGCCTGCACCAGCGATTCGGCTGCCCGGTTCATGGAGGCGAGCGGTGACCCGTGCTCCTGGAGATAGACGCCGATCGGCCCCTGGCCTTCGAGCTGGGCGTGTGCGGCCGAGAAATTGTGAATTTCCTCGATCATGCGTGCCGCCGTCTGCCCGGCGTCGTGCCCGCTGGCGAGCAGCCGCTGGCCGAGGATGCGGATGCGCGCGCTGCGCACGATCTGCGCACCGGCAACGATGATCCGCTCGCGCGAAGCCCCGGCCTGCGCCAGGCGGTTCAGCACCTCCTGGTAGAGATCGATGAGCTGCGTGGTGGCCTGCTCGCTCGTGCGCCGGGCGGCCGCGACGGCATCCGCCGTCTCGCGGAATCCAAGTGCGCGCATCGAAGTGGCCTTCAGCTGCGCGGCCCCTTGGATCACCGCCTCGATCCGCTCGCTGTGGTCCGCGATTCCGGGCGTCATCGACCCCAGTTGCTGCGCGGCGGAGTCGAGTCGCATCGACTGCCGGGACAGTTCGTTCATGTCGGGCTCGGGACCCGCGCGACCGATCGCCGCGGCGCTCTCGTCGATGTCGCGGGCCAGCACCAGCGCCGCGATCCGCCAGTCCCGGTCACGCGCCTTGTGCACCAGGCCGAGCGTGCCCGTCGCCAGCCCGGCAAGCGCCAGCACGACCAGGCCGAACGTCGTCGCGCCGCCCCGGCAGCCGGCGAGCCGCCTGGCGGATTGCCACGTTCGTTTCCCGGTGTGGCGGTGCAGCACCATTGCCGATCAGCTTGGGGTGATTTCGGGCCAGCGATAGACGATGGTTCCGGCATGCACGGTCATGCGCACCTGGCCGGGCAGCGTCCAGCCACGGAAAGGGGTGTTGCGACCGGCGCTGCGCCATTCGGAAGGCCGAATTTCCGTGCGCGCCGCCGCGTCCAGCAGCATCAGGCTGGCGGGGGCGTTCCGGGTGAGACCGCCGCCCGGAACACCCAGCACCTGGGCCGGGCCGAGGCTGAGACGGGTCGCCGCCTGGAGGGGACTCAGGACGCCGTCATCGACCAGTTGCAAGGTGAGCGGCAGCAGCGTTTCCAGACCCGAGATACCGGGTTCGGTCAGGGGGAACGGGTTGATCTTGGCGTCGGCCTCGTGCGGCTGGTGGTCCGAGCAGATGGCGGTGATGGCGCCGCGGGCCACGCCGGCACGCAGCGCATCGCGATCGTCGATCGAGCGCAGTGGTGGCAGCACGTGGCACATGGCGTTGAAGCCTTCCACGTCGCCGGCGGTGAGGAACAGCTGGTGCGCCGCCACGTCGGCGGTCACGCGCAGCCCGCTGCGGCGGGCGGCTTCCACCATGTCCACCGCCCGGGCCGTGGACAGGCGGCCGAAATGCACCGCGGCGCCGGTGTCTTCCACCAGCGAAATCCAGAAGCGGATGGCCGAGACCTCGGCTGCCACCGGAATGGGCGCCAGGCCCAGGCGCGTGGCCACCGGCCCCTCGTGGGCGCAGCCGAAATTGGCCAGCGCGGGGTTCTGCGCGAACACGTGCACGGTGAGCCCGAGGCCCTGCGCGTATTCCAGCGCGCGCCGGCCCACCAAGGAATCGCGCAGCCCCAACGCGGCATTGCTCACGCCCACGCACCCGGCCTGCTTGAGCGCGCTCATCTCGGCGAGCGCCTCGCCCGCCAGGTTCTGCGTGAGCGCGCCGAGCATGTGCACGTCCAGCCCGCCCACGCGCGCGGCGATGCCGCGAATGCGATCGGCCATGGCCGGCGTGGCGATGGGCGGCAGCGTGTCCGGCGGCAGCGTCACCGCCGTGATGCCGGACGCCTGGGCCGCGACCGTCTCGCTGGCAAAGCTGGCCTTGTGGGTCTGGCCAGGTTCGCGGAAGCGGGCGGCGAGGTCGATGATGCCGGGCATCAGCCACAGGCCGCGCGCGTCGATCACCTCGTCGAACGCAGCGGCCGGCCGCTCGCGCCCGACCGACTCGATGCGGCCGTCGCGGACGGCAACGCAGGCTTCGCCGTCGAAGCCGCTGGCGGGGTCGAGCACGCGCGCATTGGCAATCAGCAACGAGGCCTGTCCTTTCGCCGCTGGCATCACGCCCCTCCGAGAATGATGTCCATCACCGCCATGCGGATGGAAATGCCGTGGGTGACCTGTTCGAGGATCAGCGATTGTTCGGCGTAGGCCAGGTCCCCCTCGATCTCCACGCCGCGGTTGATCGGGCCCGGATGCATCAGCACCGCGTCGGGCTTGAGGCGTTTCATGCGCGCGCGCGTCAGGCCGAAGTCGCGGTGGAATTCGCCCGCCGACGGCAGGAAGGCGCCGACCATGCGCTCCTTCTGCAGGCGCAGCAGCATGACCACGTCGACGTCGCGCAGGCCTTCATCCAGCGAATGGAACACGCGCACGCCCATCTGCTCGATGCCGGACGGCACCAGGGTGGGCGGCGCGACCACGCGGATGTCCTTGCAGCCGAGGATGCGCAGCCCGTGGATGTCGGAGCGCGCGACGCGCGAGTGCAGCACGTCGCCGACAATCGCCACGCTGAGCCGGGACGGATCGCCCTTGCGTGCGCGGATGGTGTACAGGTCCAGCAGGCCCTGCGTGGGATGCGCGTGGCGGCCATCCCCCGCGTTCAGGATGGCCACGCCCGGCGCTGCGTGCTCGGCAAAGAAATGCGCCGCGCCGCTGGCATCGTGGCGGATCACGAACATGTCGGCCTGCATCGCCTCCATGGTCTTGAGCGTGTCCAGCAGAGTCTCGCCCTTGGCCGTGCTTGAGCTGGACACCTGCAGGTTGATCACGTCCGCGGACAGGCGCTTGGCCGCCACCTCGAAGGTGGAACGCGTGCGCGTGGACGGCTCGAAGAACAGGTTGACGATGGTGCGGCCGCGCAGGTTGCCCAGACGCTTGTCGGCCCCGGTACGGCCCGTGTTGGTCTCGGCGAAATGCGCGGCACGATCCAGGATGGATTCGATGATGCCGCGTGGCAGGCCGTCGATCGTCAGCAGGTGGGCCAGGCGTCCATGCTGATCGAGTTGGAGAGGGCGGCTCATGTCGGAGCGGGATTGTCGCCCGCCGCATCGCGAGGCGGCAAATGCGCCGCGGCCCGGAACGACGCGGCGGCGCCATCGCCACGACACACCGCCGTTCATGCGATGGAGGCGGGTGCTTCAACAGTTTCATCGACTTGCAAGCTGCCTGGAGACCGTTCGAATACGTTTGCAGCGCCGGCAGTCGAACGGCGGCGAGCAGTCGGGGCCGGAACCTGACAGGCTATTCGCGAAAACGGCCATGGAGACCGTCGGCCATCATCGACTTCCCGGTGCCGCGGATGTGACAGCATGGAGGAGGGTGCCCCGGCGCCCCGCTGTGAGGAGATGTCAGATGGGACGGGTTCGCCTGCCAGGATTGCTGTTGACGATTGTGCTGCTCGGCGGCTGTGCGTCGCCCCATCACCGTGCCTACGATCCGGTGGCGCGCAGCAATATCCAGACGATCGGCCTGCTCACCCCGGCGCTGCCCGACCAGGTGTCGGTGCGGGTGGTGGTGCATCCAGGCGAGGGGCTGGGCGTGGTCGGCAAGCTGCTTGCCGAAAGTGAAATGAACGGCAAGTCCAGCACGCTCACGCGCGCCATCCGGACCCTGGACGCCAATTTCCGCAACACGTTCCAGGACCTGCTCACAAAGGGTCTTGAGTCGGCCGGGTACCGCGTGCAGCCGTTCCAGGCCTGGCGTTTCCGCAGCGAGTACGAATTTCTGCGCGAGTACCCGCAGAACAACGGGACCGTCGACGCCTTCCTCGACGTGTATTCCAGCCTCGTCGGATACACCGCCGCGGGACTCGGCACGCCGTATCGGCCCACGTTCAACCTGCACGTGAGGCTGGTTCGCGCAAGCGACCACAAGGTTCTCTACCAGGACGAAATCGCCTACAACGCCTTCGGTGATGGCGATGGGGCCGTCACCATTTCCGCCGAACGCGGCTACGAGTTCCGGGCGTTCGAGGACCTGATGGCGGCTCCCGACAAGGCCCTGCGTGGACTCCAGGTGGCCATGCGTGCAACCGGCGATGAACTGGCTCGACAGCTTCGCTGACTTTCTCTGACCCTCGCCGATGCGCGTTCCGCCCCTGCCAATGCTGTCGCTGATCCTTGCAGCCGCGTTCGTATCCGGCTGCGCCGGGCCCGCCGCAACACGCGCGAGCCTGCCCGACCCGCCACGCTGCGGTCCCTCGCTGAAGCTCGGCGAGAACGCCGCCATCGAGCTGGAGAGCAGCAATGCGCTCGTCCACCGCTTCGACGAAGCCAGCCTTTGCGTTCGGGAAGCGGGCGGCTCCTCGGCATACGCCGTCTTCCGGCTGCCCCGCTACCGCGGCCCCTGGGTGCTGACGGTGGAAAGCCTGATCGACGGCCAGGTCCTCTTCGCGCCGCAACTGGCGACCCTGGACAGCCGGGGCCGGGTGCGCCGGATGCTGGCGTTCGACCGGTTCAGTCGCCGAGGCGATCGCCTGGAAGCCTCCCTGTTCTTCAACGAGACAGACGTCGACGACCACTTTCTGGTGGTGCGTTCAACCGAGTCCAGCGTCGGCAAGGGTGAAAGGCAGGTGGTGTCCAACACCTTCTTCATCCCTTTTCTCAACACCGTGTTGCCGTTCGTTTACCTGCAGGGCGTCGAGAGCGAACGGGAGATCACGCTGGCGCGTACCGGTCTGGTGCGCTTGCAGGCCCGCACCGGTTCAGCCATGCGGCGCCAGTTCGACGCCGATGGCGTGGCTCGCTCCGAGCTCGGGAAATTCGTGCGCTGATCGCCGTTTCAGTCACGCCGGCACGGCAGGGGCGTGAAGACGCGCCTCGCGGATCGGCAGGCACACCAGCGCCGCGACGGCGGCCAGCGCCATGTCGGCGTACCACATCCAGCCGTAGTCTCCGAAGCGCGCGATGGTGACGCCGCCCAGCCACGCGCCGAAGAATGCGCCGGTCTGGTGGGACAGCAGCGTCAGCCCGAACAGCGTGGCCAGGTAGCGTGTGCCGAACAGCTTGCCCACCAGCCCCGCCGTGGGCGGCACCGTGGCCAGCCAGCTGAAGCCCAGGACCACGGCGAACAGGTAGAAGGTCATGGGCGTGCGCGGTGACAGCAGGAAGATGCCGATCGCCAGCGCCCGGCCGGCGTACATCCAGAACAGGATGTTCTTCATGCGCACGCGCGAACCGAGCGCGCCCGCGGTGAGGCTGCCGGCGATGTTGAACAGGCCGATCAGGCCCAGCGCCGTCGCCGAGACGCTGGCGGGCAGGCCGCACAGCGCCACTTCGCCGGGCAGGTGCGTGACCAGAAATGCGATGTGCACGCCGCAGGTGAAGAAGCCCGCGTGCAGCAGCAGGTAGCTGCGATCGCGCAGCGCCACCTTCAGCTGCGCGCGCAGCGAGCCGCCGTCGCCGGTGACGGGTGCTGCCGGCGCCTTTTTGCCGCGCAGCGTGAAGATCATCGGGATGCTGGCGAGCGCCGAGGCGGCCAGCGTCAGCAGCGCCACCATCGCGCCGAAGCTTGCGATCAGCGCCTGCGCGCCGATCGCGTAGACGAACTGCCCGAACGAGGCGCCGGCGTTGATGAAGCCGGCGGCGAACGGCCGGCGCTCCGGCGGCAGGCGGCTGGACGTGGCGCCGATCAGGATCGAAAAGCTGGCCGCACCTGCCCCGGCCGCGGACAGCAGGCCGAGCGAGACCATCAGGCCCCAGGCCGAATCGGTGAACGGCACCAGCGCCATGCCGGCGGCCAGCAGCACCGTGCCCAGGACCAGCACCGGCGTGGTGCCGTGGCGGTCGGCCACGATGCCGAACAGCGGCTGCACCGCGCCCCACACGAACTGCCCCACGGCCAGGGCGAAGCTGATCGAGACGATGCCCAGGCCCGTGCGTTCGTTCAGCGGTGCGATGAACAGGCCGAGTGCCTGCCGCGCGCCGGTGGTGATCATCAGGATGCCGGCAGCCGACAGCATCAGCACCCAGGCCGCGCGCGAACTCCCGGCGCTGTCGTTCACGTGGGGCTCAGGCGAGGCCGCGGGCGGCCTTGATGAGGTCGTAGGCGGAGGTGATGTCGCGGGTCTTTTCCTCGGCCATCTGGCGCATGCTCTCCGGCAGGCCGCGCGCGGCCATCTTGTCGGGATGGTTCTCGCTCATGAGCTTGCGGTAGGCCTTCTTCAGGTCGGCATCGCTGGCCGTGGGCGGCATGCCCATGACCTGGTAGGCATCGTCGAGCTTCTTCTGCGAGGACGCCGGCGACGACCCACCCTGCGACGAATAGCTGCCGTGGACGCGCATCATCGCTTCCAGGCGGCGCACTTCCAGTTCCGACAGCCCCAGGCCGCGCGCAATGCGCACCAGCATGCGGTGCTCGGCCTCGTTGACCTCGCCATCGGCCGCCACCGCGGCCAGCTGCACCTGCAGGAACATGTCGTACAGCGCGCGCTGGCCGCGGCAGGCGGTCCGGAAGGACGCGACCTCGCCATCCAGGTCGAAGCCGGGGGACTTGCCGCGATTGAACGCGGCACGCGCCGAGGCCCGGCCCTGCGGCGGCAGGTGCAGGCGCTCGAACAGCGCCTCGGCCACGCGGACCTCGTTTTCGGTGACGCGGCCGTCGGCCTTGCACACCGCACCCATGACGGCAAAGGTGGCGTCCAGGAACTGCGTCTGGACGGTCTTCATGAGCTTCTGGCGAAGCATCTGGCTGATCCAATAGCCGATCAGGGCGCCAAAGAGCAGGCCGGTCCAGCGGCCAACGGCGTAACCGACGATCGCGCCTAAGAGAATGATGGGATTCATCGCGCCATTTTATGGGTTTGGAGGCGGGCAGGGTTCGCGGGTCGTCCCGCAGGGCGCGTCCCTAAATGGTTCATTCGTATGCGCAAGCGCGGGTCCCGCCGCGCCCAGCCCTGCGCCGGCATTCGCTAATCGGCGGCGGAAGCACGATCCTTGCGCAACTTTTCACGCCCGCCGCCGCCCGAATGACTACAGATTCCACCACCCCCAGCCTTCGTTTCCGCGACCTCGAACTGCCGGAACCGCTGCTGCGTGCGCTGGAAGAAGTGGGCTACGAATCGGCCACGCCCATCCAGGCGCAGACCATTCCGCACCTGCTGGCCGGCCGCGACGTGCTGGGCCAGGCGCAGACCGGCACCGGCAAGACGGCGGCCTTCGCGCTGCCGGCGCTGGCGCGCACCGAGGTGTTCCACGCCGTGCCGCAGACGCTGGTGCTGGCGCCCACGCGCGAGCTTGCCATCCAGGTGGCGGAGGCGTTCCAGAGTTATTCCAGGCACATGGCCGGCTTCCACGTGCTGCCGATCTACGGCGGCCAGAGCTACGATCCGCAGCTCAAGGGCCTGCGCCGCGGCGTGCACGTGATTGTCGGCACGCCGGGGCGCGTGGTGGATCACATCAAGCGCGGTTCCCTGCAGCTCAACCATCTCAAGATGCTGGTACTGGACGAGGCCGACGAGATGCTGCGCATGGGCTTCATCGACGACGTGGAATGGGTGCTGCAGCAGACCCCGCCCACGCGCCAGGTGGCGCTGTTCTCGGCCACCATGCCCACCCCCATCCGGCGGGTAGCGCAGACGCACCTGAAGTCGCCGGCCGAAGTCCACATCAAGTCCAAGACCACCACCGCCACCAACATTCGCCAGCGCTACTGGATGGTCAGCGGTGCCAGCAAGCTCGAAGGGCTGACGCGCATCCTGGAGGCCGAAACCTTCGACGCCATGCTGATCTTCGCGCGCACCAAGATCGCGACCACCGAGCTGGCGGAAAAGCTCGAAGCCCGCGGCTTTTCCTGCGCCGCACTCAACGGCGACCTGGACCAGAAGCAGCGCGAGCGCACCGTGCAGCGCCTGAAGGACGGCACGCTGGACATCGTCGTCGCCACCGACGTCGCCGCCCGCGGGCTGGACGTGGAGCGCATCAGCCACGTGCTCAACTACGACATCCCCACCGACACCGAGTCCTACGTGCACCGCATCGGCCGCACCGGGCGTGCGGGGCGCAGCGGCGAGGCCATCCTGTTCATGGCGCCGCGCGAGCAGCACCTGCTGCGGGCCATCGAACGCGCCACGCGCCAGCCCATCACCATGATGTCGCTGCCGTCCGAGGCGGTGGTGCAGGACAAGCGCATGCAGCGCTTCCAGAAGACCATCTTCGACGTGATGGACGACCCGCTGTCGAAGAACGAAATCGACCGCCTGCAGGCGCTGATCGAGCAGATCGAGCGCGAGCGCTCCACGCCGTCGGCGCGCATCGCCGCCGTGCTGGCCATCCTCGCGCAGGGGCAGAAAGCCGTGCCGGTGCCGCCGCCGTCCCACGCCCGGCCCCGGCGCGAGACGCTGGAGTCGGAAGCGCCCCCGCCGCCGCGCGCCAAGGAGCCGCCGTCGCGCCAGTTCTTCGCGGAAAAACTCGCGCGGCCCAAGCCCGAGGGGACTTCGTGGACGCCGCCGGCAGCGCCGTCCGCTGAGGCGCCGTCAGCCGCGGTTCCGGCTGCCCGGCCCGTGCCGCCGCGGCCTTCGCTGCGCGCCGAGCCGGTGCCCTCGCCGCACCCGCTGCGCGAGAAGAAATCGGAGCGCAAGAAGTCCGATGCCGACGAGATGGAAACCTTCCGCGTGGAAGTCGGCGAGTCGCATGGCGTCAAGCCCGGCAACCTGGTGGGGGCCATCGCCAACGAGGCCGGCCTGGATGGCGAGCACATCGGCAAGATCGACATCCGCGACACCTACAGCCTGGTGGACCTGCCCGTGGGCATGCCGCGCAACATCCTGCGCGACCTGCAGAAGGTGTGGGTGTCCGGCCAGCAGCTGAAGATGAGCCGGATCGAGGCGCATCCCGCCAGCAAGCCGGGCAAGCCGCACAAGGGCCCGCGCCCCGCCTGAACCCGCCGCGGTGCCGGGGGAGCGCGGCGCTCAGCCGCCTTCGCCTCCACCCTGGATGCCGCCGCGCGTCAGCTTGTGCGGGTCGAGCAGCCGGCGCAGCTTCTTCTCCGGCAGCCTGCTGTCCTCCCGCGCCACGTCCAGCACGGGGCGGCGCTCGCGGTAGGCGCGCTTGGCAATGGCCGCGCCCTTGTCGTAACCCAGCACCGGGTTGGCGGCGGTGATCAGCACCGGGTTGCGCGACAGGGTCTCGGTAATGCGGTCCTCGCGCACGGTGAAGCCGGCGATGGCGCGGTCGGCCAGCAGCCGCGCCGCGCTGGACAGCAGCTCGATGGATTGCAGCAGCTCGTGCGCGATCAGCGGCAGCATGACGTTGAGCTGGAAGTTGCCGGACTGCGCGGCCACCGTGATGGCCGCATCGTTGCCGATGACCTTGGCCCCCACCATGCACACCGCCTCCGGGATCACCGGGTTGACCTTGCCCGGCATGATGCTGGAGCCCGGCTGGAGCACCGGCAGCTCGATCTCGCCGAGCCCCGCGAGCGGGCCGGAATTCATCCAGCGCAGGTCGTTGGCAATCTTCATCAGCGAGATCGCGATCACCTTGAGCTGGCCGGACAGCTCGGCGGCGGCGTCCTGGCTGGCCAGGCTCTCGAAGAAATTGGCGCTGACCCTGAAGCGCAGGCCGGTCATCTTCGACAGCTGCTTGACGAAGCGCCTGGCGAACTGCGGATGGGCGTTGATGCCGGTGCCGACGGCGGTCGCGCCCTGCGCCAGCCGCATCAGGCGTGGCAGGGTGGCGTCGAGCCGCGCGCTGCCGTTCGCCACCTGCTGCGCCCAGCCGGACAGTT
The DNA here is from genome assembly GCA_052386745.1 of Panacagrimonas sp. Taxonomy (GTDB): domain Bacteria; phylum Pseudomonadota; class Gammaproteobacteria; order Nevskiales; family Nevskiaceae; genus Panacagrimonas. Next base: position 11,254 of record JBQTJW010000005.1, on the reverse strand, counting down.
CCTGGTCGAAACGCAGCGGCATGGCGTCCATCAGGTGCGTGCGCCCGGTCTTGACGATGCCGCGCAGTGCCAGCGCGCGCTGCGTGATGGTCCGGGCAAGGTAGTCCAGCGCCGGCTTGAGCCGCTCGTGAATCTCCAGCGCCGCGGCGAGGTGGATGGCGGTGGGAATGGTGTCGTTGGACGACTGCCCGAGGTTGACGTGGTCGTTGGGGTGCACGGCCTGCCCCAGGCGGGCCGAGGCCAGCCGCGCGATGACCTCGTTGGCGTTCATGTTGCTGGAGGTGCCACTGCCGGTCTGGAACACGTCCACGGGGAACTGGGCGTCGTGTTCGCCGCGGCTCACCGCCAGCGCGGCCTCGCGGATAGCGGCAGCGGTGCCGTCATCCAGAAGCTTCAGGCCGGCGTTGACCTCGGCGGCGGCGGCCTTGATCAGGCCCAGGGCGCGGATGAAGCCGCGCGGCAGGCGCAGGCCGGACACCGGGAAGTTGTCCACCGCGCGCTGGGTCTGCGCGCCCCACAGCGCGTCGGCCGGCACGTTCACCTCGCCCAGGCTGTCGCGTTCGCGGCGGCCCGCGGGCGGGGCTTTCGGACGGCGTGTGACGTGGGTCATGCGGGGCTCCTGGCGGGCGCTGCGGCGCGGGCGGCATCATCCATTACACTTCGGAACTGACTTCGGCAATTCCCGCTCCCGCGCCGCTCCGGATGAACCTTTCCTCGCTCTCCGCCATCTCCCCCATCGACGGCCGCTACGCGGAAAAAACGGTCGAGCTGCGCCGGATCTTCAGCGAGTACGGCCTGATGCGCTACCGCGTGATCGCCGAGATCCGCTGGCTGCTGCAACTGGCGGCGCACGAGCAGATCGTGGAAGTGCCGGCCCTGTCGCCGGGCGCGGTGGAGCGGCTGCACCAGATTGCCAGCGACTTCGGCATCGAGGATGCACAGCGCATCAAGACCATCGAAGCCACCACCAACCACGACGTGAAGGCGGTGGAATACTTCCTCAAGGAAAAGATCGGGACGCATCCCGAGCTGGGCGCCATCAAGGAGTTCATCCACTTCGCCTGCACCTCCGAGGACATGAACAACGTCTCGCACGCGCTCATGCTCAGCGAGGCACGCCGCGACGTGCTGCTGCCGCTGATGGACAAGACCATCGCCGCCATCAGCGCCACCGCCGCCCGCTACGCCGAGCAGCCCATGCTGGCGCGCACGCACGGCCAGCCGGCCTCGCCGACCACGCTCGGCAAGGAACTGGCCGTGTTCGCCAAGCGCCTGAAGCGCGAGCGCGCGCAGTTTGTGGCGGTGGAATGCCTGGCCAAGATCAACGGTGCGGTGGGCAACTACAGCGCGCACATCGCCGCCTACCCGGAAGTGGACTGGCCCGCGTTCGCAGGCCAGTTCCTGGATGCGCTCGAACTGAGCCGCAGCCCGGCCACCACGCAGATCGAGCCGCACGACTGGATGGCGGAGTACTTCCACGCGCTGACCCGCTTCAACACCATCCTCATCGGCTTCTGTCGCGACATCTGGGGCTACATCTCGCTGGGCTATTTCCGCCAGCGCACGGTGGAGGGCGAGGTGGGCTCGTCCACCATGCCGCACAAGGTCAACCCCATCGATTTCGAGAACGGCGAGGGCAATCTGGGCCTGGCCAACGCCGTGATGCAGTTCCTGGCCGAGAAGCTGCCGATCTCCCGCTGGCAGCGCGACCTCACCGATTCCACCGTGCTGCGCAACCTGGGCGTGGGCGTGGCGCACCAGGTGATTGCGCTGCAATCCGTCGACAAGGGCCTGCGCAAGCTCGACGCCGACGCCTGGCGCATGGGACGCGACCTGGACGACAACTGGGAGGTGCTGGGCGAGGCCATCCAGACCGTGATGCGCCGCTATGGCCTGCCCGAGCCCTACGAGCAGCTCAAGCGCCTGACGCGCGGGCAGAAGATTGGCCGCGACGCCCTGCGCGGCTTTGTCCAGGACCTGCCCATTCCCGACGAGCCCAAGCAGCGCCTGCTCGCCATGACGCCGGCCGACTACGTGGGCAACGCGCCCGCGCAGGCCCGCTGAGGCGCCCTGCATGGACCCCTCGACGCCTCCCGTGCCCGGCCCGGTGGGTTTTACATCGCTGCCCGGCGCGGTCGAGCACGCGGAGGCGGCGGTTCAGCTGGTGAAGCAGGCGCGCGTCAGCCTGGCCCTGCTGAGCGTGGAACTGGATCAGCACCTCTTCGGCACCAGCCGGTTTGCCGACCAGCTGCGCAATTTTGTGCTCCAGCATCGGCGCGCCCATCTGCGCGTGCTGGTTCATGAACCCGCCAAGGCAATCCGCAACAGCCCGCGCCTCGCCGAACTGGGGCGCGCGCTGTCCAGCCGCATCGAGTTCCGCATCGTCGGCGAAGTAGGCCGGAAGCAGACCGGGGAGTTCCTGATCGCCGATGACCGGGCGCTCATGTATCGCGGCGCCCAGAGCGATGCCGGAGCCAAGCTCTACGCCGATGCGCCGCTCGTGGCGCGCAGCCACCTGCGTGCCTTCGAGGCCCTTTGGACCGACGCCCGGGTTGCCCGGGAATTCGCTGTTCCCAAGACCTGAAGGGCTCCGGTTCCGCGATCTTGAGCGCCGTTACTTCGGATGGGGTGGTCGCGCATCGAACCGCCGGGTCAGGCGATGACTTTGCGGGGCGAGCGTTCGTTTCGGCTGCAATCGAACGACCGAGCCCCTAGACTAACGCCCGAATTCGCGGGACCCGGGCAGCGGGGAGCCCGTCCGGCGGCAGCCCAGGTACTTCACAGGACACCAGCATGCGCATTCGCAAAGCAGTTTTCCCGGTCGCGGGCATGGGCACGCGTTTCCTGCCCGCCACCAAGGCCAGTGCCAAGGAAATGCTGCCCGTGGTGGACAAGCCCCTGATCCAGTACGCGGTGCAGGAGGCCATTAGTGCCGGCGCCGAGGAGCTGATCTTCATCACCGGCCGCTCGAAGAATTCCATCATGGATCACTTCGACAAGGCCTACGAGCTGGAAGCCGAACTGGCGCAGCGCGGCAAGGAAGCCCTGCTCCAGACGGTGCAGGAAATCCTGCCCCCCGGCATCACCTGCATCTACATCCGCCAGGCCGAGGCCCTGGGCCTGGGCCACGCCGTGCTCTGCGCCTGGCCGGCGGTGGGCGACGAGGACTTCTCCGTGATCCTGGCGGATGACCTCATCGACGGCCGCCTGCGGCCTTGCCTGGCGCAGATGCAGCGCGTCTACCAGGAGTACGGCACCAGCGTGATCGCCTGCGAGCGCGTACCCAAGGAAGACATTGCTGGCTACGGCTGCGTGGACATCCAGCCGGTGGGTCCGGGGCTGGGTGAAATCCGCGCCATCGTCGAAAAGCCCAAGCCGGAGGAGGCGCCCAGCAACCTCGCGGTGGTGGGCCGGTACATCCTCACGCCGCGCATCTTCAAGCTGCTGGAACGCACGCCGCGCGGCAAGGGCGGCGAGATCCAGCTCACCGACGCCATCCAGGCCATGATCCAGGAGCAGACGGTGCTGGCCTACGAATTTGAAGGCACGCGCTACGACTGCGGCTCCAAGCTGGGCTACCTCAAGGCCAACATCGAGTACGGCCTCAAGCACCCGGAACTGGCCACCGATTTCCGCGCCTACCTGGAAGACCTCACCGGCTCCTGGGCGCGCGACAAGCCGCGCAAGACCGGTACGTGAATTAACTAGAATCAGCAGTCTCCAGTGATCCCGCCTACCGCTCGCGCGGCATGCCGAGCGTGATCCGGCCGGGCCACTGGATGTGGGACCCAATCCCCGCAGGGGCGGGGATGCCATAGGAAAAGAGTCATGACGGCCAGCAAGTACCAGAGCTACATCACCTCCTCCGCGATTTCGGGCGGCAACGCCGCCTTTGTCGAGGCGCGCTACGAGCAGTTCCTGGAGGACCCGGAGTCGGTCGACCCGTCCTGGCGCGCCTACTTCCGCAACATCCAGGACCAGAACGCGCCGCGCGAGATCGCGCACAGCGACGTCGTGGCCCGCTTCGAGGCCATGGCGAAGGAGCGTCGTCCCGGCACCGTGGTGGTGGCCGAGTCGAATCCGGGCAGTGCGCTGGATGCCCGCGCCGCCGAGAAGCAGGCCGCGGTGCTGCGGCTGGTCAACTATCACCGCGTGCGCGGCCACCAGGTTGCGCGCCTGGACCCGCTGGGCCTGGCGCCGGTGGATTCCATCTCCGACCTCGACCCCGCGTTCCACGGTCTCATCGCTGCGGACATGAACACGGTGTTCAACACCGGCACGCTGGCAACAGCGGACCGTCTGCCGCTGCGTGACATCCTCAAGCTGCTGAAGGCGGTCTATACCGACACCGTCGGCGTCGAATACATGTACCTGACCGAGACGGTCGAGAAGCGCTGGATCCAGAAGCGCCTCGAATCGGCCGCGTTCAAGCCGCGCCTCACGCCCGAGCAGAAGAAGAGCACGCTGTTGCAGCTGGTAGCGGCCGAAGGGCTGGAGCGCTACCTGCACAACAAGTACGTGGGGCAGAAGCGCTTCTCGCTGGAAGGCGGCGATGCCCTGATCCCGGCGATGGACGAGGTGCTGCGCGCGTGTGCCGAACGCGACGTGGAGGAGATTCTCATCGGCATGGCGCACCGCGGGCGCCTCAACGTGCTGATCAATGTGCTGGGCAAGTCGCCCAAGGACCTGTTTGCCGAGTTCGAGGGCAAGTATTCGGCCGAATCCCTGTCCCGCTCGGGCGACGTGAAGTACCACATGGGCTTCTCCACCGACGTGGAGATGAGCGGCAAGCGCCTGCACATGGTGCTGGCGTTCAACCCCTCGCACCTGGAAATCGTCAACCCGGTGGTGGAGGGCAGCGTCAAGGCGCGCCAGACCCGCCGCAACGACGAGCGCGGCGAGCGCGTGGTACCGGTGCTGATCCACGGCGACGCGGCGTTCGCTGGCCAGGGCGTGGTGATGGAAACCCTGCAGCTGTCGCACTCCAAGGGTTACTCCACGGGCGGCACGATGCACATCATCGTGAACAACCAGATCGGCTTCACCACGCCCAACCCCATCGAGGTGAACCCGGGGCGCGAGGCGCGCACGTCGCGCTACTGCACCGACATCGCCAAGATGCTGGAGTCGCCGGTGTTCCACGTGAACGGGGACGACCCGGAGGCGGTGGTGCAGGTCACGCGCCTGGCTATGGACTTCCGCAACGAATTCCACAAGGACGTGATCGTCGACATCTGCTGCTACCGCCGCCTGGGCCACAACGAGGCCGACGAGCCGTCCGTGACCAGCCCGGTGATGTACGAACGCATCAAGAAGCACCCCACGCCGCTGGCGATCTACGCCAAGAAGCTGGAAGAGGAAGGCACCATCGCCAAGGGCGAGGCCGACGAGCTGGTGTCACGCTACCGCGACGGCCTGGACGAGGGCACCAACATCGCCCGCACCACGCTGGGGCTGGTCGGCAACAAGCACACCGTCAACTGGAGCAGCTACGGCAAGGGCACCTGGGACACGCCGGCCGACACCTCCGTGAAGCTCGACCTGCTGCGCTCGCTGCACGAGCGCATCACCAAGCTGCCGGCGGACTTCACCCTGCACCCGCGCGTGCAGAAGCTGTGGGACGACCGCGCCAAGATGATCGCCGGCGAGCAGCCCATGGATTGGGGCTTTGCCGAGACCATGGCCTACGCCACGCTGGTCAACGAGGGCTTCTCGGTGCGTCTGTGCGGGCAGGACGTGCGTCGCGGCACCTTTTTCCACCGCCACGTCACGGTGCACGACTACAAGAACGGGCAGCGCTACACCCCGCTGCGCCACCTGGACGCGGACAAGAACCGCTACGTGGTCAACGACACGCTGCTGTCCGAAGAAGGCGTGCTGGGCTTCGAATACGGCTATTCCACCACCGACCCCGACACCCTGGTGATCTGGGAAGCGCAGTTCGGCGACTTCGCCAACGGCGCGCAGGTGCTGTTCGACCAGTTCATCTCCAGCGGCTTTGCCAAGTGGGGGCGCCTGTGCGGCCTCACCATCTTCCTGCCGCACGGCTACGAAGGGCAGGGGCCGGAGCACTCGTCGGGCCGTCTGGAGCGCTGGCTGCAACTGTGCGCCGGCAACAACCAGCAGATCGTGGTGCCGTCCACGCCCGCACAGATGTTCCACATGCTGCGCCGGCAGATGAAGCGCAGCGCGCGCCTGCCGCTGATCGTGATGACGCCCAAGTCGCTGCTGCGCCACCCGCTGTCGGTGTCGAGCCTGGACGACCTCACCAAGGGCCGCTTCCTGCCGATGATCCCGGAGGTGGAGGAACTTGACGCAGCCGCGGTCAGGCGCGTGGTGTTCTGCTCCGGCAAGGTCTACTTCGACCTCGCCCAGGCCCGCACCAAGGAAAAGATCACGGACGTGGCGCTGGTGCGCATCGAGCAGATCTACCCGTTTCCGCGCGAAAGCTACGAGGCGGCGCTGGCCCAGTACCCCAACGCCAGGGAAGTGGTGTGGGCGCAGGAGGAACCGGAGAACCAGGGTGCGTGGTACCAGATCAAGCACCGGCTCCAGATCTACCTGAAGCCACAGCATCGCATGCTGTACGCCACGCGCCCGGGTATGGCGAGCACCGCGGGGGGCTACCTGAAGGTGCACAACAAGGAGCAGGAGGAGCTGGTCCACGAGGCGCTTGCCGGGGGCAAGCCGGTCTAGCGGATCAGGGGGTTCAGGCATTCATACCGAGAAGAACAAAATGGCAATCGAAATCAAAGTTCCCAATCTGCCGGAGTCGGTGTCTTCGGCCACCGTCGCCACCTGGCACGTCAAGGCGGGAGACACGGTCAAGCGCGAGCAGAACCTGGTCGACCTCGAAACCGACAAGGTGATGCTGGAAGTGCCGGCAACGGCCGACGGCGTGCTGACCGAAATCCGCATCACCCCCGGCGCCACCGTGATGTCCGGCGACATCATCGGCATCCTGGTGGAAGGCGGCGCGGCCGCGGCGGCTCCCAAGGCCGAAGGCGCGTCCCAGCCCGCCACGGTGTCGGCCACCAGCGACGATTCGCAGAGCCCGGCCGTGCGCAAGCTCATGGCCGAGCTGAACGTGTCGGCCGCCGGCGTCACGGGTAGTGGCCGCGGCGGACGGCTGACCGTGGAAGACGTCAAGGCCATCGCCGACAAGCAGAAGGCGGCGCCTGCCAAGGCCGCGCCAGCCGCCGCACCGGCCCCCGCCGCGCCGGTGGCCAAGTCCGAACCGGCCCCGCGCCGCGTGGCCGGCAGCCGCGAGGAGCAGCGCGTGCCCATGACGCGCATCCGCGCGCGCATCGCCGAGCGCCTGGTTGAAGCGCAGGCCACCTCCGCCATGCTCACCACCTTCAACGAGGTGGACCTGAAGGCCGTCAACGACCTGCGCGGCAAATTCAAGGAGAGCTTCGAGAAGGCCCACGGCGTGAAGCTCGGCTTCATGAGCTTCTTCGTGAAGGCGTCCATCGAGGCGCTCAAGAAATTCCCCGCGGTGAACGCATCCATCGACGGCAGTGACGTGATCTACCACGGCTACTACGACGTGGGCGTGGCCGTGTCCACCGATCGTGGCCTGGTGGTGCCCATCCTGCGCGATGCCGACGGCCTCTCGTTCAGCGACATCGAAAAGGCCATTTCCGAGCTGGGCGTGCGCGCGCGCAACAACAAGCTCACCATGGAAGACCTCACCGGCGGCACGTTCTCCATCACCAAGGGCGGCGTGTTCGGCTCCATGATGTCCACGCCCATCCTCAACCTGCCGCAGGCCGCCATCCTGGGCATGCACGGCATCTTCGATCGTCCGATCGCGGTGAACGGGCAGGTGGTGATCCGCCCGATGATGTACCTGGCGCTGACCTACGACCACCGGCTGATCGACGGCCGCGAAGCGGTGCTGTTCCTGCGCGCCATCAAGGACAGCCTGGAAGATCCGTCCCGCCTGCTGCTCAACCTGTAAGCAAGGCGGCGCGCCCCTGGTTCAGGGGCGCAGTCCGTTTGTGGAGCGCTGCCGGTAATCGCCGGGGCGCAAGCCGGTCCACAGCTTGAACGCGCGGTGGAAGGCGCTGGGCTCGGCAAAGCCCAGCTCGCCTGCAATCTGCGCCACGCTGGCCCGGGAGTGGGCCAGCCGGTCGATGGCGAGGTCGCGTCGCAGGTCGTCCCGGATGGCGCGGAAGCTTGTCCCCTCGTTTTCCAGTTTCCGGTGCAGCGTAGAGGCGGCGAGGTCGAAGCCCGCCGCCAGATCGGCGAAGGTCGGCCATGTCTCGGGCGGTGTCTCGCGCAGGCTGCGCCGGATTCGCGCCTGGAAACTGCGGGCATTCTTGAACTTGACGATGAAATTGTGCGGCGCCTCGCGCAGGAACTCGCGGGCAGAGGTTTCCGTCTGCGCAATCGGCACCTGCAGAAACTTGGCGCTGAACACGAGACCCGTCTCCGCGCAGTCGAAGCCCAGGTCCGTGGCGTACATCGACAGGTATTCCTGCCACCAGGCCGGTCGCGGGTAGGAGAAGCGTGCGGTGAGAATCGGAATGCGCCGCGCGATCAGCCAGCACATCAGGCCGCGCAGGAGGATCAACGCCGTTTCGTGGGCAAAAATCCGGAAGGGTTCAGGGCGGGTGGCGCCGTGGCGATCCGCCATGCGCAGGGTTGCCCGTGACGCCTGCTCCACCAGTTCCAGCTGGCAATCGTCCAGAAGCACGTTGAAGAACTGGACCGCGAGTACAAGTGCGTGGTGCAGGCTGCCTGCCTGGACCGTGCTGCGGGTGAGGAGCGCAAAGCTTCCGACCTTCATGCGCCGCGAGTCCAGGCCGAAGAACTCGTCGTCGAGCTGTGCGGCAATCTCCAGCCACAGGCTTCCGAAGCTGCGGGCCGAGACACGCGACTGATCCGCTTCGAGCAGCCGCGGAGGAATGCCGGCGGCGGCAAGCGCCTTGTCCGGCGCAATTCCGCGGGACGCCAGGCCCATCAGCGCTTCGCGGACGAACCAGATGGAAACGCTGTCCTTTTCCTCGGCGGAGTGGGCCACAGGGCCTCGATTGACGGCATGGCTGGCAAATTCTCTCACGCCCGCTGGAACCCGGGCGCATTGCCGGACGATGACAGTTCTTCTAAGTTGCCGCCGTCAGTTCCAGCCGAGCCCCGCCATGAATGACCTCTCCGCCGTCGCCAAGCTGCTGCCCTTCAAGGCCGCGCACAAGATCCGCTTCGTCACCGCCACCAGCCTGTTCGATGGACACGACGCGTCGATCAACATCATGCGGCGCATCATCCAGGGGTCGGGCGCGGAGGTGATCCACCTGGGCCACAACCGCTCGGCCGGCGAGATCGTCAACGCCGCGCTGCAGGAGGACGTGCACGGCGTCTGCATCACCTCCTACCAGGGTGGTCACCTGGAGTTCTTCAAGTACATCGTGGACCTGCTGCGCGCCAACGGCGGCGAGAACATCAAGGTGTTCGGCGGCGGCGGCGGCGTGATCGTGCCGGCGGAAATCCGCGAGCTGATGGCCTACGGCGTCACGCGCATCTACTCGCCCGAGGACGGCGCCACCATGGGCCTGCAGGGCATGATCAACGACCTGCTCCAGTCCAGCGATGCGGACCTTGCCGCCGCCGCACCCAAGCCGTCCAAGGTGACGGATACGCTGTTGTCCGCCGACCGGCGCGGCCTGGCCCGCGTGATCACGGCGCTGGAAAACAACACCTACCCCGAGAACCTGCGCGCCACGCTCATCGAGCAGGCCAAGGCGCTGAAGACGCCGGTGCTGGGCATCACCGGCACCGGCGGCGCCGGCAAGTCCTCGCTCACCGATGAGCTGATCCTGCGCCTGCGCCTGGACCAGGACGACACGCTCAAGGTCGCCATCATTTCCATCGACCCCTCGCGCAAGCGCACAGGCGGCGCGCTGCTGGGCGACCGCATCCGCATGAACGCTATCGAGCACCCGAACATCTTCATGCGCTCGCTCGCCACGCGCGACACCGGCATGGAGATTTCCGCGGCGCTGCCGGAAGTGGTGGCCGCCTGCAAGCTCGCGGGCTTCGACCTGGTGGTGGTGGAAACCTCCGGCATCGGCCAGGGCGACGCCGCCATCGTGCCGTACGTGGACCTCTCGCTGTACGTGATGACGCCGGAGTTCGGCGCCGCCTCGCAGCTCGAGAAGATCGACATGCTCGACTTTGCCGACTTCGTGGCCATCAACAAGTTCGACCGCAAGGGCGCCGAGGACGCGCTGCGCGACGTGCGGAAGACATACCAGCGGAACCGCCAGCTGTTCGGGAAGGCCACCGAGGAGATGCCGGTCTTCGGCACTATCGCCTCGCGCTTCAACGATGACGGCGTCAGCGCCCTCTATCACGCGGTCCGTGAGAAGCTGAACATCGCGGCCGGCAAGCTGCCGCGGCCGACGGGCAAAGCCTCCTCCGCGGTTCGCGCGATCGTCCCGCCGCAGCGCAGCCGCTACCTGGCGGATATCGCCGAGGCCGTGCGCGGCTATCATGAGCGCGTCGACCACCTTTCACGTTTGGCGCGCGAGCGCCAGCAGGTAACGGCGACCAAAGCCATGCTGGGCAAAAGCGTGGCCGAGGTGGACGCGTTGCTCGAAGCGAAAAAGCTGGAGCCGGAAGCGCAAAAGCTGCTCGATACCTGGCCGCAAGTGGTGAAGGCCTATTCCGGCGACGAGCAGGTGGTGAAGGTGCGAAACAAAGAGCTCCACACCAAGCTCACCCAGACATCGCTTTCGGGCACCCACGTGCCCAAGGTCGCGCTGCCGAAGTTCGAGGACCACGGCGAGCTCCTCAAGTGGCTGATGCTCGAGAACGTCCCGGGCTCGTTCCCCTTCACCGCCGGGGTGTTCGCCTTCAAGCGCGAGAACGAGGACCCGACGCGGATGTTCGCCGGCGAGGGCGACCCGTTCCGCACCAACAAGCGCTTCCACCTGGTGTCGAAGGACATGCCGGCGAAGCGGCTGTCGACGGCGTTCGACTCGGTGACGCTCTACGGCTTCGACCCCGACGAGCGGCCCGACATTTACGGCAAGGTCGGCAACTCGGGCGTGTCGATCGCGACGCTCGACGACATGAAGGTGCTGTACTCGGGGTTTGACCTGTGCGACCCGGCGACCTCGGTGTCGATGACGATCAACGGCCCGGCGCCGACGATCCTCGCGATGTTCTTCAATACCGCGATTGATCAGCAGATTGAGAAGAAAAAGAAAGAACTTGGAAAAGATTTGAATCAAAGTGAAATAAAAAA
>JBQTJW010000004.1:0-12731 GCA_052386745.1 Panacagrimonas sp. | reverse complement strand
CGATCCGGGTTTCGAGTCCGGATCGCATCAGAAACCTCCGAAATCAGGTCGGTCGGCAACCGTTGCAGGCACCCCGCGCCTCTGCATCGCCACCGCCACGCTCAAATTGAACCTGTGCAGGGTTTCCTTAGGGTCTGTTGACATTAGGCCAGCCAGACGAAGCTGGCGGCGAGTTTTTCGTAGCGAGTGGCGATTCTGCGGAATTGTTTGATGCGACGGAAGAATCGCTCGACGAGGTTGCGGCTGTTGTAGTGATGAGGGTCGTAGGACCGCTGAAGCGTCCGGTTGGCTTTGGGCGGAATCACGGCTTCGGCGCCTTGTTTGTGGATGAACCTGATCAGTGCATCGGCATCGTAGGCTTTGTCGGCGGCGACGCGCTGAGCGGGTACGTCCTGCAATAAGGGTTGGGCTTGCGCAAGGTCGCAGGCCTGTCCGGGCGTAACCGTGAAGCGCGCCAAGTGGCCTAAACTCTCGACCAGGGCGTGGATTTTGGTGCTCAGTCCACCGCGGGAACGACCCAGTGCCTGATCGCCTTTTTTTGGGGGGCACCGGCCGCATGCTGATGGGCTCTGACGATGGTGGAGTCAACAAAGACTTCCTCAAAGTCAGCGTCGGCGGCCAAGGTGGTCCACAGCGTTTGCCAGACGCCCGCATCGGCCCAGCGGGCAAAGCGTTTGTAGGCAGCATTCCAGGGGCCAAACTTCGGGGGAAGATCGCGCCAGGGGGCGCCGGTGCGAGCCACCCACAGCACCGCTTCGACAAATTGACGGGTCTTGTTCTCGGCGCCTCTGCGGGGAACCAGCGGGGCGATCCGCTCCCACTGATCGTTGCGCAACATCCGACGATTCATAATCCAACTCCTTCAGTGCAGACAAGGCGCAGCGGTGTCGAGGCCGATTTTCGATCCGGAGAGGCGAATGGTGGTTCTATTCGACCAGACGGAACGGACAATCTGGGCGGAAGGGCGAAGCCGCAGCTGCGTACGCTTCGACCGGCCAGGCTGCTGGCTACGTGCCAGTCCTCAACAAGGGTCCGGCGCCGGCTTGCGCAGGCGCTTGACGGCTCCGCGACGCGTCTTGTCGTCCACGCGACGCCGTTTTGCGGCCCTGGGCACCCGCGTCGGACGGCGCGGAATCGGTGCCTGTAGCGAGGCCACGATCATCAGGCGCAGCCGTTCCAGCGCCGCCGCCCGGTTCTGTTCCTGGCTGCGGAACTGCTGGGCCTTGATGACGATGACACCCTCGCCGCTCAGGCGCTGGTCGCGCCGCGCCAGCAGCCGCGCCTTGCAGTCGTCCGGCAGGGTCGACGCACGCACGTCGAAGCGCAGGTGGATGGCGGTGGAGGTCTTGTTGACGTTCTGCCCACCGGCCCCTTGCGCGCGCACGGCAATCAGCTCGACCTGCGACAGGGGAACCGTGAGCCGCGCATCGATCACCAGCCCTTCGACGGGCGCCGGCGCACCGAACACATCGCCGCTCACGATGACGACGCCGGAACGATCTGGCCGAGCGCGGCCAGGAACCCGTCGATGTCGGCCGCGGTGTTGTCCTTGCCCACGCTCACGCGGATCGCGCCCTTGGCGGTGACGCGGTCGTGGCCCATGGCCAGCAGCACGTGGCTGGGCTCGCCGGAGCCGGAGGCGCAGGCCGAGCCGGACGACACGGCAAACCCCTTGCGGTCCAGCGCCATCAGCAAGGCTTCGCCGTCCCAGCCCGCGAGCGCGAACTGGAGGGTGTTGGGCAGACGATCCGGCGCGGCGGCGCCGAAGATTGTCGCGTTCAGCGCATCCGGCCGCGCACTCAGCCCGGCTTCGAGCCGCTGCCGCAGCGCCAGCGCGTGCCCGGCGCGCGCGTCGAGTTCGGCAAGGGCCAGCTCGGCCGCGGCACCGAAGCCGACGATGGCGGCCACGTTTTCGGTTCCGCCGCGCAGCCCGCGTTCCTGCGCGCCGCCGTGCTGCACTGGCCGCAGTTCCACGTGGCTGCGCACCACCAGCGCGCCGCAGCCCTTGGGGCCGTGGATCTTGTGTGCGGAGACGCTGAGCAGGTCCGCATCGAGCCCGTTCACGTCCACCGCGATCTTGCCAATGGCCTGCACCGCGTCCACGTGCAGCAGCGCCCCGCGCGCATGGGCAAGGGCGGCGACGCGCGCCACGTCCTGGATCACGCCGGTCTCGTTGTTGGCGCGCATCACCGACACCAGCCGCACCGGGCCGGCCGTGAGCTGGCGTTCGAGCGCGTCGAAATCGATCACGCCGTCGCGGTTCACGGCAACGGCCTCCACGCCCCACCCCGCGTACTGGAGCGACTCGGCCGCCTCCATCACCGCCGGATGATCGGTGGCCCCGTACAGCACGCGCGAGGGCGCTTCGCCCGCCGTCATGCCCTTGACCGCGAGGTTGTTGGCCTCGGTGCCGCCCGAGGTCCAGACGACTTCCTTGGCCTCGCAACCCAGCAGCCGCGCGACCTGCATCCGCGCCTGCTCCACCGCGTCGCGCGCAATGCGGCCGTAGCGATGCAGGCTGGACGCGTTGGCCGCGGGCCCGGACAGGTAGGGCAGCATCGCGTCCAGCACCCGCGGATCGAGGTGCGTGGTGGCGTTGTGGTCGAGGTAGACGGGCATGGGGTGAGGGTGCGACCGCGCCGCGGAAATGCAAGCCGCGCGGCAACCGGCCTCCATTGTCATGCCTTGCCGCACGGTCTGCGAGCTTTCCTCGGCGCCGGCGGGAGGCGAACATTCCGCTTTCCCTTGCCCCCATGCCCACCGATGACCCCGACCGCCAGCGCCGCACCCACCGTTTTCGGCACGCCCCTGGCGCCGGGCGCCCTGCGCGTGCTGCTGCTCGGCAGCGGCGAGCTGGGAAAGGAAGTGGTGATCGAACTCCAGCGCCTGGGGGTGGAGTGCATCGCGGTGGACCGTTACGCCAACGCCCCGGCCATGCAGGTGGCGCATCGCAGCCACGTCATCAACATGCTGGACGGCGCGGAGCTGCGCCGCGTGATCGCGCTGGAAAAGCCCGACCTGGTGGTGCCGGAGATCGAGGCCATCCACACGCCCACGCTGCTGGAACTGGAGCGCGAAGGCGTGGTGGTGGTGCCGACCGCGCGCGCCGCGCGGCTGACCATGGATCGCGAGGGCATCCGCCGCCTCGCCGCCGAGGAGCTGGGCCTGCCGACCTCGCCCTACCGCTTCGCCGGCACCGAGGCCGAGTATCGCGAGGCGGTCGCGGCCCTGGGCATGCCCTGCGTGGTCAAGCCGGTGATGTCCAGCTCCGGCAAGGGCCAGAGCCTGGTGAAGTCGCAGGCCGACGTCGCCAAGGCCTGGGCCTACGCGCAGGCCGGCGGCCGGGCCGGCCAGGGCAAGGTGATCGTGGAGGGCTTCGTCGACTTCGATTACGAGATCACCCTGCTGACCGTGCGCCACTGGCCGGGCGCGCCGGGAACCCCTAAACCCGCGGGCAGCCAGACGGCGTTCTGCGCACCCATCGGGCATTTGCAGATTGACGGCGACTACCGCGAATCCTGGCAACCGCACGCCATGTCGGAACCGGCGCTGCGCAAGGCGCAGGACATTGCGGGCAAGGTGACCGCGGCCCTCGGCGGGCGCGGACTGTTCGGCGTGGAGCTGTTCGTCAAGGGCGACGAGGTGATCTTCAGCGAGGTCTCGCCGCGCCCGCACGACACCGGCCTGGTCACGCTGATCTCGCAGGGCCTGAGCGAATTTGCCCTCCATGCTCGGGCGATCCTGGGCTTGCCGATCCCGAACATCCGCGCGCGCGGTCCGTTCGCGGCCTCGTGCGCCATCCTGTGCGAGGGCGACCGCGAGGCGCCTTCTTTCTCCGGCGCCGCCGCGGCGTTGGCCGAGCCCGACACGATGCTGCGCCTGTTCGGCAAGCCGGCCATCGTCGGCAAGCGGCGCATGGGCGTGGCCCTGGCGCTGGCCGAATCGGTGGACGAAGCCCGCGCCAGGGCGCGCCGCGCGGCCGCCTGCATCTCGGTGGCATAAGTCCTTGCAGAACCGCCGCTTGCTGGAAACGTAGCGGCGCGATACGCGAAAAATCAAGCCGTGACCATGAAGTTTCGCGGGAAGCCGCGTAAACTCCGCGACCTTTTGTCCAGGCCTCGACGGCCCACATCATGATTCAGAACCTTCGCAACATCGCCATCATCGCCCACGTCGACCACGGCAAGACGACGCTCGTGGACAAGCTCCTGCGCCAGTCCGGCACGCTAGACAAGCGCGAGGAACTGGGCGAACGCATCATGGATTCCAACGACCTGGAGCGTGAGCGCGGCATCACCATCCTGGCCAAGAACACGGCGCTGCGCTGGCTGGACAAGCGCACCGACACCACCTACCGCATCAACATCGTCGACACCCCCGGCCACGCCGACTTCGGTGGCGAAGTGGAGCGCGTGCTGTCGATGGTGGACTGCGTGCTGCTGCTGGTGGACTCGGTGGACGGCCCCATGCCGCAGACCCGCTTCGTGACGCAGAAGGCGTTCGCGATGGGCCTCAACCCCATCGTCGTGCTGAACAAGATCGATCGCGATGGCGCGCGCGCCGACTGGGTGGTGGACCAGGTGTTCGACCTGTTCGACAAGCTCGGCGCCAACGACAAGCAGCTCGACTTCCCCTTCATCTACGCCAGCGGCCTCAACGGCTACGCCGGCGACAGCCCGGACATCCGCGAAGGCAGCATGGACCCGCTGTTCCAGGCCATCGTCGACAAGGTGCCGGCGCCGGGCGTGGAAGTGGACGGCCCGTTCCAGATGCAGATCACCTCGCTGGCCTATTCCAGCTACGTCGGCGTCATCGGCACCGGCCGCATCAAGCGCGGCAGCATCAAGGCCAACTCGCCGGTGTCGGTGGTCGGGCGCGATGGCAAGGTGCGCATGGGCCGCGTGCTCCAGGTGCTGGGCTTCATGGGCCTGGACAAGATCGAGGTGCCCGAAGCGCAGGCCGGCGACATCGTGGCCGTGACCGGCATCGAGGAGCTCGGCATCTCCGAGACCGTGTGCGACCCGAAGAACCCCGAGCAGCTGGCCACGCTCCAGGTCGACGAGCCGACCATGAGCATGATGTTCGAGGTCAACAAGTCGCCGTTCGCGGGCAAGGAAGGCAAGTTCGTCACCAGCCGCCAGATCAGCGACCGCCTGCAGCGCGAGCTCAAGACCAACGTGGCGCTGCGCGTGGAGCCGGGCGAGTCGCCCGACCAGCAGCGCGTGTCGGGCCGTGGCCTGCTGCACCTGGGCATCCTGCTGGAGAACATGCGCCGCGAGGGTTACGAGATTGCCGTGGCGCGGCCGCAGGTCATCCTCAAGGAAGTCGACGGCGTGATGTGCGAGCCCTACGAAACGCTCGTGGCGGACGTGGAGGACAAGCACCAGGGCGGCACCATCCAGGGCCTGGCCGGCCGTGGCGGCAAGATGTTGGACATGGTGCCGGACGGCCGCGGCCGCGTGCGCCTGTCCTACATGATCCCCTCGCGCGGGCTGATCGGCTTCCAGACCGAGTTCATGAGCATGACCTCGGGCACCGGCCTGCTGTTCCACAACTTCGACCATTTCGGCCCGCAGGCCGACAACGCCGACATCGGCCAGCGCCACAACGGCGTGCTGATCTCCAACGACCAGGGCGAAGCGCCGGCCTACGCCATCTTCAACCTGCAGGAACGCGGCAAGATGATGATCGAGCCCGGCCAGGCCATCTACGAAGGCCAGATCGTGGGCATCCACTCGCGTGACAACGACCTCGTGGTCAACGCGCTCAAGGGCAAGAAGCTGACCAACATGCGCGCCTCGGGCAGTGACGAGAACGTGCTGCTGGTACCGCCGGTGAAGTTCTCGCTGGAACAGGCGCTGGAGTTCATCAACGACGATGAGCTGGTGGAACTCACGCCGGTGGCCATCCGCGTGCGCAAGAAGCACCTGACCGAAAACGAGCGCAAGCGCGCGGACCGCTGAGCCCGGGCACCGGGTGCGGGGAATCACCGCCCTGCCCGTTCATCAGGCACCCCCGGCATCACCGGGGGTATTCTGTTATGGGTGACCGGGCTCGCGTCGCGACCCGATTGCAGGGCCGATTCAGCCTGCGCCCGGCGGGCCCAGCGTCACGCGCACGTCGCGCTGCCCGTCGGCCCGCTTGACGGTCAGGATCACGGTGTCGCCGCTCTGGCGACGCTCCAGCTGATCGAGCAGGAAATCCCAGCTCTTGACCGGCTCGCCATCGACCGCGGTGATCAGGTCACCGATCACGATGCTGCCGTCGCGCTCGCGCCGGAACGGCCGGATGCCGGCAAGATCGGCCGGCCCGCCCTCCTCCACTCCGACGATGGCGATTCCCGGGTCCAGCTGGAGCGCCTGATTGAGGTCACCGGGCGCGGCGGAAATCCCGAGCGTGGGACGCGTCACGCGACCGTCGCGGATCAGGCGCGGCACGATGCGGCCCACCTCGTCCACCGGGATGGCAAACCCGATCCCCGCGCTCGCGCCGCTGGGGCTGAAGATGGCGGTATTCACCCCGATCAGGCGCCCCGCCGAGTCGATCAGGGGCCCGCCGGAGTTGCCGGGGTTGATGGCCGCGTCGGTCTGGATGACGCCGCGAATGGCCCGGTGCGTCACGGATTCAATCTCGCGATCCAGCGCGCTGACGATGCCGGTGGTCAGCGTCTGGTCGAGCCCGAACGGGTTGCCGATGGCGTACACCGCCTGCCCGACCTGCAGATCGGAACTGCTGCCGACGAGGATCGGCCGCAGCAGTTCGCGCGGCGCACGGATGCGCAGGACCACCAGGTCCCGATCGGGAAACGCACCCACCAGCTCCGCCGGGTAGCTGGTCTGGTTGGAGAGCGTCACGCGCGCGCTGTTGCCGCCCTGGATCACGTGAAAATTGGTGACGACGTGCCCGTCGGTGTCCCAGATGAAGCCGGTGCCGGTCCCGCGCGGGATCTCGGTGACGCGCCGCGAGAACAGGTTGGCCATCTGTTCCACGGTCGCGATGTTCACCACCGACGGCGACACCATCTGGAACACCTCGATGTTGCTGCGCTCGAAATTGGCGAGGTCGCTGCGGGCCGTCACCGCGCGCAGTTCCATGGGTGCAGCGGGCGCCGCCGGCGCCTGCGGTTCGACCGTCTGGCTGCTGCGCCCCAGCCAGAAGAACAGCGCGCCCAGTGCAAACCCGAGCACAGCCATGGGCAGGACGCGCCCGGCCTGGTGGCGCAGGGGACGATGCGAGTGGCATGGGCGGAGATATCGGGCAGTCATGGAGGGATCACGGACACGAAGCTGCGCATGCTGCCAGCGAAGCGGGTGTCCCGGTCAAGCCGGGCATGGACCCGTGCGAAGTCGAGCGTCCCGCAACGGCCGTCCGGAGTGGTCGGCAGCGGATCCTTGAGCAATATCGAGGCTCGGCACTTGAGTGGCCCGGCGCCGGGCTTCAGACTGCCCGGATGCCCCGCTCAAAATTCGCCCCGCTCATCGCCCCGTCCATCCTGTCCGCCGACCTTGCGCGGCTGGGCGAGGACGTCTCCAAGGTCATCGCCGCCGGCGCCGACTGGGTGCACTTCGACGTGATGGACAACCATTACGTGCCGAACCTCACCTTCGGCCCCGCCATCTGCGAGGCACTGCGCAAGTACGGCATCAGCGCCACCATCGACGTGCATCTGATGATCGAGCCGGTGGACGCGCTGGCGCAGTCGTTCGCCAGGGCCGGCGCCGATGTCATCACCTTCCACCCCGAGGCCACGCGCCACGTGGACCGCAGCCTTCAGGCCATCCGCGACGCCGGCTGCAAGGCCGGACTGGTGTTCAACCCGGCCACGCCGCTGGACGTGCTGGACTACGTGCTGGACAAGATCGACGTGGTGCTGCTGATGTCGGTCAATCCGGGCTTCGGCGGGCAATCGTTCCTGCCCTCGGCGCTGGTGAAGCTGGTGCAGGCGCGGGCGCGGCTGGACCGCTACATGGCCGAGTCGGGGCGCGAGGTGCGGCTGGAAATCGACGGCGGGGTGAAGGTGGACAACATCCGCGCCATCGCGGCGGCGGGAGCCGATACCTTCGTTGCCGGCTCGGCCATCTTTGGCGCCAAGGATTACGCCGCTACAATCGCCGCCCTGCGCGAACAGATCGCGCTCGCTTGAGACGCCGGGAATCGGGAATGGGGAATCGGGAATCGTTGGCTGCGCTGAGCGCCGCATCGCTTCGCCAGGATTGGCGATGGCGTTCGTGCCGCGCTCGCCCATGCCCTGACGATTGCCGATTTCCCATTGCCGATTCCCGATGACCGACTACAACCGCGTTGCGCTCACGCGCGAACTTCCCGGTGACCTGCTGACCCCGGTCGGCACCTACCTGAAACTCGGCAACCAGCCGTACACCTACCTGCTGGAGTCCATGCACGGCGGCGAGCGCTGGGGCCGCTATTCGTTTATCGGCCTGCCCGCGCGCGAGGTGGTGCGCATCACCGGCCACCTGGTCACGGTGAGCGTGGACGGCAAGGTGGTGCTGAACCTGGAATCCACCGACCCGATGGGCTGGCTGCGTTCGCACGTGGGCCGCATCCGGGTGGAACCGGCCGCCAACCTGCCGCGCTTCACCGGCGGCTTCGTGGGCTACTTCGGCTACGACTGCGTGCGCTACTTCGAGCCGCGCCTCAAGGGCGGCAAGCCCGACCCGTTGGGCACGCCGGACGTGCTGCTGATGCTGTCGGACGAGCTGGTGGTGTTCGACAGCCAGCGCGCCACGCTCACCCTGGTGGTGCACGCGGACCCCACGTCCAAGGCCGACCTGGAACGCGGCAGGAAGCGGCTGGACGCCATCGAGCACCTGCTGGCCGAGCCCGCGCGGATGCCGGCGGTGAAACCCGCCGGCGCCATGCCGCGGTTCGTGTCGAGCTTCGGCGAGAAGAAGTTCAAGGACGGCATCGAGCGCATCAAGGAATACATCGCCGCCGGCGACGTGATGCAGGTGGTGCCGTCGCAGCGGCTGTCGGCGCCCTTTACGGCCGAACCGGTGGAGTTCTACCGCGCGCTGCGCCGGCTCAACCCCTCGCCATACCTGTACTGCCTGCACCTGGACGACCACCACGTGGTGGGCTCCTCACCGGAGATCCTGGTGCGTGCGGAAGACGGCGAAATCACCGTGCGGCCGATCGCCGGCACGCGGCCGCGCGGCGGCTCGGTGGAGCAGGACCAGGCGCTGGAGAAGGAGCTGCTGGCCGATCCCAAGGAAATTGCCGAGCACCTGATGCTGATCGACCTCGGCCGCAACGACGTGGGCCGCGTGGCCGAGGTGGGCAGCGTCAAACTCACCGAGAAGATGGTGATCGAGCGCTACAGCCACGTCATGCACATCGTCAGCAACGTCACCGGCCGGCTCAAGCCGGGCCTGGACGCGCTGGATGCGCTGGCGGCCACCTTCCCGGCCGGCACGCTGTCCGGCGCGCCCAAGGTGCGCGCGATGGAAATCATCGACGAGCTGGAGCCGGTCAAGCGCGGCATCTACGGCGGCGCCGTCGGCTATCTGGGCTGGGACGGCAACATGGACATGGCCATCGCCATCCGCACCGCCGTGGTCAAGGACGGCCAGCTGCACGTACAGGCCGGCTGCGGCGTGGTCGCCGACTCGGTGCCGCAGTCCGAGTGGGACGAAACCATGAACAAGGCGCGCGCCGTGATCAATGCGGCGGCGGATGCTTCGAAGTTCGGCTGAATCCTTGCGAGGAACCTCATCGGCGATGCGGCCCCGCAACCGCCTCATGGCTGGCGGGTTCGGCAATGCTCTATCGACGGGACTTATCGTCAGAGTCCTCTGCACCGGCAGTCATCAGTCGCGCACTGCCCATCGGCTACGGGCCGCTGAACGCCCAGTCTGATCGGCAGCACCCGTCAGACAATCACGCGCGTGGCTTTGCACCACTGCGATTAGAGAATGGCTGGCAGGGTGGAGCCGTCGTGACGACGTCCACCCTGCCTGCACAATCTCAAATCAGCACTCACCCTTCGGTCTGTGCCATGTGGGCCGACTGTGAGAAGCAGGCCCGACTACCACTATCCATCTTCTCCAGAATGCTGTCTGGGTTGGACTAATTATTCGTTCCAAGAATCAATCAGTTGGACAATCCGCAGCGACTCTCGTCGCTCAGTGGAACTGCTCTTCCTCGGTGGAGCCGGTGAGCGCTTTGACGCTGCTGGAGCCGCCCTGGATGACGGTGGTCACGTCGTCGAAGTAGCCGGTGCCCACTTCCTGCTGGTGGGACACGAAGGTATAGCCCTGCTCGCGTGCGGCGAATTCCGGCTCCTGCACCATGTTGACGTAGTGCTTCATGCCCTCGCCCTTGGCGTAGGCCTGGGCGAACTGGAACGTGTTGTACCAGTTGATGTGGATGCCGGCCAGGGTGATGAACTGGTACTTGTAGCCCAGGTCCGACAGGTCCTGCTGGAACTTGGCGATCTGGCTGTCGTTGAGGTTCTTCTTCCAGTTGAACGAGGGCGAGCAGTTGTAGCTCAGCAGCTTGCCCGGGCATTCCTTGAGCACGGCCTGCGCGAATTCGCGGGCAAAGCCAATGTCCGGCACGCCGGTCTCGCACCACACCAGGTCCGAGTACGGCGCATAGGCCACGCCACGGCTGATGGCCTGCTCCAGGCCGTTCTTGACGCGGAAGAAGCCTTCCTGCGTGCGCTCGCCGGTGAGGAAGGGCTTGTCATTCGGGTGGTAGTCCGAGGTGATGAGGTTGGCAGCCTCGGCGTCGGTACGGGCCAGCACGATGGTCGGCACGCCCATGACATCCGCGGCAAAGCGCGCGGCGATCAGCTTCTCGACCGCTTCCTGCGTCGGCACCAGCACCTTGCCGCCCATGTGGCCGCACTTCTTGGCCGCGGCAAGCTGGTCTTCGAAGTGAACGCCGGCGGCGCCGGAGACGATCATGTTCTTCATCAGCTCGAAGGCGTTGAGCACGCCGCCGAAACCGGCTTCGGCGTCCGCCACGATCGGCAGGAAGTAGTCGATGTAGCCCTTGTCACCGGGACCGATGCCGCGGCTCCACTGGATCTCGTCGGCGCGGGTGAAGGTGTTGTTGATCCGGCGGACCATGGTCGGCACGGAGTCGTACGCGTACAGCGACTGGTCCGGGTACATGGTCTCGGAGGTGTTGCCGTCGGCGGCGACCTGCCAGCCGGAGAGGTAGACGGCTTCCAGGCCGGCCTTGGCCTGCTGCATGGCCTGGCCGGCGGTGATCGCGCCAAACGCATTGACATAGCCCTTCTTGGCGCCCCCGTTGACCAGCTGCCAGAGTTTCTCGGCGCCGCGCTTGGCGAGCGTGTGCTCGATGGCCAGGCTGCCACGCAGCCGCACCACGTCCGCGGCGCTGTAGCCGCGCTTGACGCTATTCCAGCGCGGGTTGGTCGCCCAGTCCTGTTCGAGGGCCTTGATCTGTTGGTCGCGGGTGGGGGTGTTCATTCAATATCTCAGTGGACGGGATTGGAGATTCGGGATTCGGGATTCGGGATTGGTGAAGGCGGGCGGCTACGAATCCCGAATCCCGAATCCCGGCAGTTGCTCAGTCGAGCCACTCGTAGGAAGGCAGCGTCAGGAACTCTTCGCACTTCGGCGCCGTGGACATGCGCGCCATGACGCCCGCAGCCTCGGCGAAGCGGCCGGAGAAGAAGCGCTCGTCGCCGAGTTCCCGGCGATAGCTGCCGAGTTCCTCGTCGATAGTGCGCAGGATCAGATCGCGCGTGATGGCGCGGCCATCGGCGAGCCGGGCACCGTACTTCAGCCACTGCCAGACCTGGGTGCGGCTGATCTCGGCGGTCGCCGCATCTTCCATCAGATTGTGCAGCGGCACGCAGCCGACGCCGCGCAGCCAGGCTTCGACATAGCCGATTCCGACATTGACGTTGTTGCGCAGCCCGGCCTCGGTGATCGGGCCCTCGGGCTTTTCCAGCAGATCAGCGGCGCCGATGCCGTAGTTGAACTGCTTGTCGAGCTGGTTGCGGGTCGGCATGTGTTCGTCGAAAACCTGCATCGCCACCGGCACCAGGGCCGGGTGCGCCACCCAGGTGCCGTCATGGCCGTTCTTCACCTCGCGCAGCTTGTCGATGCGCACTTTGGCGAAGATTTCCTCGTTCTTGACCGCATCCTTGGTCGGGATGAAGGCGGCCATGCCGCCCATCGCCATCGCGCCGCGACGATGCGTGGTCTGGCACAGCAGCTTGGAATAGCTGTCGAGAAAGTGCCGGTCCATGCCTACCTGCTGGCGGTCGGGCACGATCCAGTCGCCATGCGCATTGAGCGTCTTGATGCAGCTGAAGATGTAGTCCCAGCGACCGCAGTTGAGTGCCACGACGTGGTCGCGCAAGGCGTGCAGGATTTCATCCATCTCGAACGCCGCCCACAGCGTTTCGATCAGCACCGTGACCTTGATGGTCTTGCGCGGCACGGCAAGCAGATCCTGGGCGTCGTCGAAGATCGCGTTCCAGAGCTGCGCCTCGTGATGCGACTGCATCTTCGGCAGGTAGAAGTAAGGCCCGCTGCCGTTGGCCAGCAGGGCCCGTACATTGTGGAAAAAGTACAAAGCGAAATCGAAGATGCCGCCGATCGCCGGCTCGCCGTCGATCACCACATGCTTTTCCCGCAGATGCCAGCCGCGCGGACGCACCAGCCGGGTCGCGATCTGCTCGTTAAGCCGGTAGCTCTTGCCACCCGGCGCCCGCCAAATCGGGCGATTTA
>JBQTJW010000003.1:0-92472 GCA_052386745.1 Panacagrimonas sp. | reverse complement strand
CTGGCCGAGGTGCAGTATCGATTCAATCGGCGATACGACTTGGCAAAAATCCTCCAGCGCCTGATCCAAGCCTCCGCCACTACCCGAGCATATCCCGCACCCGTACTCAGATTGGCTGAGGATCGTTGCTAATCAAATCTTTTTTTCAGACTTTCGGGCCCAGCACGTCTCGCATTGAATACAACCCCGGAGTCTGCCCGGCAGTCCACACCGCGGCACGCACGGCGCCTGTTGCAAAGTTCAGGCGCGAACTCGCCTTGTGGGTGATCTCGACGCGCTCGCCCTCGCCGAAGAACGTCACGGTGTGGTCGCCCACGACATCGCCACCGCGGATGGTTGAAAAGCCGATGGTCCCGGGCCTGCGCGCGCCGGTGTGCCCAAAGCGCTCGTACACGGCATGGTCGGCGAGCGATTTGCCGGCGCCGCGGGCAACGGCCTCGCCCATCATCAGCGCGGTGCCACTGGGCGCGTCGACCTTGTGCTTGTGGTGCGCCTCGACGATCTCCACATCGAAATCATCACCGAGTGCGGCCGCGGCCTGTTCCAGCAGTTGCAGGCAGAGGTTCACGCCGAGACTGAAATTGCCGGCCTTGACGATGGGAATCCGGGAGGAAGCGTCTTCGATACACGCCTGCTGTCCGGTGCTGAAGCCCGTGGTCCCGATCACCATCGCTTTCTCCCGGGCCAGGCACACAGCGAGCGCCTCGACGGACGCGTCCGGACGGGTGAAATCGACCAGCACATCGAACTCCGGGCCCGAGTCATCGAGCAGGCAGCCGATGGTCACGCTCCGCGTTTCGGTGCCGGCAAGCTCCCCCGCATCCCGGCCGAGCGCGACAGAGCCTTCGCGTTCGAAAGCCGCGGTGAGAACCGCCAGCGGATGGGCCGCAACGGCAGCGATCACCGCACGGCCCATCCGGCCTGCGGCTCCCAGAACGGCGATACGGACAAGCTTCATTTCAGATACCGGGTGTCGGAGTGGATAGAGCCGTCATTCTAGGGAGCTTGGCCGACGGGTTAACGCATCGCCGCGAACCGAGGCATTGGCGATACTCGTCCCGCCACCCGACTGCACCGAAGCCATGTCCAGCTGGATCGATCTACTGCTCACCGGCGACACCGACGCAGTCCAATGCGATGCCCTGTCCGCGTGGTGGCCGCGTCACCAGGCGCTGTGCCGCGATCAGCCCGAAACGTTCGACCAGGCAATTCTTGGCGGATTTTCGGCCGATCGCCTGGCCTGGGCGTTCGTGACGGCTTGCCAGGCCGCGCTGCGCGCGCTCGTTCCGGCGTTGGGACACGACGAGATGGCGGCCTTCTGCGTCACCGAGGAGAACGGCAACGCGCCGCGCGCCATCCGTTCGGAGTTTTGTGCCGCAGGCGACGCGATGATCCTCAATGGCTCCAAGCGCTGGGCCACGCTGGGGCCGGACAGCACGACGTTCCTGGTCGTGGGGCGGGATGCCGGCCAGCAGGGAGCCATGCCGTCGTTGCGCGTCGCCCGGGTGCCTGCGACGTCCACGGGATTGCATGTGGAGGCGATGCCCGCGCCCGCTTTCGTGCCCGAGGTGCCTCACGGCCGGCTGCGCTTTGCCGATGTCAGGATTCCGCGCGAAGCCCTGCTCCCGGGTGACGGCTATTCCCGCTACGTGAAACCGTTCCGCACGCTCGAAGACATTCACGTCCAGGCCGCGGTACTCGCTTACCTGACCAGGGAAAGCCGCCGCCTGCACTGGCCGCGCGCCTGGACAGAACGCGCCGTCGCAAGCCTGGTGGCGCTGGAGGCCATCGCCAGTCGCGACCCGTCCAGCAGCGCAACGCATGTCCTGCTCGCGGGCGCCCTTACCTGGGTCGAGGACCTCGCGCGCGAGGCGGACGATGCATGGTGCCGTACGGACGAAGGGCCGGCCTGCACACGCTGGTTCCGTGATCGCGCCTTGCTGGGGCTTGCCGCGGCCGCCCGGACGCAGAGGACCACCAGCGCGTGGGAGCGCTTGACGGCCAGGCCATGAATGAACGACCCGCCGCGGCGGCGGGGTGCAGGATCAGTCGATGTACAGCGAACTGACCGATTCTTCCGCGCTCACGCGGCGGATCGTTTCCGCCAGCAGGCCGCCGATGGAGAGCTGGCGGATCTTGGGGCACGCGGCAGCGGCGGGTGAGAGCGGGATGGTGTCGGTGACCACGAGCTGGTCGAGCCGCGAATTCACGATGTTGGTGACCGCCGGGCCGGACAGCACCGGGTGGGTGACGTAGGCCACCACCTTGATGGCGCCGGCATCCTTCAGCGCGCCGGCTGCCTGGCCGAGCGTGCCGGCGGTGTCGACGAGGTCATCCACCAGCACGCAGGTCTTGCCGCGCACGTCGCCGATGATGTTCATGACCTTGGCCTCGTTCGGGCGCGGGCGGCGCTTGTCGATGATGGCGAGGTCGGCATCGTCCAGGCGCTTGGCCACGGCGCGGGCGCGCACCACGCCGCCCACGTCGGGCGAGACCACGATGAGGTTGTCGTACTTCTGACGCCAGATGTCACCCAGAAGCACGGGGCTGGCGTAGACGTTGTCCACCGGGATGTCGAAGAAACCCTGGATCTGGTCGGCGTGCAGGTCCACGGTAAGCACGCGGTCGGCGCCGCACTCGCCGATCATGTCGGCACAGACCTTGGCGCTGATCGGCACGCGCGCGCTGCGTGGCCGGCGATCCTGGCGGGCATAGCCGAAGTAGGGCACCACCGCCGTGATGCGCTGCGCCGACGCGCGCTTGAGCGCGTCCAGCATCATGATGAGTTCCATGAAGTTGTCGTTGGTCGGCGCGCAGGTGGGCTGGATCACGAACACGTCCTTGCCGCGCACGTTCTCCAGGATCTCGATCTGCACTTCGCCATCCGAGAAGCGCCCGAGCATGGCCTTGCCCAGCGACACCTTCATGTAGTTGGCAATTTCCTGCGCCAGTTGCGGGTTGGCGTTGCCGGTGAACAGCATCAGGGAGGATTCGGCCATCGGTCGGGTCTTCGTGTGAGCGGTGAGTCGATCTGCTTCGTTCCCGCGGGTACGGGAATTCATGGAGAGCCTGGTGCCGCGGCGCCGGGCGGGCGTCGCGAGGAAGTGCGGACTTGCATGTTCCGGGCCCGCCTGTGGGCGCTCCGGGGGAGCCGGATGGCTGGGGCGCTAGGATTCGAACCTAGGGATGACGGGATCAAAACCCGTTGCCTTACCACTTGGCGACGCCCCATCCGGATAACGCGAATTATAGCCATGCGCCCGCGCCGGTCAGCCCGACCGCAGCCGCGACAGCGGGGAGTCGTTGAGCCCCCGGGCAATGAAGCTGGTCCAGCCGGCGGGCATGGCGGAACGGGCCATGAGCGCCTCCGGGCGCGACGAGAATGCTGCGAACACCGAGCCCCCGGTGCCCGACATGCGTGCGGGCGCGAACTTGCGCAGGCGGGTGAGCGCTTCGTCCACCAGCGGGTAGCGCGCGCGCGTCACCGGCTCGCAGTCGTTGCGGGTGACCGAGCCGGCGCGGTACTGGCGCGAAGTGATGCGCGGCGTGTCGCGACGCAGTTCCGGCGCCTCAAAGATCTCGCGCGTGCTCACGGCCACCGGCGGCGACACGACCAGGAACCAGGGTTCCGGCAGTTCCAGCGTGGTGAGCCGCTCGCCCACGCCCTCGGCAAAGCTGGCGTGGCCGTGGATGAACACCGGCACGTCCGCGCCCAGGCGCAGGCCGAGCTTGGCCAGTTCGTCGCGGGTGAAGCCCAGGTTCCAGAATCGGTTGAGCGCCACCAGCGTGGTGGCAGCATTGCTGGACCCGCCGCCGAGCCCGCTGCCCATCGGCAGGCGCTTGTCGATGCGGATGTCCGCGCCAAGGCCGCAGCCGCTGGCCTGGCTCAGCAGGCGCGCGGCGCGCACGGCCAGGTCCTGCTCGGGCGCCACGCCGTCGAGCGGCGTGAGGTTGACGCACACGCCGTCGCCGCGCGGGCGGAAGAACAGGGTGTCGCCGTGGTCCAGGAACTGGAACACGGTCTGAAGCTCGTGGTAGCCGTCCTCGCGGCGGCCGACCACGTGCAGGAACAGGTTGATCTTGGCCGGCGCGGGCCAGGGGAATTCACCGGTCAGCGGGACGTCGGAAAGTGGGCGCGACATGAGGGATCGCGGAGGGGCTCAGGGTGTGGGAAGGGGGCTGGCGGCGGGCTGCATGCCACTCCAGGTGTCGGCCAGGACCAGCACGCGGGTGTCGCCGTTGACGGCCTCGATGCGCCGTGGCAGGTCCAGTGGCACCAGCGTGGAATATTCGGGATAGGTGAGTTCCCAGCCATTCTGCACGATGCGTAGTGCGCGACCGGCGGCATCGAGCACCATCTGGTGTTCCGACTCCGGCGACGGCAGGCCGAGCGCCCACCAGCGCAGGCCGGTCACCGGCAGCCGCACGCCCAGGGCCTGCTCCAGCCAGGCTTCGGGGTTGGCGGTGGTGCTGACCTGGTCGCCGGTGCGGACGCGGACGGTGTGCACGTCACCCGCCAGTTCCGCCGCGCCGGCACCGAAGGGCCCGGCCAGGCGCATCTCGAATCGTCCATCGTCGAACTGCTTCCAGCGCATGTCCGCCTTGAAGCCGAGCGCGCCGCTGGCCACGCGGCCCTGCAGGGTGAACTGGTGGACGGCCTGCAATTTCACCACGCGCTCGTTCCAGGCCGCGAGGGCAGCGGGGGACGGCGGTGTTTCCACGGGTTTCGGGCGAAACAGGGCGCACCCGCTCAGGGTCGTGACCAGCACGGCCAGGATGAGCAGGTGCCGCATGGCCTAGCGGGTAAGGCGCTCGATGGTTTCAAGCAGGGCGCGATGATCGGGCTTGCGCGCCAGTGCCCTGTCCCATACTTCCTTCGCCTGCTCGCGCTCACCCATCGCCCACAGCACCTCGCCCAGGTGCGCCGAAATTTCGGGATCCGGCACCTTGCCGAGGGCCTTCTGAAGGTGCTCGCGCGCCTCGGGCAGTTTGCCCTGCTTGAACAGCACCCAGCCCATGCTGTCGATCACGGCGGCGTCATTTGGCTCCCGTTCGAGCGCACCTTCGATCAGTTTCTGCGCTTCCTCGTAGCGCGTGGTGTTCACCACCAGCATGTAGCCCAGGGCATTCATGGCGCGCGCGTCGGTCGGGTCGCGCGACAGGATCGCCCGCAGGTCCGATTCTGATTTCTCGAACTGCCCGGATTTCTCGTACGCCAGCGAGCGTCCGTAAAGGAGGTCGCTGTCCGTGGGTGCCTGTTCGAGCGCGCGGTTGTAGACCGCCAGCGAGTCCTCGTAGCGCCCGGCGTCCGTCAGGATTTCACCTTCGGCGAGCGTGATGCGCGGTGCCAGGGGCGGAAACTGCTGGCGCAGCCGGTCCAGCAGCGCGCGTCCTTCATCCACCTGGCCCATGCGGGTCATGACCGACGCCTGGCGAACGGTCGCATCCATCGCCTGTGCGCCCGAACCGACCTTGCGGTAATGCGCCAGGGCCTGCTCGTACTGCTCGCGATTCTCGGCGATGCGTCCAAGCTGGAAATGCACCTCGTCCGCCCGCTCGGCATCGTCGGCCATGGGCTTGAGCAGGGACTCAGACTCGTCCAGATTGCCGTCGGTCAGGGCCATGACCGCGAGCGCGTAGCGGGCGTCCAGGTCCTTGTCGTTGCGCTTGAGTGCCGCCTTGATCTGGGTGCGCGCGGCTTCGCGATGTCCGGCGTCCAGGAGCAGGCGCGCATAACTCATGCGCACCTCGCCCTTCTGATCGCCCTTGGCCTGCTTCACCAGCTTCTCGGCGAGCGCATCGCTTTCCTGGAGCTGCCCGGTGCGCGCGAGCACGCCGATCAGCAGCAGCGTGTAGTCGCTCGACTTGGGTTCCAGCCGCAGCGCGTCGCGCGCCGACCGCTCCGCCACCCCCAGCTGATGGAAGCGCAGGGCGGCCAGCGAGTAGGCGTAGCGGGCGCCGCCCAGGTCGGGGTACTGCGAAACCAGGCGGTCCATGATCTGCAATACCTGCTCGCCGCGCTCGGGGTCGCCCGACAGCAGCACCGCGACGTGGCGGAAGCCCTCAGCCGGTCCGCCGGCGTGGCCGCGGATGATGCCGAGCGACTGCGCGTAAGCCTCCTCCGGGTCGCCCACGCGCAGCGCCAGGCGGGCCAGCACCTCGCGTGCGTCCATGCTGGTGGGTTCCAGCTCCAGCCAGCGGCGGGCGGCGCGCTGCGAGAGTTCGAGATTGCTGGCCGCAAGCGCAAACTGCGTGGCGCGGCTCGCGATGTCCGCATCGGGCTGAAGCTCCAGCGCCCGCACGAAGGCTTGCGCGGCCAGCTCCGGCTGGCCACGGCCCGCGGCCATTTCGCCGGCCATGATCTGGAACTGGAATTCGACTTTCTGCGACTCGGACAGCTGCGGACCCGGCTCCAGCAGGACCTCGCCTTCGCGCGCTGGAGCGGTGCCGGGTTCGGGTTCGGATTCTGCAGCGAAGCTTCCGGCTGCCAGGCACGCCAGCCCGACGCCCACCAGAGGGCTCAACCAGCGGCGACGGGACAGCTCGGAATCGGGGGGAAGGGGCACGACGTGATCCTGCGCGGGGACATGCCTGGGACCGCCTTATGGTAACGCGGTTCCGGCCCTCGCCTGCGGCCGCGTTGAGCGCGGGGGGCACAATCGCACAAGATACGCGACTCACCGGACAGCCATGACCTTCATCACCCTGGGTCTCAGCCATCACAGTGCGCCCATCGAGGCGCGCGAGCGACTGGCCTTCATCGATGCCGACCTTCCGGCCGCGCTCACGCGCCTGCGCGCCATGGCCGGCGTGGATGAGGCCGCCATCCTGTCCACCTGCAACCGCACCGAGATCCTGGCGGTGGCGGAACCCGAGCTGGCTCCGCAGCTCATCGAGTGGTGGCGGCGCGAACTGGGCGCGCCGGCGGGACTGATCGAGCAGTTCGTCTACACCCACCGCGACCACGCGGCCGTGCTGCACAGTCTGCGCGTGGCCTCCGGCCTGGATTCCATGGTCGTGGGCGAACCGCAGATTTTGGGCCAGATGAAGGACAGCTTCGCCCTGGCCACCGAAACCCGCGCGCTGGGCCCGGTGCTGTCGCGCCTGTTCCAGCATTCCTTTGCCGTGGCCAAGCTGGTTCGCTCGCGCACGCAGGTGGGGGCGCATCCCGTGTCCGTGGCCTACGCCGCGGTGCAGATGGCGCGGCAGATCTTCACCGACCTGGGCCGCCAGACCGCGCTGCTGATCGGCGCCGGCGACACCATCCAGCTGATTGCCCGGCACCTTGCCGGGCAGGGCATTGGCCGCATCATCGTCGCCAACCGCAGCCTGGAGCGGGCAACGGCGCTGGCGCGCGAGGTCCACGGCTACGCCATCCCGCTCGGCGACCTGCACGCCTACCTGGGCGATGCGGACCTGGTGGTGTCCTCCACCGCGGCGCGCGAGCACGTGGTGGAACGCGCCGCCATGGAAACGGCGCTGAAGAAGCGTCGGCGCAAGCCGGTCTTCATGATCGACCTCGCCGTGCCGCGCGACATCGACCCGCGCGTGGCCGAGCTGGAAGACATCTACCTGTACACGCTGGACGACCTGCGCGGCGTCATCGAGGCCAACCTCCAGGCGCGCGCCGAGGCCGCCAAGCAGGGCGAGGTGCTGGTGGAGGAATACGCCCGCCAGTTCGCGCGCTGGCTGGAGAGCCGCGACGCCGGCCACGTCATCCGGCTGCTGCGCGAGCGGGCGCGATCGCACCGCGACGAGGTGCTGGACAAGGCGCGGCGAAAGCTTGCGGCGGGCGCCTCGTCGGACGAGGTGCTCGGCTTCGTGGCCGACACCCTGAGCAACAAGCTGCTGCACGCGCCCAGTCACCGCCTGCGCAGCGCCGACAGCATCGAGCAGGCGCTGCTGGTGAACGCCGCGCGCAAGCTGTTCGACCTGCCGGACGAGGACGAATCGTGAGGCGAGAGGGGGGAGGTGGGAGGCGCAGAAGCGCGGATGCGGTGCGCCGGCGGGGCGGCGATCGGGGCCTGTAGCGAGGCGGGCCGCGTCTCCTGCGGGATACTTCCCCGCCTCCCGCCTCCCGCCTCCCGCCTCCCGCATCTCCATGCTGCCCTCCCTGGTAAGAAAGCTCGAACAGATGGCCGAGCGCCGACACGAGATCGAGCGCGAACTGGCCGCGCCCAACGTGGCGTCCGACCCCGACCGCTTCCGCCGCCTGTCGCAGGAATACGCGCAGCTCGGGCCGCTGGCCGAAGGCTTCCACGCCTGGCGAAAGGCCGGCGCGGAGATCGAGGACCTGCTCCTGATGCGCAACGACGCCGACGCCGAGATGCGCGAGATCGCGCAGACGGAGCTCGCGCTGGCCGAGTCGCGCAAGGAGGCGCTGGAACTGGAGCTGCGCGGCTTCCTGGTGCCGCGCGATCCGCTCGACGGCAACAACGTGTTCCTGGAAATCCGCGCCGGCACTGGTGGCGACGAGGCCGCGATCTTCGGCGGCGACCTGTTCCGCATGTACCAGAAGTACGCCGAGGGGCGCGGCTGGGCGCTGGAGGTACTGTCCACCAGCGAAGGCGAACACGGCGGCTACAAGGAAATCATCTCGCGCATCGCCGGCTACGGCGCGTACTCGCGGCTCAAGTTCGAGTCCGGCGCGCACCGCGTGCAGCGCGTGCCGGAGACCGAGGCGCAGGGCCGCATCCACACCTCCGCCGCCACCGTGGCGGTGCTGCCCGAGATCGAGGAGGCGCAGGCCATCGACATCAACCCGGCCGACCTGAAGATCGACACCTATCGCTCGTCCGGCGCCGGCGGGCAGCACGTCAACAAGACGGAGTCCGCCATCCGTATCACCCACCTGCCCAGCGGCGTGGTGGTGGAATGCCAGGAGGAGCGCAGCCAGCACAAGAACCGCGCGAAGGCCATGAGCCTGCTCGCCTCGCGCCTGCTGGACGCCGAGCGCAGCGCGCAGCAGCAATCCATGGCCGCCACGCGCAAGAAGCTGGTGGGCAGCGGCGACCGCTCCGAGCGCATCCGCACCTACAACTTTCCGCAGGGCCGGGTCACCGACCACCGCATCAATCTCACGCTCTACCAGCTGGACCGCGTGATCCAGGGCGACCTCGACGCGGTGATCAACCCGCTGCTCAGCGAACACCAGGCCGAGCTGATGGCGAGCATCGGGGACGCGGCGTGACCTCGCCCGACGCCGCGCCCACGCCCACGCCCACGCCGGACGCTATTCCGGACACCCGCTCCCGGCCGGTCCCGCCGCCGGAGGGCCTTGCGCCGGGGACTGCGAAGGACTGGCTGAACTGGGCCGCGCAGGCGCTGGACGGCGCCAGTGACAGCCCGCGCGCCGACGCCGAGGAACTGCTCGCCGCGCTGCTCGGCTGCGAGCGTTCGCAACTAGTCCAGCGCGCCGACGATGCCCTGGAGGCCGCCACCGTCCTGCGCTACGCCTCGTGGACCGAGCGCCGGCGGATGGGCGAACCGGTGGCCTACATCGCGGGGCGCAAGGGTTTCTGGACGCTGGACCTGGCGGTGAACGCGGCCGTGCTGGTGCCGCGGCCGGACACCGAGTGCCTGGTCGAGTGGGCCTGTGACATCGCCCGATCCATGCGCGCCGGTCGCGAGGATCCGGTGGCGATCCTCGACCTGGGAACGGGCAGCGGCGCCATCGCGCTGGCCCTGGCCGACAGCTTGCGCGACGGCGCCGACATCACCGCCACCGACCGTTCGCAGCCGGCGCTGGCCCTGGCCCGCGAGAACGCGCGCGCGCTGGGGCTGGAGGCGGTGCGGTTTGCGGCGGGACACTGGTTCGAGGCGTTGCGCGACAAGGCGCCGCTCGTGTTCGACCTCATTGTTTCCAACCCACCCTACATCCGCGCCGACGATCCTCACCTGGCCGAGCTTCGCCACGAGCCGCGGATGGCGCTGGTCGCTGGCGCTGACGGGCTCGACGCACTGCGAGAGATCATCGCCAACGCACCGGCGCACCTCGCGGCGCGCGGCTGGCTGCTGGTGGAACACGGCCACGACCAGGGCGAGGCCGTGCGCGCGCTGTTCCGCACCCAGGCATTCGCCGACGTACAGACGCGGCGCGACTTCGGCGGCAACGAGCGCGTCACCGGCGGGATGCGCAGGTGAGCGCGCTCGCCCGCTACGGCCGCCAGCTGGTGCTGCGCGAGGTGGGCGTCAACGGCCAGAGCGTGCTGCGCGACTCCTCGGCGCTCATCGTCGGGCTGGGCGGTCTCGGCACGCCGGCGGCGCTGTACCTCGCGGGCTCAGGCCTGGGCCGGCTGGTGCTGAGCGACTTCGACCGCGTGGCGCTGAGCAACCTGCACCGGCAGATCCTGTACCGCGAGGACGACGTGGGCACGGCCAAGCTCGACGCCGCGTACGCGCAGTTGCGGGCGCTCAACGCGCAGTGCGAGCTCGAAACGCTGCCCGGCCCGCTTACGGACGATGCCCTGACCGCGGCGGCGCGCGGCGTGGACGTGGTGCTGGATTGCAGCGACAACTTCGCCACGCGCTTTGCCCTGAACCGCGCCTGCATCGCCGCGCGAAAGCCGCTGGTCTCCGGCGCCGCCATCCGCTTCGAAGGCCAGCTGGCCGTGTTCGATGCCGCGCGCGGGACGGCCTGTTACGCCTGCCTGTATCCGGCGACCGGGGAGGGCCAGGAAACCTGCGAGGAAGCCGGCATCCTCGGCCCGGTGGTCGGCACCGTCGGCACGCGCCAGGCACTGGCCGCGCTCAAGCTGCTGCTGGGCCTGGGCGCCGACGCCGGCACGCTGTGGATCTGGGACGCATTGACGGATCACGCACGCCGCCTGAGCATCCCGCGCGATCCCCAATGCCCCGCCTGCAACACGATCCGATGAATTCAGAACCCGACCTGGTGATGCCGCGCACGCTGGCCATCCGCATCCTGCACGAAGCGCAGATTGCCCAGCCCGATGCCATCACCGGCCTGGTTGGCGCGCTCGCCGCGGAGCCTTCGAGTTTCAGCCAGCGCCTGACCGAGCCGGACCTGGGCGCGCGCGGCGAAAAGCTCTGGGCGCGGCTCTGGTCCAATCCCACGTCACCGGCCGTGCCGACCGCCGGGCAGATCGCCGGCGGCGGGCTCTACCTGGTGGTGTCGCTCAACACCAAGGGCGTTCTGGAGATGCGCGCCTGGGAACTGCGCGCGGGCGCACCGCACGAGCGGGTGCTGAAGGTCCGGGACTGACAGCCGGTCGGCGCCAGCCCGCGCTCCGCCGTCAGTGGCGGAAGTGGCGCACGCCGGTGAAGACCATCGCCATGCCGGCCTCGTCGGCGGCAGCAATCACCTCGCCGTCGCGCATCGATCCGCCGGGCTGGATCACCGCTGAAATGCCGGCCGCGGCGGCCGCGTCGATGCCGTCACGGAAGGGGAAGAAGGCGTCCGATGCCATGACCGAACCGCGCACCTCCAGCTTCTCGTCCGCCGCCTTGATGCCGGCGATCTTCGCCGAGTAGACCCGGCTCATCTGGCCGGCGCCCACGCCGATGGTGCGCTGGTCGCGGGCGTAGACGATGGCGTTGGACTTCACGAACTTGGCTACGCGGAAGGCAAACAGCAGGTCTTCGATTTCCGCCTCGGTGGGCGCGCGGCGGCTCACCAGCTTGAGATCGGCGCGCGTGAGGCGGTGCAGGTCGCGCGTCTGGATCAGCAGGCCGGAGCCGACGCGCTTGGCATCGTTGCCGCCGTTGCCGTCGCCGGGGGGGATGCGCAGCACGCGCACGTTGGTCTTGGCCGCGGTCACGGCCAGGGCGTCCTCGTCCACCTCGGGCGCCAGGATCACCTCCACGAACTGGCGGCTGACGATGCGCTCGGCGGTGGCGCGGTCCAGCCGGCGATTGAAGGCGATGATGCCGCCGAAGGCCGAGGTCGGATCGGTGGCGTAGGCCAGGTCGTAGGCCGCGCCCGCGTCCGCCGCCACGGCCACGCCGCAGGGGTTGGCGTGCTTGACGATGACGCAGGCGGGCGCGTCGAACTCGCGCACGCATTCCCAGGCGGCATCGGCGTCGGCGATGTTGTTGTACGACAGCTCCTTGCCCTGCAGCTGGGTGAAGGTGGCCAGGGTGCCGGGCGCCGGGTACAGGTCGCGGTAGAACGCCGCCTGCTGGTGCGGGTTCTCGCCGTAGCGCAGGTCCTGCACCTTCACGAAGCGGCCGTTGACCTGGGCGGGGAACAGGCTGTGGCTGCCGTCGGCGTTGATGGCCGAGAGGTAGTCGCTGATGGCGCCGTCGTACTGGGCGATGCGGTTGAAGGCGGCCACCGACAGCCTGAAGCGCGTCTCCCGGCTCAGCTCGCGGCCGCGGCTCAGTTCCTCGATGGCGGCGGGATACTGCGCGGGGTCGGTGAGCACCGCCACGTCGAGCCAGTTCTTGGCTGCGGAACGCACCATCGCGGGCCCGCCGATGTCGATGTTCTCGATGGCCTGCTCCAGCGTGCAGTCGGCCCTGGCCACGGTCTGCTCGAAGGGATAGAGGTTGACCACCAGCAGGTCGATGGGCGCAATGCCGTGGGCCTGCATCAGCGCGTCGTCGGTGCCGCGGCGCCCGAGCAGGCCGCCGTGAATCTTCGGGTGCAGGGTCTTCACCCGGCCGTCCATCATCTCCGGGAAGCCGGTGTGCTCGGCCACCTCGCGCACCGGCAGGCCGGCCTCGCGCAGAGCGCGGAAGGTGCCGCCGGTGGACAGCAGTTCGACCTCGCGCTGGACCAGCACGCGGGCGAGTTCGATCAGTCCGGTCTTGTCGGAAACCGAGAGCAGGGCACGGCGAATCATCGGGAATCCTTCTTCAGGCAGCGGGCGAGGCCAAGGCGTTGGCGCGGATCAGCGCGCGAGCGGGGGGCCGATCTTGTGCTGGCGCAGTTTCTTGCGCAGCGTGGCGCGGTTCAGGCCCAGGACTTCGGCGGCCTTGGACTGGTTGTTGTCGCAATAGCGCAGGGTGATGCGCAGCAGCGGCGGCTCAATCTGGTTGAGCACAGTGGTGTAAAGCTCCGACGGGCGATGGCCGTTGAGACTGCGGAAGTAGTCCTCGATGGACTCGGCCACGGACTGGTTGAGCGGCTTGATTTCGGAGGAGCGGTGAACAGACATTCTGGCGTCGCCGGGTGGGTCCGAACCGAAGCTGCGATCGGATGAGGCGCAAAAAAGCGGCAGCAATGATACCGCCAAGCACCGGGCGGATTGGAGCGCGAGCGCAATATTTTTGTGATGCCGTTCCGCGCCGGACGACGCCCCGATCAGGGCCCCGATCAGGGCTCGAATCAGGGCCCGACTCAGGGACGGAATCAGCGCCCGGCTCAGCGGCGGCGCGCGGAGAGCAGGGTCCAGCCTTCGCGGGAAAGGTCGGGCTCGAAATCAAAGTGCTCGGCATACGCGGCGCGCACCTCGTCGGCCTGGCGATCGAGCAGGCCGGCCAGCACCAAATGCCCGCCCGGCCTGACGCAGGACGCCAGCAGCAGGGCAAGCTCGATCAGCGGCCGCGCCAGGATGTTGGCCAGCACCACGTCGGCCTGGACCGGGCTGAAGCCAGCGTCGTGCTCGACCACGGCCAGGCGCTCGCCGACGCCGTTCTGCGCGGCGTTGTCGCGCGTGGCGCGGATGGCCTGCGGATCGATGTCGAAGGCCGTGCAGCGCGCCGCGCCGAGCTTGAGCGCGGCAATTCCCAGGATGCCGCTGCCGCAGCCGAAGTCCAGCACCGCCAGGTCCTGCACCGCGTTGCGCGCGATCCAGTCCAGGCACATGGCGGTGCTGGGATGCGTGCCGGTGCCGAAGGCGAGGCCCGGGTCCAGCAGCACCGTGGCGCAGCCGGGCTCGTCCACGCGCTTCTCGTGCGGGCACACCCACAGCCGTTCGCCGAACTTCATGGGCGGGCAGTCCTTGAGCCAGACACGCACCCAGTCCTGGTCCTCCACACTCTCAGCGGCGATTTCCAGCGAGCTGCCGTCGGGCAGGTGCTCGCGCAGCGAGGCGTCGATGTGCGCGGCGTCGGCCTGGGCGTCGAACAGGCCCACGGCCACGGTGCGCGTCCACAGCGGCGTGGCGCCGGGCGCCGGTTCCAGCACCGGGTCGTCGCCGGCATCCACCAGGCTCACGCTGCTGGCGCCGCAGGCAAGCAGGATCTCCTCGGCGAATTCGGGGTGGGCGGACAGGACGCGGATCTGCAGGAAGGGCATGGGCGGGCGGAAGTGCAGGAGGACGGAACTTCCGCGCGCAGGGACACTGCCGGGGTCCGCGCGGAGAAATCTACTTGTCGACGAAGGCGCGCTCGATCACGTAGTCGCCCGGCGTGCCGATGTGCGGGGAGATGTGGAAGCCGCGACGGTCCAGCAGCGCGGCCGTGTCCTTGAGCATGGCCGGCGAGCCGCAGAGCATGGCGCGATCGGTCCCGGGGTTGAGGTCGGGCAGGCCGATGTCCCGGGCCAGCTTGCCGCTCTCGATCAGGTCGGTGAGGCGCCCGTTGTTGCGGA
This sequence comes from Panacagrimonas sp., assembly GCA_052386745.1. Taxonomy (GTDB): domain Bacteria; phylum Pseudomonadota; class Gammaproteobacteria; order Nevskiales; family Nevskiaceae; genus Panacagrimonas. The sequence continues at coordinate 77,975 of JBQTJW010000003.1, read as the reverse complement.
ACGGCTCGCGCGTGGCGGTGGGGTAGTAGATGAGCTTGCCGCTGACTTCCTCGCCGAGCACCTCGTGCTTGGGCAGGTCCTCGCTGAGGTAGTCGTGGTAGGCGAAGTCATCCACCTGGCGCACGCCGTGGATCAGCACCACCTTCTCGAAGCGCGCGTAGGTTTCCGGGTCCTTGACCAGCGACAGGAACGGCGCCAGCCCGGTGCCGGTGGCGAACATGTAGAGATGCCGGGCCGGCTTGAGGTCGTGCAGGATCAGCGTGCCGGTGGGCTTGCGGCTGACCAGCACCTCGTCGCCGACCCGGATGTGCTGCAGGCGCGAGGTGAGCGGCCCGTTTTCCACCTTGATGCTGAAGAACTCCAGCGTCTCTTCGTAGTTGGCGCTGGCGATGCTGTACGCGCGCAGCAGCGGCCGGCCGTCCACCTGCAGGCCCATCATCACGAAGTGGCCGTTCTCGAAGCGCAGCGCGGGGTCGCGCGTGGTGGTGAACGAGAACAGCGTGTCGTTCCAGTGGCGGACGCTGAGAACTTTTTCGGTACCGATTGCAGCCACGATCTACCTCTCCGAATGAAAAGGCCTCTCCCGATGGGAGAGGCCCGGGCGAGTGCCCGCGGGTGCCGGTCAGCCCGCGATCTTGCGCAGGCGCACCACCGATTCCTGCAGCACCTTGTCGCTGGTGGCAAAGCTCAGGCGCACGTGGCCCGGCGTGCCGAACGCCGAGCCCGGCACCAGTGCCACCAAGGCTTCCTTGAGCAGCTTGTCGGACAGTTCCAGGTCGTCCTTCACGCCCAATCTTGTGATGAGCCCTTCGACATTAGGAAAGACGTAAAAGGTGCCGTCGCCGGCGGCGCAGGAAATGCCGGGAACGGTGTTGAGATCGGCCACCAGGCGGTCGTGCCGGCCCTTGAAGGCCTTGACCATCTCGGTGACGCAGCCCTGGTCGCCGTTCAGTGCCACTTCCGCCGCCACCTGCGAGATGGACGTGGGGTTGGAGGTGGACTGGCTCTGGATGTCCGCCATGGCCGTGATGATCTTCGCCGGGCCGGCCGCGAAGCCCAGGCGCCATCCCGTCATGGAGTAGGTCTTGGAGACCGCGTGGATGACGACCGTGCGCTCGTAAAGGTCCGGGCACACGTTGATGATGTTGGCGAAGGGCTCGACCGACCACAGGATCTTCTCGTACATGTCGTCGGTGGCGATCAGCACCTGCGGGTGCTTGCGCAGCACCGCGCCCAGCGCGGCCAGCTCGGCGCGCGTGTAGGCCATGCCGGACGGGTTGGATGGCGAGTTGATCCAGATCATCCGCGTGCGCGGGGTGATGGCCTTTTCCAGCTGCTCGGCCGTGATCTTGAAGCGCGTGGCCTGGGTGGTAGGGATGATCACCGGCGTGGCGTCGGCCAGCAGCACCATGTCGGGGTAGCTCACCCAGAACGGCGCGGGGATCAGCACCTCGTCGCCGGCGTTGAGGTAGGCCATGCACAGGTTGTAGCAGCTCTGCTTGCCGCCGCAGCTCGCCAGGATCTGGCTGGGCTTGTATTCGAGCTGGTTGTCGCGCGCGAGCTTGCCGATGATGGCCTTCTTCAGGCTTGGCGTGCCGCCCACCGGCGTGTACTTGGTGAAACCCTTGTTGATGGCCTCAATGGCCGCCGCCTTGATGTGCGCGGGGGTGTCGAAATCCGGCTCGCCGGCCCCGAGCGAGAGCACGTCCAGCCCCTGCGCCTTGAGTTCGCCGGCCTTGGCGGTCACGGCAAGGGTGGGGGAGGGCTTGATGCGGCCCATGCGCTGCGCAAGTGTGAGTTCCATGGAAGGCCCCTGGTCGCGGTGGAAAAACGGCGCGCGATGATACTGGAATGCTTCTGTGCGGCCTATCCGTCATGCAATGCGGCGGCAACCCGTGTGCAGGGCCAAACGGACGCGAGCCGATAAAGTAGCGGGCCCGAACGACTTCCCCCATGGACACCCGCACCTTTCCACTCGTGTTCTCCGAGCCGCACGGCCTCGCGCCCTTCGTCATCGTGTTCGGCGTGGGGCTCGTGGCGGCCTGCGGGTGGGCGCTCCTGCGTCCCTGGCCGCCGCGGGCGTGGCGAGTGGCGGTGTTCTGCGGAGTGACACTGGCGTGCGTGGCCACCCTGGCCGTGCTGCTGAGGACACGGGAAGTGATCTTCGACCCTGCGCGCCGCGAGGTGGCCGTGTCCACCAGCACGCTCGGCTGGGCGCGCACGCTGCGCTGGCCGTTCGGGCAGGTGAAGGCGGTGGTCGTGACCGCGCCACCCCTGGATGCGGACGCCGCCTTTTCCCTGGTGCTCAGGGTTGGCGACGACCCGCACCCGGTCCTGATCGAGCAGGTGCCCGAGGTGCTGGCCGCTGAAACGCGGGCACGATCGCTGGCGGCTCTAGGGCCCTGGCCTGCCGTCCGCAGCGGGTACCGTCTGGTCGAGGCGGCACGCGGCGGCGGCGTGGGCCGGTTCGAAACCGCTGCAGGCAGGACGGGCATCGTCATCGACCTGGGCGAGTTCGTCCGCGTTGTCGAGCAGCCCGGCGCGGAAAGCATCATCACGCCCCTGCCGCAACCGGGCGGCTCCACGCCATAAGGCGGGCCACCAGGGGCAACCGGATCGAACCCGCCGGGCCGGACCTTGCAGCCTGCCCCGTATAATCGGCGGATGCCCAACATTCCCGACCTCGTCCAGCAGATTGCGGTGTGGGCCATCCCGGTGCTCTTTGCCATCACGGTGCACGAGGCGGCCCACGGCTACGTGGCCCGCCATTACGGGGACGACACCGCGGTGCGCGCCGGCCGGGTCACGCTCAACCCCTTCCGCCACATCGACCCCATGGGCACCGTGGTGGTGCCGCTGGTGATGCTGGCGGTGGGCGGCTTCCTGTTCGGCTGGGCCAAGCCGGTGCCGGTGAACTTCAACCGGCTGAATTCGCCGATGCGCGACATGGCGCTGGTGGCCGCGGCGGGCCCGGCGTCCAACCTCGTCATGGCCATCGGCTGGATGAGCCTGCTGTGGTACTACCAGTTCATCGGCATGCCGCCGGGCGGCTGGACCGTGGTGCGTGACATGTGCGTGGCCGGCGTCACCATCAACGTGGTGCTGATGGTGCTCAACCTGCTGCCCATGCCGCCGCTGGACGGCGGGCGCATCGCCGTGGGCCTGCTGCCACCCGGGGCCTCGCGCCTGCTGGCGCGCGTGGAGCCCTACGGCATGGTCATCCTGGTCGGGCTGATGGTGACCGGCGTGCTGAGCAAGATCCTGTTCTGGCCGTTCGTGGTCGTCGAAACGACGCTTTACGACATTTTCTCGATCCATCTGATTGAACCCTGACATGAGCGCACGTCCCGTCGTCCTTTCCGGCATCCAGCCCTCGGGCCGCCTCACGCTGGGCAACTACCTGGGCGCCATCAAGAACTGGGTGCCGCTGGCCGACACGCACGACTGCTACTACATGCTGGTGGACCTGCACGCCATCACCGTGCGGCAGGATCCCAGCATCCTGCGCGACCGCTGCCTGGAATTCATCTCGCTGTACATGGCCTGCGGGCTGGACCCGTCGCGCAACGTGCTGTTCGTGCAGAGCCACGTGGCCGCGCACGCGCGCCTGTCGTGGGTGCTCAACTGCTACACGCAGATGGGCGAGCTCAACCGCATGACGCAGTTCAAGGACAAGAGCGCCAAGAACGCCGACAACATCAACGCCGGCCTGTTCGGCTACCCGGTGCTGATGGCCGCCGACATCCTGCTGTACGACGCCACCGGCGTGCCCGTGGGTGACGACCAGAAGCAGCACCTGGAACTGACGCGCGACGTCGCCCTGCGCTTCAACAATGCCCACGGCACGGCGGACAAGCCGGTGTTCGTGGTGCCCGAGCCCATGATCCCGCCGGTGGGCGCGCGCATCATGGGCCTGCAGGACCCCACGGCCAAGATGAGCAAGTCCGGCGAGGCGGAGACCGACGCCGTGTACCTGCTGGATTCCCCGGACACCATCGCCCGCAAGATCAAGCGCGCCGTCACCGACCTCGGCAACGAGGTGCGCTACGACGTGAAGGAAAAGCCCGGTGTCTCCAACCTGATGTCGATCCTCGCCGCCACCACCGGCGCCTCGTTCGAATCGCTGGTGGAGCAGTTCAACGGCCAGGGTTATGGCCGGCTCAAGGCGGCGGCGGCCGAGGCGGTGGTGGAATGCCTCCGTCCCGTGCAGGCGCGCTACGCCGAGCTGCGCGCCGACGAAGCCGGCCTGGTCCAGGTGCTGCGCGACGGCGCCCGCCGCGCCTCGCTCAAGGCCGACGCCACGCTGCGGCGCGTGCACGAGGCGCTCGGATTCATCCCCGAATGAAGCTGCGCCTGATCGAGATCGGCGCCGACGGCGCGCCCGCGCGCTGTCCCGGCAACCTGCCGCCGGCTGCGCGCGACGTGATGGAAGGCACGGCCAACCTGTACGCGCACGAAGGCTTTCACCCGCCCTGGGTCGGCTACCTGGCCGATCGCGATGGCGACGTGGTGGGCGCCTGCGCGTTCCAGGCGCCGCCGCGCGAGGGCCGGGTGGAGATTGCCGGCGAAGTCTTTCCCGAATTCGCCGGGCGCGGGCTCGCCACCGAGATGGCGCGCCAGCTTCTGCAGCGCGCCCGCGCCGCGGACCCTGAGATCGAAGTCATCGCCCGCACCGATGCGGCCGACGGCGCCGCGGTGCGCCTGCTGCGCAAGCTCGGCTTCGTGCCGGATGGCCGGTGCGACGGGGCGGACGGCCCCCGCTGGGAATGGCGCGCGCCGGCACAGGCGATCGCGTGAACGCGGCTGAATCCGTGATCGAAACGCCCCCGCCACCGCCCGGCGAGGGTGAGCGCCGGGTCACGGTCAACGGCCAGCGCCTGGACAAGCTGCCGGACGACCTCTACATCCCGCCCGGTGCGCTGGAAGTGTTCCTGGAGGCCTTTGAAGGACCGCTGGACCTGCTGCTGTACCTGATCCGCCGGCAGAACCTGGACATCCTCGACATCCCGGTGCTGCGCATCACCCAGCAGTACATGAAGTACATCGGCCTCATGGCCGAGATGCGCCTGGAGCTGGCGGCGGAATACCTGCTGATGGCCGCGCTTCTGGCGGAGATCAAGTCGCGCATCCTGCTGCCGCGCCCGCCCGCCGCGGACGAGGAACAGGGCGACCCGCGCATGGAACTGGTGCGCCGGCTCCAGGAGTACGAGCGCTTCAAGACCGCCGCCAACCACCTGGACGCCCTGCCGCGCGTCGGCCGCGAGCTGCACCTGGCCAGCGCCCGGCCCGAGGTCGTGCCCATGGACACGCCGCTGCCGCAGCCCGGCCTGCGCGAACTGATGCTGGCCTTCCGCGGCGTGCTGATGCGCGCCGAGCTGTTCACCCGCCACCAGGTTGCGCGCGAGCCGCTGAGCGTGCGCGAGCGCATGAGCCGCATCCTGGAGCTGGTTCGGGCCGGTCCGGTGCGCTTTGCCGACCTGTGCGATCCGGCGGAAGGCCGCGCCGGCGTGGTGGTGTGCCTGCTCGCCGTGCTGGAGATGGTCAAGCTCGCCATGATCGATCTCGTGCAGGAATCCGCCTTTGCCGAGCTGCTGATCGACGCCGCCGGCCCGCGCCGGTCCGCGGACGGCGGCGTCGCCGAACCCTCCACCATCGCCACGCCATGAACGATTCCCACGCCGACGACTCGGTGCAGGAAGAACTGCCCGTCTCCGAAGCCGCCTCCAGCCCGGCCGCGCTCCAGCGCCTGGAACACATCCTGGAAGCCCTGCTGCTGGCGTCCGACCAGCCGCTGTCGGTGGACCACCTGCACCGCCTGCTGGCGGCCGAGCTGGGCGTGACGCGCCAGGACCTGCGCGCCGCGCTCGATCAGCTGGGCGCACGCATCGCGCGGGGCGCCTCCGAGCTCAAGGAAGTGGGCAGCGGCTACCGCATCCAGGTGAAGGGCGACTACGCCGAATGGGTTGGCCGGCTGTGGCAGGAAAAGCCGCCGCGCTATTCGCGCGCGCTGCTCGAAACCCTGGCCCTGGTCTGCTACCGCCAGCCCATCACGCGCGGCGAGATCGAGGACATCCGCGGCGTCGCCGTCTCCACCAGCATCCTGCGCACGCTGCTGGAGCGGGGCTGGATCCGCGAGCTGGGCTTCAAGGAAGTGCCGGGCCGTCCCGCCCTGTTCGGCACCACGCCGCAGTTCCTGGACGACTTCAACCTGCGCTCGCTCGACGAGCTGCCGGCCCTGCCCGAGATCAAGGACCTGGACCAGCTCGACGCCGCGCTCGCACGCCTGGAGCAGGCCGCCGCCGAGGTGAACAGCGCCGACGCTGGTGACGCGCAGGCATCGCCCGACGCGCCCGAAAATCCGATTCTGCATTGAGCACCCCGAGCACACGCCCTTGACCGACCGCATCCAGAAGGTACTTGCCACCGCGGGCGTCGCCAGCCGGCGCGCCATCGAGGAATGGATTGCCGAGGGCCGCATCACGGTCAACGGCCGGCCGGCGGAAGTCGGGCAGAAGGTGGATCACCACGACCACGTGCGCGTGGATGGCCGGCTGGTGGCGCTGCAACGCAAGCCCGAGCCCACCCGCGTCATCCTGTTCCGCAAGAAGACCGGCGAGCTGGTGACGCGAGACGACCCTGATGGCCGCCGCACCGTGTTCCGCAAGCTGCCCGAGCTGGAAACCGGCCGCTGGATCGCCGTCGGCCGGCTCGACATCAACACCTCCGGCCTGCTGCTCATGACCACCGACGGCGAGCTGGCGCGGCGGCTCACCCACCCGAGCTTCGAGGTGACGCGCACCTACGCCGTGCGCGTGCTGGGCGAGATCACCAGCGACATCCGCCGGCAGCTGCTCACCGGCGTGACGCTGGACGACGGCCCGGCCAAGTGCGAATCGCTAGTCTCGGCCGACCCGCCCGAGGCCGAGGATGCCGAGGGCGCCGCCAACCGCTGGTACGAGATCGTGATGCGCGAGGGCCGCAACCGCGTGGTGCGGCGCCTGTTCGAGGGCGTTGGCCTGCAGGTGAGCCGGCTCATCCGCATCGCCTACGGCCCGGTGCAGCTCGGGCGCGGCATCAAGGCCGGCAGCTACCGCGAGGCAACGCCCGAGGAACTGGCCGCGCTGCTCGCCGCGGCAAAGATGGACGTGCCCGTTGCAGAAAAAGCCAGGCGCGCGCCGCGTTCGGCGCTGGCCCGGAAATACCGGCCGGATGCCGGCCCGCGAAAGCCTAGGAAAACACCTGGCCGCTGACGCCGCGGCCCTCCGGCCCCAGCAGCCACAGGAAACGCGCCAGCCGGGATTCCGGCAGCGGCGTCACCGCGGCCGATTCGCCCGCGTAGCCCTTGATGCGCATCTCGGTACGCATGGGGCCGGGGTTGACGGCGTTGAAGCGTAGGTTCGGCTCGTTCTTGAGTTCCGCCGCAAACGTGCCGCAAAGGCCCTCGGCCGCGCGCTTGGAAACGCCGTAGATGCCGTGGAACGCGCGCGGTTCGGCCCCGCCCACGTCGGTCACCTGGATCACCGAGGCGTCCCGCGACTGGCGCAACAGCGGCAGGCACAGCCGCGTGAGCGTGTACGGCGCGGTGAGGTTCACCTGCAGGCTATCCAGCCACTCGCGCGGCTCCATGTCCTCCAGCCGCGTGAAGCCCTTGAAGTGCGCGGCGGCGTGGACCAGCCCGTCGAGCCGGCCGAAGGTCTGTTCCAGCGTGGCGGCGAAGGCCTCGTACTCGGTCCAGGTGGCCGTCATCAGGTTCATGGGCAGGATGGCCGGCTGCGGCCCGCCCGCCGCCTCGACGCGGTCATAGGTCGCTTCCAGCTTGCGCACCGTGCGGCCGGTCAGCACCACCGTGGCACCGAGCCGGGCGCAGGCCTCCGCCAGCGCACTCCCCAGGCCGCCGCCCGCGCCGGTGATGAGGATGACGCGGTCGCCCAGCAGGCCGGGCGCGGGGGAATACGGGAAGTCGGAAGTCACGTTCAGATGTTGTAATTGAGCAAGGCAGGGGCCGCCAGCGTGCCGGACTAGGCCAGTGGGCTCTGCCATGAATCCGGAGGCGTTTGTCGGGCTGCGGATGGTAAAGGCAGTCAGCCTGGTGCTGTTACTTGGCGATGGGATTGCATCCGGGACCGGTCGCGCTTTCGAAAGAAACGCTTTTGCGTTGATGAGCGGACAGGTGCACAGGCCATGCCGCGCGAATATCGAAGCCTTTCGATCGGGATCTCGTTCAGGCTGAGGCCACCGTCGGGCGGGTACGTCACTTCGAACAACCGGCTATAGCCGCCGGGGCCGATGGCCCAGAACATAGTCGCCCGTCGGAGCAAAAGGCCCTTGTACTTGTTGAATGCGTTCCGTTCCAGCGGAGTCATTTTCCCGTCCGGCGACGGGTGCGTCGGGGAGAATGCCTTCATGTGGGAAATGAGCACTTCCAGTTGTCGGACCGTTTTTTTGACCTCTCCCGCAATGTGTTCGTTGTTCAAATCCCTCGGCAGAAACGCCACGAGGTCGAATTCCCACTTCGCCGACTCCAAACCCAGCAAGCCTTTGGGCCAGCCGAAATCCAGGTGCAGGCGCGCGCGAGACGCGATGGCGATAACCGGCTCCGCAAACAGGGTGATCGGCCGGGGCGATTTTGTTCTGGAGCCTTCCCAAAAAATGACGATGTCGACCTTGTTTCGAGGAGCGCGATACCGTCCGCCGCCGCCATCGGTAATGACGTTGACGTCCATGCCACGAAGGAAATCGCGTGCATCGTCCTCGGTTACCTTGCTGGACGCAGCCTTGAATCCTTCTGTCGCATAACCTCGCTTGGAATCGTGGCAATACGTCGGCAGCCATTCGCAGCGCAGGCGCTCATCGAAGATCGCTTTGTACGACGTCATACCAGCTTCCGCAGATCATCCACGCTCTGCGTAATCACATCGGCGCCCCAGCGGGCGATGTCGGTGCTGCCGATGTAGCCCCAGCCGGCGGCGACCGAGCGCATGCGGGCGGCCTGGGCGGATTCGATGTCGCGCAGGTCGTCGCCCACGTAGATGCAGTCGGCGGGCGTCAGGCCGATCTGTTCGCAGGCGAGCAGCAGCGGGTCGGGGGCGGGCTTGGGGCGGGGGGTGCTGTCGCCGCTGACGATGCAGGCGGCGCGCTCGGCCAGATCCAGTTGCTGCATCAGCGGCAGGGTCAGCCAGCCGGGCTTGTTGGTGACCACGCCCCAGCGCAGACCCTTGAGTTCGATGGCCCGCAGGAGTTCGGCCACGCCGGGAAACGGCCGGGACACGCGCGAAAGGTTGGCCCGGTAATGGGCCAGGAAGCTGTCGCGGTGGACGGGGAAGTCGGCGTGGTCGGGCGTGATGCCCAGCGCCACGCCCAGCAGGCCGCGCGCGCCGGACGAGGCCACCGGGCGGTAATCGGCGTCGGGCAGCGGCGGCAGGCCGCACTCGGCGCGGACCAGGTTGGCGGCGTGGCCGAGGTCGGGCGCGGTGTCCACCAGGGTGCCATCCAGGTCGAACAGCCAGGCTTTGGCCGGGAGGGGCCGGGTCATTGCGGGCGCCGGCAGTGCAGCAGGTAGTTCACGTCGATGTCGTCACCCAGGCTCGCGGAGCGCAGCAGCGGGTTGTAGCGCAGGCCGCGCAGCTGCACCGGCTCCAGGCCGGCGTCGCGGCACCACTGTGCGAGTTCGGACGGGCGGATGAACCTGGCGTAGTCGTGCGTGCCACGCGGGATCAGGCCGGTGAGGTACTCGGCGCCGACGATGGCCAGCGCAAAGCTCTTGGGCTTGCGGTTGATGGTGGAAAACACCACGTCGCCGCCGGGCCGTACCAGGTCGAAACAGGCCTGCACCACGCTGCCCGGGTCGGGCACGTGTTCCAGCATCTCCAGGCAGCACACCACGTCGAAGGCGGCGGGCTGCTCGCGCGCCAGGACTTCGGCCGCGCAGGCGCGGTACTCGATGGCGAGGCCAGACTTGCGGGCGTGCTGGCGGGCCACTTCCAGCGCGGCTTCGGCGAGGTCGATGCCCATGGCCTGCGCGCCCCGGGCGGCCAGTGCCTCGGTGAGGATGCCGCCGCCGCAGCCCACGTCCAGCGCGAGCTTGTCGCGCAGCCCGCCGCAGGACTGGTCGATGAACCGGACGCGCGGCGGGTTGAGCGCATGTAGCGGGCCCATCTCGCCCTTGGGGTCCCACCAGCTGGCGGCCAGGCGATCGAAATGCCGGATCTCGGAGGTGTCGACGTTGCTCATGCGTTAGGGGCTTCCTGATGGCTTGATGCGGGACTGCCATTCGGCGGCCTTGGCCAGCGTCTCGTTCACGTCGAGGGTGAGCAGCCGGCCGTCGCGCATCAGGGCGCGTCCGGCCACGAAGGTGTCGCGCACGTCACCGCTGCCGACGGCGTACACCAGCTGCGAGATCACGTTGTAGCAGGGCTGTACGTGCGGCGATGACAGGCGCACGGAAATGAAATCGGCCGACTTGCCCGCCACCAGCGAGCCGATCTCTGCCTCCAGCCCCAGCGCGCGCGCGCCGCCCAGCGTTGCCGCGTGCAGTGCCTGCGCCGCGGGCAGTGCGCGGGCATCGCGCGCCACGCCCTTGGCCAGTAGGGCGGCGGTGCGCATTTCGCCGAACAGGTCCAGGTCGTTGTTGGACGCGGCGCCGTCGGTGCCGATACCCAGGTTCACGCCGGCGTCAAGCAGCTTCTGCACCGGGCAGAAGCCGCTGGCGAGCTTGAGGTTGGACTCCGGGCAATGCGCCACGTGCACGCCGAATTCCGCCGCCTCGGCCATCTCGGCGTCGGTCAACTGCGTCATGTGCACGGCCACGAAATCCGGGCCGAGCAGGCCCAGTTCCTTCAGCCGCTGCCAGGGCCGCTTGCCGGTGCGTTCGACGGCGTCCATGACTTCGAACTCGGTCTCGTGCACGTGCATGTGCAGGCCGATGCCGAGTTCGTGGGCGTAGGCGCGCGCCTTGAGCAGCGGCGCGTCGCTGACGGTGTAGGGCGCGTGCGGCGCAAGGATGGTGCGCAGCAGCGGGTTGCCGCGCAGGCCGTCGTGGACCTCCAGGCCCTTGGCGAAGTATTCGTCCGGTCCCGAACCCCAGGCCGTGGGAAAGTCGATGACGATGAGGTTGATCACCGCCCGCATGCCGGCCGCGGAAAACACTTCCGCCGAGGCATCCGGAAAAAAATACATGTCGTTGGCGCAGGTGATGCCGCCGCGGATGAATTCCGCCGCCGCCAGCCGCACGCCGTCCACGCAGAAGGCGCGCGACACGTGCATGCCTTCGGCGGGCCAGACGTGGTTCTGCAACCAGTCCATGAGCGGCAGGTCGTCGGCCAGGCCGCGCAGCAGGCTCATGGCCGCATGGGTGTGCAGGTTGACCAGGCCCGGCAGCACCACGCGGTCGGGCTGGTCCAGTACTTCGCGCGGGGCAAAGCGCGCCAGGGCCTCGGCCAGCGGCAGCACGGCGACGATGCGCCCGGCATCCACCGCCATGGCGTGGTGCTGCAGGACCAGGCCGGCGGGTTCCACCGGCACCAGGTAGGCCGGGACCACGAGCAGATCGATGGCTTGCGGGGACGTGGAGATGGCCACGGGCGGTCATGTGCAATCGTTAGAATGCTCGATTCTACCGGCAATGATCCTTGCGTCCGATGATGAGGAAAGGTCCATGAGTGAATCCGTTCAGCCCATCGTCTGGGCCGGCGACCACCTGCGCCTGCTCGACCAGCGCGAGCTGCCGCTGCACGAAACCTGGCTGGAATGCCGCTCGGCCGCGGACGTGGCCGAAGCCATTCACGGCATGGCGGTGCGCGGCGCGCCGGCCATCGGCATCGCCGCCGCCTACGGCCTGGTGCTCGATGCCCTCGCGGGCCGCGACTACGCGGCGGCCGAGCGGACGCTGGCCACGTCGCGCCCCACCGCGGTGAACCTGCGCTGGGCGCTGGAACGCATGGGCCGGCGCAGCCCGCGCAGCGCCGCCGCGCTGCTGGACGAGGCGCAGGCCATCCACCGCGAAGACCTGGCCCAGAACCTGCGCATGGGCGAACTCGGCGCCGCCCTGCTGCCCAGGGACGCGCGCGTGCTCACCCATTGCAACACCGGCGCGCTCGCCACCGGCGGCCACGGCACGGCGCTGGGCGTGATCCGCTCCGCCTGGAAGCTGGGCAGGCTGGCGCAGGTTTACAACACCGAGACGCGCCCCTGGCTGCAGGGCGCGCGGCTGACCGCCTGGGAACTGATGCGCGAAGGCATTCCCGCGCGCCTGATCGCCGACAGCGCCGCGGCCCACCTCATGAGCCGCGAGAAGATCGACTGGGTGATCGTGGGCGCCGACCGCATCGCCGCCAACGGCGACACCGCCAACAAGATTGGCACCTACGCGCTGGCGATCGCGGCGCGGCACCACGGCGCCAGGTTCATGGTGGTGGCGCCCTCGGGCACCTTCGACCTGGCCTGCCCCGATGGCGCGTCCATCCCCATCGAGGAACGCGGCGCCCGCGAGCTCACCGAGTTCAACGGCCGCGCCATCGCCCCCGAGGGCATGCTGACCGCCAACCCCGTGTTCGACGTCACCCCGGCGTCGCTGATCGACGCCATCGTCTGCGAGCGCGGCGTGATCCACGACCCGCAGCCGCACTCGGTGGACTGGATGCTGTCGTACCGATGATCCGCTGATGATCCGCTGATGATCCGCTGATGCGCACGGCACGCCGCTTGCGCCGTCCTGTGCGGTAAGGCTCCGCCCGCGCCCGCCCCACTTCACCGGCATCCTGCCGACCTTTCTTTCTGGTTCTTTCCGGTTTCTTCCCGATGCTCAGCTTCACCCAACTCACCCTGCGCCGCGGCGCGCGCGTCCTGATCCAGGACGCCACCCTCGCCATCCACCCCGGCCAGCGCGTCGGCCTGGTCGGCCGCAACGGCACCGGCAAGTCCAGCCTGTTTGCGCTCATGCAGAACCACCTGGCGCCGGACCTGGGCAACTTCAGCCGGCCGCGCACCTGGGCCGTGGCCACCGTGGCGCAGGAAACGCCCGCGCTGCCGATCCAGGCCCTGGAATACGCGCTGGACGGCGACTTCGAGCTGCGCGAACTCGAAGCCGCTCTGACCAAGGCCGAGGACGCACACGACGGCGATCGCATCTCCGCGCTGCACGAGCGCCTGTTCCAGATCGACGGCTACACCGCGCGTGCACGCGCCGCCACGCTGCTGGACGGTCTTGGTTTCACGCAGGCCATGCAGGCGCAGACCGTGGCGGAGTTCTCAGGCGGCTGGCGCATGCGCCTGAACCTGGCGCGCGCGCTCATGTGCCGCTCGGACCTGCTGCTGCTCGACGAGCCCACCAACCACCTCGACCTGGACGCGGTGCTGTGGGTGCAGAACTGGCTTGCCGCCTACAAGGGTACGCTGGTGCTGATCTCGCACGATCGCGAATTCCTGGACGCGGTGTGCACGCACACGCTGCACCTGCACGGCGAGCGCCTGACCCTGTACGCCGGCAACTACTCGGCCTTCGAGCGCCTGCGCGCCGAGCGGCTGTCGCAGCAGATGTCCACCCGCGCCGCGCAGGAACGCCAGGTGGCGCACCTGCAGAAGTTCGTGGACCGCTTCAAGGCGCAGGCCACCAAGGCGCGCCAGGCGCAGTCGCGCATGAAGATGATCGAGCGCATCCAGATGGTGGCGCCGGTGATCGCGGACAACGAGTTCACCTTCTCCTTCCGCACGCCGCTGAAAATGCCCTCGCCGCTGGTGCGGCTGAACAAGGTCAGCGTGGGCTACGGCAGCACGCCGCAGCTGGTGGGCGTGAACCTGGGCGTCGAGCCCGGTGAGCGCGTGGGCCTGCTGGGCCCCAACGGCGCGGGCAAGAGCACGTTCATCAAGCTGCTCGCGGGCTCGCTGGCACCACTGGCGGGCGACGTGGTGAAGCATTCCGACCTGGTCATCGGCTACTTCGACCAGCACCAGCTGGAGCAGCTGGACATCAAGGCCTCGCCCATCCTGCACCTCAAGCGCATGGACCCGCAGGCGCGCGAACAGGACCTGCGCGACTACCTGGGCTCGTTCAACTTCCGCGGCGATCGCGCCTACGAGGCCATCGAGCCGTTCTCCGGCGGCGAAAAGGCGCGCCTCGCCCTGGCGCTGGTGGTGTACCCGCGGCCCAACCTGCTGCTGCTCGACGAGCCCACCAACCACCTCGACCTGGACATGCGCCAGGCGCTGGAAATGGCGCTCAACGACTACGAGGGCGCGGTGGTGCTGGTGTCGCACGACCGCCACCTGATCTCCAGCGTCTGCGATCGCCTGTGGCGGGTGTCGGACCACGCCGTGCAGCCGTTCGACGGCGATCTGGACGACTATTCGCGCTGGCTCAACGAGCGCGGCCGCAAGCCTTCCGCCACGGCCACGCCCGCCGCGCCCAAAACGGAGCCGAAGCGGGAGCCCGAGCCCAAGGCCGCGACGCTCCCGCGCGAGGAGATCAAGCGCCTGCGCGACACCGTGCGCAAGCACGAGACGCGGCTCGCGCGCCTAAAGGAACTGCTGGCCCGGCTGGACCAGAAGCTGGCCAATCCCGCCCTCTTCGGCAACGGCGGCGCCTCCGAGGCCGCCAAGCTGATGAAGGAAAAGGCCGAACTCAGCGAGGAACTCGCCGGCGTGGAGGAAGCCTGGCTACAGGCCGCCGGCCAGATCGAGCAGGCGGCGCTTTGACCTTGCGTTGAGGTTTTTGAAGCGTAAGGAACGGTGGCGAAAGAACCGGGTCCCGCTTCCAACTGTTGCCGCCGGGGCGCATTCCCGGCGGCAATCGGGCCAGCCTGAACCGCCAACACTGATCCCGCGGTGCCCGCTGGGGGGCCGCGGGGCCAGTGCCGGTGGCGATCTCAGTCTCTATTGGTGACTATTGGCTGCTACTCGTGGCGAGATCCTTCCTCTTTTTCGATCATGGATGTATTGCTGGATGCTGCGACTCGTTTCACAGCTTGGCTCTCGAGTTCGGCGACACGATTTTCCAGGATCGACAGCTTCCGCTGGAGCCGGTCGAGGTCCTGCGTTACGACGGGCGGAGTCGTCGTGACCCTGCCGCCGTTACCGCCCGCGCTGGCCGCCATCGGCAACAGGGCGGATACCGCGACGCAGAAGATGGCGGACCGCGGGAACCGCTGCGCGTTGGAGTTCAGATGGGTCATGGGGTGCTCCTGCTGGTCTGGATGTGATGGACGACGGATGCGGTGGGGTTCGCATGCCGTGCAGGAAGTGTTGCCGCCGTCCCCATGTCCAACAACCGTCCAGAAGTACGGTTCAGGGGCCTCCAGCGACCCGTACCGAAGGCCAGTTGTGACGTGGTTCACAACGCAGTAAAGGTTCGGGCTCGACAATTGCCGCTTCCATGAACTCGAGACCAGCGATGAATCCACCGGGAGCAGAGTTCAGCCACACGATGCTGTTTATCGACGATCACCCGATCTATGGCGACGGACTAGCGTTTGCACTCTCCCGCAGCCTGCCGCAATTGAAGGTCCGGGTGGTCAAGTCAGGCGTCGCGGCCCTGGATGCGCTGGCGCGCGAGGACACCGACCTGGTGCTGTCGGACTACCGCCTGCCCGGCGAAGACGGGCTCACGCTGCTGAAGTGCCTGACTGCGCGTCATCCCTCTGTGGCCATGGGCCTGCTGTGTGCAGATGCCACGCCCGAGCTGGCGCGGCGCGCGCGCGAGGTGGGCGTCGTGTGCTGCCTGTCCAAGGAACGCGACATGAGTGCGATGGCCGACGCCTTGCAACAGGTGCTGGCGGGTGAATTGGTGTTTGATGCGCGAGCGCCGACCTCGGAGCAGGACGGCATTAGCGATCGTCGCCTGGAGATTCTGCGGCTGGCGGCCCTGGGCCTGACCAACAAGCAGATCGCGCGCAAGCTCAACGTGACCGAGCGCACGGTCAAGGACCACTGGAGCATCATTTTCGAGCGACTGGGTGCCACCAACCGCGCACAGGCGGTGAACCTGGCGCACGGCAGGGGCATGCTGCATGGCGCCGCACGCACGGGGGGCTGAGCTGGCATCGATTCCGCGCCAGCCGGTCCAGGACGGCTCGGGCCTGGAGCACGCCGTCAAGCGGGAACTGCTGCACAGCCATTTCATGCAGAGCCCGGTCACAGCCGCGGGCGTCACCTCGATGTGCCTGTTGATGGCGGTGGCGGCCTGGCGGTTCGTACCGCACCCCGTCATCGGCGTGTTTCTGGCGGTGACGCTGAGTGTGCAAACCTTCCGGCTGCTCACCGGTCTGCGCTATCGACGCCGACCGCCTGCACACCTCAACCCGCGAATCTGGGGGCCGCTGGCCGCAGTTACTGCCGGTGCCAGCGGATTGAGCCTGGGTCTGGGCAGCGTGCTGCTGCACGTCTACGGCGGCGAGCCGATGCTGGTGTTCGTGTTCATGCTGTTGACCGGCCTCAATGCCGGTGGCGTCGGCAACAACGCCTACCACCCGCCGGCCCTGGTCGCGTTCATCCTGCTCAGCTCACCGCCGTTTGTGGTGTACCTGATCGCGCTGGTTGACACGCCAAACGTGGCCATCGTCGCGATCGCGCTGGCAGTGCATTCCTTCATCACCCTGATGGTGATCGGCCGCGACCAGGTGCGAACCCTGCGCACCTCGGTGCTCCTGCGGCACGAGAAGGACGATCTGCTCGAACAGCTGCGCAAGCGCTCCGAGGAAGCCGAGCGGGCTCGCCAGCTCGCCGAGGCCGCCAACGAGGAAAAGACCCGGTTCTTCGCCAGCGCCAGCCACGACCTGCGCCAGCCGGTTCACGCGCTGAACCTGTACGCCTCGCTGCTGCGCAATGCGCGCTCGAGCGAGGAGCGCAGCGAACTGCTGACCCGCATCGGTACCTGCGTCAACACGCTGGACGACCTGTTCAACGCGCTGCTGACGGTGTCGCGCGCGGAAGCCGCAGACCGCCAAGCCTCCGACGGCGGTGCGGTGTCACTGGACGCGGCCATCGACAGCGCGGTGACGCAGCTCGAGCCGCAGGCTGAAAAAAAGGGCCTGGTCTTGCGCCGCGTGTCGACCTCGCTCTGGGTGCGCGGCGACGCCATCGCCGTGGAGCGCATCCTGGGCAATCTGATGTCCAACGCCATTCGTTTTACGGCGCGAGGCAAGGTGCTGGTGGGCGCGCGCCGGCGCGGCAGCCGGGTCGAATTGCAGGTACTGGACTCCGGCATCGGCATTGCCGAGGAACATCGCGAACGCATCTTCGACGAGTTCTACCAGGTGGCCAACCCTGGCCGTGATTCCGCGCAGGGCTTCGGGCTAGGACTGGTGATTGTCCATCGTTTGTGCAAGGCGTTTGGCTACACGATTGCAGTGCGCTCAGTCCAGGACCGCGGCAGCTGCTTCTCGGTGACGATGCCGCTGGCATCCGCAACGGTTCCGATGGATGAAGGAGCCGCACTTCCGGAAACGCCGAGTCCGCCCGTGTCGCGCGCGACGACGCTGCTGGTGGACGACGACCCCATGATTCGCGATGCCATGCAACGCCTGTTCGCCGAATGGGAGGTGCACGCGCAGATCGTGGCATCCAGCGATCAGGCACTGGACGCCGCCGCGAGCGTGCGCCAGCCGTGGGATTGCCTGCTGCTGGACCTGCGGCTGGGTGGTTCACTCAATGGCGTGCAGCTCGGTGAGCGGCTGCAAGAAATCCTCGGCTACCGACTGCCGGTGGCGATTCTTACCGGCGAAGCCGATGGCCCGGTGCTCGTCGAGGCCCGCGCGCTGGGCTATACCGTACTGCGCAAGCCAGTGAAGATGATGCGATTGCGCGCGTTTCTGACCGCTTCTGCGGCAGGTCCTGCGGCGCCGCGCCGCTCGTCATGAGGTGAACCTCGTCGTCCCGGGCGATCGAGGTGCATCGGGCCTCGCACTGGACCATCATTCACCTACCCACCGACGGCCGTGCGAGCCGTGTGCATCTGAGGCATCCGTCTGACCATGGAAATTCCAGGCCGGCGTCCACCGCGACGCACAAAACCCGATCCGGCACTGGCCACCGAGCCGGCCAGCGTGCCGTCCGCACTGCCTGCGCCCCGCGACCCATCCGACGAGAGCCTGAGCAATGGAATCCGTCTGGGGTTCCTGATTCACGATGTGTCGCGCATGCGTCGCAGCGCTTTCGACCAGTTCATGAAGCCCCTGGGCGTCACCCGCGCGCAGTGGTGGGTGATGGCGCACCTGTCGCGCCACGACGGCATGATGCAGACGCAGCTGGCCGATGTGCTCGAAGTCGGCAAGGCCAGCCTGGGTGACGTCATCGGCAGCCTGGAAAGCGGCGGATGGATCGAGCGGCGCGCCGATCCGTCCGACAAGCGCGCCAAGCGCGTCTTCCTGACCCGGCCCTCCCATGCCCTCATCAAGCGCATGACGGTCATGGAAAGCGAATTCAACACGCAGATCCTGGCCGATCTCACGCCGGCCGAGCGGGAAGCGCTGGCCGGCAGCCTGGCGAAGATCAAGCGCGCCATCGCTCGCCTGGGAACCGGGACGAACTGACGCCCGGGGCGGAAAGCCGCGGGCTCGGCTCGCGGGCGTCCGGCCGGCTACATCGCGGTGAAGCCGCCGTCCACCACCAGCTCGGCTCCGGTCACCCACTTCGCCGCGTCCGAGGCCAGGTACACCACGGCATGGGCCACGTCGGACGGTTCGCCGAAGTGCCCGATCGGGTGCGCGGCCTTGATCGCGGTCTCGGCCGAGGCGTAATCCGGCGACAGCTTCAGATCGACGAAGCCCTGGATGAAGTGCGCGCCCATGTCGGTTTTCACGATGGCCGGGTGAATCGAGTTGACGCGGATGCCGGTGCCCAGCTGCGCGCACTCCACGGCCGCCGCCTTGGTCATGGTGCGCACCGCGCCCTTGGAGGCGTGGTAGGCGATGTGCGCGGCGGTGCCAATCATGCCGGCGACGGACGACAGGTTCACGATGCTCGCGCCCGGCTTCATCACCCGCGCCGCGTGCTTGTGGCCCAGGAACACGCCGGTGACGTTGACGTCCATCACGCGGCGAAAATCCTCGACCGTGCATTGCGTCATCAGCGCCGCGGTCTCGATGCCCGCGTTGTTGACCAGCACGTGCAGCCCGCCGAAACGCTCCACGGCATGGGCCACGACCGACTCCCACTGCGCCTCGACGGTGACGTCGTGCTTGCGGAACTCGGCCTTGCCGCCGGCAGCGCGCACGCGCTCGACCGTCTTGAGCCCGGCGTCCTCCAGCACATCGGTAATCAGGACCGTGGCGCCGGCCTGCGCCAGGGCCTCGACCACGGCGGCGCCGATGCCGCGCGCGCCGCCGGTGACCAGGGCCACCTTTCCATCCAGCCGGAATGCATTGTTCTGTTGAGCCACGTCGTTCTCCTCGTCTTATGGTTCGGCATTGACCGCGCCTGACCATAACGGATCGGGAGAACGACGCAAATGCGGACCCTCGCGGGGTCCGCGGGCGCTCGCTCAGGCCATCGCCAGCGCGTTGGCGGCGGCGATGGCATCGCCCTTCACGTCGTAGACATCGCGCCAGCGGCGGTAGGTTTCCATCTGCCCTTCGTCCCAGGGGTGGAAGCCGGGCTTGAAGTACGCGAGGTAGTGCGGCAGCAGGCGCGTCATGATGCCGCGCGGCCCATACAGCCACCACAGGCCGCGCGCCCACACGCCGAGCCGGTTGCGCAGGCCGTCCACCTTGAACATGTGCGCCATGATCAGGAACGTGTGCATGGGGAAGAACAGCGTGACGTAGAGCATGGTGGTGATGCGGGCGACGTAGCTGGACCGGGCCACCTTCTTCATCACGTCGAAGGCCACGCCCTTGTGCTCGATTTCCTCCACGCCGTGCCAGACGTACAGCGCGCGCATGCGCTCGTCGGCATCGGCGAACACGTCCGAGTGCTGCATGAAGCTGTGCGCCATGATCGCCGTCATGTGCTCGACCGCCGCGGTATGGGCAATGGTCCACGAGGCCGGCAGGCGCCGCCGGAAGAATCCGAGCATGCGCTTCTCCTGGTCCACGATGGCATCCACGCCCACGCCCTGCGCGGCAATGCGCCGGTTGTAGGCGTTGTGCACCATGCCGTGCTGGCCTTCCTGGTAGGTGAAGTCCTTCACCTGCGCCAGCAGCGTGGGGTCGGGGATCTGGTCGCGGTAGTCGCGCACGCACTGGATGAAGAATTTTTCGCCCTCGGGAAAGAGCAGCGACATGGCATCGAAGAAGCGCGTGCGGAACGCGTCACCGCCGAACCAGTACTTGGGGATGTCGCCGTCGAGGCCAAAGTCCGGCCCCTTGCGCGGAATGATGTCCTGCTGAAATCCGAATGAACCATCCATGGCACGTTCCTCCACCGTCGATGGGGCGATTGTGCGCAGCGCGCCTCGCCGGGACTATGACCCGCAACGACGGGAGGGAACTTTCGACGACAAATTCCGGGAACCCTTCACGTCTTTCCCCGGGCTTGCTGGTCGCGAAACGCGCTCGGGCTGAGGTCGGCCCACCGCGTGAACGCCCGCGTGAAGCTGCGCCGATCGGAAAACCCCAGGCGCTCGGAAATGGTTTCGATGTCCAGCTCCCGATCCGCCAGCCAGGTCTGCGCCAGCGCGAAGCGCAGGCGGTTCTGGATGTCCGCGAACCGCAGGTCTTCCTGCGCCAGCCGCCGCTGCAGGGTCCGCGGGTGCAGCCCAAGTTCGTTCGCGACGCCATCGATACCCTGACCGATCAGCGCCGGATTGCGCTCCATCGCGTGCTCGATCTGCGTGGCGATACCCGCCGGCGCCGGCCGCTGCGACAGCCGCTGCGCCACGCGGAACTCGGCTTGCCGGTGCAGCGATTCGAAGGCGCCTTCCAGCCGCAGGTCGAGCAGGTGCCGGTCCAGGTCCAGCGCGTTGTGGGCGTGGCCGTAGACGACCGGCAGGCGCAGCTCGTCGCCGAGCTCCGCGGCGTAGACCGGACGCGGCAGCTGGAAGCTGGCGCCGCGGAAGTCCCCACGCCCCATCAGCAGCGCGCGGCCGAACTTGAGCACGGCAACGAAGGTTGCCTCCACGAACCACTGGAAAATCTGCGGCGGGCGATCGCCCCTCCAGTCCAGGCGCATGCTGGCCAGCGTGCCGGCCTCGTGCAGCTCGATGCGCAGCATCGGGTTCAGAAGCACGCGCAGCCAGTCGAAGATGCGCGTGCATTCGCGCAGGCTGGGGCTGGTGGTCAGGAACGTCTCGAGCTCCGGCAAATATTCGAAGGCAAACGTCTGCCCGAGCACCAGCGGGAAATGCCGGCGCTTCGAGCGCGCCACGCACGCCGCCATCATGCGTTCCATGTCCGTGCGGGCGACCGTGGCCTTTTCCACGTGCACCAGGTCCGCCTGGATGCCGAGTTCGTCCAGCACCGGCGCCAGGCTGAAGCCGCAGGCCGCAGAAGCCTTGACCCAGCTGGGCAGGCCAACCAGGGGAATCCGTTCATCGGCCGCGGAACCGCGCATGGCGCGAGTATGACGCCGGTTTCAGGCCACGATCTGGAGTGCCACCGTTCCGAAGCCCGTCGTGTCGTACGCGAGATAGCGGTAGCGCAATCCGCGCGACTGCACGCATTCCTGGAACGCGCGGAATTCCTGCCCGCGCCAGCCGGGTGAATTGAAGTATTCGTCCAGCACGATCACCGAGCCGGGGACAAGCCGGACGCCAACGAGTTCGAGCGCGGACCGCGTTGCCGCGTAGACGTCGGTCAAGACTCCATCGGCAGCGGTGACTGTCTGTGCGTAGAGATCGGTATCGACATGCAGAAACGCAATCGAACCGGGGTTCTGTGCCAGAAAGGGCGGAAGGGACTGCTCGAACCGGCCCGGGGTAAACCTTGCGTGCGTCGTTGGCGACACGGCGTGTGAAGTCGTATCGAAACCATGGACGATGCGCCGCAGGCCATTCGCGAGATCCTCGAGCCCGCTCCCGGAAAAGACGCCGCAGGCAAGGCAGAGTCCGTCCTGGGGCACCTGCGCCAGCCCGATGCGCAGGACCTCGTGCTTGTCCGGCGTGGCCAATGCGCCCTGCATGTGCGTCGCGGCGTAATTCGCGCCGTCGAGCAGCGCGGCCAGGCGCAGCGCGACGTCATGGTCCAGGTGCATGACCTGGCTTTTCATCCAGCGCAGCAGGAAGCGGTCGAGAACCCGCTCCCGCAGCCAGCGTCGTGCTCTTGTCGTCCAGCTTGCCTTGGTCGAAGCCACGTGATTTTTCGCCCCCGCAGAAGGGCGCCGCGTGTTCGCGGCGCGACGCGCACGATTCTAGGGGGTGCTCCCGCCCCGGCGCCGGTCAGACGGCCGGGATTCGCCGGTCTGCGGTTCGCAACGGATCCGCGAACACAAAAAACCGCCGTACGGCTGTACGGCGGCTTCGGCAAAACGGGCTGACGGGCTGACGGGCTGCTTTGCCCGCTCGCAGGTGCCCGGTCCGCTCAGCGGACCTGCAGAGTGTCACCTACCACGCGAACCCGCGTGCCAGGGCTGAAGCCCGCGGCATCGACGACACGCACGGTCCGGAAGGTCCCGTTCTCCATGTTGACGCCGACCTGGTAGGCGCTGGTGGTGCGGATCCGCTTTTCGGCCTCGTGTCCCGCAAACCCACCGCCGATGGCACCCGCGGCGGTTGCGATCTTCTTGCCCTTGCCGCCACCAAACTGGTGTCCGATCACGCCCCCCGCAATCGCACCGAGAACCGCTCCGGCGCCGCTACCCGCTCCTTTCTCGCTGATGGGATCGACCGAGGCCACCACGCCGCACTCCTGGCAGACGGGCGGAGGCGCTGGCGCCGGAGCCGGGGCGGACACCTGTTCGACCGGCTTCGGTTTCGGCTTGGGCTTGGGGGCCGGCGGAGGCGGAGGAGGAGGCTCCGGCGCAGGGATTTCGGCCTTGGGCGCTTCCGTCGCGACGGGGGTCTCCACCGCGGGTGCCGCCACTTCCTCCGCCTTGGGTGCTTCCTGCGGCGGCGAACAGCCGGCAAGGCAAAGGCCCAGCGAAAGACCTAGTGCAACGACAGGGATACGCAACATGACGAACTCCGGGAAAGGTGGAAAAGCGGGTATCGCGCGCAGCCCGGTGAGGGCGCATGCGCAGGGTACATGTTGCGGCAGGCCACTTAACGGCGACTTACCCGCCCCGTGGGAAACGGGACTGATCGACTGAAGGGACTTCCGAATTTCCGGGGCCGGAATGCCCGCCCGCAGGATCGGCCAGCCACTGTTCCAGGATCACACGGGCCGCCTCGCCGTCGCGGTCGCCCTTGCGCACGCGCCGGCTCATGCGCCCGCTGGATCGCGCGTCACGCAGGGCATCGTCCGCCGCGCGCGAAGAGAAACGTTCGTCGGCAAGGTGCACCGGAAGCTGGCTGCGCTGGCGCAGCTGCTCGGCGAACAGGCGGGCTTCCCGGGTGACGGGCTGCTCCGTGCCGTCGTCGTTCAGGGGCAGGCCGACGACGAGTGCCTGCGGGCGCCACTCGGCGAGCAGTCGCTGGATGCCTGGCCAGTCGGGTTGCGCCGCTGAAGCAAGGGTGGGCAAGGGACGGGCGCTGGCCGTGATGACATCGCCAACGGCGACCCCAATCCGTTTCTGGCCGAAATCGAACGCGAGGAACATGTCGCTACGGAGCAGGCCGTCTCTGCGACCGCCGGACGGCGCGATCGCACCGAGGCCTGCTTCGAACGGGCGAGCTCACGAGTGACCGGCACCACTGCTGATCTGGCTGACCTCCAGGCCGATCAGGCGGGTCGCCGACTGCCAGCGGCTGCGCGCCGGAGTCTGGAACAGCACGGAAGGGTCGACCGGTGTGTTCAGCCAGGAATTGGCCAGGATTTCATTTTCGAGCTGGCCTGCGCCCCAGCCGGCATAGCCCAGCGTGATCAGGTATTCCTTCGGCCCGCGACCTTCGCCGATGGCGGTGAGCACATCGCGCGAGGTGGTGATGTACAGCTCGCTTCCGATCGGCATGCAGGACTCCCAGCCGCCGGGCTCGCGGTGCACCACAAACCCGCGTTCGGGCTGCACGGGGCCGCCCCAGAACACGACCTGCTCCGAGCCCTCGGTGGCTTCGTGCTTGACGCCCATCTGGTCCAGCATGGCGTTGAGCGTGAGCTCGGTGGGACGGTTGATCACCAGCCCGATGGCGCCCTTGTCATTGTGCTCGCACAGCAGCGAGACGGTGTTGCTGAAGTTGTCGTCTTCCATGCCCGGCATGGCGATCAGGAACTGGTTCTTAAGCGACAGGTCGACGTTGTCGAGCAGGCTGTCCACGCGCAGCTTGGATTCGGCCTTGGATTCGTCGCCACCATGCGCTTCCAGCGCCGCGCGGCACCGGGCAAGGCTGGAGCCCGTGCTCTTGCGCAGACGGCGGATGGCGGCGAGAGTGATTTTGGTCATGGAATCAGTATCCGGCGCGCGGTCGGTCGAGGCAATAAGGGCTGATTCCGATGGTCAGGCCCGCCCCGGCGCCGGGCAGTGCGGTGGGTCATGCCGGCCCGGCGTCCAGCCGTGCGGCAATGACCTCCATCAGTTGTGCGCCGATGTCGGTGCCGTAGGCCGCGTCGATCTCGCGCGCGCAGGTCGGGCTTGTGACGTTGATTTCGGTCAGGTGCTCGCCGATCACGTCCAGCCCCACGAACAGCAGGCCCCGGCGTTTCAGCTCCGGGCCCACGCGCAGGGCGATGCGGCGGTCGGAATCCGACAGGGGCTGGGGCCGGCCGCTGCCACCGGCCGCAAGATTTCCGCGCGTCTCGCCCGCCATGGGCACGCGAGCAAGGCAGTAGGGAACGGGCTCTCCGTCGATCATGAGAATGCGCTTGTCGCCGTCGGCAATCGCCGGCAGGTACTTCTGGATGACGATCATGCGCCGGCCGTAGTCCGTGAGCTGCTCGATCACCGCGCCCAGGTTCAGTCCGTCCGCGCCGACGCGGAAGATGCCGCTGCCGCCCATGCCGTCCAGGGGCTTGCAGATGACGTCGCCATGCTCGGCATGGAAGGCCCGAAGGCTCGCTGCATCGCGCGCGAACAGGGTGGGCGGCGCAAGGTCGGCAAACCAGGCCGTGAACAGCTTTTCGTTGCAGTCACGCAGGCTCTGCGGCTTGTTGACCACGAACGCGCCCTGCGCCTCGGCCCGTTCGAGGACGTAGGTGGTGCTCACGTATTCCAGGTCGAACGGCGGGTCCTTGCGCATGAGGATGGCGTCCAGGCTGCCCAGTCGGGTGAGCTGCCGCTCCCCCCGCCAGTCAAACCAGTACTTCCTGTCGTCGTGCACCGTGACGCTGCGCGCGTGGCCGTAGGCAACGCCGTCACGGACGTGCAGGTCCGCCTGCTCCATATATTCGAGCGTCCAGCCACGCCGCTGGGCCGCCAGCATCAGGGCCAGCGTGGTGTCCTTGTAGGGCTTGATGGACGCAATGGGGTCCATGACGATGCCAATCCTGCGGGTCGTGCTCATCTGCTGCGCCGTGGATGAAATACCGGCCGCATCCTACCCGCACGAGCCGGACGCCGGCTGCGTACCCTGCCGCACCCGTTCCTGCGTGACTCCGGAAGCATCGATCCTCAGGTAGTCACACGCACCGTCCCGCCAGTCGGGCAGCACGATGCGGGCGGAGCCACTGTTCGCCGCACCCACGGCGTAAGTGCCGGGCCGGTGGGTGTGGCCGTGGATCAGCCGCCTGATCTCCAGGCGCTCCAGGGTGCGCAGGACGGCGCCGGCGTTCACGTCCATGATGTTTTCGGCCTTGTTGCGCTTGGCCGTGTCGCTGCCGCTGCGCAGGCCGCCGGAAATCCTGGACCGCCGCGCCTGCGACAGCCGCAGGAAGATCCACTGCGCCCAGCGCAGGCGGGAGAACCGGCGCCAGCGCTGGTAGCCGCGGTCGTCGGTACAGAACACGTCGCCGTGCGAAATCAGCGTGCACTGGCCGAACAGGTCGAGCCGGTACGGGTCGGGCAGGGGCCGCACACCCGTGGTGCGGAAAAATTCCCTGCCGACCATGAAGTCGCGGTTGCCGTGCTGGAAGTGGACCGCCACACCGCTGCGCGTCAGCTCGGCCAGGCCGTGAACCTCCTCGCGGAATTGCGGGATGCCGACGTCGTCGCCGATCCAGGTTTCGAACAGGTCGCCCAGGATGTAGACGGCGCCCGCCGCGCGCGCGGGCCCTGCCAGGAACGCCAGAAAGCAGTCGCGCAGGGGTGAGGGATGCGCGGGCAGGTGCAGATCGGAGAGAAACAGCGCGGGTTGCTGCGGGCTCACGTCCGTTCAGGGGCAGCGAACGCGCGCGCCGGGGGGTGTGCGGCGCGCGCGTGGTTCATCACGGCAGCAGGGTGGCCTTGCGGATGACGATGGCGGTCACCGGCACGTCGCTGCCGAAAGGCGCGGCATTGCCGGTGGGCGTGGCGGCGATCTTGTCGACCACGTCCATGCCTTCCACCACCTTGCCGAACACGGCGTAGCCCCAGCCATCCTGGCCGGGGTAGTCGAGGAAGCTGTTGTTGCCGTGGTTGATGAAGAACTGGGCGCTGGCCGAGTGCGGTGCGCTGGTGCGCGCCATGGCGACGCTGCCGCGTACGTTCTTCAGGCCGTTCTTGGCTTCGTTTTCGATGGACGGGCGCGTCTTGCGCTCTTTCATCTTCTCGTCGTAGCCGCCGCCCTGGATCATGAATCCGGAGATGACGCGGTGGAACACCACGCCGTCGTAGTGGCCGTCCTTCACGTACTGCGTGAAGTTGGCGACCGTCTTCGGCGCCTTGGCGGGGTCCAGCTCCAGCACGATGTCGCCGAGCGTGGTTTCCAGCTTGACTTGAGGGTTTTTCTCTGCGGATGCAGTCGTCATGGCAACTCCAAGGGTGAGGGACAGCAGGAAGGCGAGCAGGCGCATGGTGAATGTGCTCTTGGTGTGGGGTGAAGGAGGAAACGCTCAGGCGACTTCGGACAGGTCGTCGCGCTCGACCTCGGCCGCGGCCTGGCGAAGGACATCCAGCCCGGCGCCGGGGCGGTGGGCCTTTTCCGACAGCACGCGGCGGAAAGCCTTTCCGCCCGGCTGGCCGCGGTACAGGCCCAGGATGTGCCGCGCCATGCGCACCAGCGGCGTGCCGGCGCGAAGCTCCGCCTGCACGAAGGGGATGAAGCGTTCGAGGAAGGCCGTGCGGTCCAGCAGGGGTTCTTCCTCGCCGTCGAACAGCACCGCCTGCAACTCGGCCAGCAGGAAGGGGTTGTCGTAGATTTCTCGCCCGATCATCACGCCGTCCACGTGGCGCAGGTGGCGCTGCGAATCGGCCACGGTCTTGATGCCGCCGTTGATGATGATGCGCACCTCGGGGTAGTCCTGCTTGAGCCGGTAGACCATGGGGTAGTCCAGCGGCGGGATCTCGCGGTTTTCCTGCGGCGACAGGCCCGACAGCCAGGCCTTGCGCGCGTGCACGACGAACGTGCCGCAGCCGGCCTCGGCCAGCGTTTCGACGAAGCCGCGCAGGAAGTCGTAGCCCTCCAGGTCGTCCACGCCGATGCGATGCTTCACCGTCACCGGCTTGGACGTGGCCGAGCGCATGGCGACCACGCAGCGCGCCACCAGCTCGGCGTCCTTCATCAGCACGGCGCCGAAGCAGCCGGTCTGCACGCGGTCGGACGGGCAGCCGCAGTTGAGGTTGATCTCGTCGTAGCCGAACTTTTCGCCCATCTCGGCACAGCGCGCGAGCGCGCTCGGATCGGAGCCGCCCAGCTGCAGGGCAACCGGGTGCTCGATCGGGTCGAAGCGAAGGTGCCGGTTGGCGTCGCCGTTCAGCAGGGCGCCCGTGGTCAGCATCTCCGTGTAGAGCCGCGCATCGGCGGAGAACTGGCGGTGGAAGTTCCGGCAGAAGCGGTCGGTCCACGCCATCATCGGCGCAACGGACAGGCGCCACTCGCGGTCATTGGGGGAAGACACCATAAATCCTTATGTTTGATCGGGTTGCGCCGGTTCCGGGTGGCTCTCAAGACGCTCGCGAGACCCCCGGCGACACGACGCAGCGCCCGGTTCAGACCGGACGGTC
This sequence comes from Panacagrimonas sp., assembly GCA_052386745.1. GTDB lineage: Bacteria > Pseudomonadota > Gammaproteobacteria > Nevskiales > Nevskiaceae > Panacagrimonas. The sequence goes on along the minus strand of JBQTJW010000003.1, from coordinate 49,943 downwards.
GCCTAGTTTACCCGTGGCCGCCGCGGTTTTCCGTCCGGCAAGGGTGCTTGCTACCAGGCGCGGCACCCGCGGGTGCAATGATCCGGATCGGGCTTTAAGCTGGCCGGGCTGCGCCCACTTCCTGCCCCTTCCTGCCGTGACCGACCCTACCACCGAGCTGGACGCGCGCGCCCTGTCCGCGCGCCAGTGGGCCATGGACGCGCTGAAGCTGACGCGCTGCGACTTCGGCGCCGCGTCCGCCGACGCCAGCTTTCGCCGCTATTTCCGCCTGGCCGATCCGGCTTCCGCCCATACCTGGGTGGTGATGGACGCGCCGCCCGAGCGCGAGAACTGCGAGCCCTTCATCCGCATCGCGCGCCTGCTGATGGGCGCCGGGCTGCACGTGCCGCAGGTCCTGCACCAGGATCTCGGCCGCGGCTTCCTGCTGCTGAGCGACCTGGGGCGCCAGACCTTCCTGCACGTCATCGACGAGCACAATGCAGATGCGTTGTTCGACGACGCCATCGATACCCTGGTGCGCATGCAGCGCGCGTCCAGGCCCGGGGTGCTGCCGCCGTACGATCGCGCCCTGCTCGAGCGCGAACTCGCGCTGTTCCCGGACTGGTTCGTGCAGCGGCACCTGGCGCGCAAATTCAGCGCCGCGCAGCGCCAGGCCTGGACCCAGGTCTGCGAGGCGCTGACGCGTTCGGCGCTCGCGCAGCCGCAGGTGTACGTGCACCGCGACTTCATGCCGCGCAACCTCATGCGGTCCACGCCCAATCCCGGCGTGCTCGATTTCCAGGACGCGGTGTACGGGCCGGTGACCTACGACCTGGCCTGCCTGTTCAAGGACGCCTTCATTTCGTGGCCGGAAGCGCGGGTTGCGCGCGGGGTGGAGCGCTACCGGCGGCTGGCGGTCGAGGCGGGCATTGCGCTGCCGGACGACTTCCAGCGCGCGCTGGACTGGATGGGCGTGCAGCGCCACCTGAAGGTGCTTGGCATCTTCGCGCGCATCCGCCATCGCGACGGCAAGCCGCAGTACCTGGAGGACGCGCCGCGGTTCATCCGCTACGTGCGCGAAGTGGCACAGCGCTACGCCGAGCTGGCGCCGCTGATCACACTCTTCGACGAGCTCGGCCTGCACGCGTGAAGCACGCATGAAAGCCATGATCCTCGCGGCCGGCCGCGGCGAGCGCATGCGCCCGCTCACGGATTTGCTGCCCAAGCCGCTGCTGCGGGTCGGCGGCAAGACGCTGATCGAGCACGCCATTCACCGGCTGCGCAGCGCGGGCGTGACGGACCTGGTGGTGAATCTGGGCTACCGCGGCGCGCAGATCCGCGAGCACCTGCACTTAGGCCAGCAGCTTGGCGTGTGCATCGAGTATTCCGACGAAGGCGACCCCGCGCTGGAGACCGGCGGCGGCGTGTTTCGCGCGCTGGACCTGCTCGGCGCCGAACCCTTCCTGCTGGTCAACGCCGACGTGTTCAGCGCCTTCGATTTCACCCCGCTGCTGGCGCTTGCGCAGAATTTTGGTACGCACGATCTTGGTCACCTGGTGGTGGTGCCCAACCCGGCGCACCACCCCGACGGCGATTTCGGGCTGCGCGATGGGCGCGTGCTCAACGATGGCGACTTGCGCCACACCTTCAGCGGCATTTCCATCCTGCGGCCGCAGCTGTTTCGCATGTGCGAGGATGGCCGTTTTCCGCTGGCGCCGCTGCTGCGTCACGCTGCGGCCTGCGGCCAGCTGGGCGGGCAGATCTTCGAGGGCGCGTGGTCGGACGTCGGCACGCCGGAGCGCCTGGCGGAACTGGATCGTCGCCTCGCGCCGATTCCCTGACGGCATCACATTTTGGAGTCACACCGCATGGTCAAGATCCACAAGGCGGCCGATGGCGCGCTCAGGCAGGTCATCGAAGTCGGCCACAACCAGCTCGTGGCGGACGTGCCACCGGCGCTGGGCGGGGACGACGCCGGCCCCGAGCCGCACGAACTGCTGGACGCGGCCCTCGGTGCCTGCACCGCGCTGACCGTGACCATGGTCGCGCGGCGCAAGCAGATGCCCCTGCGGGACGTGCGCGTCGAGATCACGCACGAGGAGAGCGGCGGCGTCTATCGCATGTCGCGCAGCATCGAGCTGGTGGGCGATCTGACCGCGGAGCAGCGCGAATACCTGCTTGGCATCGCCAACAAGTGCCCGGTGCACAAGACGTTGCTCGGCCGCTTCGAAATCAGCACCGGGCTGGTCGCTTGAGACTCGAAACCAGCTTCCGCGAGACCCCCGCATGCTGACGCTCCGCGGCCTCGGCTACCGGCTGGGTTCCACCGTTCTGCTGGAAGACGCCCAGCTCATCGTCGAGCGCGGCGAGCGCGTGGCCGTCCTGGGACGCAACGGCATGGGCAAGTCGACGCTGCTGCGCCTGATCGACGGCGAACTTGCGGCGGACAGCGGCGAGATCATCCGCAGCCCGGGGCTCAAGACCGCGCGCCTGGTGCAGGACGTGCCGGCCGACCTCGACGGCACCGTGTTCGACGTGGTGGCCACCGGACTGGGCGAGGCCGGGCAGTGGCTGGCCCGCTACCAGCACCTGGTCGATGAGCGCCCGGACAATGTCGAGGAGATGGGCCGCGTGCAGGCCCGCATCGAGGCGGTCGGCGGCTGGGCGCTGGATGCGAAAGTGCGCGAGATGGTGTCGCGCGTCGAGGCGCAGGAGCAGGTGCGCTTCGAGACGCTGTCCGGTGGCATGAAGCGCCGCGTGCTGCTGGCGCGCGCGCTGGTGCGCGAGCCGGACCTGCTGCTGCTGGACGAGCCCACAAACCACCTGGACATCGATTCCATCGCCTGGCTGGAAGGGTTCCTCAAGTCCTTCTCCGGTGCCGTGCTGTTCGTGACCCACGATCGCGCCTTCCTGCGCGCGCTCGCCACGCGCATTGTGGAGATCGACCGCGGAGAGCTCACCGACTGGCCGGGCGACTACGAGAATTTCCTGCGCCGCAAGGAAGAGCGCGCGCACGCCGAAAGCCAGGAGCGCGCGCTGTTCGACAAGCGCCTGGCGCAGGAAGAAGCCTGGATTCGCCAGGGCATCGAGGCACGCCGCACGCGCAACATGGGGCGCGTGCGCCGGCTCATCGAAATGCGCGACCAGTTCGGCGCGCGGCGCAACGCGCCGGGCAAGGCGAGCATGGAAATCGTGGAAGCCGAGCGCTCCGGCAAGCTGGTGTGCGAGGCGCGGCAGATCAGCTACACCATTGGCGGCCAGGCCATCGCGCAACGCTTTTCGACCACCGTGCTGCGGGGCGATCGCCTGGGGCTGATCGGCCGCAACGGCGTGGGCAAGACCACGCTCATCCGCCTGCTGCTGGGGCAGATGGCGCCGCAGTCCGGCGAGGTGCGGCTGGGCTCGAACCTGCAGGTGGCCTATTTCGACCAGCTGCGCGGCGGGCTCGACGAGAACCAGCCGGTGTTCGAGGCGGTGGGCGAGGGCAAGGATTACGTCGAGATCGGCGGCCGTCGCCAGCACGTCATGGGCTACCTGCAGGACTTCCTGTTCACGCCCGACCGCGCGCGCAGCCCGGTGCGTTCGCTGTCGGGCGGCGAGCGCAACCGCCTGCTGCTGGCGCGCCTTTTTTCGCGACCGTCGAACCTGCTGGTGCTCGACGAGCCCACCAACGACCTGGACCTGGAAACCCTGGAGCTGCTGGAGGAACTCCTGCTGGACTACGCCGGCACGGTGCTGCTGGTGTCGCACGACCGCGCGTTCCTGGATGCCGTGGTCACGCGCACGCTGGTGTTCGAGGGGGACGGCCGGATCGACCAGTTCGTGGGTGGCTACGCGGACTGGCTGCGCCAGCGGCTGGAGCCGATCACCCCGACCCGCAGCGAGTCGAAGGTGGTGCCGCGCGCCGCTGTGGAGGTAAGCGGGAGCGGGCGCCTGAGTTCCAAGGAAAGACGGGAACTGGAGACCTTGCCGCACGCCATCGAGACGATGGAGGAGGAGCAGGCGCGGCTGGTCGCCCTGCTCAGTTCGCCGGATCTCTATGCCAGGAATGCGTCTCAAGCCGTCGAAACCCAGACCAGGTTGTCGGAAACGGCCAAATGGCTGAACACGGCGTACGCCCGCTGGGAACTGCTCGAATCGATCAAGGCGGGGCAGTAGGCTGCAATTGGGTTACTCTCGGTGTGCAGCCGCGCAATGACGCCGTCCTTGCAGATCGGCGGCACGAATCTGGCTTGGACAGCGGACCCGAATGGCGGGGCGCCGAGCGGGTATGGTTCCGGAACAGGCACTTGCGATTCGCGTGCGTCCGTCGACGGAACGGGTTTTTTGCCATTACATACAGATGCTAGAGTTCGGCGCGACAGTTGTCTGGACGATGCGGAATCGGCTGGTCCGCCGGACGCACCTCCGGTCTTCGATCGGGGACGAGTAGCGACAAGCATTGCCCGGAATTTCACCAATCATTCTTCGACGCGCGGCTGGAACCTGGCCGCGGTGTCTTGCTCGATGACCATGTACCTGCATTCAATCCGGATCCTGACAGCAGCATTCAATTTCACCGTGGGGCGCGCAATTGGGCGGTAACCGGCAGTCCCAGTCCGGCGCCATCCAGGGCACGCTGTACGCGCTGATCATCGCCGGCAATCTCTGGATCATCGCCCTGGCCATCGGCGAACCGTTCAGCCTGGCCTACCAGGTGTTGGCGATCGTGATGGGCGCGATCGGCTTCCTGACGCTGCGCCGCTACGACCTGCTGACGCCGTGGCTGCCGGGCAGGCAGGGGTCGGTCGGGACCGGGATGTACTGGACCTGGGTGACCATGGTCGGCTTCCTCCTGCTGGTGGGTTACGTCACCCGGTACTCCGAGTATTTCTCGCGGCGGGTGCTGCTGATCTGGTTCGTGACCACACCCATCGTGCTGTTGCTGTTGCATAAGTTCTGCGTGGGGCTGGCGCAGGGCTTCCTGCCGCAGATGGTGAGCAAACGGACCGCGGTGGTGGTGTTTGTCAACGATTCGGCGCGCGGGCTGGGGCGCAATCTGCGGGCATCGCGATCGTTCGAACTCGTGGGCTTCTTCGAGGACCGCGACATGGACCGTATCGGCGGTCCGCTGGAGGGCGCGGCCTATCTCGGGAAGGCCCGCAACACGGCGCAGTACGTGCGCGACCACAATATCGACGTGGTGTTCATCGTGCTGCCCGACGACGGTGGTCGTCGGGCGCTGAGCCTGCTGGATGAGTTGGGCGATACCACCGCCTCGGTCTATTACGTGCCGGATTTCCTCATCATCAACCTGTTCGAGGCGCAGGTGCGGGAAGTGGAAGGCATCACGGTGCTCGAGATTGCGGAGGCCCCGTTCTATGGAGCCGATGGCATCCTCAAGCAGATCTTCGATTTTCTCTTCGCCTCCGCCGTGATCCTGGCGCTCTCGCCCCTGCTCATCACCATTGCGCTGGCGGTGAAGCTGACGTCCCCGGGGCCGATCATCTTCAAGCAGAAGCGCTACGGACTGAACGGGCAGCGTTTCATGCTCTACAAGTTCCGGTCGATGTACGTGGAGGATCCGACGGGTGGGCGAGGGCCGACGGGAAGCCGTGATCTCGACCAGGCCACCCGCAACGATCCCCGGGTCACGCCAGTTGGACGGTTCATACGCCGAACCTCCATCGACGAGCTTCCGCAGTTCTTCAACGTGCTGAAGGGCGAGATGAGCGTGGTGGGCCCGCGCCCCCACACCGTGGCGCACAACGAGCACTACCGGAAGGCGGTGAAGCGGTACATGGTTCGCCACAAGGTCAAGCCGGGATTGACCGGGTGGGCGCAGGTTCATGGACTGCGCGGCGAGACCGAACAGCTCGTCAGGATGGAAGAACGCATCCGGTTCGACCTGGAGTACATCAAGAACTGGTCGCCGATGATGGATCTTCGAATCGTCCTCATGACGGTGGCCATGATTTTCCGCGACAAGAACGCGTACTAGATTTTCCCGGCTTTCCATTCAAGGAGCGGAAACATGGCAGCTATGCATTCATTCCCCGCCCGCGTCCGCCTGGGCCTCGTGATGGCTGGCATTGCCGCCCTGGCGCCGCTGAGTGCCCGCGCCGAATTCGAGGCGTTTCCCTATGTCGGCTCGTCGATCCAGTACGACAACAACGTTTTCCGCACCCGTGACGCGAACGAGTCCCTGGGCCTGCTGGGTGACGATACGCAGCAAGACACCCTGACCAAGTACGCGGCGGGGCTGGAAACCCAGTACAAGGCGGGTTTGCAGCGGTTTTTCCTGAAAGGCGAAGGTCGCGAGTACCGGTACGACCATTACGACAACCTCGATCACGACGGATACGAGGTCACGGCAGGCACCGACTGGAATCTGGGTTCGGTTCTGAACGGCACCCTCAGGTTGGGAGACAGCCGTCTGGTCCAGGACTTCGCGAACATCTCCGTTGGAGCCGACCTCGGTTTCCAGCGATACCGGGATGCCACGGGGACGGTCAATCTGCGCCTGCTGCGCGACTACGAGCTGCGTACGCGGTTCAAGGTGCAAAGGCTGCGGCACACGCTGGACGCATCGCGCGACCAGGATCGCAACGAGCAGCAGGGCGCGGTCGGACTGGCGCTCCTCGGAGACAAGCAGAGTTCCATCGGACTGGAGGTCGAGTACACCGCGGGCGACTACATCAACCGCGTCCCGACTGGCGGCCTGACGGAGGAGTTCGATCAGATCGCCTACCAGGCTGTCGTGATCTGGGTGTTCAGCGAGATTTCCCGCTTCGAGATCCAGCTTGGCGTCACCGACCGCGACAACCAGGGATCGGATGTCGAGGATTATTCCGGTGCTACAGGCGCCGTGTATTACCAGCGCAGCATCTCAGCCAAGACGAACGTCAAGGCCGGTTTCCAGCGCCGCTCGTACAGCGTGGATCAGCAGAACGAAAACTTCGTGGTCATCACCGGTGGCGACGTGAATTTCAGCTGGAGCCCCACGCGCGAAACGGTCCTGACCACCACGTATGCCAACAACCAGGCGGATTTCAGAGGCGCGACCGGCCGCACCGACCGGATTCAGTCTGCTGGGCTCAAGCTCGAATACATTCCGCGCGACTGGCTGGTGCTGATGCCCAACGTCGCGTGGGAGGATCGCGCATCGAATTTCGCCGAAGAAGAGTTCGACGATTTTCGCATCGGGCTGGAAGTGCGCCTGCGCTATCCGATCCGTTAGCGCCGGCCTGCCTGCCTGCGCCAGGGGTCCGGCCGCAAGGGCGCCGCCTCGGCCGCGCGCGTTACTACTGCCCAGGCTCCTCGACAGCGCTCCGCGCCTCGGCAGCGGCGAGGGTGTTGGACATCAGCATCGTCACCGTCATCGGGCCCACACCCCCGGGGACGGGCGTGATCCATGCCGCCCGCTGCGATGCCGTGGCAAATTCCACGTCTCCGCACAGGGAGCCGTCGTCCAGCCGGTTCATGCCCACATCCACCACGGTGGCACCTGGCGCGATCCATTCGCCGCGGACCAGGCCCGGCTTGCCGACGGCCACCACCACGATCTCGGCGCGCGCCACTTCGACTTCCAGGTCACGGGTGAAGCGGTGGCATACTGTCGTGGTGGCTCCTGCGAGCAACAGCTCCAGGCCCATGGGGCGGCCCACGATATTGCTCGCGCCGACGACCACTGCGCGGCGCCCGTAGAAGGGTTCCCCGATCGAACGCAGCAACTCGATCACCCCGTAGGGAGTGCAGGGGCGCAGCACCGGCTGCCGCTGCGCCAGCCGGCCCAGATTGTAGGGATGGAAGCCATCCACGTCCTTGTCTGGCCGTATCCGCTCGATCACGGCAGTGGTGTCGAGCTGTGGCGGCAGGGGAAGCTGGACCAGGATGCCGTCGACCGATTCGTCGGCGTTCAGCCGGTCCACCTGCGCCAGCAGTTCCGCCGTGTCGATCCCTGCATCCAGGTGCACCGGCACGGACCGAATGCCAAGCGCCACGCAGGTGCGCCGCTTGTTGCGCACGTAAATATGCGATGCCGGGTCCTCGCCGACCAGCACCGTCGCGAGCGCCGGCGCACGCTGGCCCCGGCGAAGGCGGGCGTCGATGGCGAGTTTCAGGTCCGCCTGGATCCTGGCAGCAACCGCCTTGCCATCGATGAGTTGCGCGCTCATGACCAGGCTTGATCGTGCGGGCCAGGATCGCGGCGGGGATCAGTGCGACTGGCGATGAGGCAGATCAAGGCAATGACGGGGCGAGGATGGAGCGCAAAATTGTAACGGCTCCATTACCTCCCGGTTCAGCCGAGGCGCAGCGTTCCGAGCAGTTTCTGGAAGGATTCGCGGTCGCTCAACCATTCGCGGCTGGGAACGGCGAGGTAGAACAGGCGGTACTTGTCCCCGTTCTGTGCCACCAGCTGCAGGACGTGCCGGGGCTGCCGGTTGATGCGCGCCGGCTCCAGAAACACGGTCACCAGCCCTTTCCAGTTCTCACCATCGAGCTTGAAGCGCTCATTGGTCGTCTGATAGTCCGCGCCGATGCAGGCGATCATCCCGGCGGTCTTGCTGATGCGTTCCAGCGACCGGGGGCCCTGCGGCAGGTCCGATTCCGAAAGCGACGCGCCACTGGCGCTCATCAGCATGAAGTCGGGGTTGACCAGCCGCCAGTGTCGCGGCGCCTCGAAGGAATAGCCCTTGCCGCGATTGGCAAAGGTTTCGGCACTGGCCCCCAATGGCAATGCGAGCAGCGCCATCAGCAGAACAAGTCGGGTCGGAGTCATGGAAGGTCGGGCGGCGTGAGGCACGAATCGTATGGGGCATGCGCCGGTGGAAGCGAGGCCTCCCGTCAGCATGAGCGAATCATCCGACCTGTGGTTCCTGCCCCGTGCCCAGCCCGTATTTCTTGAGCTTGTACCAGATCGACCGCTCGCTGATCTGCAGCAGCTGCGCCGCGCGGGTCTTGTTGTCGCCCGCGCGTCGCAGCGCCTCCGCAATCAGCCGCCGTTCGAGCGCCTCAACGGCCGGGTCCAGGGAAATGTTCTCCTCAGCATTGGCAGACGGCGCTTCCGATGGACCAGGGCGGGATCCTTCGAGCGAAAAGTGCTGCGGTTCCAGGCCGTTTCCTCCGCTCAGGATCAGCGCGCGCTCCACCAGGTTGCCCAGTTCGCGCACGTTGCCCGGCCACGGATAGCCGGTCAGCAAATCCAGCACCGCGCGCGACGCGCCTGGTGCAGGGCCACCGGCGGATGAATGCAGGCCGATGAAATGCCGCAGCAGTTCCGGGATGTCGTCCAGACGCTCCCTCAGGGGCGGCACTTCGATGGCAAATACATTCAGCCGGAAGTACAGGTCCTCGCGGAGCCGGCCCTCGCGAATGGCCGTCTTCGGCGAGCGGTTGGTGGCGGCAATGACCCGCACGTCCAGCTCGATGCTGCGGTTTCCGCCCAAGCGTTCCACGCATCCTTCCTGGAGGACGCGCAGCAGCTTCGATTGCAGGGCAGTCGGCATCTCCGTGATTTCGTCCAGAAACACGGTGCCCTGTTGTGCCAGTTCGAATTTGCCGATGCGCTGTTTCAGCGCGCCGGTGAAGGCGCCTCGTTCGTGGCCGAAGAGCTCGCTTTCCAGGATGTCCGCGGGGATGGCCGCGCAGTTGATGGGGACGAAGAGCTGTGCTTGCCGCCCGGACCCCCGGTGGATGGCCCGCGCTACCACCTCCTTGCCGGTGCCGGTTTCACCGGTCAGCAGGACCGATGCGCGGGTGGGGCTGACCTGGGCGATCTGCTGGCGCAGGCGCAGCATCGCCGGGCTGCTGCCAACCAGGCCGTCCCAGCTTCGCTCGACCTCGCCGCGCAGGAACTCCTTCTGCTGCAGGACTTCGCGGACCTGGAACACGCGGCCAATCGCCAAGTCCAGCGTTTCGGTGTCGAAGGGCCGCAGCAGGTAATCGCAGGCGCCCAGGCGCATCGCCTCCACGGCGCTCTCGATGCTTCCCTGTGCCGTGATCATGATGAGGGGGACATCGTTGCCGGCCGCGCGCAGCTTGCCCAGCAGTTCGATGCCGTTGAGTTGCGGCATGCGCAGGTCACTGATGACCAGGTCCACCGTGGTGTCCTGGAGCAGCCCGAACGCTTCGAGTCCATCGGCGGCCGACCAGGTCCTGTAGCCGCGCCGTGCCAGCATGATCTCCAGCACCCGGCGCATGTTCGGCTCGTCGTCCACCACCAGCACACGGACGTCCTTCATCGTGCTGCTTCCTCCGGAAAGTCGTTGAGCGGCAGCCGCACGCGGAACAGCGCGCCGCCACGTGGACCCGCATCGGCCACCACATCGCCGCCGTGCTGGCGGATGATCTGGCGGACCACGGCAAGACCAAGCCCGAGGCCGCCCTCGCGCTTGAACACGAAGGGCTCGAAGATGCGCTGCCGGTCCTGCGGCTGGATGCCGGGGCCATCGTCCGCCACTTCGATCACCAGCCGCGCGCCCTCGTTGCGGGTGAGCACTTCAACGTGCCCCGGACGCCGCAGCACCTGCAGGGCGTTCATCACCAGGTTCAGCAGCACCTGCGTGATCTGCGCCGCATCGCAGCTGGCGACGAACCTGGGCGCTTCGCAGCGCAGATCCAGACGGGCGCCCCGGTCCCTGACCTGGGCCGTCAGTAGGGTCGCGGCATGCACGATCAGCGCGTGGACATCGGTTGCGCTGCGCTCCGGAGGCCGGGTGCGCACGCTGTCCAGCATCGAAGTCACCAGGCGGTTCAGGCGCTCGGTCTCGCTGCCGATGATCTGCAGGAGTTCACGCGTGTCCGGCGACAGGCCGGAATCACCCCGCAGCATCTGCGCGGAGGATTTCAGGATGCCCAGCGGCGTGCGGACCTCGTGTGCCATCAGCGCCGTGACTTCGCCCAGCGCCGCCAGCTTCGAGGCCTGCACCAGCGTCTGCTGCGATGCCTGGAGGTCCTCCACCAGGCGCAGAAAGCTGCGATTGAGTTCGCCCAGCTCACCCGGGCCCTCGGGAGGAGGCTGCGGGGGCGTTCCGGGTTGCAGGTAACGCCGGGTGAAGGCCGTCAGCGCAACCACCGGGCGGGCGATCACGCTCGACACGCCGAAGGCCACGCCCAGCGTCACCAGCGTGGTCATCGCGAGCAGTCCTGCAAAGGCGATGGCCATGCGATGCACCGGCGCCAGCGCAACGGCCGTCGACTGCACCTGCAGCGTGGTCCAGCCGCTGCCCAAGGCAGGCGCCAGACGACTGGACTGGCGCCTGCCCAGCACGACGTCACCCGCCATGAGCGGGGCGCCGGGCCGAAGTTCCCCGTTCTGGCCGGCGACCCATCCGGGCAATGCCGCGCCCAGGTCGAACCCGCGCCCACGCAGCCCGGCCGAGGCTGCGATCACCGCGCCCGAGGTATCCAGCACCAGCGCCTCCCGCGAGGGATTGGACCCCGCATCCAGCAGGCGTTCGATCTGCGACCAGTCCACCTCCAGGACCAGCTCCCCCAGGCGGCCTTCCGTAAAGCTCGAATCAATGGCGCTGCGCAGGCTCAGGTGGCGGCCCTGGCGCTCCGGCCCGGGGCGTTCCACCTGGAACGTTCCGCCTTGGAGCGCAAGCTCCAGCCAGGGGCTCGTGGCCGCGCGCACGGTGCCGATGCGTCCCGGATTGCTGCTGGCGACGATGCGTCCCTGCGGGTTGACCGCGTGCAGGTCCAGGTAAACCGGCCCGTACCGTCGCTTGATCTCGGACAGGAATACCGACAGCCGCTTGTCCACGTCGTCCAGTCGCAGGTCCTGCATGACTTCCAGGTGCGTCCAGGTCGTGAGGTTGAGCGCACGCTCGAAGAGCAGCTTGTCCAGGTCCGACGACACCGACGCGGCCGAGCGCTGAACGCTCTGCTCGATTTCGCTCTGCATCGCAGCACGGGCGCGGTTGAAGGCCAGAACCGTGAGCACCGAAGCGGGAACAAGGCTCACCAGCAGGAAGCTCAACAACAGGATGCGACGTATCGTCACGCGGATGGGTGAGACGAGGATCGTGACGGGTCCATGGCCGGCCTAGAATACCGCCGCGCCGACGACGCCTGTGCTCCCCGGCGCGGCGACCCAGGCTCCCTTCCATAGCGTCCACTCCCTCCCCATCTGAACACGCGCCCGACCGGTTTCATCTGCGCTGAGCTGTGCAGGATCGTGCTGCTGGGGCTGCTGGCGCTGTGGATGAGTGCTGCATCGGCGCAGGACCCGGCAAGCGCACCGGAAACCGATCCGGTGGCGCCGCGCTACCAGCTGGGCAAGGGCTTGCGGCTTGGGAACGGGTTCACGCTCGGCGGGTACGGGACGCTTGCCACGCGCGACGCCAGCGCCAGCACCCCGGCGCAGCTCGGGCTCGACACGCTCAGCGCCATTCTTTGGTGGGATGGGGGCGGTCGCTGGCAATTCTTCTCCGAAGCCGAACTGAAGAACGCCCTGGTCGTGCGACGTGGCGACACCGGGACCGATCGCCTGCACGTGGTCTCCGAGCGCATCTATCTCGACTACCTGTACGACGACGCGCTCAAGTTCCGCTTCGGGAAATTCCTCACGCCCATCGGGCGCTGGAACCTGCTGCATGCGTCGCCGCTGACCTGGACCACCTCGCGGCCCCTCATCACCGAGGCGACCTTTCCGACCAATGCGACGGGCGCCATGGTCTACGGCGTGCTGCCCTGGGGCGCAGATGGCGTCGAGTACGCGCTTTACGCCGCGCCCGGGGAAGAAATCTTCCCCGCACCCGAACTCGATACGTTCAGCGAGGCCCTGGGTGTGCGCGTGGCCGCCACCCTGCTGCCACACACCCAGTTCGGATTTTCCTACGCCAGCTTCGAACAGGAGGCCACCGCCGACCAGCGCAAGCACCTCTTCAGCGGTGATTTTCTCTGGACGTTCCGGCGCTTCGAGCTGTCCGGCGAGTTTGCCTACCGCACCCTCCAGGGCCACGAGGAAACACAGGACGAACAGGGCGCCTACGTCCAGTTCGTTGCACCCCTCGGCCGGAAGCTCTACGGCATCGTCCGCTACGAAAGCTTTCATGCCGTCACCGCAACCCAGGACCTGAGCCTTTACCTGGGCGGCGTCGCCTACCGCTACCGTCCCGAAGTCATTCTCAAGGCCGAGTTCAGCCGGGTGACGGACCACTCCCCGGAGGTGCCGGACGGCTTCCAGGCTTCGCTAGCCGTGCTGTTCTGATGATCCGCGCTGGCCAGGGTCTGCGCTCGCGACTTGCCATGCTCACAGTGCTGGGCATGGTGCTGTGCAGCGCCGTGCGGGCGCAGGAAGCACCCACCATCGCCGTGGTGGTTCCTGCGACGGCCGCGGTCGAAGAGCTGGACGTCAACGACCTGGCCCTGATCTTCAAGCGCAAGAAAGTGTTCTGGAACAGCGGCGCCCGCATCGTGCCGGTGAATCTTCCGGCCGACAGCGCCATCCGCCGGCATTTTTCCCGGGCGGTGCTGCAACAGTCACCTGCTGCGCTCGAGGACTACTGGAACCAGCAGTATTTTCAGGGCGTGCTGCCGCCGCACATGCTGGCGTCCGAAGCGGCCGTGCTGCGCTTCGTTGCATCGACGGCACACGCCATCGGATATCTTTCCGCCTGCGCGGTCGATACCTCGGTGAGCGTGCTGATGGTGATCGATGCCGAGGGCCAGGTGCGGCCTCCAGCCTCGGTCCCCGCGTGCACCACAGACCTACCCTGAAATTTTGCTGCCACGGCGCGACGGTCCGCCCACGCATTCAGCGAAGTCCCCACCGGTGCTACCCTGCTGTGCATGGCGCGTCTTCCTTCCATCTGGCTGCTGTGTCTGGGGCTTCTGCTGACGAAGCTGCTGGGTGTGCATGTGCACGCCTGCTCGGGCATCGAGGGCGCTGGGCACGAGCACGAGGCGCCGCATTACGCCGACAGCGGGCTGCTGTTTGGCGAGCTGCATCGGGAGGATCACGGCGACAGGCTGGAGCTGGACCTGACCGGCGCCGTCGGGCCGGGCCCGTTGCCGCTCACGCTGGGCCTGGACCCGGCTCTGCCAGCGCCCGATGGGCCCCTGCTGGCGCTGGCTGACCGCTGGCAGTGCGCGGTCCAGCCACGTGGTCCGCCGCTTCCGATCGCACGCTGTACGAAGTATCTCGCGCCCCCGTTGCGGGGGCCGCCGCCTCACTCCCTCGCCTGAAAACCACGCCCTGATTGCCCGGGCGTCCGTCGCCTGCGTTCCAGGCGGCAACGCGGTTTCACGCCTTACGGGAGTTTCCCATGTTTCGATTGCCCGCATTCGCGCGTCTTGCGCCCGCGGCACTGCTGGTGCTGGGCCCGGTCGGGCCAGTGCCCGCCGCGGCAGAGGATCCGCTGAGCCTGCGCGAGGCCCTGTCGCGCACCCTGCAATCCAGCCCCGATCTCGCTGCCTTCCAGTTCGCCCTCAAGGCACAGGATGGGCGCATCGCCCAGGCCGGCCTGCGGCCGCTGCCGTCGCTGACGGGCGCGCTGGAAAACGTGCTCGGCACGGGAGATACCCGCGGCTTCCAATCGGCCGAACTCACGATCGGGCTCAGCCAGCTGATCGACGTCGCCGGCCTGCGCGACCAGCGCATCGTCAGTGCGCAGCTGGGGCGAAGCGACCTGGAAACCGGACATCACATCGCGCGCCTGGATGCCGTGGCCGAAACCGCGCGCCGCTTCGTTTCGCTGGTGGGGCAGCAGGAGGAACACCAGCTCACCCACCTGGCGGTGGAGCTGGCGGAAAAGACTGCTGCCGTGGTGACACGCCGCGTCGAGGCGGCCAAGTCTCCGGAGGCCGAGCATGACCGTGCGGTGGTCGCGCTCGAACGCGCGCGTATCGACGATGAACACGCCGAGCACGAACTGCTCGCCGCCCGCGTCGCGCTGGCCGCGTCCTGGGGCGCAGCCGAGCCCGACTTCACCGAAACCGCGGCAGACCTCTACCTGCTGCCGCCGGTCCTCCCCTACCCGGAACTGGTCGCGGCACTGGAACGCACGCCGGACCTGGAGCGGTACCTGAGCCAGGGACGCCTGCGCGACTCGGAGGTGATGCTGGCCATGGCGAGTCGCAATCCCGGCGTCCAGGTGGGTGCCGCCCTGCGGCGCCTTCAGGACGAGAAGGACACGGGACTGGTGTTTTCGGTCAACGTCCCGCTGTCCTTCCTGGCCGGAAACCCGGGTGCGGCCGCTGAAGCCGAGGCCCTGCGATGGGGGGTCGAGGCGGGCCGTTCCGCCGCGCTGCTCAAGGCGCGCACGCAACTATTCCGCTACCACCGCGAACTGCTGGACACCCGCGAACAGGTCACCGCCTTGCGCGAGCGTGCCCTGCCGCGCATGGAGGCCGCGCTGCGCAACACCGAGTACGCCTACGAGCGCGGGCGCTACAGCTACCTGGAGCTGGTTGACGCCCAGCGCGAACTGCTCGCGGTGCGCCACAGCCTGATCGCGGCCGCAACGCAGTACCACCTGACCCTGATCGAGATCGAACGCATCACGGGCACCGCCCTGAGCCGCTGAGAGGCAGCCATGAACACGAACATCCAGATTCTCGCCGCGTCGATCGCAGCCCTGGTGCTGGCCGGCTGCGGAGACACGGCGTCGCCCGCCGGTGCCACGAACCCGTCGGGTCCGGGCGGGCACCGCGAAGCTTCTGCCGGCGAGGCAGGCCAGCACGCCGATACGCACGACGACCTCGCCATCCCGCTCAGCGACGCGCAGATCCAGGCAGCCGGCATCACGGTGCTGACCGTCCAGCCTGCCCGCATCCGCGAAACCCTGTCCCTCTACGGCGTCATCACCCCCAATGTCGAGCGGACACGCCAGGTCTCGGCACGATTTCCCGGTGCGATCCAGAGTGTCTCGGCCAAGGTGGGTGAGGCGGTGCACCAGGGCCAGGTGCTCGCCGTCATCGAGAGCAACGAGAGCCTGCGCAGCTACCCGCTGACCGCGCCACTCGCCGGCGTGATCACCGAGCGCAACGCCAACCCAGGCGAGCAGGCCGGCAGCAATGCCCTATTCACGGTGGCGGACCTGTCAACCGTCTGGGTGGAGCTGTCGCTGTTCCCGCGGGACGTGGCCAAGGTGCGAATCGGCCAGGCCGTGCGCATCAGGGGCGCGGATGCCCCGCTCCCGGGCGACGGCAGGGTGGTGTACCTGGCTCCGTTCGGCAGCGCCACCAGCCAGACCCTGAGCGCGCGCGTGCTGGTGGACAACGTCGACCGTCGCTGGGCGCCGGGCCTGTACGTGACCGCGGACGTCACCCTGAGCGAGGCCATCGTCCCGCTCACCATCCACAACGAGGCGGTACAGAGCCTGGAAGGACGGACGGTGGTGTTCGTGCGGCGCGCCGCCGGTTTCGAGCCGCAGGCCGTGCAGTTGGGCCGCCGTGACGGCGAGCGCACCGAGGTGCGGTCGGGCCTGGCCGCCGGCGATGCATATGCCGCCGCGAACAGCTTCATCCTCAAGGCGGAACTCGGCAAGGGTTCCGCCGGGCACGGCCACTAGGGGCGCCGCCATGATCGACGCCCTGCTCCGCTTTTCCATTGCCCGACGCTGGCTGGTGATGGCGCTGGTGCTCGCGGTCGCCGCGCTCGGGGCCTGGAACCTGCCTCGCCTGCCCATCGACGCCGTGCCGGACATCACCAACGTGCAGGTGCAGATCAACACCCGCGCGCCGGGCTATTCGCCGCTGGAGGTCGAACAGCGCATCACGTACCCGGTTGAAGCCGGCATCGCCGGGCTCCCGGGCATGGAGGAAATGCGCTCGCTGTCGCGCTATGGCCTGTCGCAGGTGACGGTGATCTTCAGGGACGGGACCGACCTCTACTTTGCGCGCAACCTCGTCAACGAGCGCCTGCAGCAGGCCAGGAGCCAGTTGCCGGGCGGCATCGAACCGGCAATGGGGCCGATCGCCACCGGGCTCGGCGAGATTTTCCTGTACACCGTGCAGGCGGACGACGCCGCGCGCCAGCCCGATGGCCGGCCCTGGGACACGACCGCGCTGCGCATGCTGCAGGACTGGGTGATCCGCCCCCAGCTGCGCCAGGTGCCTGGAGTGACCGAGGTCAACACGATCGGCGGGTACGAGAAAGAATTTCACGTCACGCCCGACCCCACGCGCCTGCTGGCCTACGGCCTGGGGTTCGACGACGTGGTGCGTGCCATCGGAAACAACAACGCGAGCGTCGGGGCGGGTTACATCGAGCGCAACGGCGAGCAGTACCTGATCCGCTCCCCTGGGCAGGTGTCCGACCTGCCCGCCATCGAGCGGATCATCGTGGCGCACCGCGCGGGCGTGGCAATCGCAATTCGCGACGTTGCGGAAGTGGCCTACGGCAAGCAGCTCCGCAGCGGCGCGGCGACGCGCGACGGCAAGGAAACCGTCCTGGGCACGGCCGTGATGCTGGTCGGCGGGAACAGCCGCACGGTGGCGCATGCGGTGGCTGACAGCCTAGGCGAGATCAACAAGTCACTGCCCGAGGGCGTCACCGCCGAAGCGGTTTACGACCGCACGATCCTGGTGGACATGACCATTGCCACGGTGCGGAAAAACCTGCTGGAAGGCGCCGTGCTGGTGGTGGTGGTCCTGCTGCTGATGCTCGGCAACCTGCGTGCTGCGCTGATCACGGCGATGGTGATCCCGCTGTCGATGCTCATGCTGGTGACGGCGATGGCCGAAACCAGGCTCAGCGCCAACCTGATGTCGCTGGGCGCACTCGACTTCGGCCTGGTCGTGGACGGCGCCGTGATCATCGTGGAGAACAGTATCCGCCGGCTGGCAGCCGCCCGGCATGCGCGTGGCGCCGCGCTGGACCTGAACGCGCGCCTGGACGCGGTGTACGCGTCCACCCGTGAGGTGATCCGGCCGAGCCTGTTCGGAGTGGGGATCATCGCCGCGGTGTACCTGCCGCTGCTCACGCTCGAAGGTGTGGAAGGCAGGATGTTCCAGCCGATGGCGCTGGCGGTGGTCATGGCCCTGCTCGCCGCGCAGGTGCTGTCGCTCAGTTTCGTGCCCGCCGCCGTGGCCCTGTTTCTCGACGGCCGGGTCGATGAAAACGACAAGCTCTTCATGCGCGGGGCCAAGCGCCTGTATGCGCCGCTGCTGGCGGCGGCGCTGCGCCAGCCGCGCCGGTTCGTGATCGGCGCCCTGGGGATCGTGCTGGCGTGTGGCTGGCTGGCCACGCGCATGGGGTCGGAGTTCATCCCGAGCCTCGACGAGGGCGACCTGGCCGTGCAGGCCCTGCGCATCCCCGGCACCAGCCTGACGCAGTCGCTGGAGATGCAGTTCCAGCTCGAACGGGCGGTGCTGGGCATGCCCGAGGTACGCACGTACTTTTCCCGCGTCGGCACCGCCGAAGTGGCCACCGACCCGATGCCGCCCCATATCTCGGACGGCTACGTGATGCTCAGGGACCGCAGCCTCTGGCCGGACCCGGGCAAATCCGGGACGGAGCTTCGGCGGGAAATCGAACGGCGGCTGGAAGCGGTGCCGGGCAATGCCTTCGAAATCAGCCAGCCGATCCAGTTGCGCTTCAACGAGCTGATCTCGGGCGTGCGCTCGGACCTGGGCGTGAAGATCTACGGCGATGACCTGGACCAGTTGCTGGGCGCCGGCAACCGGATCGCCGCGGTACTCAGGGCCGTAGAAGGCGCGGATGCGGTCAAGGTGGAACCGGTGGAAGGCCTGCCCGTGCTGTCGGTGATCCCCCGGCGTGAGGCGCTCTATCGCTATGGCCTGAACGTGGCGGACATGCAGCGCGTGCTTGCCGCGGCCATCGGCGGCGTGGAGGCAGGGCAGCTGTTTGACGGCGACCGGCGCTTTGCGCTGGTGGTGAGGCTGCCCGAGGCCATGCGCAGCGACCTTGCCGCCCTGGAGCGACTGCCGGTTCCCTTGCCGGCGAGCGCGGACCGTCCCTCCGGCAGGATGGCGTTCGTCACGCTGGGCGAGGTCGCGCACCTGGAACTGGGTCCCGGCCCCAACCAGATCAGCCGCGAGAACGGCAAGCGTCGGCTGGTGGTGACGGCCAATGTCCGCGACCGCGACCTGGGCAGCTTCGTGGCCGATGCGCAGCGCCGGATCGAAACGCAGGTGAAGCTGCCACCCGGCTACTGGCTGGAGTACGGCGGCACCTTCGAGCAGCTGCTGTCGGCGGGGCGGCGTCTTGCCATCGTGGTGCCCGTCACCCTGGCGATGATCCTGGGCCTGCTGCTGCTCGCTTTCGGCTCGCTGCGCGATGCGCTCCTGATCTTCAGCGGCGTGCCGCTGGCGCTGACCGGCGGCGTGCTGGCACTGTGGCTGCGCGGCATCCCGTTGTCCATCACCGCCGGCGTCGGGTTCATCGCACTTTCCGGCGTCGCCATGCTCAACGGTCTGGTCATGGTCAGCTTCATCCGCAGCCTGCACCAGTCTGGAATGGAGCTGCACGCCGCCATCGTGGAGGGGGCCATGCAGCGCCTGCGCCCGGTACTGATGACCGCCCTGGTCGCTGCGCTGGGCTTCTTGCCCATGGCGCTGAACACGGGAACGGGTGCCGACGTGCAACGACCGCTCGCCACCGTGGTCATGGGCGGGATCGTTTCATCCACCCTCCTGACCCTGCTCGTGCTCCCGAGCCTGTACTGTATGGCCTGGCGACGCGGGCGGCCGGCAGACGCGCAGGCTCCAAACGTCGAGGATCTGCATGCGTGAATTTCACCGGGACGTTCGTGGAACATAACCAGGCCGAGGCCGTGGCTGCGGTAAAAGCGCAGAAGCGCCGCCTCATCGAAGAGTTTGCCCGTCCCGACGGCGGCAAGGGGTTCTGCCAGATCGCCACCACCCTGGTGCCGCTCGCGCTGCTCTGGATCGTGGCGATCCTGGGCGCGCCGCTGTCGCCTGCCGTGCCGGTCGTGGCGACGATGGGGATGGCGTTCATCCTGGTGCGCACCTTCGTCCTGATGCACGAATGCGGGCACGAAAGCCTGTTCAGGACGCCGGCAACCAACCGCAACGTCGGCTTCGCCCTGGGCGTGATCTGCGGCATGCCGCAGTACGTCTGGGCGCGCAACCACAGTTTTCATCACACGACCAACGGCAACTGGGCCCGGTACCGCGGGCCGCTGGCCACCGCGTCGGTGGACGAGTACGAGGCGCTGACGCCCCGGCAGCAGCGCCGTTACGCCCGTTCGCGAAACATCTTCCTCGCCCCGCTGGCGGGGTTCATGTACCTGGTGGTCAATCCGCGGCTGAACTGGCTGCGTGGTCTGGGCGGGCTGGCCGCGCACCTCGTCAAGCGCAAATGGGCGGTACGGCAGGTCTCGCTGCGCGAGCATGCCAGGCAGTTCAAGACTTCCCGCTGGCAGACCTCGGCCGAGTTCCGGCACATGTCGATGAACAATCTGGTCCTGCTCGGCGCCTGGGCCGGCATGTGCTGGCTGGTCGGCCCCCTGCTGTTCTTTCCGATTTACTGCGTGAGCATTGCGCTGGCCGGCGGCGCCGCCATTGCCCTGTTCGCCGTGCAGCACAATTTCGAACACTCGTACGCCAGCAGCGACCAGGGCTGGGACTACGATGCCGCCGCGCTGCACGGGTCGAGCTTCCTGGAATTGCCGGCGTGGCTGAACTGGTCCACCGCGAGCATCGGGTACCACCATATCCACCACCTGTCCTCGCGCATTCCCAATCACCGGCTGGTGGCCTGCCATGCGCGACACGTCAAGCTGTTTGCCAGCGTGCCGCGACTGCGCCTGGCGGATGTCGGCGCTTCTCTGAAATTCATTCTCTGGGACAAGGCGTCGCGCCGGATCATCTCGGTGGCGGAGTACGAGGCGGGACGGTCGGCGAGATTGCGGGCTTCCCAGGGCATTCCACCGGGGTCGCTCGGCCTGCCGGTGCGGCTCCAGCCCTGAAGGATGGCCTGGGCAACCGTCCTCTCCGGCGCTCGAATCCGAAACAGACCTTTGCAGACGCACCCCAACCGCCGCACCCGGCTGACCTTTGCCTGCCTGACGATTGCGGTCGTGTCGGGTGCGCTTCTGGGCTTGATGAGCGGGGCCATGAAAATTCCCGCTCCCATGCTGTGGCAGGCGCTGACGCAACCCGGCGAGATCGGCGCCACCGCTGCGGCCAGCGTCGTCTGGGACCTGCGCATGCCGCGAACGCTGCTCGCGCTGCTGGTCGGGGGCTCGCTGGCCTGCGCCGGTGCTGCCATGCAGGGCCTTTTCCGCAATCCCCTCGCCGACCCGGGGCTGGTGGGCGTGGCGAGCGGCGCGGCGCTGGCGGGAGTGGCGGCCATCGTCCTGGCGCAGGGCCTGGGCCTTTCGCCTGAGTTCGCGCCGTTCCTGGTCCCGCTCGCCTCGTTTTCCGGGGGACTGACGGCCGCGGCGCTGGCCGCAAGGCTGGCGTCGATCGACGGTTACACGCGCACCACCACCTTGCTGCTGGCTGGCCTTGCCATCAACGCCATCGCCGGTGCCGGAATTGGCCTGCTCACGCAGGTGGCCGGCGACACCGCCCTGCGCGAAACCACGTTCTGGCTGTTCGGCTCGCTGGCGAAATCCGGCTGGCGCGAACTAATGGTGGCGGCGCCGGTCCTCGTGGCGGTGCTCATCCTGCTGCCCCGCGAGGCACGCGCCATGAACGCGCTGCTGCTGGGAGAATCCGAGGCGGCGCATCTGGGCGTGGACGTGGAAGCACTCAAGCGCCGCGTGACGATCCTGATCGTGCTCGCCGTCGCAGTTTGCGTGGCCTTTGCCGGAATCATCGGATTCGTCGGCTTGATCGTTCCCCACCTGTTGCGCCTGGTGCTCGGGCCCGACCACCGCGGGATTCTGCCCGGCGCGGCCCTGGGCGGGGCGGCCCTGCTCGGTTTTGCGGATATCGCCGCGCGCCAGGCCCTGAGTCCGGCGGAACTTCCGGTGGGCATCCTCACGGCGCTGATCGGCGGCCCGTTCTTCCTGGTGCTGTTGCTCCGGCTGCGCGGGCGCGTCGACACCTGGTGATGCTCAGCGCATCCCGCATCGCCTATTCGGCGAACGGAACGTCCATCCTGCGGGACGTGACGCTTGCCGTCGCGCCGGGGGAAGTCCTTGCCGTGCTCGGCCGCAATGGCGCAGGCAAGAGCACGCTGCTGCACCTGCTGGCGCGCGATCTCCGGCCAAACACCGGCGACGTTCACCTCAACGGCAAGCCGCTGGACGCATGGACTGCGTCGCAGCTGGCGCGCCAGCGAGCGGTTCTGCCACAGAGCGAGTCGCTCAATTTTTCATTTCCGGTCGAAGAAGTGGTCGCACTGGGCCGCTTTCCGTGGACCGGAGAGCCTGCCGCACATTCGGCGGCCATGGTGAAAGACGCCATGCAGGCGGCGAACGTCGCGCAACTCTCCCGCCGTCCGTATCTCGGGCTCTCCGGCGGCGAGCGCGCGCGCGTCCAGTTTGCTCGCGTCCTGGCTCAGATTGCTGACGCCGGCTCCCTGTCCGGCCGGTACCTGCTGCTCGACGAACCCACCGCGAGGCTGGACCTGGCCCACCAGCACGAGATCCTCGCCATCACGCGCGGCTCGACCGCACGCGGCCTCGGCGTGGTGGTGGTGGTGCACGATCCCAATCTGGCCCTGCTGTATGCCGATCGCGTCGCAGTGCTGGATGAGGGAACGATCGTGGCCTGCGGCATGCCGGATGCCGTGCTGACCCCGGCCAGGATCGAAACCGTGTTCGGCCTCGCTGTCGAGCGGGTCGAACGCCGGAACGGCCAGGCCCCGGTGCTGGCGCCGGTCGCTGCGGCCGCGGGTGTTGCAAGGCCGATGAACGGGCCCGTTCCGCACGAGAAAATAAATTCGCGCGACGAATTGAGGCCCGACAAATGAGTGGCTATACTGCGCGCCCTTTTCGGGGGGCTATAGCTCAGCTGGGAGAGCGCTTGCATGGCATGCAAGAGGTCGTCGGTTCGATCCCGACTAGCTCCACCAAGGTTTCATCGTCTCGCCCGCAAGCGCGAGATGTCCCGTGGCAGCAGCCAAGCTGCCCAAGCTGTTTCGGTCCGCCTCGTTCCCATCGTCTAGAGGCCTAGGACACCTCCCTTTCACGGAGGTAACCGGGGTTCGAATCCCCGTGGGAACGCCATTTGATGTTCCGGCGCATGCCGGATTGGTCCTGAAGCCCCGCATCCTCGCGGGGTTTCTCGTTTTTTCCGCCACCGTTGTGGACGGATCACTTTTCACGTGGGGGCCCCCAACGGGGAGTGTATGGACTCCTCCCGCAAGCCGCAGGTGAAGTTAAACGCTGACCGTGGTGTGAGAGGTGGTTTCAGTCGTACATCCGGCCTGTGGTGGACTCGCGGTCCTGGCCTTCATGGAATTGGCGCCCGGGGTGCCATCGCAGGCTCAGCTCGCGGAGGTCAATCGCCGGAAAGGGCGCCTTTACGAGGTCCTGGAGATGCACGGACGTGAGGCGCCCAATCTGGGAGACCTGTCCGAGCGTCTGCGGGCGCTGAACGATCAGGCCCGGACCTTGTCCCGCGAGTTGAGCGAGATCGACGCCCAGCGCTCTCCTGCGCTCGGGGCGAACCCGGAAGAGATCAAAAACCTGGCGGCGATGCTGCGCGCGCTGGTGAGTGACACCACCGATGTCCGGCGCACGCGCGCCCTTCTACAGAGTCTGCTTGACTCGGTGGTGATAGACTCGGACCGTGTAGAAATCTTCTACAAAACCACTGTCCTAGCCGATGGCGGCGTGCAGAAACTTGCGGTTCATAGTGGCGAAAAATGGCTCCGTGACCAGGACTCGAACCTGGGACCCAGTGATTAACAGTCACTTGCTCTACCGACTGAGCTATCACGGAACAGCGGGGCCGCGATTCTAGTGGTCGGGATGGGGCGGCGCAATGACCGAGAGGCTCCGCGCGGGGAAGATTGTCGCCCGTGCAAACCCTGCACGCTCTAGCCAGATCGACCGATCACTACCGTGATGGTCCGTTCCGCACGGCCTTTGCCGAATTTCCCGGCCACGTTCCCGGCAATTTCCGGCACGCTTCTGCCCGCACTCGCTGACCGAACTCAAGTCCACCGCACGCCGAAAACTGCGCAGCGCCCAGAATCGTCAATCCATCCTCACCGCCTGCTGGAAACAGGCTGAGCTGTGGTGATGTCATGGGTTACGTAAAGATCGATAGGGGGATTCAGAACGCTGCGAGAAATGACCGGGGCCGCGCACATCCCGCGCTTGCACGGAGCAGCGAAGCGGCCCTCGTGGACGCTCAATTCGCCCGGCCCATGTCGCTGACGCGATAGACTCGCGCAGGTACGAATAGCCCGGGCTGCGAGGGGTGGATTCGACCATTTCACCGGCACCGGGTACCGGGCCGCCAACAGACCTGCAGGAAATCACATGGGGCAAGCCGCGAAGAAGAATGCCGTTCGTTCCGAGTCCGCAAAAGCCACGCGCTCGGCACCGAAGCATGCATCCGCTGGCGCCGGTGTGGAGCGGCCGCACCAGCAGGAAATCATGCATCGCCTGCGCCGCGTGGAAGGACAGATTCGCGGCATCCTGGCCATGATGGAAGAAGGCCAAGCCTGCGATGCAATTGCCCAGCAACTCTCGGCGGCCCGCAAGGCGCTGGATAAGGCGTTCTACGAAATGCTGGCTTGCAGCCTGGAAATGGAGGTGGCCAGCGCCAGCAACAGCGCCGCGTTGAGTGAGCGCATCACCGCCATGACGCGACTGCTCGCCAAGTACGCCTGAGCAGCGACAGCGCCGATCTTGCACGACCGGCCGGGTTTATCGTAAACACCGGCCATCCACCCGACCCCCGGCACGCCATGAAACTGACCGACATCCCGCTCCCCATGGGCGGCGCTCCCGCCCCCGGATTGCGCACCGCGGGCCAGCCTGCGCCGCACGAAATTCAGGCGCTGGCGGCCGCGGGCCTCAAGCACATCGTCAACCTGCGCCCCGTCACCGAAGATGCCGGTTTCGACGAGGCCGCGCTCGCGGAAAAGCTCGGCCTTGGGTACACGGTGGTGCCGGTGTCCGGGCCTGGTGACCTCACGCTGGCCAGTGTTCGTGGCCTGGACGCAGCCTTGGAAAAGGCCGGCGGCCAGCCCACGCTGGTGCACTGCGCGAGCAGCAACCGGGTAGGTGCGTTGCTGGCGTTGCGCGCGGCATGGCTACAGAAGCAGTCGCCCGAGCAGGCGCTGGCCCTGGGCCGCGCCGGCGGTCTCACCAAGATGGAGCCCATGGTCCAGCAGCTCCTCGCGAATCCGCCGGCCTGAGGGCCCGCATCGAGCGGGGCATTGACGGCGGAGGCTGCGTCCCGAAGCCTGGGCGGTCGAATCTCACGCGGCTGCGGCCTCGCCCTTGCGTCCAGATTTTCCGGCTCGCCTCGTTGATTTGAGCCGTGATCCGCCCCGGCGGATCGATTGATAGGGTTCGAAGCCGCGCTGCCCCGCCTGCGGGTCCCGCCACCCACGTTAAAGGCGGCGACATGAGCCTTGGGGTTCGGGCTCCCTTTGGCTTGACAGCGGGATCGCTATATACAACGGTACATATCTAGATCGACCTCACGTCGATGCGAGAACCGTCCGTGTCCGCATTTATCCGCTCCCTGCTCCTGCTCGCCCTGCTCCCGCTCGCGGCGCAGGCCGAGGCCCCGGCCCGCGTCTACGCCGCCGCCAGCCTGACCAACGCGCTCAGCGACATCGCCACGCAATGGACGCAGGCCGGGCACCCGCGGCCCACGCTGGTGTTCGCCGCGAGCTCCGCGCTGGCCAAGCAGGTGGAGAACGGCGCGCCGGCCGACGTCTTCGCCTCCGCCGACCGCCGCTGGATGGACTACCTGGCGGAGCGCAACAAGATCGACAAGGCCTCGCGCATCGAGCTGCTCGGCAACGAGCTGGTGCTCATCGCGCCGGCGGGCCACGGCTTTGCGGTGGAGATGAAGCCGGGCTTCGATCTCGCCGCCGCCTTCAGCGGCAAGGTCTGCACCGGCGAGCCGGACGTGGTGCCGGTGGGCACCTACGCCAGGCAGGCGCTCACCGCGCTGGGATGGTGGCAGGCGCTGGCGCCGCGCATCGTCGGCACCGACGACGTGCGCACCGCGCTGGCCTTCGTGGAACGCGGCGAGTGCCCGCTGGGCATCGTCTACGCCACGGACGCCGCCATCAGCACCAAGGTGAGCGTGATCGCGCGCTTCCCGGCCGATACGCACCAGCCCATCGTCTATCCTTTTGCGCTCGTTTCCGGCGCGCATCCCGATGCCAGTGGCTTCTTCACCTACCTTCGATCCGGCGACGCGGCCGCCGTCTTCAAGCGCTACGGGTTCACGGCCGGCGCGCCGCCCTGAGCGGGCATGGCGCTGACGCCGGACGAGTGGGTCGCGCTCGGCCTGTCGGCGAAAGTCGCGTTCTGGGCCACGGTCCTGTCGCTGCCGCTGGGCGTCGCCACGGGCTGGTGGCTGGCGCGCCGCGACTTCCGCGGCAAGCTGCTGGTGGAGACGCTCATCCAGTTGCCGATGGTGCTGCCGCCGGTGGTTCCGGGCTATCTGCTGCTGCTGCTGCTCGGCACGCAGGGGCCGCTGGGAAGCTGGCTGCTGGCGCACTTCGACCTGCGCCTGGCATTCACCTGGAAGGGCGCGGTACTGGCCTCGGCGGTGATGGCGTTTCCGCTCCTGGTGCAGCCGGTGCGTCTGGCCTTTCGCATGATCGACACGCGCCTGGAACATGCCGCCGCCACGCTGGGCGCGCCGCCCTGGCGCGTGTTCCTGAGCATCACCTTGCCGCTGGCGATGCCCGGCATCCTGGCCGGCGCGGTGCTGTGCTTCAGCCGCAGCCTGGGCGAATTTGGCGCCACCATGGCCTTCGTCGGCAACATTCCCGGCGAGACGCGCACGCTGCCGCTGGCCATCTACTCGTACACCCACGTCCCCGATGGCGAGGCCGCGGCCTGGCGGCTGGCCTGCCTGTCCATGCTCCTGGCGGTGGGCGCGCTGCTGTTTGCGCACCTGGCCAACCGCCGCGCCGAGCGCCGCCTGGGCCTGCTCGATCACGCCGGCAGCCATGCTCGGCATTGATCTGGCGTTCCGCCGCGGCACGTTCGAGCTGGCAGCGCGCGCCGAATTCGACGAGGGCGTCACCGGCATCTGCGGGCCTTCCGGCTCCGGCAAGAGCACGCTGCTGGCGCTGATCGCCGGGCTGCTGCGCCCGGCCTCGGGCACGATCCGCTTCGACCGCGATGTGCTGGTGGATACGGCGCGCCGAATCTTCGTCCCGGCCTGGCAGCGCCACTTCGGCCTGGTGTTCCAGGACGGCCAGCTGTTCCCGCACCTGCCGGTGCGCGACAACCTGCTCTACGGCTACCGCCGGCTGGATGCGGGCGAGCGCCGCTTTGGGCTGGAGCAGGTCACGCAGCTGCTGGAGATCGGCGCGCTGCTGGATCGGCGGCCCACGCAGCTCTCGGGCGGCGAGCGCTCGCGCGTGGCCCTGGGCCGCGCGCTGCTGTATTCGCCGCGCCTGCTGCTGCTGGACGAGCCGCTGTCGGCGCTGGACGATCGTCTCAAGCAGCAGATCCTGCCCTTCCTCAAGCGCGTGGCGGAGGAGACGCGCATCCCCATGATCTACGTCACGCACGCCATGGCCGAGGTCGACTACCTGGCCGGGCGCGTGCTGCGCATGGACGGCGGAAGGCTCGGCTGAACCTCAGCCCGTCACGCCCAGGATCACGCTGGAGGCCTTGAACACGGCGCTGGCGGGCTTGCCCACCTCCAGCCCGAGCGCGGCCACCGAAGCCTGCGTCACGATGGCCGCCACCGACTGCCCGCCCTTCAACCCGATGATGACCTCGGTGTTGACCGCGCCCGCGGTCAGGCTGCGCACCACGCCGGACAGGCAATTGCGCGCGGACAGCTTCAGCGGCGCGCCCTCGTCCACCGCAACGATGATCCACGAGGCCTTGATCAGCGCGATGGCGTCCGCCCCCTTCTTCAGGCCGAGCGTCTGCGTGCTCTCGCGCGTGATCACGGCCACGATCGTTTCGCCGCCTGGCAGCTTGAGCTGCACCTCGTCGTTGACCGCCCCGCGCTCGATGCGCGTGACGGTGCCGGAAAAGTGGTTGCGCGCGCTGGTCATCATGGTCATGCGTCCCAGGGATTGCAGGGGGGTCTTGTCGCGCACGCGGCGGTTCACGCGCTGGACGAAGCGCTCGTTTTCCGCCTCCACCGCACGGAACGTTTCCACCAGGCTCAGGCCGTGCGCCGTCAGCCGCGCGCCGCCTCCGCCCTTGCCGCCCACGCTGCGTTCCACCAGCACCTGCCCGGCGAGGTTGTTCATGGTGGCGATGGCATCCCAGGCGGCCTTGTAGCTCAGGCCCACGGCCTTGGCCGCGGCCGTGATGGAGGGCTGCGATTGCAGGCTGGCGAGCAGGTCCATCCAGCGCTTGCGGAAGGCCGTGCCGCCGCCGGCATCCAGCGTCAGCGCGCTGTTCACGGTGGGACTGGGACGCGGCATGGGGAATCAGCCGCGACCCGGTGCGGTGAACGAAGGCGGCACGCGGGGGTCGCAGGGTTTCATCGGCACGCTCCGGCAGGGACGATCCGGATTCTATAAGCCCGGCGCGCGGGCAACCCCGCCACCGGTGGCGCGCCGGAAGCGGGTGGCATACTCGCCCGAGGTGCCAGCAGCGCCCGCGGTGCCAGCAGCGGAGGACACATGAGCGAAGCAGCACATGCACAAGCGACGTCGCGCACGCAGCACCCCCGCCACCTGACCGGCGATCGCGACTGGATCCAGGCCTACCGCGAGCAGGCCTCGCCCGCGGTGCTGGCCTCGCGCGCGCAGGACGTGCTCTCCGAGGTGGCGCTGCGTCACCGCGACCATTTCCGCCAGCGCCCCGCCGGCACCGACGCGCTGCTGGTGGAGGCCGCGCGCACACCGGGCATGTCCTGCCTGATGACCTGCGTGGACGATCGCCCGTTCATGGTCGACACCACGCTGATGGTGCTGCGCGACGCGGGCCTGGCCGTGGACTGGCTGATCCACCCGGTGCTGCGCGTGCAGCGCGATGGCGCGGGCCGGCTGGAAGGCCTGGCGCCGGCTGGTTCGGGCCACGCCGAGTCGTGGATCTACGTCGAGTTCGAGGGCGTGCTGGACGCCGCCGCGGCCGCGCAGCTGGGCCAGCAGCTGCACCTGCGGCTGGCCCAGCTGCGCGCGGTGGTGGGCGACTTCGGCGCCATGCGCGCGCGCCTGCAAGAGCTGGTCGAGGAACTGGCGCATTGCCCGCCCGGCATCGTCGGCGAAGAGGTGGCCGAGGCGCGCGAATTCCTGCGCTGGCTGGACGCCGACCGCTTCACCTTCATCGCCTGTTCGGAATCCATCACCGCCAGCGACGCCAGCGGGCGCGCAGGCTTCCAGCCTCGGCCCGAGGCCGGCCTGGGTTTGGCCCGCGACCACGGCCCGCTGGCCGACACCGAGGCCCTGATCGCGCCGCGCGAAGAGCTGGACAAGTACGTGGAATCGCCGCGCGTGGTGGTGGTCACCAAGGCCCTGCGGCGCGCGCCCATCCACCACGACGAGCCGCTGGACGTCATCAGCGTGAAGCGGTTCGACGCGCAGGGGCGCGTCAACGGCCTGGTGCGCTTCGTCGGCCTGTTCGCGGCCGAGGCCTACCAGGAGGCCCCCTGGGTGATTCCCCTGATCCGGCGCAAGTGCCAGCGCGTGCTGGACGGGTCCAGGCTGGACCTGGCCTCGCACAGCGGCAAGGCCCTGGCCGAGATCCTGGGCGGCTTCCCGCGCGACGAGCTGTTCCAGTCGGGCGAGGACGAGCTGCTGCGCACCTGCATCGGCATCCTGGACCTGCCCGACCGCCAGCAGCTGCGCCTGTTCATGCGCCGCGACCGCTACGGCCGCTTCTTCTCCGCGCTGGTCTACATCCCGCGCGAGCGCTACAGCCGCGAACTGCGCGACCGCATCGGCCAGGAGCTGCTGCTGGCCTGCGGCGGACAGGGCCTGGACCGCACGGTGGAATTCCTGCGCGGAGGCTTCGCGCGCATCCGCTTCCAGGTACGCACGCCGCCCGGCACGGTGCTGGACACGCCGGTGGAGGCCATCGAGCAGCGCCTGCTGGACGCCACGCGCCCGTTCCGCGACCAGCTGCGCGCGGCGCTGGCCGAGCACGGCGCGGCCGAGGTGGGCGCCCTGACCGCGCGCTTTGGCGAGGCCTTCACGCCCGCCTATCTCGAACGCACCGCGGCCGCCGACGTGGCCGCCGACACGGTGGCGCTGGCCGGCCTGGACGCGGCGCACCCGGTGCACGCCGCGCTGCGCCTGGGCGCCGCGCCCACGCGCCTGAAGCTGTTCTGCTGGCGCGAGCCGCTAGCACTGGCCGACGTGCTGCCGGTGCTGCAGAACTTCGGCATCCGCAGCGTGCGCCAGGACCCGGAGCCGGTGCGCCCGCGCGATGGCGACACGCTGTGGGTGCAGGACTTCGAGGTCGAGATCCCGCCCGGCAGCACGCCGGAGGCGGCGCGCGAACTCGAAACGCTGCTGCCGCAGGTGCTGCGCGGTGCCGCCGAAGATGACGGGCTCAACCGCCTGGTGCTGGCCGCTGCCCTCAGCCTGCGCCAGATCGTGGTGCTGCGCGTGCTGGCGCGCTACGTCAACCAGATCGGCCTGCCCTACGGGCGCACGGACATCGAGCGCATCCTGGCCGCCAACGCCGACGTCGCGCGCCTGCTGGTGCAGCAGTTCGAGGCGCGCTTCGATCCGGCCATCGACGCCGCGCGGCGCTCCGAAATGGAAGCTGCCGGCACAAAGGCGCTCGACGAGGCGCTGGACCAGGTGGCCGGGCTCGATGCGGACCGCATCCTGCGCGCGCTGGTGTCCGTGGTGCGCGCCGGGCTGCGCACCAACTTCTGGCAGCGCGATGCCGACGGGCGCCCCAAGCCTTGGGTCAGTCTCAAGCTCGATCCGTCGAAGGTGCCGGAACTGCCTCAGCCGCGGCCGCTGTTCGAGATCTGGGTGTGTTCGCCCACCGTGGAGGGCGTGCACCTGCGCGGGGGCAAGGTGGCGCGCGGCGGCCTGCGCTGGTCGGATCGCAGCGAGGACTTCCGCACCGAGGTGCTGGGCCTGATGAAGGCGCAGCAGGTGAAGAACGTGGTGATCGTGCCGGTGGGCGCCAAGGGCGGCTTCGTCACCAAGAAGTCGCCGCCGCCGGCCGAGCGCGAGGCCTGGATGGCCTACGGCATCGAGTGCTACCGCACCTTTCTGCGCGGCCTGCTGGATCTGACCGACAACCGCGTGGGCGACGGCATCGTGGCGCCGCGCGACACCGTGCGTCACGACGGCGACGATCCCTACCTGGTGGTGGCCGCGGACAAGGGCACCGCCACGTTCTCGGACATCGCCAACGGCGTGGCGGCCGACTACGGCTTCTGGCTGGGCGATGCCTTCGCCTCCGGCGGCTCGGTGGGCTACGACCACAAGAAGATGGGCATCACCGCGCGCGGCGCCTGGGAGAGCGTCAAGCGCCATTTCCGCGAACTCAAGACCGACATCGCGCGCGAGGATTTCACTGTGGTGGGCATCGGCGACATGTCGGGCGACGTGTTCGGCAACGGCATGCTGCTGTCACCGCACATCCGCCTGGTGGCGGCCTTCGACCACCGGCACGTGTTCCTCGACCCCAGCCCCGATCCGCAGCGCAGCTTCGCCGAGCGCCAGCGCCTGTTCGCGCTGCCGCGCTCCAGCTGGGCGGACTACGACACCAGCCTGATCTCGAAGGGCGGCGGCGTGTTTGCCCGCAGCGCCAAGCGCGTCACGGTGTCGCCCGAGGCGGCGCAGGCCTTGGGCATTGCACCCGGCACGCTGGCGCCGGCCGAGCTGATCCGCGCCTGCCTGCGCGCGCCGGTCGACCTGCTGTGGAACGGCGGCATCGGCACCTACGTGAAGGCCAGCAGCCAGGGCAACGACCAGGTGCGCGACCGCGGCAACGACGCGGTGCGGGTGGACGGCCGCGAACTGCGCGCGCGCGTGGTCGGCGAAGGCGGCAACCTGGGCTTCACGCAGGCCGGGCGCATCGAGTACGCGCTGCGCGGCGCCGGCGGCCACGGCGGGCGCATCAACACCGACGCCATCGACAACAGCGGCGGCGTGCACTGCTCGGACCGCGAGGTGAACATCAAGATCGCGCTCAACGAGATCATGGCCGCGGGCCACATCACGCGCCCCGGTCGCGACCGCCTGCTGGCCGCCATGACCGACGACGTCGCGCGCTTCGTGCTGCGCGACAACGAGGTGCAGTCGGGCGCCATCAGCCTGATCGAGTCGCACGCGGCGCTGCGCCTGGACGACCACGCCGCCCTGATCCGGCGCCTGGAGCGCGACGGCCGCCTGGACCGCGCGCTGGAGGGCCTGCCCGACGACGAGGAAATCCAGGAACGCCGCGGCGCCGCTCGCGGCCTGACGCGGCCCGAGATCGCGGTGCTGATGGCTTACGCCAAGATGTCGCTGAACGAGGCGGCGCTGGGCTCCAAGCTGCCGGACGATCCGTACTTTCGCGAGGCGCTGCTCGACAATTTCCCGCCCGCGCTGGTCCACGCGCACCGCGCGGCGCTGGAAAAGCACCGCCTGCGTCGCGAGATCGTGGCTACCCTGCTGTCCAACGCCGTGGTCAACCGCATGGGCGCCTCGTTCGCGCACCGGCTGGCCGAGGACCAGGGCGCCTCGCTGGCCGAGGTGATCGCCGGCTACGCCGCCGCGCACGAACTGCTGGAGAGCGACCACTACTGGCGCGACATCGAGACCCTGGACGGCAAGCTGCCGGCGGCGGTGCAGATTCGTCTCATGCATTTGGCCGCGGACCTCATCAAGCATGTCAGCGGCTGGATCGTCGGCGCGCGTTTCGGTGACGCTATGGGCGTGGGCGACATCGTGGCGCGCTACGCGCCGGCGGTGAAGGAAATCGAGTCCCGCCTGCCGGACCTGCTGCCGACGCGGTACCGCGAAGACCACGACCGCCACCTCTCCGCACTGCTGAGCGAGAACGTGCCGGAGGACCTGTCGCGCCGGCTCGCCGCCACCAAGGCGCTGGGCGGGGCGCTCGACATCGCCGACCTGGCGCGGAACGCGTCGGTGCCGCTGGCGGACGCGGCAACCACCTACCTCGAACTGGGCGAACGCCTGCGCATGCCCTGGCTGCTGTCGGCGCTGGTCAACCTGCACGTCACCAGCCACTGGCAGGCCCTGGCGCGCAGCCGCCTGCGCGAGGACGCCTACCTGCTGCATCGCAACCTCGCCGCGCAGGTCATGGCCGCCGGCGGCGTGGACGCCTGGGCCGCTGCCAACGAGTCCCGCCTGAAATTCAGCCTGGGACGCCTGACCGAAATCCAGGCCTCCGGCGCGCAGGACTACGCCGGCCTGACGGTTGCCGTGCGCGAGCTGTATGACCTGCAGCGAACCTGAACCAATACCGTCCGCGCATCGCCGGTTGACGTGGCGATGATCGATCCGGTGCTGGGGCTTTCTACTTCGTGTGAGTCATTCCGAGTCCGAAAGCGATCGAGCCGACTGCTGCGCTGCCCGGCGATGCGTCGGTTACGAAATCTGGACGAGTCTCGACGATCGAATCTTTGGAGGCTTGCGGCGTCGACCAGGCCGAAGCCAGCGAGGCGTGGCCCAGGGCGACCAGTTCACCTTGATCCACACCGCGGCCCGCATCCCGAGGAGACATCCCGCGAATGACCGCGCCAGAAAGCAAAACCCCTGATCTCTCAGGGGTCTGGTACTTCCTGCGATAACCGGGACGCCTTGTTGGCGGAGAGGGTGGGATTCGAACCCACGGTACGCTCGCGCGTACGCCTGATTTCGAGTCAGGTACATTCAACCACTCTGCCACCTCTCCGCAGGATGCAGCGCTGTGCCGGCTGGGCGCTATGCTAGGGATCAGGCCATGCCGACACCCAATTATTCTAGAACATGCCTGCAAAGGCCGCGACACATCCCTGGTCATCGATCGCATTCTGGCTGATTGCCGGGGCTGTGCTGTGCACCTTGTCCACCTGTTCGCCGCGGTTGTCGACGATCGAGCAGGTACGGGCGCTTGGGGTGCTCCGGGTGGCGACGATCAACAGCGCCACCACCTACTACGAGGGGCCGAGCGGTCCCACGGGCTTCGAGTACGACCTGGCGAAGGGCTTTGCGGAACGGCTCGGGGTCACGCTGGAAGTGGTCGTGGCGTCGAGCCCTCCACAGACCCTTGAACTGGTGCGGCGCGGGCGCGCCAACCTCGCGGCGGCGGGCGTGTCGGTGACGCCCTTGCGCCGGGAGCAGATGCGGTTCACGCGGGCGGTGCTCACCGTGGTGCCCCAGGTGCTCTACCGCGCCGGCCGGCATCGCCCGTCTTCGGCGGCCGATATCGGCGCCGGGATGGTCGTGCCCCAGGGCAGCGCCGCGGCGGAGCATCTCGCGCAGGTGAAACGCGAGGTCCCCGGGCTCGCGTGGACGGAGTCGTCCGAGTTCGAGACCGAAGAGCTGATGCAGCAGCTTTCCAATGGCGACATCCGCTACACGGTTGCGCCCTCGGACCTGGTGGCCATCAACCTGCGCTACTACCCGGAGCTGCGCGTCGCCTTCAATCTCACCGGCAAGCAGGACGTGGCCTGGGCGTTCCCCGACTCGCGTGACGACAGCCTTTTCCTGCGCGCCCAGCAGTACCTCGGCGGCATGAGCAGGTCGGACCTGGCGCGCCTGCGCGACCGCCATTTCGGGCACGTGGAGCAGGTGGATCGCGTGGGCGCCATGACCCTGGGCGACCACGTGCAGACGCGCCTGCCGCGCTATCGGGCCCTGTTCGAAAAGGCGGGCCAGCGATACGGGCTGGACTGGCGCCTGCTCGCGGCCATCGGTTACCAGGAGTCGCACTGGGATGCATCGGCCATCAGCCCCACCGGCGTGCGGGGGATCATGCAGCTCACGCTGGAAACGGCGCAGTTTCTCAACGTCTCGAACCGCGAGGACCCGGCGCAAAGCATCATGGGCGGGTCGCGCTACATCCGGCGACTGATCGATCTTGTCCCGGCCGACGTCCCGGACCCGGACCGCACCTGGCTCGCACTGGCGGCGTACAACCTCGGCTTCGGGCACCTGCTGGACGCGCAGGAACTGGTCAGGCGCCGCGGCGGCGATCCGCGCCGCTGGCTGGACGTGAAAGCCGTGCTGCCGCTCCTGATGCAGCCGCGCTGGCACCGCCAGACCAAGTACGGCTACGCGCGCGGCCTGGAGGCCGAGAGCTACGTGGGCAACGTGCGCACCTACTACGACATGCTGCTGTACACCTTCGCCGCCCCGCCGCAGCCGCCGGCCAAGCTCGACGAGGTCAAGCCCCTGCCACCACCACCGGCCCCCGACCCGCTCAACATCCGCACGCCGGTGCTGTAGCGCGGGTTCGCGCGTGGCTCTCAGTCGTCCGTATCGGTCTGGCCGGGGAAGAGCAGGTCCTGGAACCCGAAGCGCGTGAAGTCGCGGATGCGCATGGGGTAGAGGATGCCGTCCAGGTGGTCGCACTCGTGCTGGACCACGCGGGCGTGGAAGCCTTCCACGCTGCGGTCAATGGCCCGGCCGTGGGCGTCAAAGCCCAGGTAGCGCAGGTACTTGTGGCGCGGCACCACGCCCCGCAGCCCCGGCACCGACAGGCAGCCCTCCCAGCCGTCCTCGACCTCCTTGGACAGGGGCGTCAGGATGGGGTTGACCAGCACCGTTTCCGGCACCGGCGGCGCGTCCGGGTAGCGCGGGCTGGCGGTGAAGCCGAAGATCACCACGCGCAGGTCCACGCCGATCTGCGGCGCCGCCAGGCCTGCACCGTTGAGCGCGCGCATGGTGTCGAACAGGTCCTGGACCAGGGCGTGCAGCTCGGGCGTATCCAAGGCCTCCACCTCGCGCGAGCGGCGCAGCAGGCGCGGGTCGCCCATGCGCAGCACCTCGCGGATCACGGCTCGCGTCCGGGCAGGTCCTTCATCTTCAGCCGCTCCACGATTTCGCCGCGCACCACGTGGCGGTCGATGATCTCGTCGATGTCCGCCTTGTCGCGGTAGGTGTACCAGACGCCCTGCGGGTAGATGGCCAGGCATGGCCCTTCCTCGCAGCGCTCCATGCAGCCGGCTTGGTTGACCCGCGCCTTGCCCGGACGGTTGAGCTGCAACTGCGCGATGCGTGCCTTGGCGTGATCGCGCGCCTGGGTTGCGCCCTTGTCGTTGCAGCAGGTGCGCGTACCGGGCGGGCGCTGGTTGTTGCAGAAGAACAGGTGATGCTCGTAGTAGCTCATGCCACTACTTTACCGCCACTTCCGTCTACTTCGGGCCGAAGGCGTACGTCAGTCCGATGGAGGTGAAAGAGTCGGTGCGCTTGGTGTCCGGCGGTACGTCGCTGTTGTTGCGAACGGTGAACGACAGCGACAGCGCCAGGCTGCCGATGACCGTCAGGCGCAGTTCGCTGATGGCCTCGGTGAAGGTGTTCTCTTCGCCGGCTTCGACCTTGAGGGCCTGTGCGAACGCGCTGGTCTCCGAGATGGCCCACTGGTATTTGCCGCCAAGGCGGCCGATGAGGTCATCCTCCCGGTCGCCGGTGTTCTGCTCCTGGGTCTGGCGGGCACCGCCACCGACTTCCGCGTCCAGCGTGTGCACCGGCCCGGTGAGGATGTGGCGACCGTAACCGACGCTCTCCACCAGACGTTCGCGGAAGCCGCCGAACAGGTCCTTTTCGTAATCCACCGCGCCGAACAGGTAGTTCTGCGGGTCCAGGTTGTAATCCAGTTTGTCGCCGATGGTGTAGCGTTCGGCCGTCCGGCCATCATCATCGCCGTTGTTGATCGCCGTGGCGGTGAAGGTGTTCTTCCATTGTGGCGACAGGTAGTCCAGCCCGAGTTTTCCATTGAGGGACTGGGTCTCGGAGTTCCCGC
Source organism: Panacagrimonas sp. (assembly GCA_052386745.1). Classification (GTDB taxonomy): domain Bacteria; phylum Pseudomonadota; class Gammaproteobacteria; order Nevskiales; family Nevskiaceae; genus Panacagrimonas. The sequence goes on along the minus strand of JBQTJW010000003.1, from coordinate 13,056 downwards.
TGGTGGTCAGAAGCCCCGCGCCGATCTGTCCTTTCCATTCGGCATGGGCGGCGGCGGGAAGCAGCAGAACGAGTGCGGGCACGGCGCGGCGAATCATCGGCAATCTCCGGAGGGCATCAGGCGAAGTCATGGCGGGCGATCCAGCAATTGGCAGTCCTGCGGCAGCAATGCTGCTGGCCGATGCCGACCTGTGCGTGAAGTGCGGCCTGTGCCTGCCGCATTGCCCGACCTACCTCGACTCGCGCCACGAGGCCGATTCCCCGCGCGGGCGCATTGCGCTGATCCAGGCGCTGGGCAGCGGGCGGGTTCCGGCCACGCCCTCGCTGGAAACGCACCTGGATGGCTGCCTGTCCTGCCGCCGCTGCGAAGTGGTGTGCCCGGCGCAGGTGCCGTTCTCGCGCATCCTGGATTCGGGCCGCGCCCAGCTCGCGGCCCTGCGCCCGGGGCGGACACGCCGCACCCGGATCCTGGCCGGCCTGTTGACCTCGCGCCATGGCCGCGCCTGCCTGCGCGGGATGCTGGCGATCTACCGCGGACTCGGCATCCAGCGCCTGGTGCGGCGGTTTCGCCTGCTCGGGCACGGCACGCTGGCGCGGCTGGAATCGCTCGTTCCGGCCGCCGAGGCTGAGCCATCGGCGGTGGCAGCGTCATCGATTGGCGATGCAGACGCCGGGGACGCCATCGCCCTGTTCCGCGGCTGCGCGTCGCAGGTGTTCGAGCACGAGGCCCTGCGCGCTGCCGAGACGCTCCTGCGCGCCGCCGGCTACCGCGTGCAGGCCGCGCCCGAGCAGACCTGCTGCGGCGCCCTGCACCAGCATGGCGGAATGCCCGGTCCGGCCCGCCAATTTGCAATGCAGAACCTGCGCGCGTTCGCCGGCGCGCCGCGCATCGCCAGCATCACCACCGGCTGCGCCGCCACGCTGCGCGACTATGCGGATCTGGGAATTGAAGGCGGACCGGCCTTCGCCCGCAGCGTCCAGGACCTGGCCGACTGGCTCCTGCCGCGGCGCGAGCGGCTGCGCTTCCGCCCGCTGCCGCTGCGCGCGGCGCTGCACACGCCCTGCACCGCGCTCAACGTGATGAGGTCGGACGCATCCCTGCGCGCCCTGCTGGCCTGTGTCCCACAGCTGGAACTGGTCGAGCTGGACCCCAGCCAGCGCTGCTGCGGCGCGGCGGGGGTGAACTTGGTGACGCAGCCGGGGCAGTCCGACCGCCTGCTGCAACCCAAGCTGGACGCCATTGCGCGCATCCGGCCGGACTTCATCATCAGCAGCAACATCGGGTGCAGCCTGCACCTGGCCAGCGGCCTAGAGCGCGCGGTGTGGGCTAGGGATTTGGCTTCGCCGGCTCGGGCGGCGGCGTCTGTCGGGTCGGCGCCGCGGGCTCGGGCGGCGGCACCGGCTTGGGATCGAGCGTCTTCGGCTCCAGCGGCCTGGCGCCCCCCGGTGCGGCATCCGGCACAGGTGCTTGCTGAACAGCTTGAGACACTGCCGCCTCGATCCTGAGCATCAGCACCTCGGCCATCTCGTCTTCCAGGTACTCGCGCAGGCGCTCGGCTTCCTGCTCCTTGGGCAGCACCTGCTCGGCGTTGAAGCTGTAGTCGCGCCGCACTTCCACCGGCTCCGGCGGCACCCACACGTGGCTGCCGGTGCGCACGTCGTAGTTCACGCGCAGGATCAGGTCGTATTCCTGCGCCTTGCCGTCGGGGCCCACCGAGAGCACCTCGCGCGTGCCCTTGAGGTCGGTGAGGCGGATCACCGTGACGTCATCGCGGGACTTTTCCACCACCTCGGCCCCGCGGCGCAGCAGGCGCGTGCGCAGCGCCGCTTCCACCGGCGGCTCCGACACGCGGTACGGCGCCACCATGTCGATGCGCACCAGGCGCAGCGGCTCGGGCAGCGGCCGGTTGCCGGCCAGGTGGAAACCGCAGCCGCTCAGCAGCGCGCCCGCCGCGAGCGCCAGGCCCAGCCCAAGCCCGCGCTCAAGCCCAAGCGACGTCATACGACCAGGTTCACCAGCTTGCCCGGCACCACGATCTTCTTCTTCACCACCTGGTCGGCGATGAACTTGCGCACGTTCTCGTCGGCCAGGGCCAGTTCGATGATCTGCTCGCTGCCGGTTTCACGCGGCACCTCGATCTTGCCGCGCAGCTTGCCGTTGACCTGCACCACCAGGATGATCTGGTCCTTCACGCGCGCGAATTCATCGGCCACCGGGAAGCGCGCATCGAGCGCGTGCGCGGCGCCGGTCAGCGCCTGCCACAGCGCGTGGCACAGGTGCGGGGTGATGGGGTTCAACACCAGCACCACGCTCTCCCAGATCTCCTGCATCACGGCGCGGCCCTGGGGGCTCGCGTCCTCGGAGCGGGAGGCGGTGTTCATGAGTTCCATCACCGCGGCGATGGCGGTGTTGTACTGCTTGCGGCGGCCGAAATCGTCGCCGACCTTGGCGATGGTGTCGTGCAGTGCGGCGCGCAGGGCCTTCTGCCCGGGCGTGAGCGTGCCGGCGTCCAGCTTCGGCGCCGGGCCCTGCGAGACGTGCCCGTGCACGCCTCGCCACAGCCGGCGCAGGAAGCGCGCGGCGCCTTCCACGCCGGCATCGTTCCATTCCAGAGAGGCGTCCGGCGGCGCGGCGAACATGGCGAACAGGCGCACGGTGTCGGCGCCGTACTGGTCGATCAGCACCTGCGGATCAATGCCGTTGTTCTTGGATTTGGACATCTTCTCCACGCCGCCGATCTGAACCGGCAGGCCGTCCGCGGCCAGCCTGGCGGCGATGGGCTGGCCCTTGGCGTCGCGCTCCAGCAGCACGTCCGCCGGGTTGATCCACTGCTTGCGGCCGTCGGTTTCGCGGAAATAGGTTTCCTTCACCACCATGCCCTGCGTCAGCAGGTGCGTGGCCGGTTCGTCGCTGTGCACGAAACCCTCGTCGCGCATCAGCTTGTGAAAGAAGCGGAAGTACAGCAGGTGCAGGATGGCGTGCTCGATGCCGCCAATGTACTGGTCCACCGGCAGCCAGTAGTTGGCGCGCTCGTCCACCAGCTGCTGCGCGCCCGGCGAGGTATAGCGCGCGTGGTACCAGCTGGATTCGAAGAAGGTATCGAAGGTGTCGGTCTCGCGCTCGGCCGGGCCGCCGCACTGCGGGCAGGTGGTCTTGCGCCATTCCGGGTCGGACTTGATGGGCGACTTCACCCCGGTGAACTCGACGTTTTCCGGCAGCACGACCGGCAGCTGGTCTTCCGGTACCGGGACGGCCTCGCACCCGGGGCAATAGACGACCGGGATCGGGCAGCCCCAGTAGCGCTGGCGCGACACGCCCCAGTCGCGCAGGCGGAAGTTCACGCGCCGCTTGCCGATGCCCTGCTGCTCGAAGCGCGTGGCGATGGCGGCAAAGGCCTGGTCGAAGTCCAGCCCGTCCAGCTCACCGGAATTGACGCACACGCCGTGCTCGGTGGAGCAGGCGGTTGTCATACCCTGCAGCTGCCTGAGGATGGGGTCGTGCGCTGAGGCCTTCACCGGCTCGTCCTCGTCCGACAGCGAGCCGAGCACGGCCAGCCGCTCTTCCAGCTCCGCCTCCGCCGGCGTGCGGATGACCTTGCGGATGGGCAGCCCGTACTTGGTGGCGAACTCGTGGTCGCGCTCGTCGTGGCCGGGCACCGCCATCACCGCGCCGGTGCCGTAGCCCATCAGCACGAAGTTGGCGGCCCACACCGGCACCGGTTCGCCGGAAATGGGATGGATGGCGGAAATGCCCAGGGGCATGCCGCGCTTTTCCATGGTTTCCATGTCGGCCTCGGCCACGCCGCTGCGCGAGGCGTCCTTGAGAAACGCCGCCAGACCTGGGTTGTTTGCCGCCGCGGCCAGCGCCAGCGGGTGCTCCGCGGCCACCGCCACGTAGGTCACGCCCATGATGGTGTCGGGGCGCGTGGTGTAGACCGTGAGCGGCCCGTGGCCCTGCACCTGAAACTGGAACTCCAGGCCCTCGGACCGCCCGATCCAGTTGCGCTGCATGGTCTTGACCGAGTCCGGCCAGCCGCCGAGCGTGTCCAGGCCGTCGAGCAGTTCCTGCGCGTAGGCGGTGATCTTGAGGAACCACTGCGGGATTTCCTTGCGCTCGACGAGCGCGCCGCTGCGCCAGCCGCGACCTTCCACCACCTGCTCGTTGGCGAGCACGGTCTGGTCGATCGGGTCCCAGTTCACGACCGCGTTCTTGCGGTACACGAGGCCCTTCTTCATCAGGCGTGTGAACAGCAGCTGCTCCCAGCGGTAGTAGTCCGGGCGGCAGGTCTGCACCTCGCGCGTCCAGTCGTAGCCGAAGCCCAGCGCGGCGAGCTGGACCTTCATGTACTCGATGTTGGCGTAGGTCCACTTGGCCGGCGCGGTGTGGTTGGCAATGGCCGCGTTCTCGGCCGGCAGGCCGAAGGCGTCGAAGCCCATCGGCTGCAACACGTTCTTGCCCAGCATGCGCTGGTAGCGGCTCATCACGTCGCCAATGGTGTAGTTGCGCACGTGCCCCATGTGCAGCTTGCCGCTGGGGTAGGGGAACATCGACAGGCAATAGTATTTTTCGCGCGACGGGTCTTCGCTGACCTCAAAGGCGCGGGTTTCTTGCCAGAAATGCTGGGCGGCGCGCTCGACGGCGCGCGGGTCGTAGTCAGGGTTCACGGGCGAGGCGGATTCAATGGCGCCGGGGACACTGCCCCGGCAATCCGCCTAGTTTAATCGCCGGCCCGCGATCAGGCCCCGGCTCGTCTCCCCGGCTCAGCTACCGCGCCTCGCCATGAAAGCGATGCGTTCAAACAGGTGCACGTCCTGCTCGTTCTTGAGCAGCGCGCCGTAGAGCGGCGGCACTGACTTCTTGGTGCTGGCGTCGCGCAGCACGGAAGGGTCGATGTCCTCGGCCAGCAGCAGCTTGAGCCAGTCGAGCAGTTCGGAAGTGGACGGCTTCTTCTTCAGGCCGGGCAGGTCGCGCAGGCCGAAGAACACTTCCATGGCTTCCTTGACCAGGTTCTTCTTCAGGTTCGGAAAGTGCACGTCCACAATCTTCTGCATCGTGTCCCGGTCGGGGAAGCGGATGTAGTGGAAGAAGCAGCGGCGCAGGAAGGCGTCGGGCAACTCCTTCTCGTTGTTCGACGTGATGATGATGATCGGCCGCTTGTTGGCGCTGATGGTCTGGCGCGTCTCGTAGACGTAGAACGCCATCTGGTCGAGTTCGCGAAGCAGGTCGTTGGGGAATTCGATGTCGGCCTTGTCGATTTCGTCAATCAGCAGCAGCGGCTGCTGGTCGCTCTCGAAGCACTCCCACAGCTTGCCCTTGACGATGTAGTTGCCGATGTCCTGCACCTTGGCATCGCCTAGCTGCGAGTCGCGCAGGCGCGACACCGCGTCGTACTCGTACAGGCCCTGCTGCGCCTTGGTCGTGGATTTCACGTGCCACTCGTAATACGGCAGCCCCAGCTGGCTCGCCACCTCCTGCGCCAGGCGCGTCTTGCCGGTGCCGGGCTCGCCCTTGACCAGCAGCGGCCGCTGCAGGATCACGGCGGCGTTGATGGCCATTTTCAGGTCGTCGGTGGCAACGTAACTCTCGGTACCCTGGAAGCGCACGGCGCAATCTCGTCGAAAGGAAAAGTCCGAGTTTAATGGAGCGCGGGCGCAATCCGCTCGAACAGCGGACTCAGGCGTGCGGGTTCTGCATCACCCGCGCATCTCCGGTGCGGCGGGCCGGGTATCCGTCATCGACAGCCGGCGACGAACCACGGCGAGTGGTTCCTCCACGAACCTGCGGACCAGCTCGGCAATGGCGATAGAAGCCGCAAGCGTGAGAACCAGCCGCAGACTGGGGGGCAGGGCACCGAAATGCTGGAGAACCACACTCGCAACGCCCCAGTGGACGAGGTACAGGGTGTAGGAGATGCGACCGATGTAGTCGAGGACGGGGTGATTCAGCATCGTGAACGGCCAGAACCGGTGCCGCGCGACCAGGATCCAGAAAACCGGCGCCAGCAGGACGGGATGGGTGGACAACACCCAGAGCAGCTTGGTGTCCGTATCGGGCAGCAGCGGCGGCACGACAAGCAACAACGCACTGGCGACGAGCCACCCGATATCGGCGGGCTGAAGCTTGTTCACTGGCGCGGCGGCGAGCGGGTTTTTCACCATCGCCAGCCAGCAACCGACGAGCAGGCTGTCGATACGGGTTTCGGTAGCGAACGAAACATACAGCGCCGGGGCGCCATGGTACTGATACACGATGAAACGCCATGCCAGCACGGCCGCCATTGCAGCCAGCAGAAACAGCGTCATGCTGCGGCGCGGGCGTGCTGCGCGAAACAGAAGCAGCGCCAGCGGCGGCCAGATCAGGTAGAAATGTTCCTCCACCGCCAGCGACCAGACCAGCTGGATCTCACGCGGCATCCCCGACTCGGGGCTGATGATCAGCCAGAAATAGTTCCCGTAGAAAAAGAGGGTGGACAGAATCCATCCCGGCTCGACCTCGCCCGATATCAGCCTGAAATGGACGGCCCCCACGAAGAGCAGGGTCACAACATAGAGCGGCGGAAGCAGGCGCAGTGCGCGCCGAGCATAGAAGCGCGAGAAGGAGAGGGTGCCCGTGCGCGCGTGCTCGCGCTGGAGCAGCGTGGTGATGAGGTAACCCGACAGCACGAAGAAAATGGTGACGCCAAAGGTGCCGGGGACGAGGCTGTAACCCGCGTGGAACAGCACGACGAGCAGGACGGCAATCGCGCGCATCCCGTTCAGGCCGGGGATGTCCTGCGTGACCGGGGCGGTGGACGCAGGCGTGGCAATCAATTCGATCGGCGCGACCTGTTCCGGAAGCGGGTGCGTCTTCGCCATGGGATCAATGCGGGGATGAAAAAGCCTCGCCGGCGAGACCAGGTCCCTGGGATGGGTTGCAACGAATAGCTTGACGGGCTTCGGCACGGTGCCATTTGCGTGATCGGGTAGACCTGGGACCAAGCAAGTGGCGCGCCGATGCCGGCTGGAGCGCATGGGTGCTCAAGTCCCGAACCGAAACGGCTTTCAGCAGCCACCACAAAATTGTCGAAAACGATCCAGGCCCGTCAGGCAAAAAAGCCGTTCGAGCGTGCAGCGGGAGCGATCAATGCCCGCCTTCCAGCGACTTCACCGCCTGGATCATGGCCACCATCACCTTCTGCGCGTCGCCGTAGACGAGGTTGGTGTTGTCGGCGAAGAACAGTTCGTTCTCCACGCCGGAGTAGCCCTTGCCCTGGCCGCGCTTGACCACGTAGACCTGCTTGGCCTGGTCGACGTTGAGGATGGGCATGCCGTAGATGGGCGAGGACTTGTTGCTGCGCGCCGCCGGATTCACGGTGTCGTTGGCGCCAATGACGATGGCCACATCGGCGTCCTTGAACTCGCCGTTGATGTCTTCCATGTCGTAGATCAGGTCATAGGGCACGCCGGCTTCGGCGAGCAGCACGTTCATGTGCCCGGGCATGCGCCCGGCCACCGGATGGATGGCGAATTTCACCTCCACGCCGGCATCCTGCAACTGTTTGACGAACTCGTAGAGCTTGTGCTGCGCCTGCGCCACCGCCAGGCCGTAGCCGGGAGCGATGATGACCTTGCTGGCATAGCGCATGTTGATCGCGGCGTCGCCCGCCTCGGCGGGCTTCTGGCTGCCCTTGATCTCGCCCTGCTGCTCATCCCCGCTGGCGCCGAAGTTGCTGAAGATCACGTTGGCGACGCTGCGGTTCATGGCCCTGGCCATCAGCAGGGTCAGCAGGGTGCCGGCGGAGCCCACCACCATGCCGGCGATCATCAGCGCCGGATTCTGTAGCACATAGCCCTCGAAGCCGACGGCCAGACCGGTAAAAGCGTTGTAGAGCGAGATCACCACCGGCATGTCGGCGCCGCCGATGGGCATCGTCATGAGCACGCCAAAGACCAGCGCCAACAGGAAGAAAGCGCCGGTGACGGCGGGCGGCGCGTGGCCATGCCAGTGGAACACGATCGCCAGTCCGAGCGCGAGCGTGGCGAGGAACACCGTGCCATTGAGCAGTTGCTGACCCTTGATGCGCCAAGTGCCGTTGATGCGGCCGTCGAGCTTGGCCCAGGCGATCAGCGAGCCGCTCAAGGAGATCGCGCCGATCAGCGAGCCGATGATGGTCACCACCAGCGCCACCGGCGAGTGCGCAGCGCCGGTCTTGAGCAGTTCCACCGCGCCGATGGCTGCCGCCGCGCCGCCGCCCATGCCGTTGTACAGCGCCACCATCTGCGGCATCGCCGTCATCGCCACGCGCTTGCCGGACCACCAGGCCCAGCCCAGACCGATGGCGAGCGCGATCACGGCGAGCGCGACGTTCACCGTCAGATTCGGCTTGGCGGCCTCCTGCACGTCGAACACATAGAGAAAGGCCGCGAGCGTGGCGATGGCCATACCGTAACCCGCCACCACGATGCCGCTGCGCGCCGTCACCGGCGAGGACATGCGCTTGAGACCGTAGATGAACAGGAAGGAGGCGACCAGGGCGGAGAGGTCGATGAGCAGCTGAGGGTTCATGGGCGTTCTCTTGATTTGTCATTCCCGCATAGGCGGGAATCCAGTGTTTCTTTCCGACGACGTGAAACTGGATGCCCGCCTGCGCGGGCATGACGGTCACTTCTTATTGTCGCTCGACTTGAACATTTCCAGCATGCGTTCGGTGACGACGTAGCCGCCAGCCGCATTGCCGGCGCCCAGCAGCACGCCGAAGAAGCCGATGGCCTGCTCGATGACGCTGCTGGCATTGAGCAGCGCATACATCGCGCCGACCACGACGATCCCGTGTACGAAATTGCTGCCCGACATCAGCGGCGTGTGCAGGATCGCCGGCACACGGCCGATGATCTCGTAGCCGGTGAAGGCAGCGAGCATGAAGATGTAGAGGGCGACGAAGCCGGTGAGGACGGTGGTGATTTCCATTTGAAATCCGGAATTGGGGACTAGGGATTGGAGATTGGGGATTCGTGGTGGAAAAGTCGGGCGGTTCACGAATCCCGAATTCCCAATCCCGAATCACATCTGTTCAGCTGCCTTCTTCGCCGCCTCGTTCCTGATCTCGCCGGCATGCGTCAGGCAGCTCTTGGCGAGCACCTCATCGGTCCAGTCGATGCTGATCACACCGCTCTTGACGAACAGCTCGATCAGATTGAACTGGTTCTTGGCGTACAGCTCGCTGGCGTGCTCGCCCAGCATCGAGGGCACGTTGAGCGGGCCGACCACCGACACCTGGCCGATCTGCACCGTCTCGCCCGGCACCGTGTACTCGCAGTTGCCGCCGCCTTCGGCCGCAAGGTCAATGATGACCGCGCCGGCCTTCATGCCATCGACCTGGGCCCTGGAGATCAGCTTGGGCGAAGGCCGCCCGGGAATCGCCGCCGTGGTGATGATCAGATCGGCTGATTGAATGTGCTTGGTCACGACTGCGGCGATCTTGTCTTTCTCCTGCGACGTGAGTTCCCGCGCGTAGCCGCCGGCGCCGCGTGCATCGACACCGGTGTCGACGAACTTGGCACCCAGCGATTCGGCCTGCTCCTTGGTCTCGGGACGCACGTCATAGCCCTCGGTCATCGCCCCCAGACGTCGCGCGGTCGCCAGCGCCTGCAGGCCGGCCACGCCCAGGCCCATCACCAGACACTTGGCCGGGCGGATCGAACCGACCGCCGTGGTCATCATCGGCAGAATGCGCGCCAGGTGCGTCGCGCCCATCAGGGCGGCGTAGTAGCCGGCCAGGGCCATCTGCGAGGACATCGCGTCCATCGCCTGAGCGCGGGTGATGCGCGGAACCAGCTCCATCGCCAGGCAGGTGATCTTCCGGTCACGCAGACGCTTGACCAGTTCGATTTCCTTGTGCGCGTAGACGAAGGACAGCAGGATCGCGCCCTCCTTCATCGCCTCGACGATCTCGATGCCCGGCGGCTGCACGCTGCAGACGATGTCGGCATCACCCACCAGCCCCTGCGGATTGGCCGCGGCGCGCACGTTCTTGAACGCGCTGTCCGGCAATTTCACCGCGTCGCCGGCGCCGGATTGCAGGTGCAGTTCGGCGCCGAGCTTGATGAGCTTGTCGGCCACGGCCGGCACCAGCGCCACGCGGCGCTCGTGCGGGCGGGTTTCCTTGAGCACGGCGATCTTGACCGGCATCGTTTCTGAGTTCCTGGAGGTGATTCGGAAAATCATCGGCAGCAGCGCCTGCCGGCTGCCAGATGGGAAAGTCTAGCGAATGCGCCCCGAGCTGACAGCCGCCAGAGTCCCGGCCGGGTGCGACAGCGCCTGCTACCGCCGCCTGCCCCCGAGCAGATCGCGGATTTCGGCCAGCAGCTTTTCCTCGTTGCTGGGTGCGGGCGGCGGCGCGGCCTGCTCCTGCTTGCGCTGCGCGGCATTGAGCGCCTTGATGAACAGGAAAATGGCGAAAGCGACGATGACGAAGTCGAACACCGACTGGATGAACCGGCCATAGGCGAACAGCACCGCTGGTGTACCGCCGGTGGCCGCGTCGCCGGATCCGACTGCCGGCTTGAGAGTGACGGCCAGATCGGAGAAATCGAGGCCGCCGACGATCAGGCCCAGCACCGGCATGAACAGATCGGCCACCAGACTCGACACGATCTAGCCGAAAGCGGCGCCGATGACAACGCCGACTGCGAGATCGATGACATTGCCGCGCATCGCGAACTGCTTGAACTCATTGACCATGCCCATGCCGCGACTCCCGGTTGAACTGGCATGGAGTGTAGGTGGCGGCGGGCGCGCCGCCAACCGCGTCGACAAATCAATGTGAAATCAGTGGACGGTGGACGGCGTCTGCACGCATGGGGATGAACCCGGGCTGCGTGGCCACCCGGGCGAGCCAGGCGCGCAGATTCGGATAGGCGTCCAGTGAATAGCCACCCTCGTCGGCCACATGCGTGTAGGCGAACAGGGCGATGTCGGCGATGCTGTAGTCGCCGGCGAGAAAGGGCGTTCGCGCCAGTTGCGCTTCCATCACCCCGAGTGCCGCCTCGCCGCGCGGCATCGCTTCGGCGATCTTGTCCGCGAAGCGCTCCCGCTCACCGCGGATGTACACCCAGTAGCGCACGGTGGCGATGTAGGGCTCGTGCGAATACTGCTCGAAGAACAGCCATTCCAGAACCTTGGCGCGTGCCCAGCGCGCGGTCGGCAACAGCGGCGTGCCTTCGGCGAGGTAACAGAGCATGGCGTTGGACTCGGCCAGGTAGTGCCCCGCTCCGACTTCCAGCAGCGGCACCTTGCCGTTGGCATTGAGCGCCAGGTAGGCCGGCGTGCGCGACTCGCCCTTGAGAATATCGATCTCCACCCAGTCGAACGCCATGCCCAGTTGCTGCATGAGAGTAGCGGGCTTCCAGCAATTGCCGGAACCCTTCATGCCGTAGAGCTTCATGCGAAATCCCCGATGACCGGCGCGCAGTCTGCGCAGCATCCGGGTTTTGTCAACGGGCGCATGCGGCTACAGTCACGCCTGTTCACCGGAGTGGCGTATGGAACCCGACTCGAAGCCCCCGTCGTCGATCAAGGAAACGCTCGATCTGCTGCGCGCAGTGAGTAGCCGCGTACCACGCGATGCCGCCAGTCTGCTGGCGCGCGAGACCGCCGAGCGCGTGGCGCAGATCCGCGCCCAGCTGCCGGTCGCTTTCGCACGGGAAGTGGATGCTTTTCTGCCGAAGCCGCTACGCGCCGACCCGGATGCGGTACTCGCCGAGCAACCCGCGGTGCCGGGCAGCGTCGCCGAACTGATGGAGCCGGCACCCGGCGTGCTGCCGGCCACGGTGCGCGTCAGCGAGGCCATCCGCTTCCTGCGCGCCCACCCGTCGCCGCAGCAGATCACCTATCTCTACGTCACCGACGAGCACGGCAAGCTCTGCGGCATGGTGGTGATCCGCGATCTGCTGCTGGCCGAGGGCAACCCGCCGCTGCGCGAGGTGATGCTGCGCGATCCTTTCTGCTTCCACAGCAACCAGACCTCGGCCGACGCCATCAAGGCGGCAGTGCATCGTCATTACCCGGTGTACCCGGTGCTGGATGGCTATGGGCATATCGTCGGTCAGGTGCGCGGCTGGCGCCTGTTCGAACATCAGGCCATCGAGATCAGCGCCCAGTCCGGCCAGATGGTCGGCGTCGACAAGGAGGAGCGTGTCACCACTGGCCTCTGGCAGGCCTTCCGCCTGCGTCATCCCTGGCTGCAGCTGAACCTGCTGACGGCATTCCTCGCCGCCTTCGTGGTCGGGATGTTCGAGGACACCATCGCCCAGATCGTTGCGCTCGCAGCCTTCCTGCCGGTACTCGCCGGGCAGAGCGGCAACAACGGCTGCCAGACCCTGGCCATCACCCTGCGCGGCCTGACGCTGGGCGACATCCGCGACGTGCGCGTGAGCCGCCTGCTGGCCAAGGAGATGACGCTGGGCGCGCTGAACGGCTTTCTCACCGGCATCGTCGCCGGCGCTGCCATGTGGTGGACCACCTCGGGCGGCGCGGCCGCGGAGGGCAATCCAATGATTCTGGGCCTGGTGATCTGCCTGGCCATGACCGGCGCCTGCATGGCCTCGGGGTTCTTCGGCGTGATGACACCGCTGCTGCTCAAGCGCCTGGGCGCCGACCCGGCCACCGCCTCGAGCATTTTCCTGACCACGGGGACCGACATCGCCGGCATGGGCCTGATGCTGACGCTGGCTACGGTCCTGGTACTGTGAGTCAGAGTCCGCCGATGTCCGCGTCCACTCGCCTTGCCGTCGATCCCCTTGCTTGCGCAAGGGGTCCCTCGACAGAGGGCTCGGGCCGCGACATCGCCGGCATGGGCCTGATGCTGACGCTGGCTACGGTCCTGGGTCTCTGAATCAGAAATGACGCCGCTCGATGCAGCCCTGATCGCCGCCGCCTTCGCCACCAGCACTTTGTCCGGTGTCGCCGGCCTGGGCGGCGGCACGGTGCTGATTGCGGTGCTGTTCGCGGCGGGCTTCGCGCCGGTCGAAGCGGTGCCGCTTTTCGCGGCGGTGCAGTTCGTCTCCAATCTGGCCCGCA
>JBQTJW010000002.1:0-121231 GCA_052386745.1 Panacagrimonas sp. | reverse complement strand
CGGGTTTCGAGTCCGGATCGCATCAGAAACATCGGAAATCAAGTCGGTCGGCAACCGTTGCAGGCACCCCGCGCCTCTGCATCGCCACCGCCACGCTCAAATTGAACCTGTGCAGGGTTTCCCTAGGTGTAGACCGGTCGACGCGGGGGCCGTTGGTGAGCTATCGAGCGGAGACTTCTAGAGTTCCACGGCGCGGTGGTAGATCACGTCGAAGGCGAACTTCTTTGGCTGCGCCTTGGCATCGGCGTAATCGGCCATGCGCGCCAGCCGCGCCGGCACCTTCATCAGGCGCTCCTGCGAATGCTGGGCGTGGGGCGACAGGCCGGTGAGCGCGCCGATCTCCCAGTAGTCCAGCAGCTCTTCGACCATGCTCTGGTAGTGCCGCGTGTTGAACACGCCGGCGCGGCTGAGCACGTCGCTCATCTCCTGGAAGCCGGGGATGTTGTGCCTTGGCATGGCAACGCCCAGCGTGACCTTGAGCAGGGAATCGAGTCTCACCAGAGGCTGCCGGACGCGCTCAGGCCGTCAGGTCAGCAAGGCGCGCGCCCATCCTGATGGCGGAGCCGGCGCGGATGCCGCTCATCCAGTTCACCGCCCCGGCGGGGGCGAGCAGCACCACGGTGGACCCCATGTTGAAGCGGCCCATCTCCTCGCCGCGACCGATCTGCACCGGCGCGCGCGGCCGCCATCGCACGATGCCGCTGCGTCGGTGCGGCGGCGTGATCTGCCCGGCCCACACGGTTTCCATCGACCCCACGTTGAGCGCCCCCACCAGGACCAGTGCGAACGGGCCGAACGCCGTTTCGAACAGCGTCACCACGCGCTCGTTGCGGGCGAACAGCCGCGGCATGGCGCGCGCCGTGGCCGGGTTGACGCTGAACAGGCGGCCCGGCACCAGCAGCCATTCCGCGAGCCGCCCGGTCACCGGCATGTGGATGCGGTGGTAGTTGTAGGGCGCCAGGTAAATGGTGCAGAAGCTGCCGCCGCTGAAGGGCCGCGCCAGGGCCTCGTCGCCCAGCAGTTCGGCGGCGGTGTAGTGCTGGCCCTTGGCCTGGAAGATGCGCCCGCCCTCGATGCGGCCGAGCTGGCTCACCGTGCCGTCGACCGGCGACACCATGCCCGCCGCGGCCACCGGGCGGGCGCCCGGCTTGAGCGCGCGCGTGAAGAACGCGTTGAAGTGGCGGTAATGCTCCGGGTGCGGGCTTTCCGCCTCGTGCATCGGCACCGCGAACGCGCCGATGAACCAGCGGATGAACGCGTTCTTGAAGCCCACCGCCTCGACCCGCGTGAGCTTGAACACCACCCACGAGATGAAGCGCGTGGGCAGGCAGAGTTGCACCAGCGCGAACAGGCGGTCGCGGGTGCTACCGGACGCGGCCATCAGACCGCGCCAGGGATGAGGCGGGCGAGGTCGTCCTTCAGCGGCTCGACCTTGAACGGTGGCGTGAAATAGCCGGCGACCTGCGCCTGCGGGTTGACCAGGATCAGCGCGGAGGAATGGTCCACCGTGTAGGTCTCGGGCGTCGCGCCCGGCACCTTCATGTAGACGAACCCGAGCGCGCTGCCGAGCGGATCGAGCTGCGCCTTGGGGCCGGTGGCGCCGAGAAACGCCGGGTCGAAATAGCGCACGTAGTCGGACAGCACCTTGGGCGTGTCGCGCTCGGGGTCCACCGAGAGCAGCACCACCTGGAGATCCTTCTTCTGCTCCACCAGCCCGCGCCGCACGTTCTTGAGCAGCGCCAGGGTGTTGGGGCACACGTCCGGGCAGTGGGTGAAGCCCACGAAGATCACGCTCCACTTGCCCGCGAACGCGGCCTTGGTGAAGGGCTGGCCGTCGGCGCCGGCCAAGGTGAATTCGGGAATCGGACGTGGCTGCGGCAGCAGCGTCCCCGAGCTGATCGGGGTCTGGGTGGAGGGCGCGGGCGCGAAGACGTGCGAGGCCGAAAACAGCCCGGCAGCGGCCGCGGCCAGGGCAATCAGGGCCAGGCTCAGCCCGCGGGAGGTCTTTGACATGAGTGTGGTGCAGGGACGGGCATAATTCGCAGCCTTGGATTATCCCACAGCCCCCATGCCGCACCCGCCCGAAGTACCCGCCGAGCTGTCCACGCTGACCACGGTGCGCGACTGGGTGCGCTGGGGCGCCAGCCGCTTCACCGAGGCGCAGCTGGTGTTCGGCCACGGCACCGACAACGCGCTGGACGAGGCGTTTCACCTTGTGCTGCACGCGCTGCACCTGCCGGCGGACCTTCCGGCCACGTACCTGGAGGCGCACATCGCGGTGCCGGAGCGGCTCGCCGTGCACGCGCTGCTGCGGCGGCGCATCGACTCGCGCCTGCCCGCGGCCTACCTGCTCGGGCAGATCGACTTCGCCGGATTTTCGTTCTACGTGGACGAGCGCGTGCTGGTGCCGCGCTCGCCCATCGCCGAACTGATCGAGCGCGGATTCGCGCCCTGGCTGGACGAGCCGCCCCGACGCGTGCTGGACCTGTGCGCGGGCTCGGGCTGCATCGGCATCGCCTGCGCGCTGACGTTCGAGTGCCAGGTTGACCTGGGCGAAATCGACGCCGGCGCCCTGGACGTGTGCCAGCGCAACATCGCGCGCCACCACGCGCAGGACCGGGTGCGCGCCGTGGGCAGCGACCTGTTCCAGGCCTTCGGCGGCCAGCGCTACAACCTCATCGTCACCAATCCGCCGTACGTGCCCACCGCGGAGTGGGCGGCGCTGGAGGTGGAGTACCGCCGCGAACCGCGCCTAGCGCTGGACGCCGGCGAGGACGGCATGGACATCGTGGCGCGCATCCTGCGCGAGGCGCCCGAGCACCTGGCGCGCGACGGTACGCTGATCTGCGAGGTCGGCGGCAGCCGCGAGGAATTCGAGAAGCGCTGGCCGCGCCTGCCGGTGATCTGGATCGAATTCCAGCGCGGCGGCGACGGCGTGTTCAGCATCGGGCGCGAGGCCCTGCTCAAGGCGCGGCCGTCGCTATGAGCGGCCGCGGGCACGGGCATGCCCACGGCCACGGCGATGCCTGCCATCACGACCACCACCACCACGACCACCACCACGCGCACACCAGCGGCGGTTCCGGGCGCCTGAAGCTGGCGCTGGGCATCACCGTGACGGTGATGCTGGTCGAGGTCGCAGGCGGGGTGTGGACGCAGTCACTGGCCCTGGTCGCCGACGCCGGCCACATGCTCACCGACGCCGGCAGCCTGCTGCTCGCGGTGCTGGCGCAGGCGCAGCTGGCGCGGCCGGCGGATGGCCGCCACAGCTACGGTCGCGGCCGCTTCCCGGTGCTGGCGGCCTTCGTCAACGGCCTGCTGCTGCTGGCAGTGAGCGCGTGGATCGCGTTCGAGGCGGTGGCGCGCCTGCTGCAGCCGCTGGACGTGGACGGCTGGAAACTCGCGGGCATCGCGACCATCGGCCTCGTCGCCAATCTGCTGGCTTTCGGGCTGCTGCACGGCGGGCACGAGCACGACATCAACCGCCGCGGCGCCGCGGCGCACGTGCTGTCCGACCTGCTGGGGTCCGTGGCCACGGTGATCGCGGGAATCGTCATCGCCTGCACCGGCTGGATGCGCGCCGACCCGCTGCTCTCGCTGCTGGCCGCGAGCCTGATCCTGAAGACCGGCATCCGCATCACCCGCGACTCGGCCCACGTGCTGCTCGAAGGCGCGCCGCACGGCCTGAACCTGGGTGGCATCGCCGCGGACCTGCCGCGCGCGGTGATGGGCGTCAGCAGCGTGCACCACCTGCACGCCTGGTCTATGACGCCGGGCGACAGCCTCATGACCCTGCACGCCGTGCTGCTGCCCAGCGCCGACGCCGACCGCACGCTCGCCGGTATCCAGGCCTGGCTGCGCGATACGCACGGCGTGGGCCACGTCACGGTGCAGGTGGAGCGGTCCAGCTGCGACGACGGCGCGGCCTGCTCGGTGGATGCGCGACAATAGCGCTCACCTTTTCATTGTCCTGCGCCAATTCGGGCAGGAGACCACGGCACTTTCACCATGTCCGGCAACACGTTTGGTCGCTTGTTCTGCGTCACCAGCTTCGGCGAATCGCACGGGCCGGCCATCGGCTGCGTGGTGGATGGCTGCCCGCCGGGGCTGGAACTGAGCGAGGCCGACCTGCAGCCGGACCTGGACCGTCGCAAGCCCGGCACCAGCAAGTACGTGACGCAGCGCAAGGAGGCCGATGCCGTGCGCATCCTCTCCGGCGTGTTCGAGGGCCGCACCACCGGCACGCCCATCGCGCTGCTGATCGAGAACACCGACCAGCGCAGCTACGACTACGCCAGGATCGCCCAGACCTTCCGCCCCAACCACGCGGACTACGCCTACGTGCAGAAGTACGGCCTGCGCGACCACCGCGGCGGCGGGCGTTCATCCGCGCGCGAAACCGCGGTGCGGGTGGCGGCGGCGGGCATCGCCAAGAAGTGGCTGCGGCTGAAGTTCGGCGTCGCGGTGCGCGGCTACGTGGCCCAGATCGGGCCGGTGGTCCTGGACCTGAAGGACTGGGACGCGGTGGAACGCAACGCCTTCTTCTGCCCGGACCCATCGCGCGTGCCGGAGCTGGAGGCGCTCATCGACCGCATGCGCTCGGAAGGCGATTCCGTCGGCGCGCGCGTGAACGTGGTCGCCACGAACATGCCCACGGGCCTGGGCGAGCCGGTGTTCGATCGCCTGGACGCGGACCTGGCCCACGCACTCATGGGCATCAACGCGGTGAAGGGGGTG
Source organism: Panacagrimonas sp. (assembly GCA_052386745.1). Classification (GTDB taxonomy): domain Bacteria; phylum Pseudomonadota; class Gammaproteobacteria; order Nevskiales; family Nevskiaceae; genus Panacagrimonas. The sequence continues at coordinate 116,494 of JBQTJW010000002.1, read as the reverse complement.
GAGATCGGCGACGGCATGCAGGTGGCCGGCATGCGCGGCACCGCGCACCGCGACGAGATGAGTCCGGCCGGTTTCCTGGCCAACCACTCCGGCGGCATTTCCGGCGGCATCAGCACCGGGCAGGACCTGCTGTGCTCCATCGCGATCAAGCCCACCTCCAGCATCACCACGCCAGGCCGGTCCATCAACGAAAACGGCGAGGCGGTGGACATGCGCACCACCGGCCGCCACGACCCCTGCGTGGGCATCCGCGCGGTCCCCATCGCCGAGGCCATGGTGGCGCTGGTGCTGATGGACCACGCCCTGCGCCACCGCGCGCAGAACGCGGACGTGGTGGTGACCACGCCGCGAATCCCGGGTGCGGCGCCTTGACGGCCGACGGTTAGGCGCTTCGTCCAGGGGTCGAGTCGGCGATGAGTGATGACGGTGCGGCCAGGACCGCCGCCATGGGAGTGCTGGGGCCGTTCCGGATGCTTCAACTCAAGCTTTCGGGCTTCTACTTCGTGCATTACGTGGCCGTGGGCGCGTTCGTGCCGTACTGGCCGCTGTACCTGCACAGCCTGGGCTATTCGCCTGCACAGATAGGCTCGGTGCTGGCGGCAACCGCGCTGGTGCGCGTGCTCGCTCCTGTTGCCTGGGGCTGGATCATGGATCGAAGCGGTCGACGCATGCCGTGGATCGCCGGGGCGATGGCGGTCTGCGCGGTGCTGTTCGGCCTGATTCCGTTCACGCCCGATTTCCGGATGCTGCTGCTCGCACATCTGGCCTACGCCGTGTTCTGGAACGCGGCGCTGCCGGCGTTCGACGTGGTGACGCTCAATCACCTCGCGCGCACGGGCAGCGACTACGCGCGCACCCGCCTGTGGGGCAGCATCGGTTTTGTCGTTGCCGCATCGGCGATGGGCCCGGTGCTGGACAGGACCGGCGTGTGGCCGGTTCCCTGGGTGGTGGTCGCCGGCATGCTGGGCATGGCCTGGCTGGCGTTGCGCGTTCCCGACGTGCACGACCATCGTCCGCACGACGCCGCATTGGGCGGATTCCTGAATCGTGTCCGCAATCCCGCGGTGCTGGCGCTGCTTGCGGCCTGTTTCCTGTCGCAGCTTTCGTTTGCGCCGTTCTATGGATTCTTTTCGATCTACCTGGAACAGCACGCTTACTCGCGGACGGCCATCGGCGGGCTATGGGCGCTGGGGGTGATCGCCGAAGTGATCGTGTTCTTCTTCACCGGCTCCATCATCCGCCGTTTCGGTGCGCGGCCGGTCCTGGTCGCCACCCTGCTCAGCGCGGCCGTCCGCTGGATGCTGCTGGCCTGCTTCGTGGACGCCGGAGTCCTGGTGGCAATCAGCCAGGTGCTGCATTTTCTGAGCTTCGCGGTGTATCACGCGGTGACCGTGCACTTCATTCACGAGCTCTTTCCCGGCCGTCTTCAGGGCCGCGGGCAGGCACTGCTTTCAGCGGTGAGCTTTGGGCTGGGCGGGGGGCTGGGCAGCCTGCTCAGCGGAACGGCGTGGGAGGCGCTGGGGCCTCGCGGGATCTATCTGGCGGCGATGGTGATCGCGCTGCTGGGGGCCGGCATCGCGCGGCTTGCGCCCTCCATCGGCAGGCCGCTGCGGACGAACTGACACTCAGTTGCAGGCAGGGATCGGCGCAAGCAGTTCCCAGAGGGTCTGGTCGGGGGCTGTCGCGATGGTCTTGAGGTTTGGCTGGTAGCACTTCATCAATGCCTGGATTCCCGCGCGATCCCAGGTTTGTGCCAGATCGGATTCCGCGGTCATGACAGCAGGCGGGGGATCCAGCACCCACGATGAAACCAGAACACGTCCCGGATGAGCCACGATCCGGGCACGGATCAGATTCGGGTCGTCGTTGGCGGGCAGGATGGCGGCCTGGGAGAAGACCTCGATGTAGTTCCCCGCCTCGTAGCCGCCAAACTCGAAGACGAGATCACCCTTCCGGGCTGACTGGTTGATGAGGCGCGTCGCATCGCGCCAGTAATCCTTGCCGGGATCGCCCAGGGGAATGATGCTGCCGACGGCATTTCCAATGCCCAGCGAGACCACGCATGCCGCCGCAATCCAAGTCAAGGTGCTACTCCCACGGCGGTGGATGAAAAAGCCGGCAAGGAGAAAGACCCAGGGCAAGGTCGTGATCCAGAATTCCACGTTCTGAGGCAGCCAGAGAACGATGAAGATCGTCTGCAGCAGGAGTACCGCCGTCGCGACGGGAACCAGCAGCGAAAAGTCGAGCGCATCGGTACCGCGATCGATCCTGGGCTGACCGCCTTCATCGTGACGCTTCGAGACGAGCAGCCCCGCAACGAGTGCCAGCCCCAGTCCAGATGCGAGCAACGTGAAGATGGCAGATATCCACCGGGCTGCCGGTGGCAGTCGCGCGGCCAGGAAGCGCTCCTCCGACAGCGGAAAGCCGGGCAGGGCCGAGCGCAGGGCCTGATCGACAGCCTCGAACGCGAGGAAGCTATGAATGCCGACGATTGATCGGATGAAGCCCATGACGCCCTTGACCAGGCTCATGGGTGACCAGGGTGTCCACATGCCACCACTCGCGTAGCCGAGCGTCCAGAACACGAACTCGCGTAGGGACGCCACACCTTCCACCCCGAACGCGACGATGGCGTAGGCGACGATCGAGATGGCAGCGCCAAGCCCAAGCATCAGGAGGGCGGCCTGCAGGCGTGTGCTGAGGGGGTATCCCCGGTAGCCGAGAACGACACCGAGCGCGGCGGGACCGTAGTACAGGACGGCCTGCTGGTTGATGAGCGTTGGAACGCAAAGCAGCAGCGAAATGGTGGCGGCTTCGCGAAAAACGGATCGACCGGACTCAGGACCCCCGGCGGGTACGGCCGGTTGCAGCAGCAAGCGGCCGAACGCCGCCATGATCCACGGCATCGGCAGCAGGTAGGTTTCGGCCTCCACGCTGTAAAGCCAGAACGCGTAACAGGAGACCGGCGCGATGGCGATGACCAGGGATAGCGAGCGGGTGAATCCCGCTCGCTGAACCATGCCATGGATGACGCCCACCGTCGCCGCGCCGGAGGCGGCGTTGAGCAATTGCATCGGCAGCAGGGCATTGCCGGAGTGCCCAAGCATCAGCCAGATGTCATAGACAACCCGGCATATCGCGTTGTAGAACAGGTGGTTGGCGTAGAAGAGGTGCGTTCCAGCGGTGACGTCGAGCACGTAACGCAGCGCATCCTCCGCATCGCTGTGATTGTCGATCAGCGTGGCGGAAAACAGTCCGAACACCGCGCAGACGCACAACGCGGTATCGGTTCCCGGGCGCCCCCATATTCTTCCGGGGTTGCTCACGTCACGGGTTCACGGGCGACACACGGCGGTACAGGAGTATTCCGTACTGGGTTTGAGATTCGCCGGGACTCCTCTTTAGCCTGCGACGTAACGATCGTAGGCTTCGAGCATCATTTCCTCGTCGCTGAACTGGGGCTTCCAGTCCAGCCCTTTCATCGTGGTTTCGATATCAATCACATAATCCGTATCCGCAATCTCGAACTGCTCGGGCACCATCAGCGGCATGTTGACGTAGTCGAGAATCTTCAATGCCAGCTTCACCAGGCTGCCCGGAAGCGGGACTAAAAATGAGCGCGATCCGGCATGATTGATCAGGTTGGATAAAAGGGTTTTCACCTTGATCGGGTTGGCCGACCCAAGATTGAACTCGCCGTTGACGATACCTTTCTGCGCCGAGGCAATGGCTGCACTGGCACAGTCGAAGACCGAGATCATCTGGTAACGGTTCTGCCCGTTGCCGATCATGGGGACCGGCAGGCTATGTCGGATCAGCTTGAACAGACTGCCCAGAATGCCGACGCGCCCGGGGCCATTCACCAGTCGCGGTCGGAAAATGCTGACGCGCAGCCCTTCCGCCCGCTTCTTGATGCAGAAATCCTCCAGCACGCGCTTGCTGTCGGCGTACTCGCCGATGGGGTTGCGCGGGTGATCGGTCTTGGCGGGCGGTGCCGTCACCATGTGGCCGTAGACCATGTCCGTGCTGAACTGAACCAGCTGGGTGCAGCCCGCCCGTTCCATGGCGTCGATGATGTAGACGCCGCCCTGATAGTCCACGGAGAAAAAATAGTCGTAACGGTCCTTGCGATGGACGATCGGATGAAGCATTCGCGCCGCAAGGTTGTAGACGATGTCATCCGGCGCAATCTTGACCGTCGCCAATTGGTCGGGCGACATGATGTCGATGTGCTGGTACTCGGCCTTGTCATACATCGGCAGCGGAGACTTCTTGATATCGCAAACCAGTACCTGCTCGCCCATGGCCAGCAGCTTGTCCGTCGTGTGTCGGCCCACAAACCCGTCGCCACCAAAAATGATGTGTTTCATTGCGGATAATTGATGAATGAATGTAAAGAACTTAGCTGCGCGCGATCAGGGCTGTTCCAACACAGATCAGGGCCACTCCACCGACCCGGGCCGTGTTGATGGTCTCTCCGAACAAATAGTAGCCCGCAACCAGCACCAGGACATAGGAAATACTGAGAAACGGATACGCAAATGACAACTGGACACGGGACAGCACCATCAGGTGCAAACCCATGCTCATCACCATGACAAGCAATCCCCCGACGACATAGGGATTGAGCAGGATTGCCGGGACGATGGTCGCAACGGACGACCCGGCGAAGTCAAAGCTCCCGATCTTGGTCATGCCTTGTTTCAGCAGAATCTGCGACAGGGCATTGGTCGAGACGACGAGTAGGATCAGCGGGATGTATTGCATTCGGGTTGAATGAGATTCGGTGAGTCAGTGGTCAATCGGGGCTTAGGCAAAACCCGTTCCGTCGGCCCGTGGAGGCGAACCGACGGACGATTTCATAACGATAATCTGCGGAAAATCCGTTCCGGAAGGTTCTTGATGATCTGCATGATCCCCCACCAGAACCATGGGGTGTAGACGACTCCCTTGTCCTTCGCCATGCCACTGACAATGGATCTGGCCACGGTGGCGGGGGTTGCCCAGAGCGGTCCTTTCTTGGCGATGGCTGCGGTCATGGGGGTGTCGACGAATCCCGGTTTGACGGTCAGCACCGATACCCCTTTCTTGTGCAGCCTTTGGCGAAGGCCGCTGGTGAAGGTTGAAACAGCGGCCTTCGCGGACCCGTAAACATAGTTCGACTGTCGCCCGCGGTCACCCGCCACCGAGGTAATCACCACGATGGTCCCTCGACCCTGGGCCTCGAATCGGTTGGCCAGGTGGGTGCACAAGGACATCTGGCTGAGTGCGTTGGTCTGGAGCTCCTGAAGCATCCAGGTCACGTCTTTTTCGCAGGCGGCCTGGTCGGACAATGTGCCGTGGGCGATCAACGCCGTATCGAGCCCCTCCATCGCCGCGTAGGCCGCATCGACAATGGTCAGATGTTGTGCAAGATCATTGGCATCCTGGACATGAATGTGAGTCTTTGACGCGCCACGCAACTTGAGGTCTTCCGCGATGGCGCTCAATGCATCGGCGCGGCGCCCGACCAGGAACAAGGCATCCCCGCGCGTTGCCAATTCGCGGGCGACGGCTTCGGCGATGGCGGAGGTGGCGCCAATAATCAGAACTCTTCTCAAGAATCAACTCCGGTGACGCGCCGCCAGAACGAGGAAGAAAAACGCGGATCGACGCGCTCGGCAAATTCCTGCCATCGCGGAAAGTACTGTTTGAAGGCCCGGCCGGACATGCGTGCGTCCTTGGCCGGATACACCGCACCACCCGCACTCAGCGTGATCTGATCGAGTCGGTCGAGCAACTTCAACGTGCTGGCGCCGCCGTTAGGGAAGTCCAGCGCCAGCGTAGCGCCAGGCCGTGGGAATGACATCCAGCCGGGGGAGAGCACGCGACCGAAGATCTTCAGAACGGCCAGGAATGAACCGGAGCCGGATCGTGATATTGCCGCCAGCATTTCGGTCAGCGAATCCTGCGCGTAGGTGTCCGGGACGACGCATTGATACTGAAAGAATCCCCGGGGGCCGTAAATTCGGTTCCAGTTGCGAATGCCATCGAGCGGGTAGAAGAACGGTCGGTAATGCCAGATGGCATCTTCCGAGTGAGCGGAGGGACGGTGATAGTACGCGCGGTTGAATCCGGCCAGCGACCAACGGTTGATCAGTGAAATGGGCGGCGTGAAGGGCACGCTCAACGGGCGCGCCTTGGGGCTCATCCCCGATACCGGCGCATGATTGCCGCGCATGAAGATGCCACGCCCCAATCCCTTGCCTCCCGCCGAGCAGTCGAGCCACGACACGGTGTACTCATAGTCGGCGTCCGATGCGTTGGACAGGGCGAAGAATTCCTGCAGATTCGCGAAGCGCAGGCTTTGCCCGTACAGGAAGGGTCCGGGCACGGAGCGCAGCTGCAATTTCACACGCCGGATCAGGCCGGTGAGGCCAAGGCCGCCAATGGTGGCACCGAACCAATCCGCATTCTCGGCGCGGGAGCAGTGCAGCACGGTGCCGTCGGAGCGCATTAGTTCGAAGCCCAGGACCTGGCACCCGAAGCTGCCCATCCGGTGATGGTTCTTGCCATGTACGTCGTTGGCAATGGCCCCACCCACCGTGACAAGGCAAGTGCCCGGGGTGATCGGGACGAACCATCCCGTGGGCAGGACCTGATCGATGATTTCGGCAAGCGTGACGCCTGCCTCGCATTCGAGCACGCCGCTTCTGGCGTCAAAGGCAATGAAACGGTCCAGCCCTCGCGTAGCGAGCAGCACGCCGTTGTCGTTCTGGCACGAATCCCCGTAGCTGCGTCCGTTGCCCCAGGGAAGAAAACTGCGCGTGTCCTCGAACGACGGGCGATCAAACCGGTTCCACAGTCCGCGCACCTCGTGCCGGTGGCGTGGCCATCTGCCCCAGGAGCTTTCGCGTTCGGCGGTCACGTTGCGAGCAGGATTCCGAGGCCCAGCAGCCCTGCGAGGAGGAGGCTGATGCGGTCGCGCAGCGCGAAGACAATGGGATCGTCGTGCATGTACCCGCGCGTGGTCAGGAGCCAGATCCGGCTGATCCAGAACAGCATGATCGGGCAGGTCAACCACAGCACTCCCTGGTGCTGATACTGCGCCGCCGCGGAGGCGTCGTTGATGTATAGCGCGAGGACCAGCACCGCGCAGTACCCGGACACCGTGCCCAGGGTCTGAAGAAACGGCAGATCTGCCGTCGTGTAGCCTCGACCCATGGTGATATCGCGCCCCTCACGCCGCGCCTCATCAATCTCGGCGTAGCGTTTGACGATGCCGAGACTGAGAAACAGGAAGATCGAGAAAGCGAGCACCCAGAATGATGGCCAGACCAGCGTGGCCGCATTTCCCGCGAACAGTCGCATGGTGTAGAGGCCGGCCAGCATCATGACGTCGACCAGCGCGATCCGCTTCAGCCGGAGCGAATACAGCCAGGTAAAAATGTAGTAGACGAGAATCGTCAGCAATACCCAGAGGTTGACGGCCGCCGCAATCGACAGGGACGCCATCAGGAGCGTCGCTCCAACGAACACGCCGTGACTGGTCTGCAAGCGGCCCGATGCAAAGGGACGCCGGTGTTTGCGGGGGTGCCGGCGATCGGATGGCAGGTCCAGCAGGTCGTTGAAGATGTAGACGCTCGATGCGCAGAGTCCGAAGGCCACGAACGCAAGGACCGATGCGGCGACCAGTTCCACATTGTCGAGGTTGTGGGTCAGGATCAGGGCGACGAAGACGAGCAGGTTCTTCACCCATTGGTGAAGCCTCGCGGCCTTGACCCATGCAAGCAGGTTGTTGGTTGGTGGCGCAAACACCCGGTCAACGGTGGCAATCGCCCTGGCTTTATTCACGAGGCCGTTGCTTCCCGCCACGATCGCGTTAGCCGCGCTCCCCCAGACTTTCAGGTCCGCCGAGCTGTTGCCCGCGTAGTCGAATCCTTTTTCTCCGAAGCGTGCGACCAGGGCTGAACGCTTGCCGTCTCCGGCAAGATTGGCCGCACCCTCCGAGGCGACCACTTCGTCGAACAGGCCCAGATGATCGGCAACCGCGTCAGCCGTGGATTTGTCCGCGGCCGTTGCAAGCACCAGAACACGCTCGCCTCCCTTCTGTTGCCTGATCCAATCCAGCAAGTCCTGCCGGTAGGGCAGGGACCTGGCATCGATCGGGGCGATCGCCGCCACTTCGCGCTTGAACGCGGCCTTGCCACCACGCAGCGAACCGATCGCCCCGAGCAGCCGGAGCGGATTCGTTCGCAGGGCGCGAAGCAGGCCTTCATGCAGCGTGTCGACGTAGGTCAAAGTCCCGTCAAGGTCGATGCACAGTGGCAGGGACTCGCGGATCGTCATGAGAGCGGAGATGGAATGTACGGGGCCGCGGGTGGGTGCGTTCAACAAGATCGCGTGCTGTGGTTCAGTCAGCCCATTTTCCCTTTTCGCCCCATTGATAGAAGTGTATCGGCAAGTTTGAATTTGTTTCTACAGATTGTGGCGCGGCAAGTGTGATTCATGGCACATCAAATGGGCGAGATTGCCCGGAGATCGCATCGAGCCTCGTTGTGGCGATGGGATCAAAACGGCCACGTTGCAAGGTAAGAACCAGCGTTCAGGCTGGCTCGAACTGCGGAATCCTGAAGCCGCCGGCGCGCGTCTCGAAGCACAGCTTCACGGCCATGCCGATCTTCACCGTCGCCGGGTCGCAGTTCAGGATGTTGGTCATCAGCCGCGGGCCTTCTTCCAGCTGCACGATGGCCATGACGTAGGGACAGTCGGCCTTGAACGCGGCGTAGGGCGGCTGGTGGACGATGGTGTAGCTGTACACCGTGCCGCGGCCGCTGGCCTTTTCCCAGGTCGGGTCTGCCGAGAAATCGAACGGGCTCCAGTGGCGCGGATACAGGAACGGTTTGCCGGTGCCGCGGCAGCGCTGGAATACCAGCTCCCCGCGCTGCGCGGCCTCCCAGTACGGCCGGGCCGCTTCGCTGACTTCCGGCACCGGTTTCTGCGGGGAAGCGTTCATGGCGTATTCCCGACGATGAGGGTGGCGTGCTCGGCCATCATGCCGCCGTAGCAGTGGACGATGCCGAGATCGGCGCGCGGCAACTGGCGCGCGCCGCCGGCGATGCCCATCACCTGGCGCGCCGCCTCCACGATCATGCTCTGGCCCGAGGCGTCGCCGACGTGGCCGAAGGACATCAGCCCGCCGTAGGTATTGACCGGGAACGCACCGCCCGGCGCGGTGCGGCCGTCGGCGAAGAACGCCCCGCCCTGGCCCTTGGCGCAGAGGCCAAGGTCTTCGGCGTAGATGATCGGGTTGATGCTGAAGGAGTCGTAGAGCTGGGCAAAGCGCAGGTCCGCCGGCCCGGCGCCGGCCATGGCGTAGGCGCGCTCGGCGGTGTCCCTGGAACCCAGCGTGGTCAGGTCCGGCGCCTGGCTGATGCTCGAATGCGTGTGCTGCTCGCCGAAGCCGTACAGGTAGCACGGCCGCGCGGCGTAGCGCCTGGCACGCTGCGCCGAGACCACCAGCACCGCCGAGCCGCCCTCGCAGGGCACCGAGCAGTCGTAGAGGTTGAACGGGTAGGCGATCGGCCGCGAGGCCAGCACCTGCGCCACGCTGAGCCGGCCCTGCGGCGCCATCAGCGCGTCGGGATGCAGCAGCGACCACTCGCGCTGCGCCACCGCCACCTGCGCCATCTGCTCGCGCGTGGTGCCGAACTCGTGCATGTGGCGGGTGGCGTTGAACGCGAAGATCGGCGGGATGTAGGTGCCGTAGGGGTACTCGAACTCCGGATGGCTGATGATCTTGCTCAGCTGCTCGGCGGTGCCGCTGCCCACGTTCGGGAAGCGGCCGGCGCCCAGGCACAGCACCGATTCGCACAGCCCGCGCTCGATGGCCAGCGTGGCGCGGATCAGCATCAGCGCGTAGGACGCGCCGCCGGCGTTGAGTGTTTCGGCAAAACGCGGCTGGATGCCCAGCTCCTCGTAGATCTTCTCGTGCGCGAACACGTCGGTGTCGGCGCCCAGCATGCCGACCGGCGACGACATCAGGCCCTGGATGTCGGCCGGCCGCAGCTGCGGCCACTCCCGCAGGAATTGCGCGATGACCTGGCGGTACATCTCCAGGCCGCTGAAGTTCGGGTAGCGTCCGGGCTTCATCTCGGACACGGCGACGATCGCCGCGAGCGGTTTCATCAAGTGGGTTCCGGCGACAGATGAGTGAAAGAATGCTCGGATCATGCCAGCAAGCCGATGTGGCGACGGGCGGGCAGGAATGCCTTGCATCGATCTAAGGTGGCGAGGATCGAGCGGGTCGTAAGCCATTCTGTGCGTCGGCGCGGCCGGAATGGCTCTGCGTCGGCGCCAGACGTACGCGATCGTCGCCGTCGACAGAGAACAAGGTCATAGCCCGGTGCGATGCAGACAGTACAGCCTCACCACCAGAGCGCAAGCGCCCAGCGCTGATCGAAAATCTTGCCCGGCCCTGTGACCGGGGTCACCTGTATCCGGCGATCTGCGGGTCGGTACGCCCCTCACGAGCAAGATCGTGCTCGCGTGGCGATGCTGGCCGCCTAGAAGGGCTTGACCACGACGAGAATCACGGCCCCGATCAGCACGACGGCTGGCACTTCATTGGCCCATCGCCAGAACGTTTCGGAACGGGCATTGGTGCCGGCGGCGAACCTGCGCAGATTCAGCTTGAGCCAGCCGTGGTAGCCGGAAAGCGCCAGCACCAGCGACAGCTTGGCGTGGAGCCAGCCCATGTGCAGGTACCCGGGATTGAGCGCCAGCATCCAGATGCCCAAACCCCAGGTCAGAACCATGCCGATGGTCATGAGCACGTACAGCTTGCGTTCCATGGTGCAGAAGCGCTGGTGCTCCGGCCCACCACGGACGCCGAGGTGATAAATGAAGAGGCGAGGCAGGTAGAACAGGCCGGCAAACCAGGTGACCATGAAAATGACGTGAAACGCTTTGATCCAGAGCAGCATGAGGGCCGTATGGGTGAGCACGTGGACCTCGCTAGAATAGCGGCCCTTCCGGAGGCAGCACGCACATGATCAAAGTCGGCATCGTTGGTGGCACCGGTTACACGGGCGCCGAACTGTTGCGTCTGCTTGCCCAGCACAACGAGGTGCAGATCGAAGTCCTGACCTCGCGCCAGGAATCCGGCAAGCGGGCGGACCATCTTTTCCCTCAGCTTCGCGGCTTCACCGATGTGGCATTCGAATCTCCGGAGATCGAACGCCTGGCCCAGTGCGACGCGGTCTTTTTTGCCACGCCGCATGGCACCTGCATGCAGATGGCGCCGCAGCTGATCGACCGGGGCGTGCGCATCATTGATCTGTCCGCCGATTTCCGGCTGAAGGACCGCGATGTCTACCAGCGCTGGTACAAGCAGCCGCACACGGCGTTCGACCTGTTGCAGGAAGCCGTGTACGGCCTGCCGGAGTGGGACCGTTTCACCATTGCCAGGGCGCGGCTCGTCGCGACGCCCGGCTGCTACCCGACCGCGGTGCAACTGGCCTTGATGCCGCTGCTGGAACTTGGCGCCATCGAGCTCGACGGCATCATCGCGGACTGCAAGTCGGGTGTCAGCGGCGCCGGGCGCGAGGCCAGGATTCCCTCGCTGTTCTGCGAAGCAACGGACAGCTTCAAGGCCTACGCGGTCTCGGGCCACCGCCACCAGCCGGAGATCGAGCAGCAGCTCGCTGTCTTCGCCGAGGAGAAAGTCGGACTCACTTTTGTGCCGCACCTGGTGCCGATGACGCGTGGCATCCACGCCACGATCTATGTCCGGCTCAAGGACCCGGATGCGGACCTGCAGCGCCTGTTTGCCATGCGCTACAGCGGCGAACCGTTCGTGGACGTGATGCCGGCTGGCGAGCATCCGGAAACCCGTTCCGTCCGCGGCAGCAATGTGTGCCGGATCGCGATGCATCGTGCGCCCGATCGCCGCACCATGGTCGTGCTGTCGGTCATCGACAACCTGGTGAAAGGGGCATCCGGTCAGGCGGTGCAGTGCTTCAACCTGATGTTCGGATTCCGCGAAACGCAGGGACTGGAAGTGCCGCCGATGGCGCCCTGAGGGCGCCTGCAGCGGTCCTGTCGTGGCAAGAATCGCGGACGGCGCCACGGCGGCGCGCAGGTGGGGATGGCGGGCGTCCACGCTGAAGGCCGTCGTGCTGTCGACACTGATTGCATCTGCCGGCTGGGGACTCTGGGCCTGGCTTGCCCCGACCGACGCCGGTTACGACCCGGAAACCAAGGACGAGTTGCGATTTCTGCGCGGCGAGCGGCGTCGCCTCACGCGTGAACTGCGGCAGGCGCAGAAGCAGGCGGAAGACCTGCGCGGGCAGCAGCGTTTTTCCGCCCGCTCGTGCGACATTGATGCCATGGCCTGCGAGGAAGGCCGTCGTTCGCTGGCCGGCCTGGAGAAGCAGGTTGCCGATCTGCGCGAGCAGCTCGTTCTCTACAAAAGTATCGTCTCGCCTGAAAAGGCGCTGGCCGGGGTCCAGGTGCTCAGCATGACCGTGCAGCCTTCCGACCGTGACGCCATGTGGCATTACGATCTGGTGCTGGTCCAGCCCGTCCGGCGGGACCGGGTGGCCACGGGGACGTTCGAGATCACGGTGGAAGGAACGCAGCAGAAGAAGAGCCTGAGCCTCAACCTCGCCGAGATGGTGATCGGGAAGCGGGAGCCGGCCTCGTTCAACTTTCGCTCGTTCCAGGAATTCAGCGGCGATCTGGTGTTTCCCGCGCGGTTTGTGCCGTCGCGGATTATCGTGACGCTCTCGGTGAACGACGGGCGCGCCGAGAATCGCAAGGTGTCCGAGGCGTTCGAGTGGTCGCGCCTGGTTTCCACAGATTGAATCCTTTAAGGAGAAGGCAATGAGCGTGTTCCGTAATGACCGGTCGCGTAGCAAGGACGTGGCGGTTGAAACCCTGATCGGTCGCAGCACCGTCATCCGGGGCGACGTCCTCTTCACCGGCGGCCTGCACGTGGACGGGCAGATCAAGGGCAAGGTGATCGCCAGCACCGGAAGCGCATCCACGCTCTCGATCAGCGAATCGGGGTCCATTGAAGGTGACATCAGCGTCCCCACTCTGGTGGTCAACGGCAGTGTTTCCGGCAATGTCTACGTGAAGGAAAAAATGACGCTTACACCCAATGCCCGCGTGATCGGCAACGTGTTCTACAACGCGCTCGAACTGCAGGTGGGCGCGGAGGTCCAGGGGCACCTGGTGTTCGACCCGAGCGGCGAACGTACCCCGGGTGCGATGCAGCCCGGCATCGCCGAGCCTGCACCGAGCACGCCGATACTGGAGCAGTACGCGGGCCTCAAATCACTCGTATCCTCCTGAATATCGTTTCGAGACACCGAGCCACGACCATGCAAACTTCATCAGCCACAGAAGCGGCTCCGCCGCCTGGGGACACGCCCCTGCTCTTTACCGATTCGGCCGCGCGCAAGGTGCGCGAACTGCTGGACGAGGAAGAAAACCCCGTCCAGGTATTGCGGGTGTTCATCACCGGGGGCGGCTGCTCCGGCTTCCAGTACGGATTCAAGTTTGACGAGGCCGCAGAGGAGGACGACGTGCAGGTCGAGAACCACGGCGTGAAGCTGGTGGTCGACCCCATGAGCATGCAGTACCTCACCGGCGCCGAGATCGACTACAAGGAAAGCGTGGAGGGTGCCCAGTTCGTCATCCGCAACCCCAACGCCAGCACCACCTGCGGTTGCGGGTCCTCGTTTTCGGTCTGAGCGGTCTGAGCGGTCTGGGCGACCCGCGCCTGGCTGGCAGCACCCGCGCCGCGTGACGCCTTAATCCGGGGCCGACGTCACGAAAGCACCGAGGCCGCGTGTCGGGCGCTCAACGGGCATCGCGCTCGCTGCGCTGGCCCTGGTTGTTCTTGCGCTTGTCGCGTTCCGCTTCTGGCCGCGGACACCCCTTTCGCAACGCTTTTCCCAATCCCAGGCCGTCTTCGATGAGGGCGGTCGTCTGTTGCGCCTGTCCCTGGCGCAGGACGAGCAGTATCGGCTGTGGACGCCGCTGGAGGCCGTCTCGCCGGTGTTTGTGGAGGCGCTGCTGCTGCACGAGGATCAGCGCTACTTTCAGCATCCCGGCGTTGATCTCGCCGCGCTCGTCCGCGCCGCCCTGGCCACCGCGACCCAGAGCGCCCGGCAGGGGGGCTCCACGCTGACGATGCAGCTGGCACGTCTGGCCTGGCAGCTCGATACCACAAGGATTCCCGGGAAGCTGCGGCAGATTGCGCTCGCCCTGTGGCTGGAAGCCCGCTATTCCAAGCACGACCTTCTCGAAGCCCATCTCAACCTCTTGCCTTACGGCGGCAACATCCAGGGGGTCGGCACGGCCAGCCTGGTGTACTTCGGCAAGGATGCGGCGCGCCTGTCGCTGCCCGAGGCGCTTGCCCTGGTGCTCATCCCGCAATCCCCGGTCGCCCGGATGCCCGGCCCAGGCGAACGCGAAGGGCTGCGCGCCGCACGTCTGCGCCTTTTCGAGCGCTGGGTGGCGCAGCACCCGCAGGCCGAACGCGATCGCGGGCTGGTCGAACACGCGCTGCGCTTTCGCCGCCCCGGCGACCTCCCGTTCGAAGCGCCGCACCTGGTCAATCGCCTGCTTGCCCGATACCCGGACGCCCCGCGGCTGACGACCACGCTGAACCTCGGCGTCCAACGCAGCCTGGAACGCACGATGCGCGATCACCTCCAGCGCACCGCGCGCGTGGGCCTGCGCAACGCCGCCGCCATGGTGGTGGACTGGCGCGACATGAGCGTGAAAGGGCTGGTCGGATCGGCCAGTTTTTTTAATGCTGACCTGCAGGGGCAGGTGGATGGCACCCGCGCGCGACGGTCGCCTGGCTCGGCGCTGAAGCCCTTCGTCTACGGCCTGGCCATCGATCAGGGCCTGATCCACCCGCTCTCCGTCCTGAAGGATGCGCCGACGGCATTCGCCGCGTACTCGCCGGAGAATTTCGACGGCGCCTTCATGGGGCCGATCACCGCGACGGAGGCGCTGATCCGGTCGCGCAACGTACCGGCCGTGGGCCTCGCCACGAAACTGCGCGAGCCTGGCCTGTACGGCTTCCTGAAGCGCGCCGGCGTTGTGCTGACGGCCGCAGAGGCGCATTACGGGCTCGCCCTCGCTCTCGGAGGCGGGGAAGTCACCATGGAAGAACTGCTGCGGCTGTACGCCATGCTGCCGAATCGCGGTTTTCTGC
This sequence comes from Panacagrimonas sp., assembly GCA_052386745.1. GTDB lineage: Bacteria > Pseudomonadota > Gammaproteobacteria > Nevskiales > Nevskiaceae > Panacagrimonas. The sequence goes on along the minus strand of JBQTJW010000002.1, from coordinate 101,277 downwards.
GCCCGCTTCGATTTTTGCAGGCCGACCCGCCCTCGCTCGACGCGGAGCGCCTGTTATCGGCGGAGGCGAGTTTCATGGTGCTGGACATGCTTCGCCAGAACCCACGCCCGGACGAGGTGATCCTGCAGGGCCTGGCACACGGGAAGCCGGTTTCCTGGAAGACGGGAACCTCCTGGGGGTTTCGCGACGCCTGGACCGTCGGTGTGTTCGGGCCCTACCTGCTGGCCGTGTGGGTGGGCGAGTTCGACGGTCGGTCGAATCCGGCGTTTGTCGGCGCGCGTGCTGCAGCACCCTTGTTCTTCCGCATGGTGGATACCCTGAGCGCACTGCCGGACTACGTCGAACCGGCGGCGGTGCAGCCTCCAAACCTGGTGCGCGTGGAGGTCTGCACCGCCTCGGGCGATCTTCCGAACGCCGATTGCCCTGCGCGATCGCGCACCTGGTTCATCCCGGGCGTATCGCCCATCCGCCTGTCACAGGTGCACCGGAAGCTTGCCGTGGACGCGCTCAGCGGGCAGCCCGCCTGTCCACCCTTTGATCCGGCGCGCGTTCGCTGGGAACTGCACGAATTCTGGCCATCCGACCTCATGCGCCTGTTCGCGCAGGCCGGAATCCCCAGGCGTCCACCGCCGTCGGTACGTCATTGCGGCGATCCCATTTCCGGCGGCGAAGGGATGGCTCCGCAGATCACCTCCCCCCTGACCGGCGTGAACTACAGCCTGCGCGAATCGCAGGCCGGCGCCGAGCGGCTCGGCTTCAACGCAAACGCCGATGGAGAAGTGCGGACGCTCTACTGGTTCGTGGACGATGCCTTTGTCGGACAGTCCCCACCCGGCGTCCCGCTGGGCTGGGCGCCGCAGCACCCCGGTGTGTTCACCGTCAGCGTGCTGGACGAGCGCGGACGATCGGACCGCCGCGAACTGTGCGTGGAACTGGTGCGCTGAGCATTCGTGCGGCCATCAGGCGCGCCACAATGGCTGCGTGAACTTCCTGGCGCACCTATGGCTGGCCGACCGCACGCGCACCTCGCTCGCCGGCAGCGTACTGGGCGACGTGGTGCGTGGTTCGGACCTGTCCGCCTATCCCGGCGACATTGCCGAAGGCATTCGCCTGCACCGCAAGGTGGATGCGGCCACCGACCGGCATCCGCTCAGCGTGGAACTGCGCAGCCACTTCGCGGCGGGCGAGCGGCGCTACGCCGGCATCGTGCTGGACCTCGCCGCGGATCACGTCCTGGCAGCCGGCTGGGCGGGCTTTCACGCCGAGCCGCTGGACGCATTCGCAGGCCGTTGCGGCGCGGCCATCGAGGCGGCCGGACCGTGGTTCGAACTCGGCGGGGGCTCGGCACTGGGCGCAGCCGGCTTTGCCCAGCTCCTGAGGTCCTACGCGACCGAGGCCGGCATGGAGCGCGCCCTGCATCGCACTGCCGCGCGCATGCGCGAACCGGGCCGCCTTATCGAAGCGGGTCGCGACTGGCAGGCATCGGCTCAGCGCCTGGCGCCGCGCCTGCAGGGCCTGCTCGATGCGCTGGTCGACGTGATGCGCGCGGCGTAGTTCAGGAACGCAGGCCGTCGAGTTCGCGCTCGAAGGCGGCCATGCCGACGGCCTGGAACAGGCGGTCCACCTGATCGCGCAGCTCGCCCACCGCGGCGCCGCGCATGGCGCGCTTCACTTCCAGGATGCTGGCCGGATGCATGGAAAACTCGCGCAGGCCCAGCCCCAGCAGCAGCCGCGTGTAGCGCACGTCACCGGCCATCTCGCCGCACATGCCCACCGGGATGCCGGCCTGCACGCCGGCGTCGATGGTCGTGCGCAGCAGGCGCAGCACCGCGGGATGCAGCGGGTCGTAGAGGTAGTTGACCTCGTCGTCCACGCGATCGATGGCCAGCGTGTACTGGATGAGGTCGTTGGTACCGATGGAAAAGAAGTCGGCCTCGTCGGCCAGCAGCGGCGCGGCGATGGCCGCGGCGGGCACCTCGATCATGATGCCAACGGGCACCCGCTCGGCCATGGCCGCGCCCTCACCGAGCAACTCTGCGCGGCACTGCGCGATCAGGCTCCTGGCCTGCCGCAGCTCGGACATGCTGGAGATCATCGGCAGCAGGATCTTCACCTGGCCGTGGGCCGACGCGCGCAGCAGCGCCCGCAGCTGCACGCGGAACAGGCCCGGTTCTTTGAGACACAGGCGGATGGCGCGCAGCCCCAGGGCGGGGTTGTTGGGCGTGGGCCCGAGGCGCTGGCTGGAGTCGACGCGCTTGTCTGCGCCCAGGTCCAGGGTGCGGATGGTGATGGGCCCGCGCACGGCCGCCACCACGCGCGAATAGGCCTCGTACTGCTCGTCCTCGCCCGGTGCGGTGGGGCGGTTCATGAACAGGAATTCGGTGCGGTACAGGCCCACGCCATCGGCGCCGTGCGCGGCGGCCAGGCGCGCGTCCTCGGGCAGCTCGATGTTGGCGAGCAGGCGGATGCCGACGCCGTCGCGCGACTCGGCCGGCTCGTCGCGCATCAGGTGCAGCCGCTCGCGATCCTGTGCCTGCTGCGCCTGCTTGCGGCGGAAATGGGTGAGCGCGATGGCGTCGGGATCGACCAGCACCTGGCCGCTCTCGCCGTCCAGGATCACGGCATCGCCGTCGCGCAGGAGCCTTCGCGCGTTGTGCAGCCCCACCACCGCCGGAATGCCCAGGCTGCGCGCGAGGATCGCGGTGTGCGACAGCGGGCCGCCGTACTCGGTGACGAAGGCCACGACCGCCTGCTGCGACAGCAGGATGATGTCGGCCGGCGTGATGTCGTCGGCGACGACGATCACCGGCTCGGCTTGTTTTGCGTCCGCTTCCGGCAGCACGCGCTCCGTTCGCGTAAGCACGCGCAGCACGCGGCCGACCACGTGCTCCACGTCGTCCCGCCGCGTGCGCAGGTAGGGGTCTTCCATCTGCTCGAACACAGCCACCAGGCCATCGCGCGCGCGGCGCAGCGCGGCCTCGGCATTCACGCCCAGCTGGCGGATGCTGGTCACGGTGGCGTCGGTGAGCGAGCGGTCCGCGAGCATCAGCAGGTGCGTGTCGATGAACGCGGCGATGTCGCCCGGCGTGCCTGGCGGAATGCGGCTGCGCACCTCGTGCAGCTGTTGCAGCGCCTGCTGCTGGGCTCCGCGGAAACGGGCCACCTCCTGCTCCACGTCGTCCGGGGCGATGGCGTACTCGGGGATCTCCACGTCGCCGCCGTGCACCTTGTGCACGCACGCAATCGCAATCCCGCGAGACACGCCAATGCCGGCGAGCCAGAGACTCATGCGCTCAGGCGTCCTCGCCGAACCGGCCGGCAACGAGCGCGCACAGCGCATCCAGTGCCGCGGCCGCGTCCTCGCCCTCGGTAACCAGGGTGATGGACGAACCTTGCGCGGCCGCCAGCATCATCACGCCCATGATCGACTTGCCGCTGACCTCGCGCCCGGCCTTGCGCACGCGCACCTCGCAGCTGAAGCGGCCGGCGAGCGTGACCAGCTTGGCCGCCGCACGCGCGTGCAAGCCCAGACGGTTGACGATGATGACGGTGCGTTCCATGCGTCAGTCCGCGCCATCCGCATCGCAGCGCATGACGCCACGCTGGCCGCCCTCCACCGCCAGCTGCGCCACCTGCTCCAGGGTGGCGCCGGGGTAGTTGAACACGCGGATCAGCATGGGCAGGTTGACGCCCGAAACCACCGGCGCGCCGTGCATCACCGCCAGCTTGTTGGCGATGTTGCTGGGCGTGGAGCCGAAGACATCGGTCAGCATCAGCACGCCCGCGCCGCTGTCGAGGCGCTCGATCATCTTGCTGCCCTGGTGGATCAGCACCTCGTGGTGCTGCACGCGGCGCACCTCCAGCACGTCGGCCGCCAGCGGCAGCTCGCCGATCATGTCGCGCATGCAGTCCAGCAGCGCGTGGCCGAGCTTGCCGTGCATCACCAGCAGGATTCCGAAGCTCATGGGCCGGCGCGTCTCAGCGGAGTTCCTTGTGCTTGACGATGACCGGATCGAAGCGGTCGCGGAAGCGCTCGGCCAGGCGCTCCACCAGGTACACGCTGCGATGCTGGCCGCCGGTGCAGCCCACGCCGATGGTGACGTAGGCGCGGTCCTGCCGCCGGAACGCGGGCAGCCAGGGTTCCAGGAAATTGCCGATGTCCTGCAGCATGCGCTGCACGTCTTCGCGCGCCGACAGCCACTCGCGCACCGGGCCGTCGCGCCCCGTGAGGTGCTTGAGGGACGGGTCCCAGTGCGGGTTGGGCAGGCAGCGCACGTCGAACAGATAGTCGCACCCATTGGGAGCGCCGTTCTTGAAGCCAAAGGACAGGAACAACACCGCGAGCTTCCCGGTCTCCGCCTCGGGCAGGCGCTGGTGGATGGCCTCGCGCAGCTGGTGCAGGTTCATGCTCGTGGTGTCGAGCGGCTCGTCGGCGAGGTTGGCAATGGGCGCGAGCAGGCGCCGTTCAAGCGCGATGGCTTCGAGCAGCGAGGTCTTTTCATCGCCCAGCGGATGCGGCCGGCGCGTGTCGCCGTAGCGGTGCAGGAGCACCTCGTCCGTGGCCGAGAGGAAGATCACCCGCACGTCCACGCCGCGCTTGCGCAGGGCCGCAAGGTGCTGCGGAAATCGGGCGATCTCGCGCCGTGTTTCGCGGGCGTCGATGCCGATGGCGAGGCGCTCGTAGCGGCTGCCATCGGCCTTGCGCAGCATGCGCGTGATCATGGGGCCGATCAGGGCCAGCGGGATGTTGTCGATACAGGTGTAGCCAAGGTCCTCGTACTGCTTGAGCGCCACCGTCTTGCCGGCGCCGGACAAGCCACTGACGACGATCAGCTTCACGATGCTGCGCCCATCGCACGCAACTGGCGATCGGCAAGATCGGCCGCGGCGTCGTAGCCCGCGCGCTTCAGCGCATGGTCGCGGCAGGCGGCCTCGGCCAGCGTGGCCAGGTTGCGGCCGGCCCGCACCGGGAGCCGAATTTCGGCGATGGACCTGCCGCAGACCTGGGTCACGGTGCGCCGGCCGCGAAGGCGGTCCGACGGGTCGGAAGATTCGTCCTCAGCCTCTAACCGCAGGATCAGTTCCAGCGCGATGCTCGACCGCAGGGCGTGCTCGCCGAACATGCGGCCCACGTTGAGCACGCCGAGCCCGCGCACTTCCAGGAACCCATGCAGCAACGGCGGGCAGCGCCCGATTACGCGGCAATCTGGGGCCAGCGAAAACTCGGCCGCATCGTCTGCGACCAGTCGATGCCCGCGCGCCAGCATTTCCAGTGCGAGTTCGCTCTTGCCCACGCCGCTGCGCCCGGCGAGCAGCACGCCCAGTCCGAAGGCTTCGATCAGCACGCCGTGAAGGATGATGGTTGCCGGAGCCGAATCGTTGGGGGCGTCCATGGCCATGCAGTGCGCCGGCGAGGGAAGGGCTCAGCGCGCGGGCGAATAGCCGGACAGCAGCTCGAACAAGGCAGCAGGGTCCGCAGCCGATCGCAGGCCAGCGCAGAACGCCGCGTCGGAGAACATCTCGGCGATCGCGGCGAGGTGCTGGAGGTGGCCATCCGTCATGGACTGAGGCACGAGCAGCCCGAAGAACAGGTCAACCGGGTTGCCGTCGTGCGCGTCGTAGTTGACCGGGCTCTTGAGCCGCATGAAAGCGCCGACGCCGTGGTCCAGCGTGGCGATCCGCGCATGGGGAATTGCCACGCCTCGGCCCAGGCCGGTGCTGCCGAGCTTCTCGCGCCCGGTCAAACCGGCGAACACGTCGTGGCTGTCAAGCGTGGGGATACCGGTACACAGCAGGCTGGAGAGTTCTTCCAGCGCCTTCTTCTTGCTGCTGATGGAGGGGATGCTGGCGACGCGTTCGGCACTGAGAATTTCGATCAACGTCATCGCAATCAACTCCAGGGAAATTCAGGGCATGCAACGCAGGGGGCGCGAATTATGGAGCGTCGTCCAGCAAAAAGCCCCACCGCCGGAGCGATGGGGCCTTGCTTGAACCACCTGGAATTACTGGAGGGTGCGCTTGACGGCGGTCTTGACGTGGTGATGCCGCAGCTTCTCCTTGTGCTTGCGCGTCTGTTGGTCGAGCTTGTCCATCAGCGCGTCGATGGCGGCGTACATGTCGGCATCCACCACCGCCTCGGCGTGCAGGTCGGCACCGCTGGCGTGAACCGTGGCCTCGGCCTTGTGCCGGAGCTTCTCCACCGAAAGGATGATGTCGGCGTTGATCAGGTGATCAAAGTGCCGCTCGATCCTCTTGAGCTTGGTCGTGACGTAATCGCGCAGCGGCGGCGTCAGGTCCAGATGATGGCCGGAGATATTCAGATTCATCGCTCGGTGCCTCCTGTCTTGGGGTCGTGAGACCCCGGGAAAAATCGTGCTCGAAAAACTCCTTTATGCAACAGCCTTGCGTTCGTGCGAGGGCGGAATGTTCAGCGCCTCCCGGTATTTTGCAACGGTGCGACGCGCCACCTGGATGCCTTCCTGCAGCAATAGTTCTGCCAGGGTGGAGTCCGACAGGGGCCGCGCAGCATCTTCGGTGCCGATCATGCGCTTGATCATGGCCTGGATCGCGGTGGCGGAGGCCACGCCGCCCTGGGTGGTCGCAACGTGACTGGAGAAGAAATACTTGAGCTCGTACAGACCCCGGGGGGTCAGCATGTACTTGTTGGCCGTGGCTCTGGACACCGTCGATTCGTGTATCCCCAAGGTCTGCGCAACGTCCCTGAGAACCAGTGGCCGCATCGCTTCCTCTCCATATTCCAGAAAAGCGCGCTGCTCTTCAACTATGCATTGCGACACGCGCAGGATGGTTTCGTTCCGCGACTCCAGACTGTTGATGAAGTAGCGCGCTTCCTGCAGGTGCTGCTTGAGCTGGAGCTGGTCCTTGGAGGTGTCAGCGCGCTTGATGAAGCCCTGGTAGCGCCCGTTGATGCGCAGCTTGGGCATGTGTTCGGGGTTCAGCGCCACGCGCCAGCGGCCGTTCTTCTTGGTGACGATGACGTCCGGCATCAGGTAGTCGGACTCGTGCGCCTGGAACGGTCGGCCGGGGTGCGGCTGCAGCGAGCGGATCAGTTCCAGCCCCAGGCGCACATCCTCGGGCGTGAGGCCGGTGGCGCGCATGATGGCGGCCTCGTCGCGGCGGGCGATGTTGAGCAGCCCGGTCTCGATGATCTCCATCGCGGCCCAGCGTCCGGGCCGGGTCCGTGGCATCTGGCGGAGCTGCAGGCTCATGCATTCGGCAAGGTCCCGTGCCCCGACGCCGGGCGGATCGAACTCCTGCACGCGTTGCAGCACCTCTTCGAGGCATGCTCGCGAAATGCCATGCATTTCGCCCAGCCGTTCGCAGATGCCCGGCCAGTCCTCGAGATAGCCGTCGGCATTGACGGCATCGATCAGGTGCGCGGCGACGACCGCTTCCTCCGCATCGAACGGCGCCAGTCGAGCTTGCGCCAGCAGGTGGTCGTACAGGCTGGCCGAGGTATGCAGGTTGGCCTGGAGAAAATCCTGCAGGCCATCGTCGTCGTTGCTCGACCCGGACGAGGCCGAGGACACGTGATCGTCGAACACGTCGCCCCAGTCAGCGTCTACCGGCATCTCTTCCGGAATCGTCTCCGCGGCCTGCACCTCCGCGAGCATGGTGCCGTCGTCGGCCGCCGCAGCGGTCTCGGGAGCGACCTCGGGTTCCGCATCGCTGGTGGTTTCGGCAGGGTCGGCTTCCAGCATCAGGTTGGAGTCCAGCGCCTGCTGGATTTCCATCTGCAGATCGAGGCTGGAAAGCTGCAGGAGGCGGATGGCCTGCTGCAGCGCCGGGGTCATGGTCAAGCCCATGCCCTGACGCAAGGACAGGGATTGCTTCATCGGGCCGGGAGGAGGGATTCAGAGCAGGTGGCGTGCATGGCCCGATTCTATATGACGGTACGAGTCTTGCTTCAAGTCCCCTGTTGGCGCTCTAATGAGCCGCTCCGTTCCCGGCCCATCCACTCGGGCGAACTGGGACCGATCACAGCCGGAACTGCTCGCCCAGGTACACCCGCCGAACGGTTTCGTTGCCCAGCAATGCGTCCGGACGGCCTTCGGCAATGACTTTTCCTTCTGCCAGGATGTACGCGCGCTCGCACAAGGCCAGCGTCTCGCGCACGTTGTGGTCGGTGATCAGCACGCCGATCCCCCGGTCGCGCAGGTGGTGGACGATGGTCTGAATATCTCCCACGGCAATGGGGTCCACGCCGGCAAACGGCTCGTCCAGCAGGATGAAGCGAGGGTTCGCGGCAAGGGAACGCGCAATTTCGACCCGCCTGCGCTCGCCGCCGGAAAGCGATTCGCCAATTCCGTCCCGGATGTGCCCGATGTGAAGATCGGCCAGCAGCTGCTCGAGCGCTGCCTCGCGCCCGGCGCGATCCAGGTCCTTGCGCAGCTCCAGGATGGCGACGATGTTCTGGGTCACCGTCAGGCGCCGGAACACCGACGCCTCCTGCGGCAGGTAGCCCAGGCCGAGCCGCGCGCGCGCGTGCATGGGCAGGCGGGTGACGTCGCGGCCGTCCAGTTCGATCCTGCCGCCGTCGGCGGGCACCAGGCCCACGATCATGTAGAACGACGTGGTCTTGCCCGCGCCATTGGGGCCCAGCAGGCCCACGATCTCGCCCGCGCGCACGCTCACCGACACGTCGCGCACCACCGTGCGCTTCTTGTAGCGCTTGAGCAGCCCGGTGGCGACCAGCAGGGATTTTTCGCTCACGGGCTCGGCGACTTGGACGCGGCCGGCGGCTTGCCCTTCTTGTCGGCGCCCGGCGGCGGAGGCTGGATCACGATCCGCACCTGCCCGCCCTCCCCACCGTTGGCCTGGATGCGCCGGTTGGCCACGTCGTAGTGGATGTTGCCGCCCTTGATCTCGTCGGTGCCGCGCGCGAGCACGGCGTTGCCGTCGATCTCCACCACCGCGGCCTTGGAGTCGTAGGTCATGGTCTCGCCGTGCGCGGCAACCGGCGGACCCGGCTTGCCGTCTTCTTCCGGCAGGCCGGTGTGGTTGAGCGTGGCCGGGGTGCCGTCGATGCGCGCTTCAAACTGCCCGTCGGGCAGTTGCCGGAACTCCATCCGCACCCCGGCGAGCTTGAGGTCGTCGGACACCAGGCGCACGTTGCCGGTGTAGACCATGGCCCCGCCCTTGACCCAGTCGGCGTGGTCCGCCTCGATGGTTACGGGCCCGGTGGGACGCAGGTCGGCCGACTTCTGCGCCGGCGCCAGCGACGCGAACAGGCTGGCGAAGACGCCCAGCGCCCAGCCCGCTGCCGTCGGCACGTCAGTGCGCACGGGTGTACCGCATCTTCACGTCGCCGAGGAGGGCGACGGTGCGACGCTTGCCATCCACGACCAGGCCCTGCGCCTGCGCCTGCTTGCTGCGGCTGTCCAGCTGGATGGCGGCACGCGTGCTCAGCTCGTTCCGGTCGGAATCCAGCCACAGCTCCGGCGTGCTGAACTTCAGCGCCTCGCCGTCCGGCCACTGGCCCTTGCCGTCCACACCGCCGCTGAGCAGAACGCGGTGGACCTTGGCCGGCATGCGGCCTTCCGGCGCCGAGGCGATCCAGGGCGCGCCGCCGCTGGTATTGGGCGCGGTGACCTCGACCTTGGCCAGGCGCGCGGATTCGTCATCGAAATAATCAATGGACTCGGCGCGGCCCTGGAATTCCACCTTCCCGGTCTCGCCGTAGCGGCTCCACTGCGCGCCGCGGACGGTGTAGCGCGGCGGATCGGCCTGGGCCGCCACTGCTGGCGCCACGCGCTCCTCCTTGCGCAGGACGAGCATCGCCAGCGCGAGCACCACGACGACGATCACCGGGCCGGCGTAACGGGGCATGTGCGTGGTTTCTCAGCCGACGCCGCGGGCCGCGAGGATGAGGTCGGCGGCGTCGCGGATGGCGCCGTCGCCCCCCCGGCAGCGGCTGAGGAAATGCACGGCGGCGATGGCCTTGGGATGCGCGTCGGCCGGGGCCATGGCCAGGCCCACACGCGTGAGCAGCGGCAGGTCGGGCACGTCGTCGCCCATCATGGCGCACTGCTCGTCGCTCAGGCCGAGCTGGTCGCGGATGCGCTCGTAGGCCGGAAGCTTGATCTCGGTGTTCAGCACCACGTGACGCAGGCCCAGCCACTCCAGGCGCTTCTGCATGGCCACGGACGGGCGGCCGGAGATCACGGCCACTTCCACGCCGTGTTTCATCAGGGCCTTCATGCCCCAGCCGTCGCGCACGTTCACGGCCTTGAGCTCTTCGCCCTCCGGCGTCAGGTACAGCTTGCAGTCGGTCATCACGCCGTCGATGTCGAGAAACAGGCAGCGGATGTTGGCGGCGCGACGCTGAACCTCGGTGGAATCGAGCATCACACCACCCCCGCGCGCAGCAGGTCGTGCATGTGGATGACGCCCGTCAGCCGGCCGTCCGCGTCCTTGACCAGCAGCGCCGACACCTTGTGCTTTTCCATCAGCTGCACCGCCTCTGCCGCGAGGTGGTCGGCGTCGATGGACTTGCCGCCACGCGTCATGGCCTGGTCGATGTTGGCGGAGCGCACGTCCAGGCCCTGGTCCAGCGTGCGGCGCAGATCGCCGTCGGTATAGATGCCCACCACCTGGCCGTCGGCCTGGACCACGGCGGTCATGCCCAGGCCCTTGCGCGACATCTCCAGCAGCGCGGCGGTGAGCGGCGCGCCCGGGAGCACGCGCGGGACCTGCTCGCCGGTGCGCATCACGTCGCGGATCTTCAGCAGCAGGCGGCGGCCCAGCTGCCCGCCCGGGTGCGACAGGGCAAAGTCATCCGAGGTAAATCCGCGCGCTTCGAGCAGGGCCACGGCCAGCGCATCGCCCATCGCCAGCGTGGCGGTGGTGCTGGCGGTGGGCGCAAGGTTGAGCGGGCAGGCTTCCTTGGCCACCGACACGTCAAGGTGGGCATCGGAGGCCCGGGCCAGGGTGGAGCCGGGCTTGCCCGTCATCGCGATCACCGGCGCGCCCATGCGCTTGAACAGCGGCAGGATGGTGAGCACTTCCGGCGTCTCGCCCGAGTTGCTGATGGCCAGCACCACGTCCTGGCGCGTGATCATGCCCAGGTCGCCGTGGCTGGCCTCGCCCGGGTGCACGAAGAAGGCCGGCGTGCCGGTGGAGGCCAGCGTGGCCGCGATCTTGCCGCCCACGTGGCCCGACTTGCCCATGCCGGTCACGACCACGCGGCCGGTGCAGGCCAGCATCAGCTCGCAGGTGCGCGTGAAGCTTCCGTCCACGCGCGCGATCAACGCGGACACGGCGTCGCGCTCGATCTCCAGCGTGCGGCGCCCCAGGCGCGCGAAATCGAAAGCAGGATTCATTGCCACTGGCGTGTTCAAATTTGGGCGGCAGTATATAAGGCGGCCCGCAGCGCGTACCGGGCACGCGTCGCGCTGCGGCCGCGCGCAAACTCCTACACTGGCGCGCATGCAGACGCTCGATCCCGGCTCGTTCGACCGCGTGGTGTTCTTCACCGGCGCCGGCATGAGCGCCGAGTCCGGAATGCCCACTTATCGCGGCGTGGGCGGCGTGTGGAGCCAGTACAACTACCAGGAATACGCCTGCCAGGCCGCGTTCGACCGCGACCCCGAAAAGGTGCTGGACTTCCACGAGGTGCGACGCGCCACCGCGCTGTCCTGCCCGCCGCACGCGGGGCACCTCCACCTGGCCGCCTTGCAGGCGCGGCACCCGAACGTGTCGGTCATCACCCAGAACATCGACGGCCTGCTGCAGCGGGCCGGCGTGCAGGTGCTGGCCGAGCTGCACGGCTCGCTGTGGCGCCAGCGCTGCCGCACCCACGGCGTGAACGAGGACCGGGCGGCCGGTCCGTACCGGCATCGCCGGTGCCCGCAGTGCAACGTCTGGCTGCGGCCGGACATCACCTGGTTCCACGACGGCGTGGACGAAGCCGTGTTCCGCCGCGCCGGAGAGTGCGTGCGCAAGGCCGACCTGTTCGTCTCGGTCGGCACCTCTGGCGTCGTGTGGCCGGCGGCGGGCTTTGCCGAGCACGCGCGGCAGGCGGGCGCGCACATGGTGGAGATCAACCCGGAAGACAACGAGGCGTCGGTGCTGTACGCCACGCGCATCCGCCTTTTGGCCAGCGCGGCCATTCCCGCCCTGTTTCCGCTGGGCTCCGGCGTGCCCTGACCGACCGGCGCTTTGCCTGGTTGGTCGCTCTTGCGGACCGCAAGTGAGGGGCGGCAATCCACCGCACCTACGCGACGTGCAAGGGCTTTTCCAAGGCCACCGCGGCAGTGCTAGATTCGTTCGCATGTGGCCCGACCGTGCGCATCCAGTTCCCGTCATTGACCTGCTGACGATTGGCATTGCGGAGCCGGACCTGGCGGCCTTGCGTGATGTTTTCGACACCCGGCGATACCGGCTGGTAGCCGCCGATACCTTGGACGATGCGCGGCAACGGCTGCTGGCCCAGTCGTGCAACGTGATTTTCATCGGCCAGAACACCTGCGGCATCGACGGGTTTGAAGCCCTGCGCCTGTTGCGCCGGAACCCTGCGGCGAGGGATGTGCCGATTTTCTTCTTCGCAACGCGCTGCGGCCCCGATCTCGACGCCCTGGCCCATGCCGCGGGTGCGACCTCCGTGCTGCGCATGCCGCCGGTCCATGCCCAGCTGCAACGGGTGGTCGACGAACTGCACCGCGCGAACCGTCACCGGGTGTCGGCGCCGCCCTTCTTTTCCGCGACGGGTCCGGACTTGGAGCGCCATCCCGCGGCGGCGAGTCACGAAGGGGCGTCCACCGTGCCCGCGCCCCTGGCGGCATCGACGGCCGTCGTAGTGGCCGGCGGCGGGCGCGCTGACATCCTTTCGACCCAGCTGGTGGTGGCCGATGGGACCGCCAGCGGGGCGCTCTCCCGCCTTCAATCCGCCCCCTTGAGCGAACAGCTCGACGACGGCATGCGCAAGGTTTCGCAGGGCCTGCTCGTGCAGTTCAACGAAATCAAGTCCACGGTTGCGCAGCTGGCGAGCGAGCGGGGTGAAGGGCTGGTGGAGTCGCGGCGAATGCAGAGCGAACTGCGTACTGGCCTGGATGAAACCCATCGGGCGCTGAGGCTGGTGACATCGCGGATCGATGGCATCGAACGCGAGCTGCTGTCCCAACTGACCGAGATGCGCTCCCAACTCGATGCCGCGCTGCGGTCGTACGGCGAGCGGGTCTCCGACCTGGGCCAGCAGGCGCGACAGGCAGCGGCCGAGGAAGCAAAGATGGTCGCCGAACAGACCGTGACGTCTGCCGCGCTGCGCATTTCCGATCGGCTCGCCGATGCAATTCTCGGCGCCGTGCGGCGCTAGCGCCGCCAGACGGCCCACGCAAGTGTGGCCCAGCCTGCCAGGAACAGCAGCCCGCCGATCGGCGTGATGGCCCCCAGCCACCGCGTCTGCGTCAACGCCAGCAGGTAGAGACTGCCGCAGAACACCAGCACGCCGCCGACAAGGCACAGCGCCGCCGCATCGAGTCCCGGCAGCCGCTCCTGGCGTGCGATGACCCCGACCAGCAGCAATGCCAGCGCATGGTAGAAGTGGTACTCGTTGGCCGTTTTCCAGATTGCCAGCATTTCGACTGAAAGCCGCACCTTGAGCGCATGCGCGCCGAACGCTCCCAGCAGCACCGCCAGGAAACCGAGCACGCTGCCGACAGAGAGAGATGCTTGCGCCAGGTTCGTCATTGAACTTGTCAGGGAAATTTGCTGTTGGAATGGGGGGTGGCGGGCGCGGCCGAGGCCTGATGACCTCGTGGCATACTCGCCGAGACTTCATTTTGGCGCTCCGTGCGGCTCATGTCAGAAAAAAAATCGTTCATCAGCCGTTTTTTCGGCGCCATCTGGGGAGCCGTCATCACGATCTACCGCATCGTGGTGGTACTGGGAATCGTCGTTTCGCTGGGGCTGCTCTGGATGACATTCAAAGGTGGTCCGGTGACGGGCGTGGAGGACAACACCGCGCTCGTGCTCTGGCCAGCGGGGGACGTGGTTGACCAGATCGATGTCGAGCGCCACCTGTTCGAGCGCCTCACGCGCGAGCCGCCGTCGCAGACCTTGCTGCGCGACCTCACCGCTGCGCTGGAGGCCGCCGCGACTGATCCGCGTATTGCCACCGTGGTCCTCAAGCTGGACATGCTGAGCAGCGCGGGCATCGCACAGCTCGAAGAGCTGGTGGTGGCAATGCGCAAGGTCCAGGCGGCTGGCAAGACCATTCACGCCTACGGGCCGTTCTACGACCAGACTTCGTACTTCGCCGCCGCGGCGGCGGACGACATTTCGATCGATCCGATGGGCTCGGTCCTGCTGGAGGGATTCGACGTCTACCAGCAGTATTACAAGGATGCGCTGGACAAGCTGGGCGTGCGGATCAACGTGTTTCGCGTGGGTGAATTCAAGGCCGCGGTCGAGCCATTCATCCGCAACGACATGTCGGACGCCGCCCGGCGCGCAAACAAGCAGTGGCTCGACGACCTCTGGACGGTTTACGGCGAGCAGCTTGGTGCCAACCGCAAGCTGTCCGCCGATCTTGCGCACCGCTACGTGGGCGGCTATCGGGCCGGCGTGGAAAAGCGCGGCGGCGATGGCGCGGCCTACGCCAAGGAGATGGGTCTGGTGACCCACGTGGAGTCGGTGAACGAATTCCGGCAGCGCATCGCCACCGATGTGGGCTTCGACGAGGAGATCGGCAGCTTCCGGCAGATCCACTACTCCGATTACCTGCGCGCGGTCGAGCGCACCCGGAAGCCGGGGCCCGGGGGCAGCGACGTCGCCCTGATCGTGGTGCAGGGCGAAATCGTGGACGGGTCGGGACTGAGCGGGCAGGCGGGTGGGGACACTATTGCCCAGCTGCTGGAAGACGCGCGGCGCGACGAGAAGGTGGCGGCGGTGGTCCTGCGTGTCGATTCGCCGGGGGGCAGCGCGTGGGCCTCCGAGCTGATCCGGCGCGAGGTCGTCGCCCTGCGTGCCGCCGGCAAGCCGGTGGTCGCATCCATGGGGACCGTCGCGGCCAGTGGCGGCTACTGGGTGTCGATGGACGCCGACCAGATCTGGGCTCATCCGGCCACGATCACGGGGTCGATCGGCATCTTCGGCCTGATCCCCACCATCAGCGAGCCGCTGGAACGGCTGGGCATCCATACCGACGGCGTCGGCACCACGTCGCTGGCGGGTGCTTTCCGTTCCGACCGTCCCTTGTCGGCTGATGTCGCGGCGATCTTCCAGTCCGAAGTCGAGAAGGGCTATCGTGACTTCGTCCAGGGCGTGGCCAGTGGCCGCAAGCTGGATGTGGCCAAGGTCGAGTCCATCGCCCAGGGGCGCGTCTGGAGCGGGGTGGCCGCCAAGGAACTGGGCCTTGTCGATTCATTCGGGGGTCTGGACGATGCCGCACGCGCTGCCGCCAAGCTGGCCGGTCTTGCCGACGGCTACTGGACGCTCGAGGAATTCCATCCCGAACCGCAGTTTCCGCAGGGGATCGTCGGCAGCCTGTTTGGCGCATTCGAACTGTCCCTGAAGAAATTCGCCGCCACGCAGCCGCTGCTGCGGATGATGGAGCAGTCCGACACCAACCGCTGGCTCCAGCGTTTCAGCGATCCCCGCGGCGTGTACGCGCACTGCATGTGCGTGCCGAACACGGGTTCTTCGCGCCACTGAAAGGGGCCAGGTGTCCTTGGGTCCGAGCGGATCGATGGCTCCCCGCCAGCGGCCGATCGGCGTGTTCGACTCGGGCATCGGCGGGCTGTCGGTGCTGCGCGAACTGCGCCGCCTGATGCCGGCCGAAGCATTCATCTACTACGCCGACAGCGCGCACTGCCCCTACGGCGGACGGCCACAGGGCCAGATCCAGGCCCGCACCGTCGCCATCACCGAAGAACTCCTGGCCGCGGGATGCAAACTGATCGTGGTCGCGTGCAACACCGCGACCATCGCGGCGGTGGAGCACCTGCGCGCCAGCTATCCCGTTCCGTTCGTGGGCATGGAGCCGGCGGTGAAGCCGGCCGCTGCCGCGACCCGCAGCGGCGTGGTGGGCGTGCTGGCGACCGGCGCGGCGCTGGCGGGCGACAAGTTCCACCGCCTGCTCGCCGCCCATTCGAGCAGCGTCCGCGTCATCACCCAGCCGTGCCCGGGGCTGGTCGAGTGCGTGGAAGCGGGCGAAATCGACGGACCGCATGTCGCCGGACTGGTGCAGCAGTACCTGGCGCCGCTGAAGGCCGCGGGCGCGGACGTGATCGTGCTCGGTTGCACCCACTACCCATTTCTGCGGCCGGTGATCGAGCGCCTCGCGGGGCCGGGCGTGCAGGTGCTCGACACCGGGGAGGCGGTGGCGCGCCAGGTGCAGCGCGTGCTGGACCGCGAGGGGCTGTCCAACACGGGTGCCGACCTGGGAGCCATCGAGTGGCGGGCGAGTGCCGGCGCCGAACGGGTCGGGCGACTGTTCCGCGAGCTGGGCTGAGGTCACGCAGGGACGGGTTGCGGCGCGGGAAGTGTCCGACCTGATGTCTCGCGACGGCAGGGCGCGCGAAGATCAGCGCACGAAATTCCCACGGGAAGCCGCATGCCGAAAGTTCTGGACCTGATCGCTGCGTCCCGCGGGCGCGCCCTGTGGCTGGATGACACCGCCTATTCCGAGCGCCTGCTTGCCGATGGGCAAACGCCCTGGCTCGAGGCCACCGCGTACGTCGCGTTCCGGCACAAGGCGGCGAGCCTTCTGCGACCAGACTTCGCCGTGGTCCCGGTGGGCGCGTTCGCCAGCGCCTGGGCGGCAGCGAACCCCGGGCTGAGAGTGGTGATGGCCGCCAGGAAGCGCGCGGTCGCTCCGGCCCGGGTGCTGCTGGGCGATGAGGGTCTGCGCGGTCTGCTGGTCGAAGTGGTGCGTGGGTTGCGCGCGGCTCATCCGCATGCACCCCTGGTGCTCGCACTGCCGTCGCCGCGCGCCTGGGTCGTCGATGCCTGGCGCCTCGCATTTGGCGACGCCGACAGCGTCGAGGCCGGCGCCGACGAGGCCGATGCCTGCGCCGTCTACGTCGCCGAGTTCCTACGCACTTTCGGCGAACACGGGCTCGACGGACTGCTGCTTGAAGAATCGGCGGACGCTGAACCGGCTTCGGCGCAAGAGATCGCCTGGTACCAGCCCGTCATCAACGTGGCCGCGCACTATCGCTGGGCCCTGGGGCTGCGCCTGCCGTCGGCGCAAGGCTTTTCCGGAGCGGTCAGCGGGGTGCAGTTCGTGGTCGCGCCGCGGGTGATGGTTGGAGCGTCGACTGGCCTCGCGCTGGACGGTGGATTCTGGACCGGCGACGCCCCGCCCGCCGCCCCCGCCGACGGCTTCCGATTCGCCACGGTGCCCGCGGATGGTGTACCGGAAAAGGTGCTGCAACGGCTTGCCGTCCTGCGCGCCTGATGGTCCGATGATGCCCGTGGTTCAAGCTGCATTTCCGGAGAACGGTTCTTGAAGTCAGTGACGGAAGGAGAACTGCTGTGGACGCCGCGCGCGGCCTTCGTGCAGCAGTCGCAGGTGGTGCAATTCATCGACTGGCTGCGCCGCGAGCGGGGCGTGTCGTTCCATGATTACGAGGCGCTGCGGCAATGGTCGGTGGCCGACATCGAAGCGTTCTGGGGCGCGATCTGGGATTACTTCGACGTGCAGTCGGACGCGCGTCCTGCGCAGGTCCTGGACCGCCGCATCATGCCGGGCGCGCGCTGGTTTGTCGGCGCGCGCGTGAACTACGCCGAGCACCTGTTGCGTTACGAGGGCAGGGCGCGGCCGGACGAAATCGCCATCCACCACCTCACCGAGTCGCGCCCGCTGGCGCGCCTGGGCTGGCACGAACTGGGCGCGCGCGTGCGCCAGCTGGCCACGCGCCTGCGCGCGCTGGGCGTGGGGCCGGGCGATTGCGTGGTGTCGTACATGCCCAACGTGCCCGAGACGACCATCGCCATGATCGCGACCATCGCCATCGGCGCGGTGTGGTCGTCGGCGGCGCCGGAGTTTGGCGTGAAGACGGTGATCGAGCGGTACTCGCAGATTGCGCCCAAGCTGCTATTCGTCGGCGACGGCTACCGTTTCGGCGGCAAGGATTTCGAGCGCGGGCAGGAAGCGCAGCAGGTGGTGGCCGCGTTGCCCAGCCTGGCGCACGTGGTATGGTTGCCATACCTGCATCCGGATCGGAAACTGGGGCCATTGCCCGACGCCCTGCCGTGGGACGCGCTGTTCGACGGACCTGCCGTCCCGCGCGACTCGTTCCGATACGAGCGCGTGGACTGCGATCACCCGATGTGGGTGGTGTTCTCGTCCGGCACCACGGGCCTGCCCAAGGCCATCGTTCACAACCACTCGGGCATGCTGGTGGAACACCTCAAGATCCTGACGTTCCACCTGGATCTGGGGCCGGGCAAGGTGATGTTTTTCTACACCACCACGGGGTGGATGATGTTCAACCTCGTGGTGGCCTCGCTGCTCACCGGCGCCTCGGCGGTGCAGTACGACGGCAGCCCGGTGCACCCGGACCTGGACCTGCTGTGGAAGCTTGCCGAGCAGACCGGCACCACCAGTTTCGGAGCCAGCCCGACCTTCGTGCAGATGATGGAAAAGGCCGGCCTCAGGCCCGGCGGGAAGTTCGATCTCTCCCGCATGGAGTCGGTGCTGCTGGGCGGCGCGCCGTCCACGCCGGAGACGTTCAGCTGGTTCTACGCATCGGTGAAGCGCGACCTGTGGGTGACCTCGCAGTCCGGCGGCACGGAATTGTGCAGCGGCTTCGTCGGCGCCTCGCCCACGCTGCCGGTGCATGCCGGCGAGATCCAGACGCGCATGCTCGGCATGGACGTGCACGCCTGGAGCGAGGGCGGCAGGCCCGTGATCGACGAAGTGGGCGAACTGGTCTGCACCCAGCCGTTTCCCTCCATGCCCATCCGCTTCTGGGGCGACAGCGACGGCAAGCGCTATCACGAGGCCTATTTCGACGTGTTCCCCGGCGTCTGGCGGCACGGGGATTTCATCAAGATCAACGCGCGTGGCGGCTGCTACATCTACGGCCGCTCCGATGCCACGCTCAACCGGTTTGGCGTGCGCATCGGCACCGCCGAAATCTACCGCGCGGTCGAGCAGGTGGACGGCGTGGCCGACAGTCTCGTGGTGTGCTGCGAACTGGCGGGCGGGAATTTCTTCATGCCGCTGTTCGTGCGCCTCAAGCCCGGCTTCGTGCTGGACGATGCACTGGTGAAGGCGATCAACGCCAGGCTGCGCCAGGATTGCAGCCCGCGCCACGTGCCGGACCAGGCCTACGCCGTGCAGCAGATCCCGTACACGCTCACGGGCAAGAAGATGGAAGTGCCGGTGCGCAAGCTGCTCATGGGCTGGCCGCTGGAAAAAGCCGCCAGCCGCGACGCGATGATGAATCCGTCGAGCATCGACTGGTTCGTCGATTTTTCCGCCACGTCCACGGATTACGTGCGGCCCAGCACGTCCCCGTCCAGGTAATACCAGCGCCCGTCCTCGCGGACGAAGCGGCTGCGCTCGTGCAGGCGCACAGCGGAGCCGCCGCCGACCTTGTAGCGCGCGATGAATTCCACCTCGGCGCGCCCGGCGTCGGTTGAATTGGCGGCGCGCACGCTCAGGCCGAGCCAGCGCGCGTTCGCGTCAAGCTCGACGCTCGCCGGGCGAAAGCGCGGGTGCCAGGTCGCGAGCAGGTAGGGCTCGTTGCCCATCACGAAGGCGCTGTAGCGTGAGCGCATCAGGGCTTCTGCCGTCGGCGCCGCTGCGCCCGCGTGCCAGCACCCGCAGCAGGCGGCGTAGGGGCGGGCGGGGTCGCAGGGGCAGGGCTGTGGAGTGGCAGGGACGCGGGACACGATCGGCGCTCGCGTCACAACGATTGCGCGCAGGCGTGGGCCGAGGCCCAGGCCCACTGGAAGTTGTAGCCGCCCAGCCAGCCGGTGACATCCACGACTTCGCCGATGAAGTAGAGGTTAGGCACGCGCCGCGAGGCCATGGTCGTGGACGACAGCTCGTGCGTGTCGACGCCGCCGAGCGTGACCTCGGCCGTGCGATAGCCCTCGGTTCCATTCGGAACCACGGGCCAGTCGTGCAGGCGCGCCGCAACCTCGCGCAACTCCGGCGCGCGGAACTGGCGCAGCGGGCGTCTCGGCGCCAGCAGTTCGCAGAACCGCTGCGCGAAACGCTTCGGCAGAATCTCGGAGAGAGCCGACCGCAGCTCGATGCCGGGATGCGCGCGCTGCTGCTCGACCAGGAATTCAGACGCGTCGGCATGCGGCATCAGGTCGATGCGCAGCGGCTCTCCCGCTTGCCAGTAGCTCGAGATCTGGAGCAGCGCCGGTCCCGACAGGCCGCGATGGGTGATGAGCATGGCGTTGCTGAAAGCCGCGCCCTCGCACGAGGCCTCCACCGGGAGACTCAGGCCCGACAGGCTCTGCCAGTCTTCCAGCGGCCGGCCGGACAAGGTGAGCGGCACCAGTCCCGCGCGCAGCGGGCGTACCGGGTGCCCGAACTGCCGCGCCAGCTCGTACCCGAAACCGCTGCCGCCCAGCGAGGGAATGGACAGGCCGCCGGTGGCCACCACCAGGCGTGGCGCCCTCAGCGTGCCGAGCGCGGTCTGCACTTCAAACCAGCCGTCCCGATGCGCGACCTGTCGCGTTTCCGTGCGCGTGCTGATGCGCACGCCGGCGGACTGGCATTCGTCCATGAGCATCTGCACGATCTGCTTCGAGGAGTCGTCGCAGAACAATTGGCCGAGTTCCTTCTCGTGCCAGGCGATACCGTGACGGTTGACCAGCGCGATGAAATGGTCCGGGCTGAACCGCGCCAGCGCCGACTTGCAGAAATGCGGATTGGCCGACAGGAACTGGGCCGCCGTCGTGCCGGTATTGGTGAAGTTGCAGCGCCCGCCACCGGACATGAGGATTTTCTTTCCGACGCGGTCGGCGCGCTCAAGTACATGCACCGACAGCCCGCGATTCGCCGCATTGAACGCGCAGAACAGGCCTGCTGCGCCACCGCCGAGGATCAGGACATCGGAAACCCAGGGCGTCATGGAGTCTGCAACCGTCTGCGGTACAACCCGCGAGGCGAATCCACTGGCCGACACGGCCATACAGCCCGGATACAGGAAGGCGGCTGCAAGCTTGCCATCAGTCGAGAAGAGTCAGCGCACAACGATTGTGTGCCCTTCTCGATCCCCCCGAAGACATAAAGAGGTATTCCGATGAAGAAGAAACTGGGTGTGCTGGCGATGGTCGCTGCCATGGGTCTCGCTGCCGTGAATGTGTCCGCTGCTGATGGTGATGGGCAGGCCATCAACGACCGGCTGGACGCAAAGGGCGAACGCATCAACGAGCGGCTGGACGAGCGCGGCGATCGGGTTGAAAAGCGCCTGGACGACAAGGGCGATCGCATCAAGGATCGCCTGGACAAGCGCGCCGATCGCGCCGCGGAGCATGGTCACGAGGCACGCGCGGAGCGGCTGGAGCAGAAGGGTGAGCGCGTCAACGATCGCCTCGATGCAAGGGCCGAGCGCAAGAAGGAGCGGCTTGCAAAGAAGGGCGACCGCATCGAGAAGCGGCTTGACGAGAAGGGCGATCGCATCGAGGAACGTCGCAGCGGCGCAGCGGATGCAGGCAACTAATTCGACCTGACTTTCGAGCCACGTGCCGGTGGACGTACGCTGGTCGCTTTCACGGCGTTGGAACGGGTCTCGGTGATTTCGAAAAGGTAGCCGCCAATGTCCACCTGGCGGCCGGCCTGAGGAATGTTTTCCAGCTTTTCCAGCAGCAGGCCGTTCACCGTCCTGGGACCGTCGGTGGGAAGTTTCCACCCCAGTGACCGGTTGAGGCTGCGCAGCGTGACGGAGCCGGATATGCGAAACGTGCCATCCGGCGCTGCATATACGTTCTTGATGCGCGTCGCGGGATCGGACGTGAACTCTCCGACCACTTCCTCGAGGATATCTTCCAGCGTTACCAGACCCTGGATATCGCCATACTCGTCCACCACGAAACCGATGCGGCGTTTCTGGTTCTGGAAGTTCAGCAACTGCTGGTTCAGGGGGGTGCCTTCTGGAATGAAATATGGCTCGCGAGCGAGCTGGATCAGCGCCTTGGTATCGAGCTTGTCATCTGCCAGCAGCGGCATCAGGCGGCGCACATGGACCACGCCACACAACTCCTCAATGGTGCCGCTGAACAGCGGCAATCGAGTGTGCTGCGTGGACATGATCTGCTCGCGCACCTCTTCCCAGGGCAGTGACACGTCCACGCCCACGATCTCGTTGCGCGGCACCATGATGTCCTCCACCGTTCCCTTCTCGAGATCGAGGATGGACAGCAACATCTTCTGGTGACGCTGGGGAATGATGGCCCCGGCCTCGGCCACCACGGTGCGCAATTCTTCGGTGGACAGGCTGTGCTGGGCCGCTTCCTCGGGGCTCACGCCCAGGAGGCGCAGGATGCGGTTGCCGATCAGGTTCACGATGTCGATCAGCCAGCCCAGCACCTTCAGCGTCGGCCAGTAGATGAACGCGGCGGGCAGCCCGATCCGCTCCGGGTGGAGCGCGCCCAGGGTCTTGGGCATGGACTCGGAAAAAATGAAGATCAGCAACGCCGTTCCCACGGTGGCGATGACCAGCGCCGTCTCGGTGTCGCCCACCTGGCGCTGCGCAATTGCCAGCAACAGCATGGGCACCAGCGCCTGCACGATGTTGTTGAGCAGCAGGATCAGGCCGATCAGGCGATCCGGCCGCTCCAGCAGTTGCTGCGCCATGCGCGCGCTGCGCACGCCTTTCTGCGCGCGGGTCTTGAGACGGTAGCGGTTGATGGACATCAGGCTCGTTTCCGAACCCGAAAAAAAGCCGGACAGCATGATGCAGGCGACGAGCAGCAGATACAGAATCAGGAGCGGGATATTGTCCAAAATGCAGCAGAGTTCCGATGAGTCGCGAATGCGTAGTTACTGGCGCGCGCCGGCCCCTGTCAACCGCGGCGAGCCGGAAGAAGGGCTCAAACCCAGTGTTTGCCGAACACTTGTTCCAGGATCAGCTTGCTCCCGAAGTAGGCCAGGATCAGCGTCGCGTAGCCGCTCAGCGCCCAGCGGGTGGCGGTCCGCCCGCGCCAGCCGTACCGCCAGCGGCCCCATAGCAGCACGCCAAAAATCAGCCAGGCCGAGATCGACAGGATGGTCTTGTGCGCCAGGTGCTGGGCCAGCCAGTCGTGCACGAACCACAGCCCGGAGAGCAGCGTCAGGCTGAGCAGGCCGAAGCCCACCGCGATCAGCTGGAACAGCACGCGCTCCATGGTCTGCAGCGGCGGCATGCGGCCACCGGCGGGCGCGATCCGGTGCCGGTGCAGCAGGCGCTCCTGGATGGCCAGCGCCACCGACTGCACCGCGGCAAGCGTCAGCAGCCCCGCGGACAGCAGCGACAGCAGCACGTGCAGGCTCACCTGCCAGTCGCTGATGCGCACCGTGCCGACGGGTGAGGGCTCCAGCGCTGCCCAGACCGCGAACAGCGCGGCCAGGGGATACACCGCGACGCCGTTGACGCCGATCGGCTCGCGGAACGCGAACGTCCACAGCAGCAGCGCCGATTGCCAGGCGAACAGCGAGGCGGCCTCGGTCACGCCGATGCGCAGGCTGCCCTCGTGCACCAGGCCGAGGGCGAGCGCGACGAAGTGCAGCGCCAGCGCCGCGGGCGTCAGCCAGGTCGCCAGCGCCGGCCGTTTCCACGATGCCGCGGCGCAGCCAAGGTAGACGGCCGCGGCAAGGACGGAGGCGGGGAGGGCGATCATGGGAGGCGGGAGAATAGCATCGCCACCCGCGCGCTCCCGTCCGTGGCGGCGAGCCTGCCGGGTGCCGCGCAACGTCGCTTAAACTGCGCGCCGATCTTTCACGGCCACGCCCATGTTCGAAACCCTGACCCAGCGCCTCACCCGCACGCTCGACGCCATCCGCGGGCAGGGTCGCCTGACCGAAGACCAGATCGGCGCCGCGGCGCGCGAGCTGCGCATGGCGCTGCTCGAAGCCGACGTGGCGCTGCCGGTCATCAAGAGCTTCATCGACAACGTGAAGACGCGCGCCCTGGGCGCGGAGATCACCCAGTCGCTCACCCCCGGCCAGGCGTTCCTGCGCGTGGTGCAGCACGAGCTGACCGAGTCCCTGGGCGGCGTCGCAGAACCGCTGAATCTGCGCGCGCAGCCGCCGGTGGTCATCCTCATGGCCGGCCTCCAGGGTTCGGGCAAGACCACCACCACGGCCAAGCTCGCGCGCCGGCTCAAGGAGGACGAAAGGAAGAAGGTGATCGTCGTCTCCTGCGACGTCTACCGCCCGGCGGCCATCGAGCAGCTGCGCATCGTTGCCACCCAGGTCGGGGTGGACGTGTTCCCCTCCGCGGTGGGACAGGAACCGGTCGAGATTGCCCGCGCGGCGCTGGCGCAGGCCCGCAAGCAGTTTGCCGACGTCCTCATCATCGACACCGCCGGCCGCACCACGGTGGATGCGGAGATGATGGCCGAGATCAGCGCGCTGCATGCGGCCGTGCTGCCCACCGAAACCCTGTTCGTGGTGGACAGCATGACCGGCCAGGACGCGGCCAACACCGCCAAGGCGTTCGCCGACGCCGTGCCGCTCACCGGCGTGGTGCTGACCAAGGTCGATGGCGATTCGCGCGGCGGCGCGGCGCTGTCGGTGCGCCAGGTCACGGGCCGGCCGATCAAGTTCCTGGGCGTCGGCGAGAAGACCGACAAGCTGGAGGTCTTTCATCCCGATCGCATCGCGACGCGCATCATCGGCCAGGGCGACGTGCTCTCGCTGATCGAGGAGACGGCAAAGAAGGTCGACGCCGAGAAGGCGCAGAAGCTCGCCAAGAAGATCACCTCCAAGCGCGGGTTCGACCTCGCCGATTTCCGCGAGCAGATGCAGCAGATGCAAAGCATGGGCAGCTTCGAATCCATCCTGGAAAAGCTGCCCGGTGGCGCGCAGATGCAGGCGCAGATGAAGAACGTCAACGCGGAGAAGGAGATCAGGCGCGCGGTTGCCGTCATCAATTCCATGACCGCGCAGGAGCGCAAGTTCCCCGATCTGATCAAGGCCTCGCGCAAGCGCCGCATCGCGGCCGGCAGCGGCGTGCAGGTGCAGGACGTCAACAAGCTGCTGCGCCAGTTCGAGACCTCGCGCGACATGATGAAGAAGGTCGCGGGCGGCGGCATGGCCAAGCTGCTGCGGCGCATGGGCGGCAAGCTGCCGCCGGGAATGTTGCCGCGATAAGTTCAGCCGGCGTCGGTCGACAGGATTTCGCCCCCGCCCAGGCAGCGCTCGCCCTCGTACAGCACGCAGTACTGGCCCGGCGCCGCGGCGCGCTGGGGCGCAGCGAAGCGGACCACGGTGCTGCCATCGTCCTGCACCGCCACCTCGCATTCCTGCAAGGCCTGGCGATGGCGGATCCGCGCATGCAGGGCTGACGAGGCGCCGGTCGGCCGCTCGATCCAGCAGAACGGCGCGGTGACCAGGGTGAGGCTCATGAGCAGCGGGTGCGCGCTGTCCTGCGACACGCGCAGCACGTTGGTCTCCAGCTGCTTTTCCACCACGTACCAGGGCGCCTCGATGGCGCCGCGCCGACCGCCGATGCTCAGGCCGCGCCGCTGGCCGAGCGTGTAGAACGTCAGGCCCTGGTGCTGGCCGACCACGGCGCCAGAGTCGTCGATCATCGGCCCCGGGCTGGGCTTGAGGTGCTGCTGCAGGAACGCGCGGAACGGCCGCTCGCCGATGAAGCAGATGCCGGTGGAATCCTTGCGCCGGTGGTTGGGCAGGCCCGCGCGGCGCGCCAGCTCGCGCACCTGCGGCTTGGTGAGATCGCCGATCGGGAACATCACGCGCTCGAAGTCGCGCGGCGCCACCAGGGCCAGGAAGTAGGTCTGGTCCTTGTCCTCGGTCACCGAGCGCAGCAGGCGCGGTCCGTCGGCCCGGTGCTCGATGCGCGCGTAGTGGCCGGTGGCCACGAAGTCCGCGCCCAGGCGCAGGGCGTGCTCGCGAAACGGCTGGAACTTCACCTCGCGGTTGCACAGCAGGTCGGGGTTGGGCGTGCGCCCGGCGCGGTAGTCGTCTAGAAAATGCCGGAACACGCGCTCGCGGTACTCGGCAGAAAAATCCACGCGATGCAGCGCAATGCCCAGTTCGTCTGCAACCGCGCGGGCGGACTGGAAATCGTCGGCCGCAGTGCAGTAGGCCTGTTCGTCCTCGGTCCAGTTGACCATGAACAGGCCGGAGACGCGGTAGCCCTGCTCCTGGAGGCGCCATGCCGCTACGGCAGAATCCACGCCGCCCGACAGGCCGACGATGACGTGCGCGCGGCTGCTCATGAACCCGGCCTGCGCCTGCGCCGGATCAGCCCGGCCCCGTGAGGTGCTGGATCACCGACAGGGGAAAGACGCGCCCGGCGCGGTGGTCGGCAATGCACTGCATCACCGCCGGCCCGCGGTGCTGGTGCACGCGCTGTTGCAGTTCCTCGGGCGTGAGCCACAGCGCGCGCTCGATGCCCGTATCCAGCGCTCGATCGGGATGATGCTGCACCGCCCGGGCGACGAACGCGAAGCGCACGAACGGGTAGGGCAGGGTCTGCGGCTGCCACTCGTAGACGCCGAGAAAGCCCAGCGGCTCCACGTCCCAGGCGGTTTCCTCCAGCGCCTCGCGGATGAGCCCTTCGACCAGGGTTTCGCCCGGCTCCCAGTGCCCCGCCGGCTGGTTGAGGCGCAGTTCGCCGCCGATGCGCTCCTCCACCACCAGATAGCGTCCCCCGCGCTCCACCACCGCGGCGACGACGATGTGCGGCTGCCATGCGGTCGCGTTCACGGGGCGGGCAACACCTGCGGCGGCGCCAGGTCGGATGCCGGCGCCTTCACCGCCTGGCGGAAGTGGTACCAGCCCTGGGCGTCGGGCTGGCCGACGCTGCGCACGAGGTTGCCGACTTCCGGCGGCGCGTCCGGTCGCGGGCGCATCTGGATGTGCAGCTCGTAGCTGCGGTCCTGGCCGATGCGCGCCTCGCCGCTCACCTCCAGCGCGCCGCCCAGCGTGCCCAGGGTCGCCTTGATGCCGGCGGTCTCGGTTTCGAGCCTGGCCTGGTAATCGCCCAGCGGCACGGGGTTGCGTCCCAGCTTCCAGGCCAGGCTGCGCACGGTCACGAGCCCCTCGGCCTTCACTGGCCAGCCATCGCGCAGCTTCAGCGTGTCGATGGCCGCGCCGACCTGGCCTTCGGCCGGCACGAAGGCCTGCCCGGCCGCAGCGGCCACCGCGCGCAGCGGGCCACTCAGGCGGAAGTCGCTCAGCGCCACCGTGCCGGACGGCACGACGAAGGCCGTGCCGTTGACCAGCAGGCCGCCGGAGCCGCCCGAAAGCAGGAAGCTGGCGCGCCCGATCAGCAGCTGGAGCGCGCGCAGGTCCCAGGCCAGGTCGCCGATCAGCGGGCGCCCCTGCAGGTCGACGCGGGCAACGCGCCCCGAGGAAAGCGTGCCGGACAGGCCCTGGAACTGGATCGGCGAGCTCGCCAGCCTCGGCGCCAGCCAGTGGTGCAGCAGGCTCGCCGGCGTCTGCAAAATCAGCGTGCCAAGAAACACGAGCAGCCCGAGCAGCAGCAGTTTGCGACGCTTCATCAGGAACGCACCAGGGACAGCCGGACGTTGACCCTGCCGGGCGAGGCCTGCGGCTCCACTTCGAAGGTCTGCACGCCGATGCCGTCGCGCGTCTGCAGGCTGGAAAGCCAGCTCACCAGCAAGTCGAACGAGACGTCCTCGAACCACACGCGCACCTCGCGATCGCCTTCCGGCTGGATGCGGGACGGACCCTTGCCCAGGCCGCTCTGCTTGCTCGCAAGATCGACCGCCGCCATCAGCGAACCGCCGCGCGTGCCGCGGGGCTGCACGTGACGCACCTGCCCGACCTGGGACGCCGCCTGCTCCAGCCGCACGGCCAGCGTGCGCGAGGCTTCCAGCGCGAGCGTGCGATTGGAGTGGGCGTTGGTGATGGGCTCCCACACCACGAGATAGATCAAGGTGACGAGCACGACCAGGCTGCAGACACCCAGCATCCAGCGTTCACGGACCTGCAGCGCCAGGAAGCGCTCGCGGCCCTGGGTGATCGCGCTGGCCATCGGCTTCAGGGCCTCGCGGAGCTTGTCGGCCGGCGTCATGTGGGGCTGAGCCTGGCGCGGATCTGCACGCCTTCGGCCTCGGCATTGGCCGACTGCACGTCGAACCTGGTGCCGGTCTGGCCGGCATGCCAGTTCTGGAGTTTTTCCAGCATCTGCAGGTCGCTGGCCGTCATCGAGAGAAACAGCGCGCCTTCGCGAAACTGCATGCCGGTGATCTTGAGGCCGGGACTCGCCTGCAGCGACTGCGTGAGCACTTCGAGCAGGGCGAGCGGGCCTCCCGCGCCGGCGCCGCCGGCGAGTGCGCGCAGCTGCTGGTCGAGCTGGGCGGAAAGATCCACCACGCGCGTCTGGTCGGGGAACAGCTGCTGGAAGCGGGCCACGTTGGCCTCGTCCTGGCGTGCCAGCTCGCTGCTGAGACGTGCCGTGTCGATGCTGAAACGGGTGACTGCCACCGCGATCCAGAGCAGAGCCAGCCCGGCGGCCATGCGCCAGGGCTTCCACAGACGATCCAGGTCACGGCTCTGCGCGTAACTGCCCTGCAGCAGGTTGATGGACTGTTCCGGCCTGAGCTGCGCAGCCAGGGCCGACAGGCCGGTGCGGTGCCCGGGCATGAGGACGACCGGCCATTCGAACCGGGACCAGTCCGCGCGGTTGTCCCCGGTGACGGAGAGTTTCAGCGTGCCGGCCTTCTCGGGATCGGCGATGGTGAGGTAGGGCGCCAGGTCTTCGGCCGCGCAGGAAAATCCCGACCATGGCCCGTTGCGGACCAGAACCTGCTCGCTGCCCGCCGGATCGGTTTCCGCCAGCGCACTCCACTGCGTCTCCCCGGCGGGGGCGGCGAGGGCGAGCGTGTCGGGCACCAGCAGTTCGGGTCGCAGCAGCTGCGCCCGGAACGGCGCGAGCCATTGCTCCATGCGGGCGCGCGAGACGATTGCCACCGGGTGGCTGCCGTCATCCTGCCGCGGGCCGATGGCGAAGTGCAGGGTTTCGATGTCGTCCGCAACCTGGTCTTCGAGCACGTAGGGGAGTGCCTGCAGAACCTTGGCCGCCTGCTTGGCAGGAACCCTGGCCGCGCTCAGGCGGACATCGGCACCCGGTACCAGCACGATGAGCCGGCGCCCGGCACCGAGCTTCAGTGCTTCGCCCAGCGGACCGCGCCGTGTGCCCAGGGTGTGGAATTCGGCCGGGGCCACGCCGAACTCAACATCGGCGTCCGGCGCTGCCCCTAGGCGGATGTAAAGTGTTTCTCGCACGCCCTGGAGGCCGCTCTCAAGTCTGTTTATTCGGTGTCCGTGCTGCGCGACAGCACCACCGGGGTGCCGCCCTGGGCCGGGCGAAAGATCAGGCTATATAGTGCCACACGTCCATTCCCCACCACCGCCTGCGCGCGCAGCTGGAAGAGGCTCGTGGATACCTGCAGCAGGGCGTCGGGATAGTCGCTGGAACTGGGAACCAGGTTGAGAACCCCGCTGGTATCGCGCAACGGATCCTCCTTGCGCAGTTCGATGAACTTGCTCATGGCGGGGCTGGGCGTGGAACTCAGCGCGAGCAGGAGTTCGGGCGATGCCGTGTTGACGTTGATGGGCGTCACGCCGTCCACGGGCAGCGCCGTCACGTACGGCAGCAGCAGCTGGTAGACCTTGCGCGCGTCATCGGTGCGGTCGTCATACATCACGTCGAGGATGGTGCGGAGCTCGGTGACGCTGACCATGGCGCGGTTGGCCGCGCGGCGCGGCGGATTGAGCGAGAGATAATCCACGTCCTCGCGGCCGCTGCCGGTGGGCTCCTGGTCGGGGTCGATCCAGTCGCGAATGGTTTCGGCCAGCGCCTGCGGGTCCGGGACCAGCGTGGGGCCGCCGTCCAGATTCTGGATCAGCCGGATCAGGACGTCCGCCTGCTGCTGGAATTCGGAACGTACGCTGCCGCGCCGTCCCGGCTCGCCGGCCTGTGAGAGCCCCAGGTTGTTGAGATTG
Organism: Panacagrimonas sp.; assembly: GCA_052386745.1. GTDB lineage: Bacteria > Pseudomonadota > Gammaproteobacteria > Nevskiales > Nevskiaceae > Panacagrimonas. Next base: position 71,147 of record JBQTJW010000002.1, on the reverse strand, counting down.
AAACGCGAGGTGGCGTCGATGATCTCGCCGGTGAGCACCCCGTTCTCGATCGGCAGCGTCTGCGGCTCGTTCCAGGGCTCATCGAGCGAGTCGTAGTCGTTGTCGTCGGAGTCGCGCTGCAGGATGGTGCGCACCCAGTCCTCTGCACCTGCCGCGTAACCCCAGGCCTTCTCGGAATCCTGCAGAGACGCGGTACGCTGGATCGCGAAATGCCCCGCGTCCAGCACGGCCGTGGCCGCGATCACGGCCAGCGACACCACCAGCACGGCGGTGATGAGCGCGATGCCGCGCTGACGCCCCCTCCGGCGCATCAGTTCTGTCCCTCTGCATCACCCTGATCCGGCGCGGGAACGTCCGGCGTCTCGGGTGTCTCCGGCGTTTCGGGCTCCGGGGGCGCGCTTCCATCGTCGTTGCCACCACCGCTGTCCGGCGGTTGCCCCTCGCCCAGCAGGCCGCCGATCAGCTGGGACACGGGAAACAGGCCCCCGCTCGTCCGGTAGGCCCCGGTGGACGCACCTTCGCCATCCGCCTTTTCCGCCGGGACCATCCCCGCCATCGGCGTGCGGAACAGGAAGCGCGTTTCGCCCCAGTCCTTGGTGACCAGGGTGAGCTCGACGGCGATGGGTGGCGGTCCCGCGGCGCTGCCCTGGCCGCTGCCATCGCCTCCGACGGGCCATTCGGTCTGCCACTCGCGCGCCTCGTCCATGAACCGCCAGCGGATTTCGTCCACCTTGGCCAGCACGGCGAGGTCGGTGGGATCGAGTTGCTGCGGCAGGTCGAGCACGCCGTAGCTGAGCCTTCGCAGGGTGCCGTCCTTGAGCTGGTAGCGGACCCGTTCCAGGCTCGAACGGCCGGTCTGCACCGGCGTGCGCCAGCCGCCGCGAACCAGGTCCACGGCGCCGTCGCGGCTGAAGGTGAAGGCGGGCTGCGAGTCGCCGTAGGCGTCGCGGACGGAACGGTCGCGCAGGTTCTGAAAGTCGCCGCGCAACCGCAGGAAGGCACGTTGCATGGCGGCCGTGCGCAACATCGAATCCTCGATGCCGCGCCGGGTCTTCAGCACGCTGTTGAGTCCGCCATACGCCATGGCGGACATCACCGAAAACACCAGCACGACGACGATGATCTCGATCAGCGTGAACCCTGCGGCAGCCAGCACTCGCCCCCGGTTCCGCGCTGCGCTGCATTCCCGGCGCGGGCGCTGCATCACGGTTCGACCGCCAGGAATCCCGTGATCTGTGCAAGGAAGCCGCTCTTCTGCGTGGCCGGTCGCCCCTTCTGTACGGGCCCGGCGACGGACACGTCGACACGGTGCAGCCGTTCATCCTGGGTGGTCTTGACCTCGGCGGTCCAGGTCCACTCGGCGCCGCTCATGTCGGCCTTGCCCTCGGTGCGCCCGGTGGAGGGCGGGCTACGTTCGAGCTGGAGTTCTGCCAGGCGATTGTGGGCCACCCAGACGGCGATGGTCTTCTGGCGCAGGTAGCCTGCGTTGTCCGCCTGGCGCGCCATCGTCGTGATGATGGCGGCCATGGCAATCGCCAGCACCGCCACCGCCACCAGCACTTCAACCAGGGTGAAACCGCTCTGCCGCGCCATCAGGTCCGAACTTCCCTGCGGCCGGAGGAGAGTTCGCCCATGGGGTTCCCTTCGATCCGGTAGAAGCGCGGAACGCCCTTGAGCTTCAGGTCCAGCGTGAAGGCGGTCATTTCGCCCGTGGACAGGATCAGGACCTGCGGCTCGTTACGGGTTTCGTCAGCCTTCTTGGAAGCTTCGTTGTCGAAGGCCTTCTTCTCCCTGGCCGGCGTCGCCGCAACGGTGGGCAAGGGCTTGATCAGGCGACCCTCGATACGAAGCTCGAGTGCGAAGGGTTCTGGAATCGTCCGGGGCCGGAATGAGCCTTCGCCGACCACTTCCCATGCGCCCGTCGCGGGGTCTGCGCTCATGAATTCGAAGCCATCCAGCGTCTGGCGGAAACCCAGTTCAAGCCCCTTGGCCTGGGCCTCGTCCGAGGCCAGCCGCAGCAATTCCTCCAGCCGCTGCGATTCGGCCTGCATGCGGTCGTCGGTGGCGCGGCCTCCCACCGACAGACCCACCATGGAAGCGAGGACGCCGATGATGACCATCACCACCAGCAATTCCAGCAGGGTGAAACCGTTCGCGACCCGGCGCTGCATCGGCAAGGGTCGGCCCGCGTTCAAGCGCTTCGCCCGGAACGTGAGGGAACGGGGGTGCTGCGCGAGCTCAGCCGCCCAGGTCCCAGTTGCCGATGTCGCCGGCCGCACCTTCACCGCCGGGCCGGTTGTCGGCGCCGAGCGAGAAGATGTCGATCTCGCCCTTCACGCCGGGCGAAAGGTACTGGTAGGGGTTCTGCCAGGGGTCCTTCGGCATCTGCGCGATGTAGCCGCCCGGCTTCCAGTTCTTGGCCGGGGGTTCGCCGCCGGGCTGGGTGACCAGCGCTTCCAGGCCCTGCTGGGTGGAGGGGTAATAGAAGTTGTCCAGCTTGTACAGGTTGAGGGCGGACTCGATGGCACGGACGTCCTGCTTGGCGCGTGCGATGCGCGCATCGTCCGGCCGATTCATGATGCGGGGGACCACAACCGCGGCCAGAATGCCGAGGATGACCACCACGACCATGATTTCGATGAGGGTGAAGCCGCGGCTGGCGAGCAGGCGGACTCGGCCTGAATGGGACATGTGGCAAAAGGGTTCAGGACAAACGCGATGGTGCGTCCGAAGATGATAACAGCGGGTTCGCTGAGGAGTTCCGTGGCCGCATACCCGTTCCCGCTGCTGATGGCGGGGATCATGCTCGCCCTCGCGGTGGCGGGTTCGCCGGCCAGGGCGTTGCTGTCGTTTGATCGTCGCGCCATCGAGGCCGGACAGGTCTGGCGCCTGCTGACCGGTCACTGGGTACATCTGGGGTACTACCACTGCGTGCTCAACCTGCTCGGACTGACGGCACTGGTGGTGCTGTGTCCCGCGCCCTTGCCCTTCGCGGAATGGACACGTCGCGTGATGTTCCTGTCGCTGGGCGTGACGCTGGGGCTCTACATGGGCGTCCCAGACCTGCATCGTTACGTGGGGATGTCGGGCGTGCTGCACGGCCTGATCGTGCTGGGACTGGTGCCCATGGCACGACGCGGCGACCGGATCGCCATCGCCTGCCTGCTGTTTGTCCTGGGCAAGATCGCCTGGGAGTGCTTTGCCGGTGCGACGCTGTCCGACGAGCGCTCGATCGGGGGGCGCGTAGTGACGGAGGCGCACTTGTTCGGCACACTCTGCGGCCTTCTTTACGGGCTGGCATTCGGAATTTTTAACAAAGGAGAGTCACCGCAGTGACCTACGCTTTGCTGTTTCCCGGACAGGGTTCGCAGTCGGTGGGCATGCTCGGCGCGCTGGACGCGCCCGTCATCCAGGCCACGCTGCGCGAAGCATCGGACGTGCTCGGCTGGGATCTCGCCCGGCTCGTCCGCGAAGGCCCGGTCGAAGAACTCAACCGCACCGAGAAAACGCAGCCGGCCCTATTGGCCGCCAGCGTGGCGCTGTGGCGTCACTGGCAGGCGCTGAACGGGCCGGCGCCGCAGGCGCTGGCCGGGCACAGCCTGGGCGAATATTCCGCACTGGTCGCCGCCGGCAGCCTTGCCTTCGCCGACGCGCTCCGGCTGGTGGAACTGCGCGGCCAGCTGATGCAGGCGGCCGTTCCCGCCGGGACCGGCGGCATGACCGCGGTCGTCGGGCTCGACGATGCAGCCGTGGCGGCACTGTGCTCGGCCTGCACCGACGGCGTGCTGGAGCCGGCCAATTTCAACGCGCCGGGTCAGGTGGTGGTGGCCGGCGAGATCCGCGCGCTCAACTGGCTCGACGCCAATGGCAAGGGCAAGGGCGCGCGCATGGTCAAGCGGCTGGCGATGTCGGTGCCCTCGCACTGTTCGCTGATGCGTGGCGCCGCCGACAAGCTGGCGGATGCGCTCAATCGCATCCCGGTGAACAGGCCGGAAATCCGCGTGCTGCACAACGTCGATGCCCAGCCGCGCGAAAATCCCGACCAGATCCGCGCCGCCCTCGCGGCCCAGCTGTACCAGCCGGTGCGCTGGACGCAGACGGTGCAGGCCCTGCATGCCGAAGGCGTGACCCTGGCGCTGGAGTGCGGGCCGGGCAAGGTGCTGTCGGGGCTGAACAAGCGCATCGTCGAGGGGCTGAACTCGCTGTCCCTGGAAGACCCGGCGGCGCTGGCGCAGGCCGCGCAGCTCGTCCATCACTAAGACCTGAAAAACATGAAATTGCAGGGAGAGATTGCACTGGTCACCGGCGCGAGCCGCGGCATCGGCCGCGCCATCGCGGAGCGGCTGACGCAGGACGGGGCCAAGGTCATCGGCACGGCCACCAGCGAGGCGGGTCGTGCGGCGATCGCGGCCTGGATCGAGCCGCTGGGTGGGCAGGCGAGGGTGCTCAACGTGACCGACGCCGGCGCCTGCGAGGCCCTGGTGGAAGAGCTGGGCAAGAGCGTCGGCGCCATCACCGTGCTGGTCAACAACGCCGGCGTCACCCGCGACACGCTGCTGATGCGCATGAAGGACGAGGACTGGGACACGGTTCTGCAGACGGACCTGACCTCGGTGTTCCGTCTGTCGCGCGGCGTCATGCGCGGCATGATGAAGGCGCGCAAGGGCCGCATCATTTCCATCGGCTCGGTAGTGGGCGCCATGGGCAACCCGGGACAGGCCAACTACTGCGCCGCCAAGGCCGGGCTGGTGGGCTTTTCCAAGTCGCTGGCGCGGGAGATCGGTTCGCGGGGCATCACGGTCAACGTGGTGGCGCCGGGCTTCATCGACACCGACATGACCAAGGGCCTTGGCGAGCAGGCGCACGCCGCGCTGCTCACGCAGGTGCCGGTGGGTCGCCTCGGTTCGCCGCAGGACATTGCCGCCGCGGTGGCGTTCCTCGCCTCGCCGGAAGCGTCCTACATCACCGGCGAAACGCTGCATGTCAACGGTGGCATGTTCATGGGCTGAGCGCCCGTCGAAGGCCCCGTTTTTCAATATGATGGTGGCTGGCCTTGCCCTGTCGCGGCCATTACAATGCCGCGGCTTTCACTAACCCCCAGGGGAGTTTTCATGAGCAGTCTTGATGAGAAGGTTAAGAAAATCATTGCCGAGCAGCTGTCGGTTGCCGAAGATCAAATCACCCTGAACGCCTCGTTCGTGGAAGATCTGGGCGCCGATTCGCTCGATACGGTGGAGCTGGTGATGGCGCTGGAAGAAGAGTTCGAGATCGACATCCCCGACGAGGAAGCCGAGAAGATCGTGACCTACCAGGACGTGCTGAACTACATCAAGACGCACACGAATCAGACTTGATCGTCGCGAGGTCTGGAGCAGCTCAATGAGTCGTCGGCGCGTTGTCATTACCGGCCTGGGTATCGTCTCCCCGGTCGGGTCCAGCCTCGAATTGGCGTGGTCGAACATCCTGGCCGGTAAGTCCGGCATCCGGGCGATCACGCGGCAGGACATGTCCCAGTTTACCACCCGCTTCGGCGGCGAGGTGTCTGCGGATTTCGTGCCTGAATCGGCGCTGGGCCCCAAGGACCTGCGCAAGACCGACCCGTTCATCCATTACGGCGTGGCTGCGTGCAAGCAGGCCGTGAAGGATGCCGGGCTGGAGATCACCGACGAGAACCGCGAGCGCATCGGCGTGCTGGTGGGCTCCGGCATCGGCGGCATCGGCAAGATCGAGGACGAGATCCGCGAGTTGCACAAGCACGGCCCCAAGCGGCTGTCTCCGTTCTTCGTGCCGGGCTCCATCATCAACATGGTGTCCGGTTACGCCTCGATCGAACTTGGCATCGCAGGGCCGAGCTTTGCAATGGTCAGCGCCTGCACCTCGGCCGCGCACAGCATCGGCGTTGCCGTGCGCCTGATCCAGGCCGGCGACTGCGATGTGTGCCTCGCCGGTGCGGCCGAGGCCGGGTCCAGCGCGGCCGGCATGGCCGGGTTCTGCCAGGCGCGGGCGCTGTCCACCCGCAACGACGATCCGCAGCGCGCCAGCCGTCCCTGGGACCGCGACCGCGACGGTTTCGTGCTGGGCGACGGTGCCGGCGTGCTGGTGCTGGAAGATTACGAATATGCCAAGGCGCGCGGCGCGCGCATCTACGCGGAGCTGATTGGCTTCGGCATGTCCAGCGACGCGTACCACATCACCCTGCCGCCCGATGACGGCGGAGGGGCACGGCGCGCCATGGTCAACGCCCTGCGCGACGCTCGCATCAATCCCGAGGCCGTGGACTACATCAACGCCCACGGCACCTCCACGCCGGCCGGTGACAAGGCCGAAACCGTGGCCGTGAAGGGTGCCTTCGGTGCGCACGCGACCCAGGTGCCGGTGAGTTCCACCAAGTCCATGACCGGGCACCTGCTCGGGGCAGCGGGCGGAATCGAGGCCGTGTTCAGCTGCCTCGCGCTGCGCGACCAGGTCATGCCGCCGACCATCAACCTGGACAATCCCGGCGAAGGCTGCGACCTCGACTATGTGCCGCACACGGCGCGCCAGAAGAAGCTGGACGTGGTGCTGTCCAATTCTTTCGGGTTCGGCGGCACCAACGGAAGCCTGCTGTTCGCGCGACTGAAGTGACGGCCGCAGGCGCATGAACCTGCGCGCCGAAGTCAGCGGCGCCGTCGATCTTCTAGCGGTTCACCGAAAGCAGCCGCTGCGGTTTCCCTTCCTCCTGCAGAGCGCGGCCGAGCATGCGCTATCCGGCCGCTTCGACATTCTTTTAGGCTTTCCCGGCGAGCGCCTGGAAGGCGCTGCGGGCCTCGCGAGGCTGGCGGCCGAGGCGGCCGTCCCCAGTTCGGAACAGGATCCGCTGCTGCCGTATCTTGGAGGCTGGTTCCTGTACCTGGGTTACGAGGCGGCCAATTATTTTGAGCCGAGCCTTCGACTGCCGCGTTCGCCGTTCCGCCTGCCGGATTTCCTCGCGGTGCGTTGCCCCGCGGCGATGATCTACGACCGCATCGAGCAGCGCACCACGCTCGTCGCCGAATCCGACGCCTCGCAGATCGACGCCATGCGCGACGTGTTGCGGAGCCTGTCCGATGAGGACGGCGGAGCCGAATCGATGAAGACCTCGCTGGTCGACGGGCTGTCCGAAGATCCGCCCGATCGCTTCCTTGCCAGCGTGGACCGCATCCTCGACTACCTGCGTGCCGGCGACACCTTCCAGGTGAACCTGTCGCGCGCCTGGCGCGCCTGTTTGCGCAAGGGCACGGACCACACCGCCGTCTATGCGCAGCTGCGGCGCGCCAACCCGGCGCCGTTTGCCGGGCTCGCGCTGATCGACGGCGTTGCCGTGCTCAGTTCCTCGCCCGAACGCCTGGTGCAGCGTGACGGCGATCGGGTCCAGACCCGGCCGAGCGCCGGCACCCGCCCGCGCGGCCCCGGCGACGAGGACGCGCGCCTCCGCGCCCAGCTCATCGGCAGCCTCAAGGAGCGCGCGGAGCACGTGATGCTCATCGACCTGGAGCGCAACGACCTCGGGCGCGTGTGCGTGCCGGGCAGCATCGAGGTCAGCGAGTTGATGACCCTGGAGTCCTACGCCCACGTGCATCACATCGTCTCCAACGTGCGCGGCCGGCTGCGGCCGGGGACTGGCCCCGTGGACGTACTGGCGGCCGTGTTTCCGGGCGGAACCATCACCGGCTGCCCCAAGGTCCGCGCCATGCAGATCATCGCCGAGCTTGAAGGCGTGGGCCGCGGGCCCTATACCGGTTCCATGGGCTACCTCTCCAACTGCGGGCGCATGGACACCAGCATCCTGATCCGGACCCTGGTGGTGCAGGATGGCGAGGTCCACTTGCGCGCCGGCGCGGGCATCGTGGCGGATTCGCTGGCGCCCGCGGAACTCGCCGAAACCCGGGCCAAGGCGCGCGGACTGCTGCTGGCGCTGGAGGCCGCGGCTTGAACCGCTTCAACGGCGAGGCGGTTGCCGGCGCCTGGACCGGAACGCGCGCCCTGCACTACGGCGACGGCGTGTTTCGCACCGCGCTGGTCCACGGCCACCAGGTGATCGACCTCAACGGCCAGCTCGAAAAGCTGTTGCGCGACGCCGCTGCGCTGGACCTGGAAGTGCCCGACCCCGACCTGCTGCGCTCGGAAATGCAGGCGCTGGCCGGCACCGTGGATGCCGGCGTGCTCCGCGTCCTGCTCAGCCGGGCGGATTCCGGTCGCGGGTATGTGCCCGCCGCCAACGGCGTGGATCGCCTGCTGCAACTGCGGCCGCTGCCGGAACATGCACGCGACTGCTGGACGCAGGGCGTGGTGCTGGGCTGGAGCCCGGTGCTGCTGGGCGTGCAGCCGCGGCTCGCCGGCATCAAGCATCTGAACCGGCTGGAACAGGTGCTCGCCAGCCGCGGCTGGCCTGAAGGTCAGCACGAAGCCCTGATGTGCGACGCCGATGGCCGCGTCACCTGCGGCACGCGCAGCAACGTCTTTTTCGTCATCGACAATATCCTGGTGACGCCGGACCTGTCGCGCGCGGGCGTGGCCGGGCGTACGCGCGAGCGGGTCTTCCAGATTGCGTCCGCGATCGGCCGCGACTGCGAAGTCGGCACCATCTCGCCGGACGAAGTGCGCCACGCCACCGAATGCTTCCTCACCAATAGCCTCGTCGGCATCTGGCCGGTGCGGCGCATCGGGACGCTCGAACTCGCCGCGCCGGGACCGGTCACCCGCAGCCTGACAGAACGCCTCGCGCACCCCTGGTGCGGCCGATGAAATGGCTCCTGGTCCGGCTGCTGGTGCTGACCGTGCTGGTGGCGGTGGGAGGCGGTCTGCTCGCGGTGGATGGCTACCGGCAACTGAACGCGCCGCTGGTGCTGCCCGAGGCGCAGAACGTGGAAATCGCCAACGGCAGCCGCTTCCGCGACGCAGTGGCGCAACTGAAATCGCAGCGGGTCTTCAGCGCGCCGCGCCAGGCCGTGTACCTCGAAGCCTGGGCGCGGCTGACCGGTTCGGCCAGCCTCATCAAGGCCGGCCAGTACCGACTGGAACCGGGCGTGACCAGCCTTGGCGCGCTGGCCCTGCTGGTGGGCGGCAAGGCGGTGATGCACGAGCTGCGTATCGTCGAGGGCATGAGCTTCGACCAGGCCATGAAGCTGGTGCAGGGCCACCCCGAGATCCGCGCCACGCTCGCCGACACGCGTGCCGAAACCATCATGGCCGCCATCGGCCACCCCGGCCTGCACCCGGAAGGCCGCTTCTTTCCGGACACGTACCGCTTTCCCAAGGGCACCACCGACGTCGCCGTCCTGCGCACGGCCTTCGATGCCATGGACAAGGCGCTCGCGGACGCCTGGTCGCAGCGCGCCGCCGCGCTCCCGTACGCCGCGCCCGAGGGCGCGCTGATCATGGCGTCCATCGTCGAGAAGGAAACCGGGCTGGAGTCCGAGCGAAGCCGCATCGCCGGCGTGTTCGTGCGGCGCCTCCAGGCCGGCATGCGCCTTCAGACCGACCCCACCGTGATCTACGGCCTGGGCCTGCTGTTCGACGGCAACCTGCGCAAGCGCGACCTGCTCGCCGACGGCCCCTACAACACCTACCTGCGCATCGGCCTGCCGCCGACGCCGATCTGCCTGCCGGGACGCGCCGCGCTGCTTGCCGCCGTGCAGCCCGCGCCAGGCACCGAGCTGTTTTTCGTGGCGCGGCGCGACGGTTCCCACCAGTTCTCCACCACCCTGACCGAACACGAGGCCGCGGTGAAGCGCTACCAGCTGGGGCAGGGCGGATGAAGGCGCCGGGCCGGCTCATCACGCTCGAAGGCGGCGAAGGCGCGGGCAAGTCCACCCACGCCGCCCGGATCGTGGCGTGGCTGGAGGCGCGCGGCCGCAGCGTGGTCCGCACGCGCGAGCCGGGCGGCTCGCCGCTGGCCGAGGCCATCCGCGGGCTGGTGCTGGGTGACTGGGCCGAGGGCGTGACGGCCGAAACGGAACTGCTGCTGATGTTCGCGGCACGCGCGGCGCACCTGGCGGCGCTGATCCGGCCGGCCCTGCTGCGCGGTGACGACGTGGTGTGCGATCGCTTCGTGGATGCCAGCTGGGCCTACCAGGGCGCCGGGCGGGGCATCGCGCACAGGCACCTTGAGGCGCTCGAAGACCTCGTCCTGCACGACCTGCGTCCGGATCTCACCCTGCTACTCGACGTGCCCGTGGAAATCGGTCTGGCCAGGGCGCGCAGCCGCGGGGACGCCAACCGCTTCGAATCCGAAACAATTGCGTTCATGACCCGGGTGCGGGACGCCTACCTCGCCCGGGCTGCCCGTCAGCCTTCCCGCTACGCGGTGATCGATGCGTCGCTATCCATGGACGCGGTCAGCGCATCCATTGCGCAGACGCTGGGTGCGCGTTTGAGATAGGGCCGAATTCCCTGGCTCGCCTACCTCGGCCGGCAGATCGTTCGCGAAATTTGGAGGGACACCCTGTCCGGTGTGAACCCCTCGACCTCATGCCGCCTTCGATCGAGGTGCGTCCTGCAGCCGCTTCTTTGCCAGCATGAGCCTCGACCCCACTTCCTTGAGGTCCAGGTCGCTTTCGACGATGGCGGGGAACATCGTGCTTTCCTCTTCCTTGACGTGGTGCTGCACGTATTCCTTGAGCACCGTCATGCGGCTCTCGAAGTATTCGTCCGCGGTGGTGAGCGTTGGGATGATGGCGACAAGCCGGGTGATGCCCTCGTGCTCGACGATGCCCTCGTTGACCATATCCCTGGACTCGGCGGCGTCCCGCTTGGCAGCGGGGTAGAAAACGGTTTCCTCGATCCTGGCGTGCATGGCGAGCTCCGCGCAGATCCGGCGCGCGAGCCGCAGCTTGCCGCGCTTGTCCGCTTTTTCGTACTCCGCGAACAGCTCCTCCACCAGCCGGTGGTCTGCCTTCAGCAGGTCGATGGCGTCCTGGTCGGGGTCCAGTTTTCGGGCGATGGTCTTGAACATGGCAATGCTCCGTATTGAAGGGATACTGAAACTTCGAGCGCCGACGCGATTAGAGATTTGCATCGAGTCATGCGCGGCGTCGTTGCCGGGAGACGCCGCAAGCGGTGTACCTGTCAGGGGACGGATCCCGAAGGTGTCTGGAGCATGGCGGCTTTCACCCGCGGCAGCGAACCCGGGAATCTCGTTTGCGGGGCTTTTCCACCATCGGCGCAATTGCGTTGCAGACCTGCTGTGGAGAGCGTGATGTCGCTGGAAAATTCATTGCCGCCCTGTACGGCTAACCGTGCGTTGTGAACGCGAATACCGAAGATGCAACGGCGCTGATCCATCCTGTCGGTTCCTCAACGCAGGCGCTGCCGCCGCCAGCCATCGCGGTGCCGGTGGATATCCGCAGCGTGTCGCTGGGCGTCATCGCGACGCTCGCGGTGATCTTTGCGCTCAAGTGGGCCAGCCTCGTTCTGGTTCCCATCGCGCTGGCCGCCTTCCTCAGCTACGCGCTGCGGCCGCTCGTTGTGGCGCTCAAGCGCCACCTGCGAGTCCCCGAACCGCTGGGCGCCGCCTTCGCGCTCGCGCTGACCGTGGGTGTGGTCATGACCGGCGCGGCCTCGCTCGAGTCGCAAGGTACCCGGCTGCTGGATTCCGTCCCGCGGGCCACCAAGAAGCTGGAGCGTGTGCTGCATCACACGGCGCTGGACAACACCAGCCCCGTGAAGAAGCTTCTGGCCGCCGCGGAGGGTCTGGAGCGGGTCTCGACATCTCCCCGCCAGTCCAGCCCGCCCTCGACTGCGGAAGCCGTCAACCTGCGCGGGTACCTGTGGAGCGGTACCGAGGCCCTGGTGCGGGGCCTGTTCCAGGTGATTGTTGTGCTCGCCCTGAGCTACTTCCTGCTCGTGTCCAGCCCGCTGTTCAAGCGCAAGCTGGTCCGGATTGCCGGGAGCACCCTCACGCAGAAGAAGACCATGGTGCAGGTGCTGGACGAAATCGACAGCCAGATCCAGCGTTACGTCGTGATCCAGATTGGAACCAGCGCGCTGGTGGGTGCAGGCACCGGGGTCGCGTTTGCGCTCATCGGACTGGAGAACGCAACGCTGTGGGGTGTTGCGGCCGGCGTTCTGCATCTGATTCCCTACGTGGGCACGGCCGCGGTCGTCGTGGCCGCCGCCATGGTGGCGTGGCTTCAGTTCGGCAGCGTGGAGGGGGTCCTGCTCGTGGTGGCGAGCGCCACCGGCATCGCGACCATCGTCGGCTTCGGCGTCGTTCCCTGGATGACGGAAAAGATCGGGCGAATCAACTCGGTATCGGCGCTGGTGTCGCTGATGCTCTGGCAGTGGCTGTGGGGAATCCCCGGCCTGCTGCTCGGGGTTCCGATCATGATGGCGCTGATCGCCGTGTGCGAACGGGTGGATCGCCTGCAACCAATCGCGGAACTCCTGTGCAGTGATCTGCCAGCGACTGATTGATGCGCAGACGCTGAGCAGCGTTGCGCCGGAGATGAATGTGGCATCGTTGCCCCGTCATCTTCAGGGGACTCGGGCCGACGCCTCACGTTTTCGTGATCTGTAGAGCATGGATCTACGTCTGGGTGATACAGCGAACAGCGAACGTCTTCGGCAACACCGGGGTGAGTTGAACATGGGATGGGCAGGAGCCACGTCATTGACTCCAGCCGCTATATTCTCCTCACGCCATCTCGCAGTGACATCAGTTCGATCAACGTACTGTTCCAGCGCTGGCTTTCAAGATTCAGGGCGTCGTTGGCTGTGTCGCCAATGGATCCGCGGTCCCGTCGATCGTCGGTGAGGCTAGCTTCCTGTTATCGGATACTTTTTTCAGTTCAGAAAAGAACTGCTGATAGAACGCTGGAGATTTCACCGTGTCGCGCTCCGTGACCACCGTGGTGTACTCCGATCCCACCGGAAACAGCGGGATGAGCCAGAGCAATTTCCACCACACATAATTTTTCTTGTGCAGCTCGGTGGTCTGGTTTGCCGACAGCAGCACCCTCGTCGTCTGATCGGACACCGGGACCACCGTCACGGTCGCCCTCACCGAATGCGAAATGGAAGAATCCTCCTTGTTCCGCATCTCCTTGGTGGCCAGGATGATCCGCCCCTTGGTGTCCGCCTGCTCGATGATGAAGCCCTGCTGTGCAACCACCTCGACCGCGGCGCTCCAGGTGGGATCGACCGGCGCGGATATCAATTCGGAGTTGCCCTTGACCGATTCCCTGGACGAAAAGGCCCCGTCGTAATCCGGCGTGGCGGCACAACCGGCCAGGACAAGACCAAAACCGCTGCAAGAAATCAGAAATCGCCCGCGCCCCACCGCATCAAGCAAACGCATGTCATTCCCCTTGGCTAAATATTTCAGATCGTTAAGCGTCCCCGAAAGGTCCTTACCATCAAGCTTCAGGCCCCCTCTCGGGCGATACTACCAATCGAAATCCAGGAGAAATGCAGGTTTTATTGTTCTTCCGTCGCCCTTGTGAACTGGATCACAAAGCAGGCCCATCAACGGCGATAGACAAACTCCGGCAGCGGTCCGGCGCTCTGCGCCACGGCCGCCGCCATCACCGCCCGGTCGGGTGCCAGCGCGCAGGCGGGGTCGGTTCGGGAGGCGTCGCCGGTCAGGGCAAATGCCTGGCAGCGGCAGCCGCCCCAGTCGACTTCGCGACGGTCGCAGCTCCGGCAGGGGTCGGGCATCCAGTCGGTGCCGCGGAAACGCTTGAACACCGGGTCATCGCGCCAGATGGCGGCCAGGGATTGCTCGCACACCGAGGGAAAGTCCATGCCCGGCAGGGTTTCCGCGGCATGGCAGGGCAAGGCCTTGCCGGCGGGGGAAATGTTCATGAAGCGCCGCGCCCAGCCGCCCATGCAGGCCTTGGGCCGCAAAGCGTAGTAGTCCGGCACCACGTAGTCGATGTTCATGCGGCCCTTGAGCCGGATGCGCGCCGCTTCCACTTCCGCCGTCACCGCGTCGAGTTGTTCGCGCGTGGGCAGCAGGGCGGCGCGGTTGACCAGTCCCCAGCCGTAGTACTGCACATGGGCGATCTCGATGCGGCCGGCGCCGAAGTCGAGCCCCATCTGGATCATGGCCGGAACGCTGCCCGTGTTCTGGCGGTGGACCACAAAATTCAGCGTCAGCGGCAGGCCGGCCTGCGTCACCATCCGCGCCACGCTCAGCTTACGCGCGTGCCCACCCTTGTAGCCGGCGATCCGGTCGGCGCTGGCGGCCTGTATGTCCTGGAAACTGATCTGCACGTGGTCGAGGCCGGCATCGGCCAGTTCCCGTACCCGGCGCTCGTCCAGCAGCACGGCGGAGGTGATGAGATTGCTGTAGAGCTGGCGCTCCGCGGCGCGCTTCACCAGCGCGGGCAAATCCTTTCGCGCGGTGGGCTCGCCGCCGGAAAAATGGACCTGCAGCACGCCCAGCGCGGCCGCTTCGTCCAGCACGCGCAGCCAGGTGTCGGTGTCCAGTTCGGCGCCGGATTTTTCCAGCTTGAGCGGGTTGGAACAGTACGGGCACTGCAAGGGACAGCGATGCGTCAGCTCCAGCAGCAGGCCCAGCGGCGGTTCCGGCACGGGCGTGCCCAGCGGCGCATTCACGCGGCGGCCCCGGCGCGGACCACGCCCTTGTCGGCCAGGTCCTGCAGCATGGTGGCGACGTCGGCGGCGATGAGCTCGCGCGGCGCCTGGAAGCGGGCGGCGAGCTCGTCCGCAATCAGCCCCACGCTGCGCAGGCCGTCCACCAATTTCAGGATTTCCACGGCCTGCGCGTCAGGCAGGAACAGGCGTTCCGGCGCCAGGACGATCCAGGCCTTGCGCACCTCGTCAAACCGGAACTTCACGCCGCGACCGAAAGCCGGGACGGCCTCGGTGTTCATGCGTCGTCCGCCGGGACGAACGCGCCGGGCGGAATGAACCCGGGCGCGACGTAGGCGAGGTACAGGGCGTCCAGCTGCGACCACAGCACGTCGCACTTGAAGCGCAGCGCGGCGAGCACCCGCTGCTGCTGCTCCGGCGTGCGCGCGTGCTCTTTCACGTAGGCAAGGGCGAAGTCGCTGTCGCGCCGAGCCTGGGTCAGCCTCGGGGTGAAATAGGCCAGTGTTTCCGGCGTGATGAAGTCGTAATGCCGCAGCATGCCGGCCACGCGCTCCGAGATGATCTGACCGGAAAACAGCTCCGTTAGGGACGACGCCACCGCCTCCAGCACGCTGCGCTCGCGCACGAAATTCACGTACGCGTCCACCGCGAAGCGCGTGCCGGGCAGCAGGCCGGCGGTGGATTCCACGTAGGCCCTGTCAAGGCCCACGCCCTGTGCCAGCTTCATCCAGCGGGCCACGCCGCCGGAATCGGGTTCGGTGCCGTCGTGATCTTCCAGCCGGCTGCGCCAGGCGCGGCGCAGTTCCGCGGTCGGCAACCGTGCCAGCAGCGTGGCGTCCTTGGCCGGGATGCAGCTCTGGTAGTAGTAGCGATTGAGCGCCCAGGCCTGCACCTGCGCGCGGGTCAGCTTGCCGCCGTGCAGCAGGCGGTGGAACGGATGCAGGTTGTGATAGCGCGTGGCGCCGATCTGGCGCAGGCCGGCTTCCAGCTCGTCCGGGCTCAGCAGGCGCTCGGGGGATTGTGCGCTCACAGCGAAAACTCCATGCCGTCGTGGGCCACCGTCCACCCCGCCGCCTCCACCTGCGCGCGCTCGGGCGAATCGTCCAGCAGGATGGGATTGGAATTGTTGATGTGCACGAACACCTTGCGCCTCACCTCCAGGCTTGCGAACGCGGCGATCACGCCGTCCTCGCCGCTGACGCTCATGTGTCCCATGCGCCGGCCGGTCTTGCTGCCCAGCCCGGGGCGGACCATTTCGTCATCGCGGTACAGCGTGCCGTCGAACAGCACCAGCTCCGCGCCGCGCAGGCGCCGCGCCAGGTCCTGCGGCACCGCCGCGCAACCGGGGATGTAGAACAGGCGCCGCTCGCCATGGCAAATCAGCGCGCCCACGGTGTCCTCGCCGGTGACGATGGGCGGGGCGCCGCCCGCAGACTCCAGGTACAGCGGCACCTTGCCCGGCACCGCGAACAGTTCAAGCGTCAGGCCGCTGAGGCTGCCATCCACCGTGGCCAGCACCTGCGGCCGGCCCAGCTGCACCACCTCGCGCCGCACCACGTCCGGCGCCAGCACGTTGAAGATCGCGTTGTCGCGCAGCACGCCGTGCACCTTCGCGCTGGCGTAGACGGTGAAGGGCTGGCGCTCGCGCAGGGTGAGAAGGCCGGCGATGGCGTCCACGTCGCCCCCGGTCAGCACGACGCCGGCAATGGGCGTGGAGCGCAGGCCCTGGCGCGGATGCAGCACGGGATTGGCGCCGATCTGCTGGCGCAGGTCCGGCGAGGCGTTGAGCAGAAACCAGTTTTCGCCGTCGGCGCTGACGGCCAGCGAGGCCTGGGTGCGCGGACGGGCCGCGGCATCCCCGCGCCGGGCGCGATTGCACGCGGCCGCGTTGGAATTCCACTGCGGAAATCCGCCCCCCGCCGCTGCGCCCAGCACGACGACTTTCATGAAGTTTCAGGTGTGCCCGAGCGCAGATACGTCAAGGCCCGCCGCGAGCTTGCGCTGCACGGCGGGCCTTGAGTTGCAGCTCGAAATGCGAGTGTTACTTCGATTCCGGCAGATCGGCGCAGGCGTAGCAGTTGATCTCTGCGCCCAGCGCGATTTCCACGATCGTCGGGGTTTTCCAGCTCATGAAGGTTCCTCCTGAATGGCATGCGGTCGGTGCGATTCGCCTCGTTCTTTTACCATGCGGGGTTTAGGGCGGGCAATGCGGGCAAGCCTGCGGCACCAGCGCCCCAGGCAAGGCTTGGAGCACGCGGCGCGACGCAAGTTCCGCGGCCTAGCCAGCGCGTTGCCCGTCTCCGGAACCGCCGCAAAAACCGCAGAATTGCGTGATGACTCCCCATTGGCTGCTCCCGTCCGTCAAGAATCGCGCGCTGATCCCGATCACGCTGATCGTGTTCATCGACGTGCTCGGCTTCACCGTCGTCGTGCCGCTGCTGCCGCTGTACGCGCAGGCCTACGGCGCCTCGCCGACCGCGATCGGCGCGCTGTTCAGCATCTACGCCGCGTGCGCGCTGGTGGCGGCGCCGCTGCTCGGGCGCTGGTCCGACCGCTACGGGCGCAAGCCGGTGCTGCTGGTGTCGCAGCTCGGCACCATGCTGAGCTTCGTCATGCTGGCGCTGGCGCCCTCGCTCGCCTGGCTGTTCGTGGCGCGGGCGCTGGACGGCTTCACCGCCGGCAACATGGCCACCGCCCGCGCCTGCATCTCGGACGTGACGGCGCCCAAGGACCGTTCCGCCGCGTTCGGCGTGATCGCGGCGGCGTTCGGCTTCGGCTACATGGTCGGGCCGGCCGGCGCGGGGCTGCTCGCGGCGTACGGGCACCAGGTGCCGCTTTGGGCGGCGGCCGGGCTTTCGGCCACCAGCCTTCTGTGCACGGCGGTGTTGCTGCCCTCCACCCGCCCCACCGCGCCCGCCAGCACACAGCCGCTGGCCTCGATCCGGCAGGTCGTGCGCGCCGCGGCCATCGGTCCACGGTTGTGGGAATGGTTTGCCTTCCTGACGTCCTTCGGCATCTTCACCGCGGGTTTTGCGCTGTTCTGCGCCCAGCGTCTGGAGCGGGACGGCACGCCGTTCGGCGCCACCGAGGTCGGGCTGCTCTTCGCCTACATTGGGCTGCTCGGCCTGGTGGCCCAGCTCGGCCTGCTGCGCCGGCTGGTGGACCGCTTCGGCGAGGCGCTGCTGGTGCGCTGGAACCTGGTCGCCGCCATGGTCGCTTACGCGGTGATGAGCTTTGCGCACAGCCTGTGGCTGCTGCTGGCCTGCCTGAGCTTCACCGGCATCGCCAACAGCCTGCTGCGGCCGTCGCTGCTGGGGCTGATCTCTCAGCAGGTGCCGGCGACGCGCCAGGGCGCGGTGTTCGGCGTCACGCAGTCACTGCAATCGCTGGCCATGATCATCGGGCCGCTGATCGCGGGCGGGCTGATCCACCTCGGCTGGCTCTCCGGCTGGGCCCTGGCCTGCGCCGTCGCCCTGCTGCTGGCGCTGCTGGCCGCGCCGCGCCGGCCGAGCACGGCCCGGCAATCCGCGGCAGCATAGGAATACCCGGGAAAACCCGCGCACCAGAACGAGGTTCGGCATGACCAGTGCCCCGCACTTTTCCACGCTCTGCATCCACGCCGGCCAGGCACCCGACCCCGGCACGGGCGCGGTGATGCCGGCCATCTCGCAGTCCTCCACCTACGTGCAGGATTCGCCCGGCGTGCACAAGGGCTTCGAGTATTCGCGCTCGCACAACCCCACGCGGTTTGCCTGGGAACGCTGCGTGGCGGCGCTGGAGTCGGGCACGCGGGCCTGGGCCTTCGCCTCGGGCCTGGCGGCCACCAGCACGGTGCTGGACCTGCTCGACAGCGGCAGCCACGTGATTGCCAGCGACGACCTCTACGGCGGCAGCTACCGCCTGTTCGAGCGCGTGCGGCGGCGCTCGGCCGGGCTGAGCTTCAGCTTCGTGGACATGCGCGATCCGCAGAACATCCTGCGCGCCCTGCGCCCGCAAACGCGCCTGGTGTGGGTGGAAACGCCCACCAATCCCATGCTGCGGCTGGCGGACCTGGCGGCCATCGCCACCCTCGCCCGCCAGCACGGCCTGCTCACCGCCGCCGACAACACCTTTGCCAGCCCCTGGCTCCAGCGGCCGCTCGAACTGGGCTTTGACCTGGTGATGCACTCGGCCACCAAGTACCTCAACGGCCATTCCGACATGGTCGGCGGCGTGGTCGTGGCCGGCGCCAACGCGGACCTGGCCGAGCGGCTCGGCTTCCTGCAGAACGCCGTCGGCGCGGTGGCCGGGCCGTTCGACGCCTACCTGGCGCTGCGCGGCGTCAAGACGCTGGCGCTGCGCATGGAGCGGCATTGCGCGAACGCGCTGGAACTCGCCGGCTGGCTGGAGCGGCATCCGAAAGTTGCGCGCGTGCACTACCCCGGCCTGCGCTCGCACCCGCAGCACGCGCTGGCGACCACGCAGATGCGCGGCGGCTTCGGCGGCATGGTGTCGATCGAGCTGGCCACCGACCTGGACGGCAGCCGGCGCTTCCTTGAGGCCACCGAGGTGTTCGCGTTGGCCGAATCCCTGGGTGGCGTGGAAAGCCTGATCGAGCACCCGGCCATCATGACCCACGCCAGCATTCCCGCCACCGAGCGCGCCAAGCTCGGCATCAGCGATGCGCTGTGCCGGCTCTCCGTGGGCGTGGAGCACGTGGACGATCTACGCGCCGACCTGGAACAGGCGCTCGCCCGCATCTGACGGCGCCGCGCCTGCGCGCCGTACCTCACCCAAGGGATGAGCCGAATGACCTCTGAGCCTGTAAAAAACTGGAACACCTTGGCGACGGCGGCGTCCGCAGCAGGCGGGCGAATTCTTCACCGGCTCCCAGGCCTCGCCGCCCTGCTGATCCTGCTCCCGCTGGTTACGGCGGTGCCGGCTCACGCCGGGCCCATGGACCCGCACGACGTGCCCGAGGCCCTGCGCCCCTGGATTCCCTGGGTGCTGCACGGCGAGGCCGAAAAATTCTGCCCGTCGGCGCACGACGATGCCGCGCACCGCCTGTGCACCTGGCCCTCGCAGCTGGCGCTGGACCTGGATGCCGGCGGCGGGCGTTTCGAGCTGCGCGTCAGCCTTGACGCGCCGGGCTGGGTGGCACTGCCCGGCGACGGCCCGCGCTGGCCGCAGGACGTGAGCATGGACCAGCGCGCGGCGCCGGTGCTGGATCACGAAGGCTTTCCCGCGCTGTGGCTGGCGCGCGGCAGCCACCGCGTGCAGGGCCGCTTTGCCTGGAGCGCGCTGCCCGAGTCGCTGCGCGTTCCTCCGGCCAACGGCCTGGTCGATCTCAGGCTGTCGGGCCGCGCCGTGACGCACCCGCAGCGCGACGAGCAGCACCAGCTCTGGCTGGGCCGGCGCGCCGTCGCCACCGACCGCGAGCCCGAGCGCCTGGGCCTGCGCGTGTTCCGGCTGATCGACGACGACATCCCGCTGCAGGTGACCACGCGCATCGAGATCGATGCCGGCGGCGAGGTGCGCGAGGAAACCCTCGGTCCCGCCCTGCCCGCCGGACTGGTGCCGCTGTCGCTGCAGGGCGAGCTGCCGGCACGCCTGGACGACGACGGGCGGCTGCACGTTCAACTGCGCCCCGGCACCTGGGTGCTGACCTTGGTGGCGCGCTCCACCGCGCCGCTCGACGCGCTGGCCGCCGTGCCCAAGGCCGTCGAGCACTGGCCGGCGCAGGAGGTGTGGTCGCTGCTGGCACACCCGGAACTGCGCGTGACCGAGGCCGGCGGCATGCCCGCGGTCGATCCCACGCAGACCGGCGTCCCCGGCGACTGGCAGAACCTGCCGGCGTTCCTGGCCGAACCCGGCACGCAGCTGGCGCTCAAGGAAATCCGCCGCGGCGTCACCGATCGCCCGCCCGACCAGCTGCACCTGTCGCGCCAGCTGTGGCTGGACTTCGACGGCGGCGGATTCGCCGTGCAGGACCAGTTGCAGGGCGCCCTGTCGCGCAGCGCGCGGCTGGAGGCACAGGCGCCGATCCGGCTCGGGCAGGTGCAGATCGACGGCCAACCGCGGCTCATCACCACCCACGAGGGCCGCACCGGCGTGGAAGTGCGCAACACGCGCCTCGCGCTCAGCGCGGACAGCCGCATCGAGGGCGGGCAGCGCCGCATCCCGGCCAGGGGCTGGAACGCCGACGTGCAGGGCGTCGATGCGCGGCTCTACCTGCCGCCGGCCTGGCGCCTGCTCGCCGCGCCCGGCACCGACAACGTGCCCGACACCTGGCTGTCGCGCTGGAGCCTGCTGGACCTGTTCCTGGTGCTGATCGCCACCATCGCGGCGCTGCGCCTGTTCGGCCACGCCACCGCCGGCCTGACCCTGCTGGCGCTGGCGCTGACCTGGCACGAGCCCGGCGCACCGCAGTGGACCTGGCTGAACCTGGTGGCCGCCATCGCCCTGCTGCGCGCGCTGCCGGCCGGGCTCCAGGCCGGGCGCCTGCGCAAGCTGCTGCTCGGCTACCAGTGGGTGGCGGCCGCCGTGCTGGCCTGCATCGCCCTGCCCTTTGCCATCCAGCAGGCGCGCCTGAGCCTGTACCCGCAGCTGGAAGACCTGGGCGGCCATCCCGACACCGCGTTCGCCGGAGCCGCCGCACCGGCACCGATCGAGGCGCAGGTGGTGATGGTGGAGCCGTCCGCCGACGCATCCGCCATGCGCGACGATCAGGCGATTCCAGAAAACCTGGGCAAGCGAAGCACGCCGCGGCGCAAGCTCTACAGCGCCAGCCCGCCGCCGGCGCCTCCGCCCGCGCAGGAGGCGGTGCAGCGGCTCGACCCCAAGGTGCTCACCCAGACCGGACCGGGACTGCCGGACTGGCACTGGCGCGAGGTGCAGCTGAGCTGGTCGGGCCCGGTCACGGCCGGCCAGACCTTCGACCTGTGGCTGATGCCGCCCGTGTTCACGCGCCTGCTCGGGTGGGTGTCGATCGCCCTGATCGCGCTGCTCGCCGCGCGCTGGCTCGGGGTGGGGCCGCGCCTGCGCCGCCTGGGCGGCGGTGCGCGTACCGCCGGCGTGGTGCTGGTGTCCGTTGCGGTCGGCACGGCGCTAACCACGCCCGCCCCCGCGCAGGCGCAGGAGGTGACGGAAGCGGGCAGTCCGTCCTCGCCCGGCTCCAGGCTGCTCGACGAACTGCGCGCCCGCCTCACCGCCGCGCCCGACTGCCAGCCCGGTTGCGCCAGCTGGTCGCGCCTGGACCTCAGCATCGACGGGCAGCGCCTGCTGCTGCGACTCACCGCCGAGGCGCAGGTGGACGCCGCCCTCCCACTGCCGGTGCCGCCGCTGGCGGGCGGGCAGAACCGCGTGTGGCAGCCGCAGCAGGTGCTGCTGGAACAGGGCGCCGCCCAGCTGGTGCGCGACGACGGCGGCGTGCTGTGGCTGCGCGTGCCGGCAGGCCGCAGCACGGTGCTGCTGAGCGGCGACCTGTCCGGTTTCCAGCAGCTGCAACTGCCGCTGAACCCGGCGCCGAAGCAGGTGCGGGTCGCCGCGCCGGGCTGGCTCGTGAGCGGCGTGGATGCGCAGGGCAGCGCCGGCAACGCGCTGAACCTTGTGCGCGAGCAGAAGGACGCGGCGGCCGCCCCCGAAGGGGCCGCGCAAACCTTCCCGCCGCTGCTGCGCCTGACGCGCACCCTGCAACTGGGATCGGCGTGGCGGGCGGAGTCCTCGCTCGAGCGCCTGGGCAGCGCCGAGGGCGCGTTCGTGGCGACGCTGGCCGCGCTGCCGGGCGAGGTCGTCACCGGCGACTCGGTGCGCCGCGCCGGCGCGCAGATCCAGGCCAGCTTCGCGCCGGGGCAGACCCGGCTGGACTGGTCGTCGAGCCTGGACACGCAGCCCCGGATCGAGCTGAAGGCGAGCGCGTCGGCCGGCCTGATCGAGGTCTGGCGCTTCGACGTGGGCCCCTTGTGGCACGCCGCCTTCAGCGGCCTGCCGCCGGTGCAGACGCAGGACGGCGAATGGCAGCTCCATTCATTCCAGCCCTGGCCGGGGGAGAGCCTGGCCGTGGCCATCACCCAGCCCGCGGCAGTGAAGGGTCAGGTGCTGACCCTGGACGGCGCCGCGCTCGCCGCCCAGCCCGGCCAGCGCGCGACCGACTACACGCTGGACCTGCAACTGCGCGCGAGCCAGGGCGGCCAGCACGCGCTGCCGCTGCCGGCCAGCCTGGAGCTGCTGGCGCTGAACATCGACGGCCAGCCGCAGCCTGCGCGGCGCGAGGGCGAGCGCCTGATCCTGCCGCTGCATCCCGGTGCGCAGCGGGTGCAGCTGAACCTGCGCGCCGAGGACGGCATGGGCGTGATCACCCGCACCCCGGCACTCGCACCGGGCCTGCCGGGGGTGAATGCGCGGGTCTCCATCCAGCTGCCGCAGGATCGCTGGGTGCTGCTGGCGGGCGGCCCGGCGCTGGGGCCGGCCGTGCTGTTCTGGGGCGTGCTCGCGGTGCTGCTGCTGTTGGCGGTCGCGCTGGGCCGCAGCGGCTTCACGCCGCTGAAGTCGGTGCAATGGGCGCTGCTGATGATCGGCCTGTCGCAGCTGCCGATCTTCGGCGCGGCCGTGGTGGCGGGCTGGCTGTTCGCGCTGGCGCTGCGCGGGCGCATGCCGGCGGGCTGGTCGGCGGCGCGCTTCAACCTGGCGCAGGTGCTGCTGGCGCTGTGGACACTGGCGGCCCTGGGCACGCTGTTCGGCGCCGTCGCGCAGGGCCTGCTCGGCACGCCGGACATGCAGATCGCGGGCAATGGGTCCAGCGCGGCCCTGCTGCGCTGGTACCAGGATCGCTTCGCCGCCCAGCTGCCTTCGGCCTGGGTGATGTCGGTGTCCATCTGGTTCTACCGCGGACTGATGCTGCTGTGGGCGCTGTGGCTGGCCAACAGCCTGCTGAACTGGCTGCGCTGGGGCTGGTCGCAGTATTCGTCGGGCGGCCTGTGGAAGAAGAAAGCACCCGCGCCCAAGCCGTCTGCCTTGCAGCCGGACCTTCCCGCCACCCAAACCCCCGGAGGTACGACCCCATGAGCACCCTTGAAGAAAAGCGTTGCGTTCCCTGCGAAGGCGGCGTACCGCCGCTGGACGCCGCCCGCGTGGCCACGCTGCTCAAAGAGCTTGCGCCGCGCTGGCGGCTGACGCCCGACGGCCAGCGCATCACGGCAACCGTCGACTTCAAGAACTACTACCACACCACCGCGTTCGTGAACGCGCTGATCTACGTGGCGCACCGCGAGGACCACCACCCGGAGGTGCGCTTCGGCTACAAGCAGTGCACCGTCGAATACTGGACGCATGCGGTCAACGGCCTCACCGAGAACGACTTCATTTGCGCCGCCAAGGTGGACGCCCTGCTGGGCTGAACGGTACCGGTGCGCAGCGCTCAGGCCCTGCGCCGCCACACCAGGCAGCGGTTGTTGGCGGGCATGGCGTGGTCGGCGAGCAGGGCCAGGCCGGACGCCGCGGCCAGCGCATTCACCGCCTCGAAGTCGCGGATGCCGCGGCGCGCATCATCCGACTTCAGGCGCGCGTCGAAGTCTGCGTTGCTCGCGCTGGTGAACTGGCCGCGATAGTTGAACGGGCCGTAGACCACGAGCGTCGCCGGCGCATCCAGGATTTCCGGGAGCCGGCGGAAGAACCACTGCACCTCGTCCCAGCCCATGATGTGCAGGGTGTTGGCGGTGAACAGGCCGTCGTACGGCCCGGCCGGCCAGTCCGGCTGGTTGACGTCGAACACCAGCGGATCGGGGGTGTTGGGCAGCCCGGCATCGAGCAGCCAGGCGCGGATGCCAGGCAGGTTTTCCGCGCGATCCGAGCTCTGCCAGCGCAGCTGGGGCAGCGCGGCGGCGAAATGCACCGCGTGCTGGCCGGTGCCGCTGCCGACTTCCAGAACGTGCTCGCTCCCGGCAAAAGCCGTTCGCAGCACCGCCAGGATGGGATCGCGGTTGCGCTCGCAGCTGGGGGAGCGGGGCTTGTCCACGGGCTTGTCCACGCGGCGGCCTTTCAGACCGTGAAGTCGAAGCGCAGTCCGGCGTGCACGCCGAACACGCGCGCGTCCCGCTCGGCCTGGTACACGGTGGCGCCGCCGCCCACCCGGAAGTTGGGCGGGCCCTCGCCAAAAAGCCGGAACGGCACTTCCAGCGCGGCACCGAACGAAGCGCCATCCAGGTCCGCGCTGGCGCGGTCGTTCTCGACCGTGGTGAAGGCATAGCCGAGCCGCGCGGAAATCTCGACCACGTTGAGCAATACCCCGGTGGGTACCAGGTACAGCGCGTAGAACTGCCTGGTTTCCAGCTCGTCGCCGCCGGCCTTGCTGGCGGGTATGCCGGCGTGCAGTTCGAGCCCCAGGCCGTCGAACAGTCGGGCACCGAGGCGGACCTTGTAGAAGTCGAAATCGAACCGCCAGCCGCCGAAGGCCTCGCGGCGCTTGCCCTCGTCGAAGTCGACCGTGGTCATGTCGTATTCCAGGCCGGCGTACAGGCGCAGTCCCGAACCACTAGTGGAGGGGCTTGCGGAGACTGCGGTTTCGATCGGCGCCGTGTCCAGGGTGGAAGCCGCCGGGCTTGAATTTTCCTGCGCGCCCGCAGATGCCGCCACGAAGGCCAGCAAGGCACCGCCGACGTACCAGCTCGTCATGATTCACCCCTCCCGATCCCGATCCCGGCCGCGGACGAAAATCGTCGCGAACTGATTCTATGGCCACCGAAGGGCGACGGTGGAGGTGTTGCTACAAATCAACCATCGCACAAGATTTTTCCCCGTGGCGATGGCCGCACTGGCGATACTGGCTTCACAAAGGCTACGCCAGTTCGCGTTGCTCGGGTATTCAAATCCGGAATGGTCGGTGGCACTTGCAAGCGCTAGCCACCTTCGAAACGTGTGTTCTCTTCGGTCATGCAATCGCATCCGCCGCCGGGACGTACCGTTACCAGCGCGCCCAGATCCTGGAAATAGAAGAAGATGAACATGGGAAACTTCTTAGCGTGGGAGACGCTAGTCTTTGGCCACATCAATGTCCGAGCGCCGCTGTCAGGCGTAATTTATGGACAACGGCGGGAGGCAATGCCGCCGAGTCGGACCGGACCAGGTCTCGGCGTCGAGTCCTGGCCGCCAGCCAAACCAGAGCAGTGGCTGTTCTGCAACCTGCTTCCGCGATTTACTGATTATTTTTCAGATTGGGAGCGAGGACCTTCTTGGAGTACCCGCTGTTCCCGATTCGCATCCTTGGGTCGGTGGATCCTGGGCACGCTTGGTCCGCTTAGCCTGAGCTGCCCCCCGGATTTCGTCTTCCAAGGATCGATGCGTAGTATCGATGACTGAGACGAGACGAAATGAAAAAGGTACCGAAGCGAGAGTACACGGCGGAGTTCAAGGAGCAGGCCGTGAAGCGGGCGCAGGAGGTAGGCGTGGCGCCTGCTTTGCGAGAGCTGGGGTTGCTGGAGCAGACCCTTCGAAACGGGTTCAAGGCATCGCAGGCGGGCACGCTGACCGGTGCGGGAAGCAAGCCGGTGACGCCCGAGCAGATGGAGATTTCGCGGCTGCGTGCGGAGCTTGCGCGGGCGAACATGCATGTGGCCATTTTAAAAAAAGCGACGGCGTACTTCGCCAAGGATGCGCTGTGAAGTACGCCTGGATCGATCTGGAGCGCGATCGGTTTCCTTTGCCGGAGATGTGCACGGTGCTCGATGTCAGCATCAGCGGCTACCGTGCCTGGCGGGGTGGCGGCACGCCGGGTTCGACGCGCCTGAGCGACGTACAGGCGGTCGTGGTGATCAAGACGATCCACGCCGAGGTGCGCGGTGCCTACGGCTCGCGTCGCATGCATCGCGAGTTGCAGGGCCGAGGCCATGCGGTGGGCCTGAGTCGCGTCGAGCGGCTGATGCGCGACCACGGGGTCCGGGCGCGGCACAAGCGGCGCTACAAGGCCACGACGGACTCCCAGCACGCGCTGCCGGTGGCGGCCAATGTGCTGGATCGCCAGTTCTCGCTGGCCGCGCCGGATCGGGTCTGGACCGGCGACATCACCTACATCGCCACCGACGAAGGCTGGCTGTATCTGGCCGTGGTGCTCGATCTGTTCAATCGCGAGGTGATCGGCTGGTCGATCAAGCCGCGGATGACGGCTGACATCGTCACCGACGCGCTGGCGATGGCCTGGTTCAGGCGCAAACCGAACCCGGGCGTAATCTTTCACAGCGACCGTGGAAGTCAGTATGCCAGCCGCGTCGTGCAGGCCAAACTGGCCGACTTCGGCATGACGCCTTCGATGAGTCGCAAGGGCAATTGTTGGGACAACGCGCCGACCGAAAGCTTCTTCAACAGCCTCAAGAACGAGCGGGTTCACGGCACGCGGTACAAGACGCGCGAAGCGGCCGCTGCCGACCTGTTCGAGTACATTGCCGTCTTCTACAACCGGAGACGCCGCCACTCCACGCTGAATTACTGCTCGCCGACTCAGTTCTTGCATGACTGGATCAACCGACAAAATCAGCAACCAAAAGCGGCATAAGAGCGGTCTGTTGGAAGACGAAATTCAGAGGGCAGCTCAGCCGCCCACCACCGAGCGGAAATATCGGATCGTTTCGGCAAGCCCATCCTTCAAACTAACTCCTGATTAGCAATAATTCTCAGCCGGATCATTTTATAATGTGGGCAGAAGGTGGCTGACGGAGGGACGGCGATGGCGATGAACCGGGTGCAATTTCAGCGTGGTCTGTCGCTGGTGGAGTTCCAGCGACGCTATGGCACGGTGGAACAATGCGAGCAGGCACTGGAAGTCTCACGTTGGCCGCAAGGATTTCGCTGTCCGGCGTGCAGCGACGAGCGCTCCAGCCGCTTCGAGCGGGAGGGCCGTCGTTACTGGCAGTGCTGCCGCTGCCGGCACCAGACCACGGTGCGGTCGGGGACGATCTTCGATGCCTCCAAGCTGCCGCTGACGACCTGGTTTCTGGCGATGCATCTGCTGACCCAATCCAAGAACAACGTCTCGGCGCTGGAGTTGAAGCGACACCTGGGCGTGTCGTATCCCACCGCCTGGCTGCTCAAACACAAGCTGATGCAGGTGATGGCGGATCGCGAGCAAGGGCGCCAGTTGAAAGGGCGGATCGAGATTGACGACGCCTATCTGGGCGGCGAGAAGCCCGGAACACGGGGACGGGGGTCCAAGAACAAGGTCCCTTTTGTGGCCGCCGTGCAGACCACGGCCGACGGAAAGCCTGACAAGGTCTGCTTCCAGGCGATGCGTTTCACCAAGGCGGCGATCCAGGACTGGGCCAACCGGGCGATTCACCCGGACGCGGTGGTGTACAGCGATGCGCTACCCAGTGTCAGAGCGGGGCTGGCGGCCGAGGTGGTTGAGCATCACGCGATTCGCACCGGCAGTGGCCGCGAGTCGGTGCTGCATCCCGAGTTTCGCAACGTCAATACGGTGCTAGGCAATCTCAAGACCGCGATCAACGGGACGTACCATGCCTTCGATTTCGCCACGTACGCGCCGCGCTACCTGGCCGAGGTGCAGTATCGATTCAATCGGCGATACGACTTGGCAAAAATCCTCCAGCGCCTGATCCAAGCCTCCGCCACTACCCGAGCATATCCCGCACCCGTACTCAGATTGGCTGAGGATCGTCGCTAATCAGGAAAAGTAATATCAGTACCACCAGTACGAGCAGGGCTCCGATCATTTTTTTACCTCGCGGCGCATCTTGGCCTGGAGACTAGCCATGCTGATCCAAGCATGCATACATCTGCATGCAGCAGACAACTTCCGGTCAAGCGCTGCCGATGACAAGGTGCGATTTACCGATCCCTAATCTTTGCGGCGAGATTATATGCGCGCAGTTCGAGTCCCTTTGATTTACCAATAAATTAATATTAATCAATTAATTAATATATTTTAGACGCCAATGTAATGCAGGAATGTGAGGGTCGTCGACCCGCGATGCCTCCTCAGGAGACCGCCCCGGTGCGCGCCCTAAGAGGCGCCCAGGAGCGACCGGCGGCAGCGTTGCGTGCTCGGCCAGCAGGGCGTCGAGTCTTTCGATGATGGCGGCGTGGTAGCGCTCGCACTGTAGGCGTACGGCGACTGCGGGCGGCGGCCGGTTCCTGTTCGCGCTTGAACTCGGCGATGGTGCTCCCGGCGTCGGCCAAAGGGGTTTCCAGTGAATTTACGGATTCCTTGAGGCGTGGAATCTCCTTGACCTCCTTGGCCGTGGCTTCCAGCTTCTGGTCGACGACCCGCACGCGCCTGATGACGCTTGTCACCGTCTGCGGTACCGGCGCTGCAGGACACGTGGGGACGTATTGCCCCGATCCGTGCCGAGCCAGGGTGCATTGGTGAACTGCGCCGCGCGCCTTCTCCCCGCTCGATCGCGTTCAGGCACGCTGCCGCCGCAGGTAGTTGAGCAGGTCGACCCGGGTGATGAGCCCCGCGAACTGGTCGCCCTCGGTGACCACGGCCACGTGGTCGCGCTGGAAGATCGGCAGCAGTTCCGCCGGCGTGGCGGTGACCGGGATGCGTTCCACCTCGCGCACCATGGCCGAGCTCACGGGCTCGGCGTAGCGCGCCGGGTCGGCGTGCACGTGCAGCAGCAGATCGGATTCGTCGAGGATGCCGACCACCTGGGCGCCATCCATCACCGGCAGTTGCGAGACCTCGTACAGGCGCATGCGCCGGTAGGCCTGCAGCAGGGTGTCGGCGGGTGCGAGGGTGGCCACGCTGCCGTCCTGGTAGCGGCGCACGATCAGGTCCAGCAGGTTGCCCTGGCGCGGCCGCTCCAGCAGGCCCTGCTCGAACATCCACCAGTCGTTGTACATCTTGCTCAGGTACTTGTTGCCGCTGTCGCAGACGAAGGTGACCACGCGACGGGGCTCGGTCTGCGCGCGGCAATACCTCAGCGCGGCGGCCACCAGCGTGCCGGTGGACGAGCCGCCCAGAATGCCCTCGGCGCGCAGCAGTTCGCGCGCGGTATGGAAGCTCTCGGCATCGGGAATCTCGTAGGCCTCGCGCACGCGGCCCAGGTCGCAGTTGGGCGGGATGAAGTCTTCGCCGATGCCTTCCACCAGCCAGCTCCCGGGCGCCTTCTGCGGCGCGCCGGTGCGCACCACGTCGGCCAGGATCGAGCCCTTTGGATCGGCCAGCACCATGCGCACGTTCGGCGCAGTGCGCGCGAAATAGCGCGACAGGCCGGTAAGCGTGCCGCCGCTGCCCACGCCCACCACGACCGCGTCCAGCCGCTGCTCCATCTGCGACCAGATTTCCGGCCCGGTGGTGGTCTCGTGCGCCAGCGGGTTGGCGGGGTTGGCGAACTGGTTGACGTAGAAGCTGCCGGGAATCTCGCGCGACAGGCGCTCCGCCAGGTCCTGGTAATACTCCGGATGACCCTTGGCCACGTCGCTGCGGGTGATGCGCGTCTCGGCACCGAGCGCGCGCAGGTGCAGGATTTTTTCCTGCGCCATCTTGTCCGGAATCACCAGGATGAGCCGGTAGCCCTTTTGCGCCGCCACCAGCGCCAGGCCCAGGCCGGTGTTGCCGGCGGTGGCCTCGATCAGCGTGCCGCCGGGGGCGATGCGCCCTTCGCGCTCCGCCGCCTCGATCATGGAGCGGCCGATGCGGTCCTTGATCGAGCCGGTGGGGTTCTGGTTTTCGAGCTTGACGAACAGCCGGCAGCAGCCGGTGTCGAGGTTGCGGAGTTCCACCAGAGGCGTGTTGCCGATGGTGTCGAGGATCTGGCCCTGGCGTTTCATGTCCCGGCTCCTGCGTTTGAACCTGGCGCCAGCTTAGCCAGTTCCGGCCTCGGCCGGCCGCCGGTCCGGCCAAAGACCTTGCCCGGCGGACGGGCGCGGCAATGCCCCGGAAATGGCGCCCGCGCCGCGTGCAGCCGCGTGCAGACCGGCTAGGATTTGCGACACGCCAAGACCGCTACCACCGCCATGCCCGTCGACGAACGCAACCTGATCTGGATCGACCTGGAGATGACCGGGCTCATCCCCGAGCGGCATCGCATCATCGAGATCGCCACGCTGGTCACCGACTCCCAGCTCCAGGTGCTGGCCGAAGGGCCGATCTTTGCCGTGCACCAGTCGGACGAAGAGCTCGCCGCCATGGACGAATGGAACACGCGCCAGCACGGCGGCTCCGGGCTGGCTGGGCGCGTGCGCCAGAGCACGAACAGCGAGGCCGATGCCGAGGCCCAGACCCTGGATTTCCTGGCGCGCTGGGTGCCGCCGGGGCGCTCGCCGATGTGCGGCAATTCCATCTGCCAGGACCGGCGCTTCCTGGCGCGCTACATGCCCCGGCTGGAGAAGTTCTTCCACTATCGCAACCTCGACGTGTCCACCCTCAAGGAGCTGTGCCGGCGCTGGTCGCCGGGCGTGGCCGAGGCCTTCACCAAGGAGTCCACGCACCTGGCGATGGACGACATCCGCGACTCCGTGGCCGAGTTGCGCCACTACCGCGAATTCTTCGTCAAGCTGCCCTGAAACCCTTGAAACCGCGGCCCTGAGCCCTAGGTTTGCTGCACGCGGCGCCGTGCCGCGATTGCTCTCAGCCCAGGAGGCCGACATGACCGTAGTCCGTTACCAGCAGCCCTGGTCTCTGCACCAGGAATTGCTCCAGGAAGTGAATCGCTTGTTTGACCGCGCGGGTGCCAACGACCCGTCCACCGGCGCCACCGCAGACTGGTCGCCCGCCGTCGATATCCACGAGTATCCCGACCGCTTCGTGCTGCGCGCCGACGTGCCCGGCCTCGATCCGGCGGCCATCGATGTCACGCTCGAAAAGGGCGTGCTGACGCTCTCGGGGTCGCGCGCGGAAGCCACCGAGGCCGAAGGGCTGGAGCGCCGCCGCGTCGAGCGCGCCACCGGCCGTTTCCACCGCCGCTTCGCGCTGCCCGACACCGTGGACGCCGAGTCGGTGAGCGCCAGCGGCAAGCATGGCGTGCTGGAGGTGGTGATCCCCAAGCGCGCGCAGGTGCAGCCGCGGCGGATCAGCGTGACGCATTGAAGCGCGCACGCCATCGCTCAAGTCGTTAGTCTCGCGGGGCGCATTTGCGCCCCGCTTTATTTGAAGAACGATGGATTACAAGGACTACTACAAGATTCTCGGTGTCAGCCGCACCGCGTCGGCCGATGAGATCAAGAAGGCCTACCGCCGGCTTGCGCGCGAGTTTCACCCGGACAAGAACAAGGCCAAGGGCGCCGAGGAGAAATTCAAGGACGCCAACGAGGCCAACGAGGTGCTGTCGGACCCCGAGAAGCGCAAGGCCTACGACACGCTCGGCCCCAACTGGAAAGGCGGCAGCGGTGGCTTCTCGCCGCCCCCGGGCTGGCAGCGGAACTTCGGCGGCGCCCGCGGCATGGGCGGTGGAGCGCAGCCCGGATTCTCGGATTTCTTCTCCACCCTGTTCGGTGGCGCCCCGGGCGGCGGGCCCGGCGGCGGTCGTTACCCCTTCGAGGACGAGGGCGATGGCATGCAGCGCCCGCAGGCCAGCCGCGCCAAGATCGAGATCACGCTCGAAGATTCGTTCCACGGCGGCTCGCGGCAGTTGACCCTGGGCGATGGCCGCTCGCTCAACGTGCGCATTCCCAAGGGCATCACCGAGGGCCAGACCGTGCGCTTGGCCGAACAGGGCCCGCGCGGGTCCGACCTGCTGCTCGAAATCTCCTTCGCCGCGCATCCGCAGTTCAAGGTGGACGGCCGCGACGTCCGCGTGACGGTGTGCATCGCGCCCTGGGAAGCGGCGCTGGGCGGAAAAATCCCGGTCCCGACCCTGGGCGGGACGGTTGAGCTGAACGTCCCGGCCGCAACGCAGGGCGGTAAGAAGCTGCGCTTGAAGGGCCGAGGCCTGCCGGGTTCGCCGCCCGGCGACCAGACCGTGAGCCTGCGCATCGTCACGCCGCCCCCCCGGGACGACACCGAGCGCGGCGCCTACGAGGCGCTTGCACGACTGTTCAGCGAGTTCGATCCCCGCAAATCCTGAACGCGTTCAAGCGTCGTTGAAGATGCGCCCACTTGAACCGCGCCGCGTTCACGGGCAGTATCGTCAGCGGTTCACCAGCCGTTAAGCTGGATTTCGCGAACACGCGATTCCACAAGACCAACACCAATTGATGGTGACGTTGCAGGAGGGTTCAAGTCCGTTCTGTTGCAAAGCCAATTAAAGGCGGGTAACGTCCCCGCGACCTGACCCTGGGGCTGCTGGTTTGGGCCGTTCGTCAGGACTTGGTGGATACGAGCAGCAAGCAGTGATCTCGCCGCAAAGGGCCGCGGCCAGAAGCGCGAAAGTACCCGCCGCGGCGAACGCGAGGCGGGCTTAAAGCGAAGACAGAATTAGTTTCGATCTGATTTTCCAAGAAGGGGAGGAGCAAGAAGCAAATGGCCGAAAAAAAGGGCAATGCCCGCAACCGGTTCGCCAAGTGGGTCGTGAACCACATGATGATGATGTGGATCGTCTTCGGTGCCATCACCGCGTTCTTCACGGTGGGCATTCTGAGCGTCGATATCCGAACCATCTTCAAGGACCTCCTCCCCAAGAGTGATCCCTTCGTCCAGGTGTTCCTGGATCATCCCAACTTCGGCAATCCGCTGACCATGACGATCATGGTCAAGCGCAAGGATGGCGACATCTACCATGCCGACACCCTGCAGAAGGTCTGGGACATCACGCGCGACATCGACTTGGCGCCGGGCGTCGATCATGACCTGATCCTGTCGATCACCACCGAAAAGGCCCGCTACGCGGAAGCAACGCCGTTCGGTATCGACATGCGTCCCGTCATGGAAGATCACGTTCCGCAGTCCGACGAGGAACTCAAGGATCTCCGCCGTCGCATCGACCAGTCGCCGAATGCCAAGACGTTCCTGGTGTCCGTCGACGAATCGTCGACGATCATCACGGCCGCGTTCCTGGAGGACAAGGTCGACTGGGGTGAAGCCTTCCAGTACGCCAAGAAGCTTGTCGAGGCGGCCCGCGATGAGCACCACGAAGTCCATCTCGCCGGCCAGCCAGCACTCATCGGCTGGATCTACCAGTTGCAGGCGCAGATCTGGGCCATTTTCGGCGTGACCTTCGCCGCCCTGATCACGGTGCTCTTCCTCTACATGCGCAACGTGGTCGGTACGCTCAACCCCATCATCTGCAGCGTCGTGGCCGGTATCTGGGGCTTCGGGTTGGTGGGCTGGATCAAGTCGCCGGTGGAACCTCTGCTGCTCGTGGTGCCCCTGTTGCTCGTGGCGCGTACCTTTTCCCACTGCGTGCAGTACACCGAGCGCTATTACGAAATCTACGCGCACGTCAAGGAAAAGAAGAAGGCCGTCGAAATCTGCATGAGCGTCATGCTTGTGCCCAGCATCTTCGGCATCATCACCGACGTCCTGGGTATCGGTCTGATCGCCATGGCGCCCATTCCGGCCATGGAACGCTTCGCCCTCTTCGCTGGATGGTGGGCCGTCTCGATCATCCCGAACGGGGTGATCCTGATCTCGCTGCTGCTGGCAGCCCTCCCGGCGCCGGCGGACATCGAACGCCTCACCGGTGGTCATGGGCACGAAGCGGGCCTGCACTACCAGATCCGTGTCTGGCTGGCCCGCCTGTCCAGGATCACCTACGGCAAGGCTGCCTGGGTGACGGGGCCGGTCACCGTGATCGTGGCCGTTGTTTCCACCTACATCGCGCTGCAGATCAAGATCGGCAATCCCTCGGAAGGCAGCGCGCTGCTCTTCCCGATCTCGGAGTACAACACTGCGGTCCGCGAGATCAACCGCAACTTCCCCGGTGTGAACACCCTGGAAATCGTGATCGAAGCCAAGCCCGATGCGGGCAAGGATTTCCGCGTGGCGCGTTCGTTGGAAGCCACGGCGGTGCGCTCGCAGATCCAGGCCATGATGGAGTTGAGCGAAGGCCCGCCCCGCGCGACGCTCTCGTTCAGCGACTACCTCATGGAAGGCAATCGCCTGTTCTCGGGTGGCAACCCCAAGTGGCTGCCGCTGGACCCTGATCCGCTGGCTGTTAATGCGGCAGGCACGGCCGTGACCATGGGAAGCAACCCCAAGAACTTCGCCCAGGTCGTGGACTTCACGTTCCAGAACTCCACCGTGTCGCTGTGGTACGCGGACAACAAGCAGGAAACGGTGGATAACGCCCTCGCCCAGGCGAAGAAGGCGGTCGAGGCGGTGGGTGTCGATCACAAGGACTTCACCGTCCGCCTGGGATCGGGCCTCATCGCGCTCCAGCAGTCGATGAACGAGGTGACCGAGCACTACCACTATCGCATCCTGGGGTCGCTGTGCGGCGTCATCCTGGTCATTGCCTCGCTGGTCTACCGATCCCTGGTCGGTGGCCTGATCCTGATTATCCCGGTGGTCATCGCCAACTTCATGCTGTTCGCGGCAATGCACATCGCCGGTGTGGGTCTGGACATCAACTCCCTGATGGTGGCGGCGGTGGGCGTGGGCGTCGGTATCGACTACGACATCTACCTGCTCTCCCGCATGTGCGAAGAATTCCATGCGCGACACGGAGATTGGAAGGCAACCATCACGGCAAGTATCTCGACCACCGGCAAGGCCATCCTGTTCACGGCCTCGGTGATGTTCGTCGGCATGATGCCCTGGTACTTCCTGTCCGATCTGAAGTTCATGGCCGACATGAGCGTGCTGCTGCTCATCCTCATCACCATCAACATGGTGATGGCGCTGGTGGTGCTGCCCCTGCTCGTCTGGGTCGTGAAGCCCAAGTTCATGACCCGCACCGACCTGCTGGTCAGTGAAAGCTACGATCTTTCGGAGTTCACAGCGGACGAAATCGTCGGACTTGAGGACGAAGGCAAGCCTCATGGGCGGAAGGGGCCGGCACACGCGTAGTAAATCAAGTCAACGCA
Organism: Panacagrimonas sp.; assembly: GCA_052386745.1. Taxonomy (GTDB): domain Bacteria; phylum Pseudomonadota; class Gammaproteobacteria; order Nevskiales; family Nevskiaceae; genus Panacagrimonas. Next base: position 35,684 of record JBQTJW010000002.1, on the reverse strand, counting down.
GGCAGAAAGCATAAAAATATAAGCTAGGAAGCGAATCCTTATCCCGAAGAAACTCGTATTTAATCTTGTCAAGGCCTGGGCTGCAGATTGCAAACACCACGCTAGAGACAAGCGGGATAAGGAAGTTCTCAGTGGCACTAACTGATTGGAGGCTTAACCATGCGTATCAGAAAGTATGACTTCAACTACAGCCGTCGTTTCTTCATGGAGAAGATCACGAAGGGCGTAGCGGGCGGTATCGCGGGATCGGGCGTCATCGCCCCCCTGTGGCCCACCATTGCAAAGGGCGGAGAAATCCTCAAGGCGTATCCGGACGAGCTGATCTCGATCGAGCACCAGACCAAGGGCAAGATCAAGGAAGGCGACATGCTGACGGCCGACAATGTCGAGCACGCCAAGCATCTGCTGGACACTGTGTCCTACATGCAGATCAAGGAAATGGGTCGCAAGATCAAGATCCGTCCTTCCACCAAGGATGTCGCGGGCAAGATGTACTCCAAGCCCTACTGGGACGCCACCGTCAAGCAGGCTTCGGAAGGCGGCGCCAAGTTCGCTGCGGATGGCAACGTCATGCGTGCCGACGGCAAGCAGTGGAATGGCGGCGCGCCCTTCCCTGACCCGCAGGGTGACACCGTGCAGCGCGCGCTGCAGGCGACCATCGACCTCACGCTGTCCTGGGGCCGTGCCGACATGACTCAGTACGTCATCAAGCAGAAGGAAGTCGACGCTCAGGGCAAGATCGACTACAACTACGACTTCTCCTGGCTTGAATTGGCGATGTCCGCCCGCGCAGACGGCACGATTGTTCGTAATCGTCCCGACCTGCTCCGCCAGCAGGTGGTGTTCTTCACGGCGACCGACGACGTGGCCGGCACTTCGTTCATGAGCACCTGGTACTACGACCAGCGCAAGATGCCTGAACTGTACGGCTACCTGCCGCAGTTCCGTCGCGTGCGCCAGTTCCCCAGCAACCAGCGCTTCGAGCCGCTGGTGCCTGGCGCTACGTGGTTTCTGACCGATGCCTGGGCGGCCGGCGACCCCATGCTGGTGTGGGGCGACTACAAGGTCACCGGCGCCAAGCCGATGCTCGGTGCTTACGGCGGCAACTGGAAAGGCAAACTGCCGAACTGGGAAAAGGGTCGTCACGGTGGGCCGAAGGGCCTCACCTTCTACGACACCGAGTTTGAGCTCTCGCCGGAAGTGCTGTGCGTCGAGGCGAAGCCCACCGGCTTCCCGCGTGCGCCTGTGGGCTACAAGAACATGTACATCGACGTCCGCAACTGCATGTACTGCGCCTACATCCGCTACGATCGCAACGGCAAAGAGTGGCTGAACTTCGAAACCGGTTCCGGCCAGCTGTCGGACGGCGACAAGGTTCTGAACTACACGGGCACCAACGACCCGATCTGGTCCTGGAACTACGTGCTCAGCCACGACGTGCAGAGCGGCCGCATGACGCAGATCGAGCACGCCGACAAGGGTGCCGGCGGCATCAGCAACCGTTGGAACGTCCCTGCGGAAGAAGTGCACGATAAGTACTTCACGCAGAAGGCCATTCAGAGCTTCGGCAAGGTCTAAGGCGGCATAGCGGAACAAGTGCACTCCGGTGGGGTATCATCCTCGCCGGAGTGCTCTTTGGTAAAGAAAATTAACGGACGGTCACGCCCGTCGGGGAGGGGATCAAAACTATGAATGCAACGACAAAGCGAACTTTGGGTGCGCTGGCTGCGGCGCTGTCGATGATGATGGGGCCTGCCTTCAACGCGCAGGCTGCCCTGGACAAGGTGGCGTCGGGCATCGCGCATCAGGCGCTTTTTTCCACCAACTTTGACGGCGATCGTGGCATCGCAGTGGGTGCTGGTGGCGAAATTCAGATGACCAGCGACGGTGGCAAGACCTGGAAGCCCGAGGCCGGTCCTACCCGCCTCTCGCTGACGACGGGTGCTGTCAACGGTTCCAAGCGCGTCATCGCCGGTTTGATGGGCGAAATATTCTTTGACGATGGCAGCGGCAAGTGGGCCAAGGCGGAAACCGGTCTCAAGGATCGGGCTTTCGGCTCCAGCCTGAATGCAGCCGGCGTCGCCATGGTGGTGGGTTCGTTTGGGATGATGCTGCGTTCCGAGGATGGCAAGAACTGGAAAAGCGTGGCACCGACCTGGCTGGAAATCTATGCCGGTTCGGACCAGTTGACCGAAGATTTCGCGCCCAGCATCTATGCCGTCACCATGGACGCCAAGGGGCATGGAATCGCAGTCGGCGAGCTCAGCACGGTTCTGCGCACCGAGGACGCCGGCCTGACCTGGCAGGTTTCGCTGGGTGGTGCGGTCAAGGAAGCCGATCGTCCGCCGGCGCTGTTCGGTGTCACCAAGCGTGAAGACGGCATGAGCTATGCGGTGGGGCAGTCGGGCCTGATTCTCCAGAGTCCGGACCATGGCAGGACCTGGTGCTCGATCGTGTCGGGTACCGATTCCAACCTGCTCGGCGTCGCTTCACTCCCGGGTGGCAAGACGCTCATCAGCGGGATCCGGGCCATGCTGCTCAGCACGGATGATGGCAAGTCCTGGAACAAACTCAGCGGTCTTGACCTCCACGTCGCCTGGTACGGTGGAGCTGCGACCGCGACAGACGGCGCATTCATTGCCGCTGGACAAAGTGGTAATATCCTTCGAATTACACAATAAAACGAACGTGCTGTAAGCAACACGATTTCAAGCTAGTAGTTTGGGGACCATCAACCCTGCTCCAGGGTTGATGCATCTATAATTGTTCCAGCGATTTCGACCGGGTTCATCGGAAAAATTGACTGTCTACATCAGATTTGGCCGATAGAACCCTTAGGGTCAGCGGGTTGTAATCTCAACGTGAGGAGAGTATGAAAATGAAGGGGCGGAGAAGCGCGGCGCGTGGGCAATTGCATGGGAACGCCGCAGAAAAAAATTTCCCTAATCAAGGGTTTGGTCGGATCAGCGCCCGCACGCGCTTCGCTCTTGCGGCGTACGCGTTGGGCGTCTCGGCAACGGCGAGTGCCACCAGCCAGTTCACCATCGGCGGCCTGGAATTCAATTTCAGCGGTGTGCTGCGCACCGAGCAGGCCATCAACCTCAACAGCGGCCTCAACACCAACAATCAGGGCGGCAACGTCTTCAACAAGAAGACCGTGCTGCGCGATGCCTATGTTCCGCCTGACCTGGCGGCCGTCATCGCGCCGCAGTTCCCCGATCTGCCGATCCCTCCTCCGGGACTGCTGAAGTGGGACACCATTCCGTTCATTCCGTTCGTCAACAACCCGGCGCGGCGCGCGGATGACGGCATCAAGGAAGAAGACAACTTCCTCAATTACTCCGTGATCCGCACTGACGCGGAGGCCAGCACCAACATCACGGACAGCCTCTCGTTCACCATGCGCATCCGCGCCCTGTACGACCCCGGCTTCTACGACAGCTTCAACGCGCGTGACGTGCGCAATGTGGCTTCGGATGCGACCTTCTCCGAAGGCGGTGGAATCATCGGCGGTGTGGAAGAGATCTACCAGGGCGACACCAACTACTTCCAGCACGTCGTCGACGGCAAGAACCAGAACGGCAAGGGCGTGCGTGTTGACCCGCTGGAAATCAGCGGCCGTCACTACATGGTCGACCTGCCCTCACTGGTGCTGACCTACAGCACCGGCGCCCTCAGCGTGCGCGTGGGCAACCAGGCCGTAGCCTGGGGCCAGGCCCTGTTCTTCCGCGTGATGGACGTGCCGGCCGGCCTCGATCTTCGCCGCCACCTGTTCGTTGACCGCGCCCTGGAAGAGTTCGGTGACGAGCGCATTTCCAGCCTGGGCCTGCGTGTCACCTACCAGCTGACCGACGAAATCCTGACGGACACGTTCATCAGCAAGTTCCAGCCCACGGCCTACCCGATCACCGGCACGCCGTACAACGTCATTCCCGCGCAGTTCACCATCCACGACCAGTACAAGAACGGTGGCTACGACACCGAGTTCAGCTACGGCTTCCGTGCCAAGGCCGAGTACGGCACCTGGGGCTGGCAGGCCATGGCCGTGCGTCGCTGGAACCCGGACGGCGTGTTCCGCTGGACCAAGTCCGGCGTGGTGCGTGAGTTCCAGGGCGAGGGTCTGGGGGCGATCGTCAACCGCCTTTATGCCGTCACTCCGGACCCGACCTGCGGTCGCAACGGTGCCAACAACGTGGCCACCGCCCTTTCCCATACCGGCCTCAGCGTCGAGCCGGGCGGCGTCTACAGCGGTGCGGAGTATTTCTACTACGCCGCCGATGCCCGTCTGGACGGCATCAAGGTGCTGAACAACCTCATCACGGACGTCAGTTCCTGCGGCGAATCCATCGGTGCGTCCCCGGTTGATCCGGGCAGCTACTCGCAGGGTTTTGCCGAAGCCGACACGTTCTTCGTGGCAGCCGGCAACAGCCTGCGCGGGCACGTCGGCCGCGAGTACTTCCAGGAAAACGTCTTCGGCCTCGGTGCCCTGTACGTGACCGAGAGCGAATGGTCGCCCTTCCTCAACCAGCTGATCTTCAACCTGGAAGTGTCGTACACGCCCAAGCGCGTGTTCACCGACATTGGCCTGGACAAGAACTTCAAGATCAAGGAAGAGTGGGCCGCGGCGCTGATCGTGGACAAATGGCACCGTTTCTTTGACGGCTTCCCTGGCACCCTGATCGTGGGCCAGGTGCTGTACAAGAATGCCAGCGACATCGCCGGACGCTTGCTGGATGGGTATGGCGGCGACCAGAACAACCTGCCTGACGGCCGTCCGGGCGTGACCTACGTGGTGCTCGGTGGCCAGCAGCCTTGGCCCAACCGCATCTACGAACTGGAATTTGCCACGCTCATCGATACCGCTGGCGGCATCTTCGGGCAGGTGGGTCTGCGCTGGAACCCGGGTAGCGGCTTCCACATCGAAGGCCACTACAACGGCACCAAGGGCTCGCTGTTCGGTTCCAACCCGAACGACAACCTGGTGGGTTCGCTGGACTTCATCGACGAGTTCACGATCCGTTTCGGTCGCGAGTTCTAAGAGGAAGCAGCCAGGCGGCATCGGCTGATAGAGGCCGGGGGTGGACATCGCGTCCGCCCCCGGCTTCGTCGTTTGCGCCCTTGGCATCCGTATCGTTCCTCTCAGCGTGGCGTGGCGATTTTGAGGGTGTCCGTAATCCGCATCCGGCAGGCCCGGACGCGCTTTCTGGCTCGCTGTCCGGCTCTGCGTCGGCCATCATTGGAGTGAAGCCATCTAGGCGAGTTTCCAGCCCGGTGGCAATGACCGATCCATCGGCTGAACGTCTCTCTCCCCGGCCCGCGATGGGCTGGGCATGCGTTCGAGCAAAATTGAAGTCGCGCGCTGAATTGCCGTGCTTGAGCTTTGTCCTGCGCTTCCCTATGATTCGCGGCCCAAAGCCCGCCTCGCGGGCTTTACTTGTCTGTCCGCCGCGTGGCGCGGGCAGTTCGGAAACAAGCAGGAGAGTCCAGCATCGCTCAGGAACGTGAAGATCGGCGCAACGAGCAGATCAATGTGCCCCGTGTCCGGGTCATCGGCGCCGAAGGCGAGATGATCGGCATCATGATGACGCGCGATGCCGTTGCCAAGGCAATGGAGCTGGAGCTGGACCTGGTGGAGGTATCGCCAAACGCCGATCCGCCGGTCTGCAAGATCATGGATTACGGGAAGTACCTGTACCAGAAGGACAAGGCCCAGCACGCGGCCAAGCGCAAGCAGAAGCAGATCGAGGTCAAGGAAGTGAAGTTCCGCCCGACCACCGAGGAAGGCGACTACCAGACCAAGCTGCGCAACATGACGCGCTTCCTGGAAGAGGGCGACAAGGTCAAGGTCACGATCCGCTACCGCGGGCGCGAGATGGCGCACCAGGAGCTGGGCATGCGGGTGATGGAGCGGGTGAAGAACGATCTGGTCGAGCTGGCCGTGGTCGAGCAGCATCCCAAGATGGAAGGGCGCCAGGCGGTCATGGTGCTGGGTGCCAAGAAGCATTGAGCGGTTGCGGCGCGGCAGGCGCCGATCGGGTTTTACGGGCTGGCAGGTCGGTCCGGAAAGTAGCAGCGGGCCTCGGCCCGTCATCCAAGTCCCCTGAATGTTCAGGGGCCCGGCAAGCGCCCCTGGGCGGGGTTGTGAAGCCGGTCATATGCAGACCCGGAACAACCGGGAAGGAGTTTCAAGTCATGCCCAAGATGAAAACCATCAAGAGCGCCGCCAAGCGCTTCAAGCGGACCGCGAAGGGCGGCTTCAAGCGAAGCCAGGCGTTCAAGCGCCACATCCTGACCAAGAAGGGCCCCAAGACCATCCGCCAGCTGCGCGGAACGACCCAGGTCAACGGCTCGGACGTGAAGGAAGTCAACAAGATGTTGCCCTACGCCTAAGGAGAATCCGACATGGCACGAGTCAAGAGAGGCGTTACCGCGCGCGCGCGTCACAAGAAGCTGCTGGCCAAGGCCAAGGGCTACCAGGGCGCCAAGTCGCGCGTATACCGCGCGGCCAAGCAGCAGGTCATCAAGTCCGGCCAGTACGCGTACCGCGACCGCCGCGTGAAGAAGCGCGAGTTCCGCGCGCTCTGGATTCAGCGCATCAACGCCGCCACCAACGAGCTGGGGCTGTCGTACAGCCGCTTCATCGACGGCATGAACAAGGCCGGCGTGCTGCTGGACCGCAAGGTGCTGTCCGACATCGCCATCCACGACAAGCCGGCGTTCGCCGCGCTGGTGGCGCAGGCCAAGGCCGCGCTGGCGTAACGACACGCGGGCGTGGGGTGAGCCGCGGCGAATCCCGGCGAACCCGGCGAATCCCGGTACGAGCCGGCCACGGCCCGGGGCGCACACCACCCCGCGCCGCGGCACTGAAGGGGAGTCCGCCGCCAGGCGGCTCCCTTTTTTCATTGGTGGGGGATGCATGAGCGAATTACTCGACGCGATCCAGCAGGCCGCCCTGGCCGAGATCGCCGCTACGTCGGTCAGCCGCGAGCTGGAACAGCTGCGCGTCAATTACCTGGGCAAGAAAGGCCGCATCACCGAGTTGCTCAAGCAGCTGGGCGGCATGGCGCCAGACGAGCGCAAGACCTTCGGCGACCGCGTGAACCGCGCCAAGGACGCCGTGGCCAGCGCCATCGCCGGCCGGTCGGAGCAGCTGGCCCGGATCGAGCTGGCCGCGAAGCTCGCCAGCGAAACCCTGGACGTGACGCTGCCCGGTCGCGGCGAGACCGCGGGCGGCCTGCACCCGCTGACGCGCACGCTCCAGCGCATCGAGCGCCTGTTCAACGAGCTGGGCTTCGAGACCATGGATGGTCCGGAGATCGAGGACGATTTCCACAACTTCGGCGCGCTCAACATCCCCGAGCTGCACCCGGCGCGGGCGATGCAGGACACGTTCTACGTCGACCACGGCGCGCGCGTGCTGCGCACCCACACCAGCCCCGTGCAGATCCGCACCATGCGCGCGGTGGTGGCGTCGGGGCGCACGCCGCCCATCCGCATCATCTGCCCCGGTCGGGTCTACCGGGTGGATTCGGACCGCACGCACAGCCCCATGTTCCACCAGGTGGAAGGCCTGTACGTGGCGGAGAACGTGAGTTTCTCCGACCTCAAGTACGACCTCCAGACCTTCCTCTCGCGCTTCTTCGAGCAGGAGGTGGAGGCGCTGTTCCGGCCCTCGTATTTCCCCTTCGTGGAACCGGGCGCGGACGTGCACATGCGCTGGCGCGATCCGTCCAAGGGCCCCGACCACCCCGGCCGCTGGCTGGAGCTGCTGGGCTGCGGCATGGTGCATCCCAAGGTGTTCGAGGCCGTGGGCCTGGACCCGGAGCGCTACACCGGCTACGCCTTCGGCATGGGCGTGGAGCGCCTGACCATGCTGCGCTACGGCGTGGACGACCTGCGCCTGTTCTTCAACAACGATCTGCGCTTCCTGCGCCAGTTCGCCTGACCGGGAATCCCGCATGAAGCTGAGCGAAAAGTGGCTGCGCGAGTGGGTCAACCCCGCCGCGACGATCGAGCAGATTGCCGATCGCCTGGTCATGGGCGGCCTGGAGCTGGAAATCGAGCCCGTGGTGGCCGAGATGCCGCAGGGCGTGGTGGTGGGGCGCATCGTGTCCCTGGCGCCGCACCCCAACGCCGAGCGCCTGCGCGTGTGCGAGGTGGACGTGGGCGCGGCTGCGCCGTCGACCATTGTCTGCGGCGCGGCCAACGCCCGCGCCGGCATGGTGGTGCCGGTGGCGCTGCCGGGCGCGCGCCTGCCGGGCGGCCTGGAGATCAAGGCCGCGGCCCTGCGCGGCGTGGAATCGGGCGGCATGCTGTGCTCGGCCTCGGAGCTGGGGCTGGCAGAGAAATCCGACGGCCTGCTGGAGTTGGACGCCGGCGCCGTCCTGGGCACACCGATCGAACAGCACCTGGCGCTGGACGATCGCATCCTGAACCTGGAGATCACGCCCAACCGCGGCGACTGCCTGTCGGTGGTGGGGCTCGCGCGCGAGGTGTCGGCCCTGTTCGGCGTGCAGATGAGCCGGCCGCGGACCAAGCCGGCGGTGGTGGTCGGCGAGTTCCGCCACGCCGTGGAGATCGAGAACCTGGCCGACTGCTCGGCCTACGCCGGCCGCGTGGTGTACGGCCTCAACCGCCGCGCCCGCATCCCCGACCTCATGCGCGAGCGCCTGCGCCGCAGCGGCATCCGCAGCATCCAGCCGCTGGTGGACATCACCAACTACGTGATGCTCGAACTCGGCCAGCCCATGCACGCCTTCGACGAGACGCGCCTGAGCGGAACCCTCCAGGTGCGCCGCGCGCGCGCGGGCGAGAGCCTGGTGCTGCTCAACGGCCAGCCCGTCACCCTCAACGATGGCGAACTGCTGATCTGTGACGAGAGCGGCCCCATCGCCCTGGCCGGCGTCATGGGCGGCGAATCCACCGCCGTCAGCGCGTCCACCACCAAGGTCCTGTTCGAAAGCGCCTGCTTTGCCATGAACGCGGTGGCGGGGACCGGCCGCCGGCACAAGCTGGCGTCCGACGCGCTGTACCGCTTCGAGCGCGGCGTGGACCCCGACCTGCAACGCGCCGCGCTGGAGCGCGCCACCGAGCTGGCCGCCCAGATCTGCGGCGGCGAGGCCGGTTCCATCACGTTTGCCGGGCGTCCGCAGCCGGAAACGCCGCGGGTGAGCCTGCGCCAGGCGCGGCTCAACAAGATGCTCGGCCACGACATTGCGCCCAAGGAAGTGGAGGCGCTGCTGTCGCGCCTGGGCATCTCCACCCGCGCGGAAGTGGGCGGAACCTGGACCGCGCAGATTCCGAGCTGGCGCTACGACCTGCGCCTGGAAGCCGACCTGATCGAGGAAGTGGCCCGCCTGTACGGCTACGATCGCATCCCGGCCAGGCCCTACGCGGCGCGGCTGGCGCCAGGCCGGCCGAGCGAGCGGGAACGCGGCCAGGCCGCCATCAAGGGCCTGCTCGTGGCCCGTGGCTGGCAGGAGGTGATCTCGCTCGCCTTCGCCGACCGCGCCGTGCAGCAGCGCCTGAACCCGGACGTGGAGGCCATCCCGCTCGACAACCCGATTGCCGACAACCTCGCCCTGATGCGCTCCACCCTGTGGTGCGGGCTGATCGACGCCTGGCGCTACAACCACGCGCGCCAGGAACCGCGGCTGCGCCTGTTCGAGGCCGGCGTGTGCTTTGCCCGGAACGCGGGCGCCATCACCGAAACCCCGCGCTTTGCCGGCCTGGTGGCCGGTGCGGCGCGTCCCGAGCAGTGGGGCACGGTGGTGCGGCCCGCCGACTTCTTCGACGTGAAGGCCGACGTGCTGGCCCTGTTCAGCCAGCCCGAATCCGTGGGTTTCGAGCCCGCGCTGCACCCCGCCTTGCACCCGGGGCGCAGCGCCCGGATCGTGGTCGAAGGGCAGGGCGTGGGCTGGATGGGTGAACTGCACCCCGGGCTGGTGGCGGAGATGTCGCTGCCCTCGTCGGCCATCGTGTTCGAGATCGACTGGTCGACCCTGCGCAGCGCACCGCTGCCGCGGGTGGAAGCGCTGTCGGAATTCCCCGCCTCGCGCCGCGACCTGGCCCTCCAGGTGCCGGACGAGGTGACGTTCGCCCAGCTGCGCGAGGCCGTGGCGGTGGCCGCTCCGCCCTCGCTGCGTGAGGTGATCCTGTTCGACCTCTACCGCGGTGACAAGCTGCGGAGTGCGTTCAAAAGCATGGCCTTAGGCTTGATTTTCCAGAATGCCTCGCGCACCCTAACCGATGTCGAGATCGATTCGGCAATAGCCGTCATCACCGCCGAAGTCGCTGACAAACTCGGGGCAACGGTGCGGGCCTGATCGCATCTGTCGAGCTTGAGTCTCAGGGGGACAACAACGTGGCGCTCACCAAGGCCGAACTGGCAGACGCACTGTTTGACGAGCTGGGCCTCAACAAGCGCGAGGCCAAGGAGTTTGTCGACCTGTTCTTCGAGGAGATCCGCGGGCGCCTGGAGTCGGGGGAGGAAGTGAAGCTGTCCGGGTTCGGCAACTTCGAGCTGCGCACCAAGAACCAGCGCCCGGGGCGCAATCCGAAGACCGGGGAAGAAATTCCGATCTCGGCGCGAAGGGTAGTAACCTTCCGCCCAGGTCAGAAACTCCGGTTGAGGGTCGAGCTCGATGCAAACGGCTGAAGCGTTCGCGCCACTCCCTGAAATTCCGCGCAAGCGCTACTTCGCCATCGGCGAAGTGTCGGACCTCTGCCTAGTCAAGCCGCACGTGCTGCGCTACTGGGAGCAGGAGTTCCCGCAGCTCAAGCCGGTGAAGCGCCGCGGCAACCGCCGCTACTACCAGCACGAAGACGTGATGATGGTGCGCAACATCCGCAAGTTGCTGTACGAACAGGGCTTTACCATTGGCGGCGCGCGCCAGCGCCTGCGCGATCCGCAGGCCATCGGTGCGTCGTTGGCCTCCAACGATGCCGCCGACCGGCCGCAGACCGTGCCGGTGCAGACCCTCGCCGCCCGCGGCCGGGCCATCAGCCAGGTCCGGCGCGAACTCGAATCGCTGCTCAAGCTGCTGGATTGAGCTTTGCAGCGCGGCCGCCCGCGGCTATCATCGCGGCCCCCCGGACGGCAGCCCTCGCGGCGCGGCGTCCAAAGCAGCAAATCGTCGGGGCGTAGCGCAGCCTGGTAGCGCACTTCCTTGGGGTGGAAGTGGTCGGAGGTTCAAATCCTCTCGCCCCGACCAAATTTCCTGAAAGAATGCCGCTCTCATCCAGCGGCATTTTTGTTGGCGGTGGATCAAGCAAGGAGCCGGGCGATGCTTCTGATTCTGAATGATGTGCTCGATGCGGCGACGGTCGCCACGATCCGGACGGAGCTTGCGTCGGCCAGCTTTTCCGATGGCTCGGCGACCGGGGGCTGGTACGGACGGGGAATCAAGAAGAATCTTCAGGCCGACCACGAGGCCAGCGGGCAACAGGTTCACCAGGCCCTGCTCCGGCATGGACTGTTCCGCGCGGCCACCCAGCCCAACGTCATCCTCGTGCCGAAGTTCTCGCGGTACGTGCCGGGAATGGCATACGGGCCGCACGTGGACGACGCCATCATGGGCGCGCAGGGCAATGTGCGCACCGACATCGCGATCACGGTGTTCCTGAGCGATCCGGCCAGCTACGACGGCGGAGAACTGACCCTGGAACTGCACGGCGGGCCGATCAAGGTCAAGCTTCCCGCTGGCCAGGCCGTGGTCTATCCCGCCAACACCTTGCACCACGTGGCCGAGGTCACCCGGGGCGAGCGCCTTGCCGCCATCCTCTGGGTGCAGAGCCTGGTGCGCGACCCGGCGAAGCGGGAGATCCTGTTCGACATGGAATCCCTGCGGCGCGGGCTGTGGCAGAAATCCGGTGGCGTGAAGACGGCGGAGTCTGATCTCGCGGCGAAAACCTATGTGAACCTGCTGCGCCTCTGGGCCGAGCCGTAAGGCGTTCGCCCGTCCAATTTACCTGGCTCCTGCTGCGGCGCCCGGCGGTCCGTTCAGCCATTGCACGTCGACGGCAGCTTCGACGGCAGCGCTTGGCGCGCCAGCGATCGGGCCGACCTGGCCGATCCCGCCGATCCAGGCCACGGCACCTGCCCGCTCGACCACCGGCGTGCGCTCCCGCACCCAGGGAGGAATCCCGCGGTCCTGGAACAGGTTCTTGAGCGTGCGCGTCGTCCGGGAGCCCAGGGGCCGCGCCCGTTCTCCGGGCTGGACCATCCGCACGAGGTACGCCCCCGGTGCCAGATCGCCGGGCCGAAGCACGCCGCAGCCGGGCGGCAGGGCGAACTCTCTGGTGCCGTCCCAGTCATTGCGAAAGCCGGCGTCAGCCGGCGGCAAGGGACGCATGGCGAACAGCCACTCGCGGTAGCGGCGGAACTCGCCACCGGGCCAGGCCAGCAGCGGCGTGGCGTCCGGTGCCGCGCCCAGCACTTCCGGGTCCAGGCGCTGGAGCGTGTCTTGGAACGGAGCAGGCAGGCCCATCCGCGCCACCCACCCGCGGAGAAGATTGCGGCGGCGGGCGGGTGTCAGGCGCAGCAGGCCCGGGATGGAGAGCTGGTGATCGGCACCCGCCAGTGCATCCAGATCGGACTCCGCCAGGTCGTCCAGCAGTTCAGCCGCTTCGCCTGACAGTTCCGCCGTCCGTGCGAGCGCGCCCGTCGCGCCCGGCCAATGCCGATGCAGCAGCGGCAGGACGTGGTGGCGCAGGAAGCTGCGCGCGAACCGCGGATCGGCGTTGTGGGGATCGTCGATCCAGCGTAGCCGGTGCGTTTGCGCGTAGGCCGCAAGGCGCGATCGTGGCACGTCGAGCAGGGGCCGCCACAGCCAGCCGGGCGCCATTTCCGTAACCGGTCGCATGGCGGCAAGCCCGGCCGGGCCGGTGCCACGCAGCAGGCGCAACAGCACCGTTTCGGCCTGGTCGTCCAGATGGTGGGCCGTTGCCAGGACGTCGTCGGCGCGCAAGTACCCACGCAGCGCTGCGTAGCGGGCCTTGCGGGCGGCACCTTCGATGCCCGAGCCATCGTCGGCGACGGTCACGTGGCACCGCTGGAAGTCCACGCCCAGGCCGGTGCAGACCTGCTCGCAGTGGCTGGCCCACCCATCCGCCGCCGGTTGCAGGCCGTGGTGGACGTGGATGGCGCGCGGCTGCCGTGCGGTCTGCACCAGCGCATGCAGCAGAACGGTTGAATCCAGGCCGCCGCTGAATCCCACCCAGATCTGCCCGGAGCCGGGCGGGACGGCGTCCGCGATCAGGGATTCAATCGCAGGCGGTCGGGGCATGTTGCGCGGACGGCCGCTGCGGGTCCGCCGAACCCTTTTAGTGCTTGATCTCGAACGCTCCGTTCGCCATCAAGCGGTCGTAGCGCGTGGCCAAGAGCTGGGTGACGGGCGTCCGCCGCAGGCGTTCGAGGTTGATGACCAGCCGGCTCTTGACCGCGGCCATCATCGCCGGCACGTCGCGGTGGGCGGCGCCCAGGGGCTCGGGGATGATCTCGTCCACCAGCTTGTGCTCGTAGAGATCCTTGGCCGTGATCTTCATGGCCTCGGCCGCGTCCTGCGCGCGCGAGGCGGACTTGAACAGGATGGACGCGCAGCCCTCGGGCGAGATCACCGAGTAGATGCCGTACTGCGCGATCATGAGATGGTCGGCAATGCCGATGGCGAGCGCGCCGCCGGAGCCGCCCTCGCCCACCACGGTGGCGATTACCGGCGTGCGCAGGCGCGCCAGCTCGAACAGGTTTCGGGCGATGGCCTCGGACTGGTTGCGTTCCTCGGCGCCGATGCCGGGGTAGGCGCCCGGCGTGTCGATGAACGTGATCACCGGAAGGTTGAAGCGCTCGGCCAGCTTCATCAGCCGCAGCGCCTTGCGGTAGCCCTCGGGCATGGGCATGCCGAAGTTGCGGAACACGCGCTCCTTGGCGTCGCGGCCCTTCTGCTGGCCGATGACCATCACCGGCCGGCCATCGAGCCGCGCCATGCCGCCGATGATGGACGGGTCATCCTTGAAATGGCGGTCGCCGTGCAGTTCGTCGAACTCGGTGAAGATGGCCTTGATGTAGTCCATTGCGTACGGCCGCTGCGGGTGGCGCGCCAGCTGCGCCACCTGCCACGGCGACAGGTTGTTGAAGATCTGCCGCGTCAGCTCCTGGCTCTTGACCTCCAGGCGGGTGATTTCCTCGGTGAGGTTCACCTCGCTGCCCGCCGTCGCGTAGCGCAGCTCCTCGATCTTCTGCTGGAGGTCGGCGATGGGCTGTTCGAAATCGAGGAAATTGAGGTTCATGTCTACTCGTCGTCGTAGCTGGGGGCGAAGCTGCGCTGCGCGCGTCGTTCTGAAACCGGGGCGCTGTAGCGCCTGAATTCCAATTTTACGCGGTCCGGGCCCAGAAGCTGGCGCAGCTGGGTGGCGGTGGCCTCGTCCAGGCGGATGCGCCAGTCCGGCCCGAAATCCATGACGGCGTCGCCCGACGGCGTGGCGAGATTGACCGCCACGCTGGCGCCGGCCGCGTGCCGCACCGGTTCGAGCAGCTTGCGCAGGCGCACCAGCTCGGCGGCGGGTGCGCTCCAGCCCAGTTCCATTCGCACCAGGTATTGGGCATGGATGGCGTCCAGCCCCAGGAATTCCGGCGCGTAGACGCGCGGCTCGGCCTCGCGGCCCTCGCGGCCGGGGGAGAGGCCGATCTCCGACATCACGAACACCAGGCGGTCGGGCTTCAGCAGGTCGGCGGCGCGCTGGTAGGGCTCGATGTCGATCCAGGTGGCGATCTGCGCGCCCTGGTCGTCCAGGGTGACGCGATAGCTGGAGCGCGACGAGCGCCCCTCGCCGTCGCTCTTGCCCTTGAAGAAGCGCACGTCCGTCACCCAGGCCGCGAACAGCACCTTGGCGCGCGGCTGCCAGGCCGGCTTGCCGTCGCCGCCACTGATGGGCGCGCTCTGCGCGTGGCTGCTGATGAGCTCGCGCAGGCGCCCTGAACACACGGCGTCGATGACCGGCGCGTACGCCTCGATGGGGTGGCCGGACAGGTAGAAGCCCAGCGTCTGGCGTTCGAACTCCAGGCGCTCGCGCTGCGCGAATTCGGGCAGCAGCTCGGCCTTCACCTGCACGGGGCTCGCGGCGCTGCCGCCGCCCATGCCGAACATGTCGTTCTGGCCGGTGCTGGCGCGGTGCGAGGCGGCCTCGGCCATGGCCAGCGCCCGCGGCAGGTTGCCGATGAGCGTGGCGCGGTTCAGGCCGAAGCCGTCCAGCGCACCGGCGTAGATCAGCGCTTCGAGCACGCGCTTGTTGGCCTTTTCGCCGTGGATGCGCTGGCAGAAGTCGAACAGGTCGCGGAACGGGCCGTGCGCCCTGCGCTCGGCCAGGATGCCGCCGAGCGCGGCCTCGCCCACGCCCTTGATCGCGCCGATGCCGTACACGATCTGCCCCGGCTGCGGCACGGTGAAGCGGTAGTCGCCGCGGTTGATGTCGGGCGGCAGCACGTCCAGCTTCATGCGCCGGCACTCGGCCAGCATGGCGACCACCGTTTCGGTGTGGTCCATGTCGCAGCTCATGACGGCGGCCATGAACTCGGCCGGGTAGTGCGTCTTGAGCCAGGCGGTCTGGTAGCTCACCAGGGCGTAGGCGGCGGCGTGGCTCTTGTTGAAGCCGTAGTTGGCGAACTTCTCCATCAGGTCGAACACCGAGGTGGCGGTGTCCTCGCTGATGTCGCGCGCCTGGGCGCCGCGGGTGAAGACCTCGCGCTGCTGGGCCATTTCCTTGGCGTTCTTCTTGCCCATGGCGCGGCGCAGCAGGTCGGCGCCGCCGAGCGTGTAGCCGGCCATGCGCTGCGACATCTGCATGACCTGCTCCTGGTACACGAAGATGCCGTAGGTGGGGGCGAGCACCGTCTCCATTTCCGGGTGCAGGTAGGTCACCGGCGAGTCGCCGCGCTTGCGCGCGCAGTATTCCGGGATCAGCTCCATGGGCCCCGGCCGGTACAGCGAGACCAGGGCGATGATGTCCTCGAAGGTGTCGGGCTTGAGGTCGCGCGAGGCGCGCTGCATGCCGGGCGATTCCATCTGGAACACCGCGCTGGTGTCGCCGCTGGCATAGAGCGCGTAGGTGCGCGCGTCGGTCAGCGGCAGCTGGAGCACGTCCACGCACTCGCCTCGCGCCTCGCGGATGGTCTCGATGGCGGTCTGGATGATGGTCAGCGTCTTCAGGCCCAGGAAGTCGAACTTCACCAGCCCGATGCTCTCGATGTCCTTCATGTCGAACTGGCTGCGCAGGCCGGCGCCGCCGGGTTCGCACAGCAGCGGCGCGTAGTCCGTGAGCGGCTTGGGTGCAATCACCACGCCGCCGGCGTGCACGCCCACGCCGCGGGTCAGTCCCTCGAGTTCCAGCGCGAGATCGAGCACGGCGTGCACGTCGTCCTCCTCCGCGTAGGCCTTCTTCAGCTCCGGGACTTCCTCCACCGCGTCGGCCAGGGTGGCGCCGGGTGTGCCGGGGATGAGCTTGGCCAGGCGATCGCCAAAGCCGTAGCCGTGGCCCAGGATGCGGCACACGTCGCGCACCACGCCGCGCGCGGCCATGGTGGAGTAGGTGATGATCTGGCCCACGCGCTCGCGGCCGTACTTCTGCTGCACGTAGTCGATGACGCGGTCGCGGTTGTCCATGCAGAAGTCGACGTCGAAGTCGGGCATGGACACGCGGTCGGGGTTGAGGAAGCGCTCGAACAGCAGGTTGTAGGGCAGGGGGTCGAGGTCGGTGATGCCGATGGAGTACGCCACCAGCGAACCCGCGCCGGAGCCGCGTCCCGGCCCCACCGGGCAGCCGTTGGCCTTGGCCCAGCGGATGAAGTCGGACACCACCAGGAAGTAGCCGGCAAAGCCCATTCGGGCGATCACGCCCAGCTCGTAGTCCAGCCGCGCGCGGTACTCCTCCGCCGGCCGTGCGGGCGTGATCTGGGCCAGGCGCAGGCCCAGGCCGGCGTGGGCCTCGTCGCGCAGGAAGCTGTCCGTGGTCTGCCCGGGCGGCACCGGGAAATTCGGCAGGTGGTAGGTGCCGAACTGGAGGCTCAGCGAGCAGCGCCGGGCGATCTCGATGGTGTTCTCGACGGCCTCGGGTACGTCTGCGAACAGCGCGCGCATCTCGTCGGCGGACTTCAGGTACTGCTCGTCGGTGAATTCGCGCGGGCGCTTCTCGTCGCTCAGCATGCGGCCCTGGCCGATGCAGACGCGCGCTTCGTGTGCCTCGAAATCGCTTCGATGCAGGAAGCGCACGTCGTTGCTCGCCACCAGTGCCACGCCGCAGCGCCGGGCCAGCGCCGATGCCGCGTCCACCCATTCTTCGTCACCCGGCCGGCCGCAGCGCGCCACCTCCAGGTACAGCCGCTGCGGGTACAGGCTCGCCAGTTCTTCGACCGCCGCCACCGCGCCGTCCACGTTGCGCTGGGCGGCCGCACGAAAGGCGCCGCCGTCGCGGCCGCTCAGCGCGATCAGTCCCTCGGATGTCCCAGCCAACCAGTGGCGCTCCACCAGCGGCACGCCCTTGGCCTGGCCGTCGGTGTAGGCGCGCGACAGCAGCCGCGTGAGGTTGCGGTAGCCCGCCTCGTTCTGCACCAGCAGCGTGAGCCGCTCCGGCGCCTCGCCCTTGGCCCGCTCGGCCAGCCACAGGTCGCAGCCGACGATGGGCTTCACGCCCGCCGCCTCGCTGGACTTGTAGAACTTGACCATCGCGAACAGGTTCATGCGGTCGGTCAGCGCCACCGCCGGCATTTCCAGGCTGGCCACGCGACTGGCGAGCGTGGCGCCCTCCACGTCCTTGCGCTTGGGCGGGTCCACGCGGATCAGGCCGTCGCTGATCGAAAACTCGGTGTGCAGGCGCAGGTGGACGAACATCTTCAGACGGGAATCGGGAGTCGGGAATCGGGAATCGCAACGGCGCAGCTTCTGCATGGTGCGAAACTCAGACGGTGCACCTTCGATACTCCGCGCACGCGCAACGCGATCAGATGCTCCGGTGTGCCATAACCCTTGTGCTGCGCAAACCCATAACCCGGATGCTCCGCGTCCAGGCGCTGCATCTCGCGGTCGCGCGCCACCTTGGCGATCACCGACGCCGCCATGATGCAGGGTTCCAGCCCGTCGCCGCCCACGATCAGGCGCACGGGCACGTCCAGCCGCGGGTTCTGGTTGCCGTCCACCCAGCACGCGGACGGGCTGAGCGCCAGCGCGCTCACGGCGCGGCGCATGGCCAGCAGGCTGGCCTGCAGGATGTTGAGGGCGTCGATCTCCGCCACGCTGGCCACGCCGATGGCCCAGGCCAGCGCCTGGCTGCGGATGCAGGCGTCCAGCGCCAGGCGGCGGTCGGGGGTGAGCTTCTTGGAGTCATCAAGGCCGGCGATGACGTCCCCGGCGGGAAGGATCACCGCGGCCGCGTACACCGGGCCGGCCAGGCAGCCGCGTCCCACTTCATCCACTCCCGCCACCCGGTCCACCGCGAAATCCGCCATGCCGCTACAGCCGCATCATCGGCATCGGGCTCAGGGGATGGGTGCGGATGCGTGCGCCGGTGAGCTGCACCAGACGCAGGTGGAACCCGGCATTGGGGAATGCCGCGCGCACCTCGCGGATGAAGTCCCCCGGCAGGCCGAAGGCGAGCATGCCCATGGAGACGTCGATCCAGTCGGCCTTGCGGAAGGCCTCCACCAGCGAGCTGTCGGCACCGGCCCGGCGCAGCTTGTGGTGGTCCACCACCATGGCCTCGATCTCCGGCGCCCAGGCGGTCCTGCCCATGCGCTCCAGGTACTCGTGCGCCTGCACGCGCGACGGCTCCAGGTAATCCAGCGTGCGGTGCGTCCACACGCCTAGGTCGTGGAAGGCGCAGGCGATGCCGATCTTCTCGATCTGCTCGGGCGTGGCGTCGATCAGCTCGATGCAGAAATTGGCCACGCGGTAATTGTGGTTGCGGTAGGCCAGCCGGTCGTCGCCCAGCACGGCAGCGTGGGCTTCGAGCAGCTCGTCCAGCAGGGGAATGCGATCGACCAGGGCCATGGCCTGCTCCAGGGGGTGACGGTGCGTGATTATCGCCTTCCGGCGCCCGCGACAGGCGGGGGCTAGTCGACGATGTCGCGGCCTTCGCCGTCCTTCTGGCCCTGGAAACGCAGCAGGCGCTGGAACAGGCGCTGCGGGTCCACGTCCAGGGCCTCGAACGAAGACGAAATGGGCGTGAGCATCTCCACCATGCCGTTGCGCGTCAGCTCGTAGCAGTCGTGGAACTTGCGCGTGTCGAAGCCCAGGTCCACGGCGTGGTCGCGCGACTTGCGCACGTGGGTGGCCTCGTCGTGGCGGATGTGCTTGAGCAGGCGCGGAAAACCGCTCATGCGACGCACCTTGGCCGAGCCCAGGATGGCGCTGAGCGAGATGCACACGCCCGAATCCAGCCCGGTGATGCGGGCGAAATGTTCGCCCAGGTCGCGGCTGGCCACGCGCATGAACAGGCGGCGCGTGCGGCGGCGCACGGCGCCCAGATCGTCCGGCTGGGGAAAGTACGCGCGCGCCTGCTGGATCAGCCAGTTGTGCACGCGTTCCTCGGACTCGATCTCGCGCAGCGCGCGCTGCTCGCCGGCGGCGCGCTCGGCATCCAGCCGCCCGGTCTCGTGGTGGAAGATGTTGATGGCCGATTCCTCGGCGCAGATCAGCACGCCCAGGATGCGCGCGATGGCGGCCTGGGCCGCGTCGTCCACGCCGGCGAGCATGGCCTCGCGCGTGGCCGCGCGGTCGCAGTAGTCCACCATGAGGGCGGTGGCGCGGGTACGCGAATCGGCGTCCCAGTCCAGCTCGCGCAGGATGGTGGCCGGGTCCTGGCTGCGGGTGGCGGCGTCGGGGTAGGGAAAGCAGAACGGCGCCTCGACCGACACCACGCCCAGCGCGGCGGGCAGGCGATCAAAGTCCACCGCCTCGTCGGCCGTCTCGGCCTGGATGGCGAGCAGCTGCTCGTCGAAAGTGGCTTCAAAGTCGTCCCGCATGTGCGTCATGGTCCTCAAGGACTCCGTCAACCACAAACGGTAGCACGAGCCGCGGCGGCCGGCGCGCGCCTTACGCGGGGGCCTGGAACTGCCCGTCGACCACGGCCACCACGCGCATCATCTCCTGCTCAAGTTGCAGGCGCAGCCGTTCCATTTCCTCGTCGTCCGCCTCGCGCGGAACGTGCAGCGGCTCGCCGTAGGCGTAGTGCAGGTGGTTGAACGGGCGCGGGACGATCATCGCGTCCCAGGACTTCAGGATTTTCTTGTCCCGCGCCTGGTAGGCCATGGGAATGATGGGCACGCCGGTCATGCGCGCGGTGGAAATCACGCCGATCTGCACCTTGTACTTGGGGCCACGCGGGCCGTCCGGGGTGATGCCCAGGTCGTTGCCGGCCTTCACCGCGCGCAGCATCTGGCGCAGGGCCTTGCTGCCGCCGCGGCTGGACGAGCCGCGAATGCATTCCACGCCCAGCGACTGCATGGCCGCGGCCGCGAGCGAGCCATCGCGCGAGGCGCTGGCCAGCGGGATGAAGCGCCGGTTGGCGCGCTGGTGCGCCAGGTAGCCGAAGCACGCCAGGATGTTGCGGTTGTGCCACGACACCAGGATGAAGGGCTTGCCCTGGTCCAGGTGGCGGTCCAGCACGCGCAGGTTCGTGTAGGTCTTGCGGCTGGTGTAGAAGATCAGGCGCATCACCAGCGCCAGGAGGAAGCCCAGCACGCGCGCCTTGAGGGTGAAGCTGGGAGCGGGTTCGGTCATGCCGTGGGTCGGAGGTCGGTTGCGGAAACGTCGGCCGGATTCGGGCCCGGACGCGGGCTCAGCGGATGGTACCGAGCAGCGCAGACCAGTCGTGCGCCGGCTCGCCGACCACGGCAAACAATGGATTGAGCAGCGACTCCTTCTGGTTGTAGCGCAGGCGCGTGGCGCCGGGCAGGCGCAGCACCTGCGCGCCGGCCTGCTCGGCCACGCACTGGCCCGCGGCGGTGTCCCATTCCGAGGTCGGGCCGGTGCGCGGGTAGAGGTCGGCGCTGCCCTCGGCCACCTGGCAAAACTTGAGCGAGGAACCGCGGCTCACCGCCTCGTGCGGCGGCGCGGCGGAAAGGAACGCCTCCAGCGCCGCGTCCTGGTGCGAGCGGCTGACCACGAAAGTGGGCCGCGCCGGCACCTGGCGCGTGCGCAGGGTCTGCGTCGCGCCGTCCTTGAGGCGCTGCGCCCCGGCGCCCTCGGCCGCGAAATAGCTCAGCCCCAGCGCCGGCGCGTGCACCACGCCGAGCACCGGAAAACCGTCGTCCACCAGCGCAATGTTCACGGTGAAGTCGCCGTTGCGCTTGATGAATTCCTTGGTGCCGTCCAGCGGGTCCACCAGCCAGTAGCGCGACCAGTTTCGCCGCGTCGAAAAGGCAATGTCCGCGTCTTCTTCCGACAGCACCGGGTAGACCGCGGCGAGCCCGGCCAGCGCCTGCACGATGTGGCGGTGCGCGGCCATGTCGGCCAGCGTCAGCGGCGAGGCGTCGTCCTTGGTGGTGACGCCGAAGTCCGAGCGGGCGTAGATGTCCATGATGCGGCGGCCGGCCTCATGCGCGATGTCGAGGACCGGTTGCAGGAAGTCGGCAGGATTCATGGCTCGGAAGGGTCGGTGGCGGCCCTTATGATAGGCCGATGAATGCTCCTGGAATCGACTGGGCGCGCGTGCGCCACGTGCTGCTCGACATGGACGGCACCCTGCTGGATCTTGCCTTCGACAATTTCATCTGGCGCGAGATGGTGCCCACGCGCTACGCCGCGGCGCGCGGCATTGACCTGGCCAGCGCGCGGCGGGAGCTGGAACCGCGGTTCATGGCCGTGGCGCACACGTTGCCCTGGTACGACACGAACTACTGGAGTGCCATCACCGGCATCGACATCGCGGCCCTGCATCGCGAGTTCCGGCACCGCATCGGCATCCTCGACGGCACCGTGGCCTTTCTCGACGCGGTGCGCGCCAGCGGGCGGCCGATCTGGCTGGTCACCAACGCCCATCCGGACAGCTGGAAGCCGAAGCTGGAGCAGACCGGCATCGCGCACTACTTCGAGCAGATCATCTCGTCCTGGGACATGCAGGCGCCCAAGGAGGATGCGCGCTACTGGCAGCGCCTGCGCGCGCGCCACGAGTTCGACCCCGCCGGCGTGCTGTTTGCCGACGACAGCCTGCCCGTCCTGCAGTCGGCGCGCGCCTTCGGCATGGGCCAGATCGTGGCCATGACCCACCCCGACACCTCCCAGCCCCCGCGCCGCTTCGATGATTTCTTCAGCGTGGCGCGGGTGAGCGAACTATTGCCAATCGGAGCCATCGTTGGGCACTCGTGCTGCCCGTGAATGGCGGCGCTGAAGCCCTGGAGTGCGTTTGATGGTGGCTGCGAAGATGTCCGGTTCCGGCAGCCTCGCTCATGCCCCTACAGCGGGCACTGGTTGACGATGGTGTCGCGGAACTCGGGCAGCTTGTCCAGGGCGTAGCGGTAGCCGCGGTCCACGGCCTCGTCGAGCTTCTTCCAGTCGAACACGCCAATGCCGCCGACCGGCATCCGCAGGTACAGGTCGGCGCGCTTGGCGCGGGCGGCCACACCCGATTCGCTGGTGAGCGTGGCGGTGCGGAACAGGATGGAGAACAGGCTGGGGCGCTTCTCCGCCGAGGTCCATTTCAGCAGGCCTTCCGGGTCGGGGCCCTCGATGCCGGGCGCACTGACCGCGCCCTCGGTGCTCACGTCGGAGGCCACGATGGGGCCGCGCCCCAGCGCCTGCATGATGTCCACCGGCAGGCTGTTGATGACGGCGCCGTCCACCAGCAGTTCGCCCTGGTAGACCACCGGCGGCGCCACGCCGGGAATGCACATGCTGGCGGCGAGCCAGGTGCCGAGCGGGCCGCGGTCGTGCACCTGGGCCACGCCGCGCGTGAGGTTGGTGGACACGCAGAAATAGGGCGTGCGCAGGTCCTCGATGGCGCGGTCGCGGAAGATGTCGTGCAGGCGCTTGCGGAACTTGCTGCCGCGGATCAGCGAGACGCTGGGGAACAGGTAGTCGTTGAGCAGGTCGCGGGTGACGAAGGTTTCGCGCACCAGTTCCAGCATCTCCTGGCTGCGATAGCCGCAGGCCGACAGCGCCGCCACCAGCCCGCCCATGCTGGAGCCGCCGAGCACGTCCACGTCCACGCCCAGTTCCTCCATGGCCCGCAGCAGGCCGATGTGGGCGAAGCCGCGCGCGCCGCCGCCGCCCAGCACCAGGCCGATGGCGCGGCCGGTGATGCTGCGGGCCACGCGGTCGATGTCGCGGTCCAGCCCCGGCCGGATGAAGTAGTGCGATTGCGCGCCGGCCTTTTCGCGCCATTCCAGCACGCGGCCGGCGCTGTTGGGCTCCGGCCGCGTGAGCAGCAGGTCGATGGGCGCGCGCACAGCGCTGCGGCGCAGGTCCTCGATCATGGCCGTGGTGTGCGGCGGCTCGCTGCCATCGGCCAGCACCAGGATGCGGTCGGCTTGGCGCACGCAGCGCCGCGACCAGTTGCCGGGCACGGCGCCGGAGCAGTACACAAGGTGGCGGTGCGCCATCTCGCGCGACTCCAGCCAGTCGATCAGGCGGTCTTCCATCTCGCCGTCGCCGATCGGGGTGTTGGCGCTGCCGAAGCCCAGCGTGCCGTCCACGCGGCCGGCATCCAGCACTTCCACGTCGCCGCAATGGCTCAGGGCCAGCGCCAGTTTGCGCGCGAAGCCCGCCGCGTCCACGTTGGGCGTGGCCGCCACCAGGGCGATGGAACGCGGCCGCCGCACCGAGGCCAGCGTGGCCGCGCGGGTGTTCCGGCGCAGGCGCTGGATGACGGTGCGGCTGATGTCGAGCAGCGCGGCCGGATGCTGCTGGAAGATGGCGAACAGCGCGTCGCGCTCGATCTCCAGCACCTTGGTGTCGCGCACCGCGTACACCGTGGCAACGCGCGGTTCGCCGGACAGCAGGCCGATCTCGCCGGTAGGTTCCAGCCGCGCGATCTCGGCCACCAGGGTGCCGTCCGGCAGCAGCACGCGCAGCCGGCCCACCGCCACGATGAACAGGTTGTGCGCGTCCGTGCCCGGCGCGATCAGGGTTTCGCCGCTGGCCAGGGCGCGCACGCGCGTGCTGGCGGCCAGCTGATCCAGCGCCGCGGGCGTGAGGCTGGCGAACAGCGGGGTCTGGCTGAGCAGCGCGCGGACATCCAAGGTGCTTTCCTCCGTGGGCAAATCTTAGCGCCGGCCCGTATTGAGCCGGCGCGGCGCAGTTCGATATGGTGCGGCATGGGCCCCGATGAACTGACGCGATTCCTGCACGAGCACCTGCCGCTGAGCCGCCACATGCAGATGCGCGTGCTCATCCGGGAGTCGGGCGGCATGCGGGTGCAGATGCCGATCGCCGGCAACACCAACCCGCACGGAACGGTTTTCGGCGGCGCCCTGACGGCGCTCGGGCTGGTCTGCGGCTGGACCTTCCTGCACGCCGCGCTGGTGGACGCCGGTGTGCAGGCCCGGCTGCTGGGCAAACGCAGCGAGTGCGACTTTCTTGCCCCCGCCACCGCCGACTGCATCGCCGAGACGCTCTGTTCCGCCGCTGACGTGGAGCAGATGGTGGCCCGCTTTCGCCAGGCCGGCCGCGCGCGACTGAGCCTGGTCACGCTCATCCGCAGCGGCCCGGTGGAGGTGGCCCGCCACACCGGCAGCTTCACCGCCGTCCGCCCCGACTGACTCGCCTCACGCCCAACGGAAACCGACCGCATGAGCTACACCTACCGCTTCTGCCCGCAATGCGCCCAGCCGCTGGAATCCATCCCCATCGGCGGCGTGCCGCGCCTGGGCTGCGTGACGCCGCGCTGCGGCTTCGTGCACTGGGACAACCCCACGCCGGTGGTGGCAGCCATCGTCGAATACCAGGGCAAGGTGGTGCTGGCGCGCAACGCCGCCTGGCCGGTGAACTGGTACGCGCTCATCACCGGCTTCCTGGAGCGCGACGAGGATCCGCGCGACGGCGTCATGCGCGAGGTGAAGGAGGAACTGGGCCTGGATGCGCAGGGCGCCACGTTCCTGGGTCACTACGAGTTCCGCCGCCAGAACCAGATCCTGCTGGCCTACCACGTGCCGGCCACCGGCACCATCCGCCTTAACGAGGAGCTGGTGGACTACAAGCTCGAAG
Organism: Panacagrimonas sp.; assembly: GCA_052386745.1. Taxonomy (GTDB): domain Bacteria; phylum Pseudomonadota; class Gammaproteobacteria; order Nevskiales; family Nevskiaceae; genus Panacagrimonas. The sequence goes on along the minus strand of JBQTJW010000002.1, from coordinate 10,497 downwards.
CCCTGGACCAAGCGCAGTACTGGGAAGCCGGCACCGGCTACGCCCTGCGCGACTGGCTGCGCGGCAAGGGCTTTGATCCGCAGGTCGCCGGCTGGGCCAAGGGCGCGGGCTGATCCGGGCTTACTGGCGGACGGCCGCGCGAACGCCCAGGCGCGCGGCTTCCACGTCCTGCCGCGGCGGCGCGCCGAACAGGCGCCGGTACTCGCGCGAGAACTGCGACGCGCTCTCGTAGCCCACGCGGTGCCCGGCCGCGGCCGCGTCGATGCCTTCCAGCAGCATCAGCCGCCGCGCTTCCTGCAGGCGCAGCTGCTTCTGGTATTGCAGGGGCGAGAGCGCGGTGGCGCTCTTGAAGCGGTGATGCAGGGATGAACTGCTCATGTGCGCCGCTTCGGCCAGCGACTCGATGCGCAGCGGCTCGGCGTAGCGGCGCTTGAGCAGGTCGATGGCGCGGGCAATGCGCTGGGCGTGGCTGTCCACCTCGCACAGCGCGCTCAAGCGATGGCCGAGTTCGCCGGTGAGCACGCGGTAGTGGATCTCGCGCAGGGCCAGCGGGGCCAGCACGGCCGCCTCGTCCGGCGTGTCCAGCAGGCGCACCAGGCGCAGCACCGCGTCCAGCAGCGGCGCGCCGGTGCGGGCGATGTACATGGCGCGTCCGCCCGCCGGTGCCGGGATGCGCGACGGCGCAACCTGCACCAGCAGCTCGTTGATCAGCGCCGTGTCGATGCCGATGCGCAGGCACAGGTAGGGCCGCTCGGGCGTGGCCTCGATCACCTGCGCCATCACCGGCAGGCTCATCGACACCACCAGGTAGTGCAGCGGATCGTAGGTGAAGGTTTCGCGCGCCAGGTGTGACTGCTTGCGGCCCTGCACCACCACGCACAGGCTGGGCTCGTAGACCGTGGGCAGGGGCTGCGAGGGCGAGCTGAAACGGATCAGGCTCACCCCCGGCAGCACGCAGTCGTGCATGCCGTCCGCGCTCGTGCTCCGGGCAATCCGGTCCGCCAGTTCGGCCTGCTGCGCCTCCAGGCCAAAACCGGATGCGATGACCTTCGAAGGCTTGTCGTTCATGGCACTCCAGCCCATTGGGGTGGAACGATTATGGGTGCCGCCAGGGCCGCCACGCAGGGCGCCGGCCCCGCTCTGGACGATCAGGCAAGCATCCGGCAGCAATGAGCTAACGAGGCCCGGGCGGCGGCTCCTAATCTGCTTCCACCCCCAAAAACAGGAGCCGCATCATGAATTCTTCCCTTCCCCAGCGCCGTCTGGGCCGCTCTGAACTGCAGGTGTCCGCCATCGGCCTGGGCTGCATGGGCATGTCGGATTTCTACGGCCCCGCCGACGAGGCCAACAGCCTGGCCGTGCTCCACCACGCGCTGGACATCGGCGTGAATTTTCTGGACACCGCCGACATGTACGGGGTGGGCGCCAATGAGCGCCTGATCGCCCAGCTGCTCAAGACGCGGCGCCCATCGGTGGTGCTGGCCACCAAGTTCGCCATCGAGCGCAAGCCCGGCGGCGAGTTCGTCGGCATCAACGGCCGTCCGGAATACGTGGCCGCCGCCTGCGACGCGAGCCTGAAGCGGCTCGGCGTGGACCACATCGACCTGTATTACCAGCACCGGGTGGACCCGCAGGTGCCGATCGAGGACACCGTGGGCGCCATGGCGCGCCTGGTGCAGGCCGGCAAGGTGCGCTATCTCGGGCTGTCGGAGGCCTCCGGCAAGACCCTGAGGCGCGCGATGGCGGTGCATCCCATCACCGCGCTGCAAAGCGAGTACTCACTGTGGTCGCGTGACATCGAGCAGGACGCGCTGCCCGCCTGCCGCGAACTGGGCGTGAGCCTGGTGGCCTACAGCCCGCTGGGCCGCGGCTTTCTGACCGGCGCCATCCGCAAGCCCGGCGATCTCGACGCCAGCGACTGGCGCCACACCAACCCGCGCTTCCAGCCCGAGAGCCTGGCGCACAACCTGAAGCTGGTGGACGCGGTGAATACTCTGGCCGCGGCGCGGCGCTGCACGCCGGCACAGCTTGCGCTGGCCTGGCTGCTGCACCAGCAGCCCGACCTCGTGCCCATCCCCGGCACGCGCAGCCGCTCGCGCCTGGATGAAAACGCCGCGGCAGCAGGCATCCGCCTGGGCGAGGCCGAACTGCGGGAGATCCGGCGCGTGCTGGATGAAAGCCGGGTGATCGGCGAGCGTTACCCCGCCGACAACATGGCGCTGGTCAACGCCTGAGGTTCAGCGCGTGTTTCCCCCTCGGGCCGCTACGGCAAGCCGGGCAGCCCGAGGTTCTTCCACAGCCGCAGCGTGGGTTCTGACTGGTTGAGCGTGTAGAAGTGAATGCCGGGAATGCCACCCTTGAGCAGGGTTTCGCACAGGCGCGTGACCACTTCGGCGCCAAAGTCCAGCAGGCCGGCCTTGTCGTCCTTCAACAGCTCCAGGCGCAGGCGAATCCAGCGCGGGATCTCGGCACCGCAGGCGGCTGAAAAGCGCGTGAGCTGGGCGTGGTTGGTGATGGGCATGATGCCGGCCACGATCGGCAGCCGGAGCCCCGCGCGCGCGCAGCGGTTGACAAAATCGAAGTAGGCGTCGGCGTTGAAGAAATACTGGGTGATGGCGGTGTCCGCCCCTGCTTCGGCCTTGCGCCGGAAGGCATCGAAGTCGGCATCCGGGCTGATGGCCTGCGGATGCATCTCAGGGTAGGCGGCGATCTCGATCTGGAAATGATCGCCGTGGCTGGCGCGGATGAACTCGACCAGTTCATTGGCGTAGCCGAACTCGCCCGGCGCCTCGGTGCTGACGGCCGTGGCGGGCAGGTCGCCGCGCAAAGCGACGATGCGGCGCACGCCGGCGTCGCGGTACTTCTGCAGCAGCGCGGCGATGTTCTGCCGGGTGGAGCCGATGCAGGTCAGGTGCGGCGCCGCCTCGATGCCGGTCTGTTCCACGATCTTGATGATCGTGTCATAGGTTCCGTTCTGGTCCGACCCACCGGCACCGTACGTCACGCTGAAGAAGGCCGGCCGAACGGCCGCCAGCTCGCCGATGAGCGCCGGCAGCTTGTCCCAGCCGGCGGGCGTGCGGGGGGGGAAGAGTTCGAACGAGAAGCTGGGAGGTGGGAAGCGGGAGGCGGGAGGCGTCACGGCGACTTCTCGGTTTTGGCTTTCAACGATCGAATCAAACCACCAAGCCTGGCCAGGGTCCGATCGAGGATCTCATCAAGCTCTGCATTGGCTTCCAGATAATTCAGGCGACGTGCAATCCGGACCTGCGTATCGAGTTCGGAAAGTGATCCGCGAGCCATGTAGAGAAAGCGAAGAAATTCCAGCGTGGACTGCCGCGCAGCGCCCTCAGCGATATTCGAGGGGGTACTGACCGCGGCCCTGCGCATCTGCGAGCACAGACCGAATCTTTCGTGATCGGGAAGCGCAGCGGTCGCGCGGTAAATCGCCTCCACGAGGAGCATGGCGTCTTGCCATACGTCGAGCTCTTCGTGTTTGCGATGGATGCGCCTCCCGTCTCCCGCTTCCCGCCTCACGCCATCAGTACCGGTAATGATCCGGCTTGTACGGCCCTTCCACCGGCACGCCGAGGTACTCGGCCTGCGACTGCGTGAGCGTGGTTAGCTTCACGCCGATCTGCGCCAGGTGCAGGCGCGCCACTTCCTCGTCGAGCTGCTTGGGGAGGCGGTACACCGTCTTCTTGTAGGTGTCCTTGTTCTTCCACAGGTCCATGGACGCGAGCGTCTGGTTGGAGAAGCTGTTGGACATCACGAAGCTCGGGTGGCCGTGCGCGCAACCGAGGTTGATCAGGCGGCCTTCGGCCAGCACGTAGATGCTCTTGCCGCTGTCCGGGAAGGTGTAGCGGTCGGTCTGCGGCTTGATGGTGTCGCGCACCGCGCCCGAAGCGTTGAGCCGATCCATCTGGATCTCGTTGTCGAAGTGGCCGATGTTGCACACCAACGCGTTGTTCTTCATCGCCTTCATGTGTTCAAGGGTGATGATGTCCTTGTTGCCGGTGGTGGTGACGTAGATGTCCGCAAAGCCCAGCACGTCATCGATGGTCTTGACCTCGAAGCCTTCCATGGCCGCCTGCAGGGCGTTGATGGGGTCGATCTCGGACACGATCACGCGCGCGCCCAGGCCGCGCAGCGAGTGCGCGCTGCCCTTGCCCACGTCACCGTAGCCGGCCACGAAGGCCACCTTGCCGGCAATCATCAGGTCGGTGGCGCGCTTGATGCCGTCGGCCAGCGACTCGCGGCAGCCGTAGAGGTTGTCGAACTTGCTCTTGGTGACCGAGTCGTTGACGTTGATGGCCGGCACCAGCAGCTTGCCGGCTTCCATCATCTGGTACAGGCGGTGCACGCCGGTGGTGGTTTCTTCCGCCACGCCGCGCCAGCCCGCCACCACGCGCGTCCAGAAGCCCGGGCGCTCCTTGGCGACCTTCTTGAGCAGGTTCTTGATGACCGCGACTTCGTGGTTGTCGCTGGGCGAGTCCACCCACTTGTCGCCGTGCTCCAGCTCGTAGCCTTTGTGGATCAGCAGGGTCACGTCGCCGCCGTCGTCCACCACCAGCTCGGGGCCCGTGAGCGTGCCGTCGGGCAGCGTGTGCGTGACCGCATCCATGGTCAGGTCCCAGTATTCCTCCAGGGTCTCGCCCTTCCAGGCGAACACCGGCGTGCCGGCAGCGGCCACGGCGGCGGCGGCGTCGTCCTGGGTGCTGAAGATGTTGCAGGTGGCCCAGCGCACCGAGGCGCCCAGGTGGCCCAGGGTTTCCAGCAGCACGGCCGTTTCCTTGGTCATGTGCAGCGAGCCGGTGAGGCGCACGCCCTTGAGCGGCTGCAGCGGCGCGTACTTGGCGCGGATGCTCATCAGCCCGGGCATTTCTTCTTCGGCCATGCGGATGCGCTTGCGGCCGAACTCGGCCAGGGACATGTCGCGCACCTTGTAGTCGGTAAAGGCGGCGACGGGCTTGAGCACTGCGTTCATGGAATGCCTCGGGGTTCGAAAGGGGAGGGCCTGCGAACTCCGGTCCGCGGGCCAGGCCAAATCAGTATATCCGCTTATGCGGATAAGAGGATAAGCAATCCGACTGCCCATCCGGGACGCCCGGCACCTCCCTCTGCGGACGCGAATTCGAGCGCAAGACCCGGAGTGCCGGCGGCCATGACGCGGCCTACATTGGGCGCGAGAATGATCGAGCCAGGAGACCAGATCCGTGAATACCATCCCCCCTTCCACCCTGCCGGTTCGCGACGCCGACCGGACCACGAGCGACCCGCGCTGGCAGGCCGTGGTCAAGCGTGACGCCGCAGCCGACGGCGAGTTCTGGTACTCGGTGAGGACCACCGGCGTGTTCTGCCGGCCCTCCTGCGGCGCGCGCCAGCCGCGCCCGGAGAACGTGGGTTTTCATTCTTCGATCGCCGATGCCCTCGCGGCGGGATTCCGGGCGTGCAAGCGATGCCGGCCCGGCCAGACCTCGCTGGCCGAGCAGCACGCCGCGGTGATCACGCAGGCCTGCCGCCTGATCGAGACGGCCGAGAACGAGCCGGGGCTTCCGGCACTGGCGGCACAGGCCGGGCTCAGCCGCTTTCATTTCCAGCGCCTGTTCAAGTCGGTCACGGGCCTGACGCCGCGCGCCTACGCCCAGGCCCGGCGGCACCAGCAGGTGCGGGCCGGGCTGGCCGGCGCTGCCAGCGTGACCGGGGCCATCTTCGATGCCGGCTACAACTCCAGTGGCCGTTTCTACGCAACTTCAGACGAGGTACTCGGCATGACACCCTCCCGTTTCCGCAATGGCGGAGCCGATGTGCAGATCCACTTCGCGGTGGGCGAATGCTCCCTGGGTTCCATCCTGGTGGCGCAGAGCAGACGCGGCATCTGCGCGATCCTGCTCGGCGACGATGCCGATGCCCTCGCGCGGGACCTGCAGGATCGCTTTCCCAAGGCCCACCTGATCGGCGGCGACGCCGATTTCGAACAGGTGGTGGCGAGGGTGGTGGGCTTCGTCGAGGCCCCGGCCCTGGGGCTGGACCTGCCGCTCGACGTGCGGGGCACGGCGTTCCAGCAGCGCGTCTGGCAGGCGCTGCGCCAGATTCCGCCGGGTGCCACGGCCAGCTACACGGACATCGCGCACCGGATCGGCGCGCCGAAATCGGTCCGCGCGGTCGGTGCCGCCTGCGCCGCCAACGCGATCGGGGTGGCCATTCCCTGCCACCGCGTGGTGCGCAGCGACGGGGCGCTGGCCGGCTATCGCTGGGGCGTGGAGCGCAAGCGCGCGCTGCTCGAGCGCGAGTCCCGGGGATGAGCCCTGGCCTGGCGGAGGGGTTCCCGCAGCCGGCCATGTCCGTGGAGATCGCGGCGCGCCTGCAGGCCCTGGACTGGCCGCAGATTTCATCCCGGCTGGATGCGGTGGGGAACGCCCTGATTCCGGGCCTGCTCGCGCCGGCGCAGTGCCTCGAACTGGCGGGGATGTACGGCGATCCGCAGCGCTTCCGCAGCCGCGTGGTGATGGGTCGTCACGGCTACGGTCGCGGCGAATACCAGTATTTCGCCTATCCCCTGCCCGGGCTGGTGGCGGGGCTGCGCGCAGCGGCGTATCCGCACCTGGCGCCCATCGCCAACCGCTGGAACGAGGCCATGCGCCTGCCGGATCGTTACCCGCCGGATCACGCCGCGTTCATCGTCCATTGCCATGCGGCCGGCCAGGCGCGACCCACACCGCTGCTGCTGCGGTACGGGGCGGGCGATTACAACTGCCTGCACCAGGACCTGTACGGTGCGCTCGCGTTTCCGCTGCAGATGGCGGTCCTGCTCTCGGCGCCGGGCACGGATTTCACCGGCGGCGAATTCGTGATGACCGAGCAGCGTCCGCGCATGCAGTCGCGCGTCGAAGTTCTCGACCTGCGTCAGGGCGACGCCGTGATCTTCGCGGTGCATCACCGGCCGGTGCAGGGCGCGCGCGGCAACTACCGCGTGCTGATGCGGCATGGGGTGAGCACCCTTCGGACGGGACAGCGGCAGACGCTGGGCGTGATCTTCCACGACGCCACCTGATCGCATGCAGGCCGAGCTCTTCGCCGGCGACGCGGGCCTGCCGCGAAGCTGGACCGAATCCCTGGCGCCCGGGGCGGTCGTGCTCCGCGGATACGCGCTTCGCACGGAGGCCGTGGTGCTCGCTGACCTGCGCCGGATCGTCCGCGAGTCGCCGATGCAGCACATGCAGACCCCGGGCGGGCATCGCATGTCGGTGGCCACCACCAGTTGCGGGCTGCTGGGCTGGGTGTCCGACCGATCCGGCTACCGCTATGACGCCCTCGATCCCGCCAGCGGCAAGCCGTGGCCGGCCATGCCCGCCTCGTTCTCCCTGCTGGCATCGCAGGCGGCGGGCGAGGCCGGGTTTGCCGGCGCGTTCACGCCCGACTCCTGCCTGATCAACCGCTACTGCCCCGGTGCCCGGCTGAGCCTGCATCAGGACCGCAACGAGCGGGACTTTGGCCAGCCCATCGTCTCCGTGTCGTTCGGAATCCGCGCCACCTTCCTGTTCGGGGGCGAACGCCGGTCGGACCCGGCGCAGCGCGTGATTCTCGAACACGGTGACGTGGCGGTGTGGGGCGGACCTTCGCGGCTGAGGTTTCACGGCGTGCTGCCGCTGAAACCGGGTGCCCATCCCGTCATGGGCGAACAGCGCATCAACCTCACGTTCCGGAAAGCGGGCTGAGCGGCCGGCTGCCGATAGATGCGGGGCGGCTCCGCGGCGCTACAGGCGGCCCAGCAACTCGGCCTTCTTGCTGTTGAACTCCTGCTCGGTCAGCACGCCCATTTCGCGCAGGCGCCCGAGCTTTTCCAGCAGGTCCATGATGGTGTCGGACGACAGGTTCGAAGCCCCCGGCCCGGAGGAGGCCGCCGGAGCGGGCGCAGGCGCCCAGGCTGGGGATGCGGGCTGCTGGCGCGGCGGCTCGGCAAAGTTGCTCGGCGGCGGGGGTGTCGTGCCCCGCCCGGAAACGAGCGGCAGGTTGATGGCGGATACCGTCCCGTACTGGCTGCTGAACGTCAGCGAGGTGTTTCCCCCCTGTTGCTGGCTGACGCCGCTGATCTGGTGGTCCAGCGTGTCGTAGATGCTGATGTCCCCGCCCAGGTCCACCGCGAGGCGTCGCGACTGCGGAAAGAACGCGTAGCGGATGTTGTTCTGCGATCCGCTGCTGGAGGGCGATCCCAGGTCGCCCGGCCACCAGCCGTGACGGCCCCCCGCAGCGCCGCCTGCCGGAGGAGGCGGGTACATCTGGTGGCTGGCCAGGGCGTTGGACAGTTCATTGCACAGGTTGTCGACGGTCGCTTTCAGGCCATGGTTGAAGAGGTCGCCCACCATGGTCATCCCGCCGCGCATCCATTGACCGCCGCCGCCAAGTTCCTGGCAGTAGAACTGGGCCATGGACCCGCCGCCGTTGTTGACGCAGCCGAGCATGTAGGTCACGGCATCGGTGCTGAGGCGATATCGCGCGGCGATGTCGTTGACGATCTGCTGCCCCTGGGGCGTCAAGGCTTGCATTGAAAGTTCCAGACTCGAATGGTTGGCGCGGCGGCATGCAGCACCCGGATGAAGACAAGGACGGCGTACCGCCCAGTCTATGCCCAAGCGCTCCGGCTCGTGCTTGCGGCCGGGCCTGGACCCCGTGCCCGTTCCCAGCAGAGCGCCAGCGCTTCCGGCAGGCGGCATGCCCGCCGCGGTGCCCCGGCGCATGGCGTGCCTCGCAGCTGGCCGTCATCCGCGCCCAGCTACTTCCGGCCACGACCGGCAATAATGGGCCCTTGGATACGCTGGTTCCCGTTCTGACGCTGTTCGCGTTCCTGACCTCCGCGCTGTCCGGCCTCGCCGGACTGGGAGGAGGGACGATCCTGATGGGCGTCTTCCTAGCCTGCGGCCTGAGTACCGTGGAGGCGGTGCCGCTGTTCGCCGCCGTGCAGCTCGTGTCCAATGCTTCGCGCACCGTGGCGTACGTTCGGCACGTGGAATGGCGCGGAGTGGCCTGGTTTGCCCTCGCCGTGGTGCCGGCCACGTTCCTGATCGCCCCATTTGCCGAGCAGGCCGACGTGGACTGGGTCAGGCTCCTGCTCGCCGCCCTGATCCTGGCTTCGCTGCTCCCGTCCGGAGCGGGCGCCGTGGCCCTGCCTCCGAAGGCATCGTTCATCCTCGCCGGATTCCTGAACGGTGGCCTGGGCATGTTCGTGGGCGCCACCGGGCTGTTCGTCGGCCGGCTGTTCCTGCGTCCGGAATGGCGCAAGGAAACCACCATCGGCACGCTCGCCTTCACCCAGGTGCTGGGCCACGGGTTGCGCGTGGCGGCCTATGGCTTGGCCGGCTACGGCGCGCTGGCGCAGCCGCGGCTGCTGGTCCCACTGTGCCTTGCCGTCATGGCCGGAACCTGGACCGGCAAGCGCCTCAACGCGCACCTGAGTGAGGACGCCTTTGCGCGCCTGTTCAAGCTCATCCTGGTGCTACTGTCGGCCAAACTCGTGTTCGATTCGCTCAGGGGCTTCGGATGGATCTGAAACTGGTGCTGACTCCCGCGGAGGTGCAGAAGGTCATCACCTTCGGCTTCAAGTCCGACACGCCGTTCCTGGAGGTGGACGAGCTGCGTCCCGGCCTTGCCCGCATCCACCTGCCGTTCCGGCCGTGGATGCTGCGGCCTGGCGGCACCGTGTCGGGGCCGGCACTGTTCACCGCGGCGGACCTGGCCATGTACGCGCTGGTGCTGTCGCACATCGGGCCGGAGCTGATGGCGGTGACGTCCAACCTCAACCTCAATTTCCTGAGCAAGGGCGTGGCGGCCGACATCCACGCCGAGGCCAGCCTGCTCAAGCTCGGACGCAAGTTCGTGGTGATGGAGGTGAAGCTGCGCTGCGGCAACGACCCCACGCTCGTGGCCCACGCCACCGGCACCTACGCGCGGCCGTCCAAGGCCTGAGAGCCTGCGCCTGCCTTTTCAGTCGACCAGCTTGCGGTCGCGCGTCTCGATCACCCAGGGCATCAGCAGCAGCCCGGCGAGGGGGATGAAGCCGACGTAGAACAGGATGGTCAGCGCCGTGGAAAACGCGTTGGCGCCCTGGCTCGCGATGTAGCCCACCAGGAACGGCCCGCCCGAGGCGATCACGCGCCCGAAGTTGTAGCAGAAGCCCCTTTCGACGGTCCGTCGGTCGTTGGTATAGTTTTTGTCTGGTACGCGGACTCAAGCTCTCGTTCTGAATGGTTTTCTCGTCGAAATCATTTCGCGACCGTCCGAAATCATCGCTCAGGGGATCACGGGGATTAATGGCTATTCGCGCATCGCGTCCGGCTTCGCTCGTCCGGACACCGCTATTTTTCGCGTCTCTCTCACGCGACCCCCTTGTTGCCGCGATACACGCCCAGCGGCGTGCGGCCTCGCGTTCGCTGATTCGCCCCTGGGGTGTGCCCTCCCTGCTGCTGGGCGCCCTGGCCTTGACGCCGGCGGTTCCGGCCCATG
>JBQTJW010000001.1:0-192845 GCA_052386745.1 Panacagrimonas sp. | reverse complement strand
TTCCGCCGCCTCCGCCGCCTCCGCCACCTCCGGCGCCACCTCCCCCTCCCCCACCCGGCGACGATCAGACCTTCCAGGTTCGGAATCAGCGTGTTACATCCAAATGCCTGCAGCCGGAGGATGGTTCAGCGTCAGTCGGTGACCTGCTTAGCGCCAAACTCTGCAACTCAGCGAATTCCGCACAAGCGGTCACTTTTTCAATCAATAGCAACGGGTCGGCTCGCATGATCATCGGAGGGCTATGTGTAGGCTCCGCCACCGGCTCATTCAATAATGGAAGCCGCCTGCAGTTGCAGGCATGCAATGGAAGCACGAATCAAAACTTCGTCTCGAGCTCGACGCGAATTGCTCCGTTCAACGCGCAGGGTCAGGTCATGGACCTCCATGGAGGAAATCTCAATGACGTGATCTTCTGGCAGGACTACGGCAGCATCAATCAGCGTTGGAACCTGTCCATAGTGAGTGGCGGCGTTCCCCCACCCGACACCACCCCGGATCCATTTTCGTTCCAGGCAGTGACGGGCGCTATCCTTGGAGCCGTGTTGACGAGTAATCCGGTGACCATCCGTGGCACGACCGCTGCTGCACCGATCAGTGTGGCGAATGGACGTTACTCGATAGGCTGCAGCGGGGACTTTGTGTCCACCGCGAGCACGATCTCGAACGATCAGGCGGTTTGTGTTCAGCACGATGCGGCTTCCAGTGCTTCGAGTTCCGTCACGACCATGCTGAATATTGGTGGCGTGATCGGGAGCTTCACCAGTACAACCTCTGCGGGATCGATTCCGCCTCCTGTCGACACAACCCCTGATCCCTTCAGCTTCGCCGCTTCCAATGGCGTAGACCCAGGATCGACTCAAATCAGCGACACGATCACCATTAGCGGGATCAATGCTCCCGCCCCGATCTCTGTCCTGAACGGGGCTTACTCGATCGGCTGCGCAGCAACCTTCACGTCTGGCCCGGGCACGGCTGAAGCTGGAGACACCGTGTGCGTGAGGCATTCCGCGTCGACGCTCCCGCTGACGACGGTCGCGACCACGTTGGCAATTGGTGGTGTTACCGCCACATTCACCAGCGAGACGGCCGGCGACGGCCCATCGCCCGCGGAGCCCTCCTTCCAGGTCAAGAACAACTGGCTGACCAGCAAATGTCTGCAGCCGGAGGATGGTGTCCCTTCGCCTGGTGATTTGCTGAGCGCCAAAACGTGCAGCGCAACGAGTGCTGCACAAGCGGTGACGTTCCCGGCCAACCCGAATGGATCGGTCCGGATCATGATCGGAGGTCTCTGCGCTGGCTCGTCGAACGGATCGTTCAGCAATGGAACGCGGTTGCAGCTTCAAACATGCAACAGCAACGGCAAGCAGGACTTCATCCGAACCGGCGGAAGACTGTCGCCAGCGAGCGCCCAGAAGCAGGCCATGGATCTCCACGGCCAGGACATGAATTCGGTCATCTTCTGGCAGGACTTCGGCGGCCCGAATCAGCGTTGGACCCTGGTCGCCCGCTGAGTTTCATCAAAGCATCGTTATGGTCGGGATGGGTACTGCATCGGAGGGCGTCCAAACGCACCGATACATCCCATCCCGACTGCTGCACCTGATGATCTGCAGGCGTTAGGTCCCGACCGATTCCATCAAAACGGTCGGGGCTATCGCTTCCTTGAGCCCGTTGTCGCGATCAGTTCAGGACCTTGTAACCCCGCCCACTCAAACAGTTTCGCAGCACGCGATTTTTCTCGTCTTCGCTGCGGACTGCGCCTTTGGCTCCTCCGACCACGCCACCTGCGCCCGCACCACGGACCACCGTGGTCGTATTCCCGAAGATCGCTCCCAACGCCGCGCCAATCGCCGCGCCAAAACCCGCACCCTTGGCCACGCTGCCGCCGGTCGACACCTGCGAAGCGTAGCTTTGGCATTCCGCCTGATCCTGGTTGTAACGGCTCATGTCGACGCCCTTGGTGTCGACGATCACGCGATCGCTGGCACACGCCACGGTGATCAGGGCAAGGCTCGCCAATAGCAACTGCCGTTTCATGGACCGCTCCTGAGATACCCGCAACACCATAGCCCGGCGCGGCAGATGGCGCCTGAACGGCAACGCCTCAGGTCTTGGGCAGGGTGACGCCCACCTGGCCCTGGTACTTCCCGCCACGATCCTTGTACGAGGTGCCGCACATCTCGTCCGACTCCAGGAAAAGCATCTGGGCCACGCCTTCGTGCGCATAGATCTTCGCGGGCAGCGGCGTGGTGTTGGAGAACTCCAGGGTGACGTGGCCCTCCCACTCCGGCTCCAGCGGCGTGACGTTGACGATGATGCCGCAGCGCGCGTAGGTGCTCTTGCCCAGGCAGATCGTCAGCACGCTGCGCGGGATACGGAAGTACTCCACGGTGCGCGCCAGCGCGAACGAGTTGGGCGGGATGATGCACACGTCCGATTTCACGTCCACGAAGCTCTTGGGGTCGAAGGCCTTGGGGTCGACGATGGTGGAATTGATGTTGGTGAAGATCTTGAACTCGTCCGCGCAGCGCACGTCGTAGCCGTAGCTGGACACCCCGTAGCTGACGATGCGCCCCTTCGCCGTTTCGCGCACCTGTCCCGGCTCGAAGGGCTCGATCATGCCCTGCGCGGCCATGCGGCGAATCCAGTTGTCAGACTTGATGCTCATCGGGTTCTCGGTGAATGCAGGCTTGGAATGCAGGACGAAGCGGCGGCCGGCTCGCGCTCAGTCGTCTGCGATTTGGATGTCCGGGAACGCGGCTTCCACGCCACCGTGCGCCAAGCGGGCGGCGGCCTTGCGCGCGATCTCGCGGTAGATGGCGCTGATCTCAGAATCGGGCTCGGCGGCGACGGTCGGGCGCCCGTTGTCGGCCTGTTCGCGAATGCGGCCGTCGAGCGGAATACGGCCGAGCAGTTCCACGTCGTACTCGCGGCTCATGCGCTCGCCGCCGCCGGCGCCAAAGATCTCGGCGCGCTGTCCACAATTGGGGCAGCAGAAAAAACTCATGTTTTCCACCAGCCCGAGGATCGGGACCTCCACGCGCCGGAACATCTGCAAGCCCTTGCGGGCATCGATCAGGGCAATGTCCTGCGGCGTGGTCACCACCACCGCGCCGGACACCGGAATGCGCTGCGACAGGGTGAGCTGGATGTCGCCCGTCCCCGGCGGCAGGTCCACGATCAGGTAATCCAGGTCCCGCCAGCGCGTCTCGTTGATGAGCTGCATCAGCGCCTGCGTGGCCATGGGGCCGCGCCAGATCATCGGCTGGTCGTCGTCGATCAGGAAGCCGATGCTCATCGCCTGCAGGCCCAGCGCCTCGATCGGGTGCATGGCCTTGCCGTCCGGCGAGGTCGGCCGTTCCGTGGTCCCCAGCATGCGGGGCTGGCTGGGGCCGTAAATGTCGGCGTCCAGCAACCCGACCTTGGCGCCTTCCGCCGCCAGGGCCAGCGCCAGGTTCACCGACACGGTGGACTTTCCCACCCCGCCCTTCCCGGAGGCCACGGCAATCACGTTTTTCACGTTCGGCAGCGGTGTGAGCTTGGCCTGCACGGCGTGGCTCTGCACGCGCCAGCCGATGGCGACGTCACTGTCGATGCCCAGCGCGGACCGCACCGCTCCCGTCACGGTCTGCGCCAACTGTGCCTTGTATCCCGCTGCCGGAAAGCCGAGCTCGATCTCGATCTCCGCCCGTCCGTGAACGATCTGCGCGCGCTTGATCACGCCGGCGGCGCCCAGCGTCTGGCCGAGCAGCGGCTCGAAACAGGCATCGAGAACAGGGCGCAGGTGTTCGGTGGAGCTCATGTGCATCCGTTGCGTCGAGCGAAAGGGGCGCGAGTGTAAAAGGTCACTGGAAAGCTCGGCCATCATTCAAAGCTGAACATGGCGACGAGCGGCTCTGGAAAGCCGCCTGGAAGCTGCCATTCTGAAGCATGACGCGCAGGACAGTGACGGAACGTTACACGCGTTCGGATATCGCCAGCCCGGCCCGGGATTTGCGCACTATTTCTGGAGAATCTCCGCGTAGCAATTGTCCGCGCCTCTCGATGATATGGTCTCGACCACTTTGAATTCGTGATCTGTCGGGAAAATGGATCAAACCATAGTCCCTGCATTACCTACTATGCTGCCTCGACTTGACCCGAAATGATTAACCCAACCATGAATGCCAAAACGATCAACATCATTTCGCGTGCAAAATGCATTGGGAAAAGTATTCTTTACACCTTCGCACCACAACTCTGTCTGCGCTTGCGCGCAACGAAGTATCGAAGGGACGGGTTCGAAGAAGAGTTGTCCTTGGTCCCGTTGCTGGCGAACACGGATGAAATGGCAATTGATGTTGGCGGCAATCATGGGTTTTACGCGAGCTTCATGCGCCGTTACTGCTCGGAACTGATCGTCATCGAGCCCAATCCGGCTTTGGCCGTGGAATTGCGCAGGGGGCTGGGACGCGAGGTACGGGTAATGGAATGTGCGCTTTCGGACACGACCGGATGCGCCGTCATGCGGCTTCCGCTGGCGGAGGGGCAGGACCTCAGCGGCCTTGCGACCATCGAAACTTCGAATCCGCTTCTCGCCGATGTCGATTCTCAACAACTCAATGTCGAAGCCAAAACCTTGGACTCGCTTCTCCTGAAAGGCGTCGGATTCATCAAGATCGACGTCGAGGGGCACGAACTGGCTGCATTGAAAGGTGCCAGAACGACGCTGGAGTCCTTCCACCCTTCGCTGCTGATCGAAGCGGAGGATCGGCACCGTCCACGAGCCGTACGTTCGGTCGTCGATTTTCTAGCGCCCATGGGCTACAAGGGCTTTTACTTCACCGGCAAGCGCCTGCATTCGATCGACTCCTTCGATGCCAAACGACATCAGAAGGTAGCCAACGTGGGCAACCCCGGCGGCTTGAACAAGTACATCAACAACTTCATTTTTGTTTCCAGGCCGGACAAGTTCGAGCGTTTGCAGCAGCTGATGGCCTGATCCTGAGCAACCACCGCCGGTTTTGTGATCTGAATCGGCGGTGTATCCAGGTCAGTCGGCGTAGTGCGCCGCGGCCTGCGAGATCAGCCCGTCCGTATCCAGGATGAAATATTCGGCCGCCAGCCGACCGCCGATGCTCCTGTAATACAGCACGACGCTTTCCGCACCGGCGAGGACGTCGATCAATTCAAAATGCAGATCGGGATACTTCTTCAAGGCGAGACGCCAGTAATCCCCGATGGCCGCCTTGCCTAGAAGTTTTCCGTCTGCGCGGCCGGCGATCTGCACGATGTAGGGAGAGGCCATCGAGAACTCGTCGGCGTAAAGCGCGAGGATGCGATCGAGATCATGCGCGTTCCACGCCCTGATCCATTGTTCGGCCAGCTTGTTCGCTTGTTCAATGTTCATGAAAGTCGGCCTCGACGACTGTGGCTCGGGTTTTTCGTTGTGTTCCCTGATACGCCCGGACTCAGAGGCGCGATCCCGCAAGCACCAAGTCGCTCTGGCCCCAGGCCTTCTCGAATCGCGCTTCGATCCTCGATGCCTCGCGTTCGCGGCCCTGCGCGCGCAGCGCCTGGGCCAGGCCGAAGAGTGACCACCCGTTCTCGCGATGAATGTCCAGATCCCGGCGGTAAGTGGCCTCGGCTTTCTTGGCGAATCCCGCCGCAAGCTGCACCGCCCCCAGCGTCTGTCGTACGGGGTGGTGCCACACCGGCGGCTCGAAATAGGCCAGATCGGCTTCGATCGCAACGCCCTGTTCCAGCGCGGCGATGGCGGTCGCGTACTCCTTGCGCGCCGCCGCGAGTTCGCCGGCGAGGACCCGTTCGGCCACTTTCAGCGTTCCTGACAAGGGGTGCTGCGGTCCGATCATGGCTTTATCCCAAACCGGATCGGCGGCCGCGGCAGCTAACGCCGCTAGATGGGCCTGGGCCGCATCGAGCCGCGACTGACGCACCGCCGCGATCCCTTGGGCGTAGTGCCAGATTGCGGTGGGATACCCCAGATCGGCGTCCGGCTGGGGCGTGGCGACCACTTCGCCCCATCGGCCAAGCTGCGTCCGGGCCTTCAGCGGAGTCATCATGAAATCCTGCAGGAAGACGAAATCCGGCTGGCGAAGCAGTTCTGGCACCGCGGCGCGCTTGGCTGTTTCATCTGCCGCAGCGAGTGCCGCGGCACTGGCGCCCTCCATGGAGGCGGCCCACCAGAGGAAATGATGGTTGTGCGGAACGTACGCCAGAGGATACACGGCAACACCGGGACGGCAGGTCGCGAGGTACGCGTCGTCTGCCGCAATCGCCTTCCGATTGGCCAGCACGGCGTCGTGATAGCGGCCCACCCGGGTATAGATGTGCGCCGGCATATGCACCAGATGCCCCGAGCCGGGAACGAGTTCGCGCAGACGGTCGGCGGCGGCGGCACCGCGATCCGGATCATTCGACGCTTCAACCGCATGAATGTACAGATGAAGTGCGCCCGCGTGCCGGGGATCGCGCTTCACCACCGATTCGAGCCGGGCGACGATGGCCGCGGTATGTCCCTTTGGCGCACCCTGGTCGTCGTAATAGTTCCAGGGCTGTAAGTCCATCAGGGCTTCGGCATGGAACACGGCCGCATCGAGATCATCCGGGAACTGCGCCGCCACGTTCCCGAATGCCTGGGCATAGGCCTCGTCCAAGGGTCGGCGGTCCGTCGGCGGTGTCTCGGCATAGCGCGCCTTCAAAGCCGTGATGAAGGCCTGTTCCCGAGGGCTGGCGTTTGCAGCCAGCTCCAGGGCCTTGCTGATGCGTGCCCAGGCCTTGCCATTGTTCGCGGGGTCCATGCCCGCGTTGACGTGCGGCCCGAGCACCAAGGCCGCGCCCCACCAGCACATCGCGCAGGCGGGGTCCAGTTCTGTCGCTTTCAGAAAGGAACGTTCGGCCGCGTCGTGGTTGAATCCGTAAGCCAGCGTCAGACCCTGGTTGAACCATCGCTGCACGTCAGGGTGCCTGGCGCTGACCGGGAACTGGTAGTCACCCAGCCCGGGCAGCAGCGTTGCGCCCGCCAGCGCCGGTGATGGCGGCGTCGCGGTTTGGGTCCCAGGCTGCTCCGGGCGCGTCAGGTAGCCGTACCAGAGCCCGACCCCGAGGGCGAGCGAGAGCATCACAATGGTCGCGGTCGATCGATTCATCCCCTGATCCCCATTCTTCGTCTGGCAATCCTTACGCGCCACCGTTGATCGCGCAGGGCTTCGTGAAGGATGAGGCCGCCCCGGCAACTCCCGGCCATTCCGCCATCCAGCACCGGTTTGGACGACGGCCCTGCGCTTGTCACGGCGTCGCGCAATTTCTGGCGGCGCACGGAGCGGCAATGTATCCCGTGATCCGGGGCGGCACAAAAAAAGAGGCCACCTTTCGGTGGCCTTGAAGTGTGTCCCGCATGAGGCGGGACTGGAGGAGATCGTCCAGTTACCTGAAATGGCGAGCTTTATAGCGTCCAAGCCAAGTCGTATAACCTTTCGGAGTTCGGCTTCGGGTTTCCTTGTGTCTTCCCGTTTCCGCCCTTCGATGGAATGCAAGATACGCTTGATGTTGCAGTGCATCAAATGAATTATATTGATCGTGTAATTTAGTAAAACTAATCCATGCCAACGCGATTGCCCCCTCTCAATTCGCTGCGCGCCTTCGAGGCAGCAGCCCGCCACCTGAGCCTGCGCAAGGCCGCGGCGGAGCTTTACGTGACACCCGCCGCCATCAGCCACCAGATCAAGGCCCTGGAACAGGCCTTGGGGGTGCCCGTCTTCAAGCGCCTGCCGCAAAGGGTCGAGCTGACGGAAGCGGGCGAAGCGCTCCTGCCGCACCTGACGGTTGCGCTCCAGCACGTCGCCGATGCCCTGTCCGCCATCCGCCGCTTGCAGCAGCAGCAGCGTGTGGAGGTTGCAGCTCCCCCGGCGCTGGCGGCGAAGTGGCTTGCACCGCGCCTGAGCCGCTTTACAGCGCTTCACCCTGATGTGGAACTGCACATCACCGCGGATGACGCCCTCGTCGACAGTGTGCGGGAGGACAGCGGCGAAGCCGCCACGCTGACCCAGGGCGCAGACCTTGCCATCCGTTCCGGCCATGGGGCCTACGACGGCTACGTGATCCAGCGCCTGTTTCCCGCCTACGCCATCCCGATGTGCAGCCCGCGGCTGCTGCGCGGCACGCATCCGTTGGAAACACCGGACGACCTTCGGCACCACACGCTGCTGCACCACGAAACCGGGATCGATCAGACCGACATCGAGCGGCCGAACTGGGCCATGTGGCTGAAGGCGGCCGGCGTGCAAGGCATGAGCGATCGGCGTGGTCCCACGTTCAACCTGATCAGCATGGCCACCGAGGCCGCGGCCGACGGCCTCGGTGTGGTTCTGGGTGTTCCGGTGGTGGCGGCACACGACCTGGAGACCGGCCGGCTGGTCATGCCCTTCACCCTCAGCCTGCCCATGCGGACGGCTTACTACCTGATTCACCAGGAGGAAGCGGCCGAAGAGCCGGCCGTTGCGGCGGTGCGGGACTGGCTGATCAGTGAAGCGCGGGCGGAACGCTGGGCGACGCCGCCCGCAGCGCAAGCGGTCTGAGCGGCGGTTTTCCGCGAAGCCTCCCGTTCGGCGGCTGGGCCCGTTACGTCGGCTTGCCCGGATCGGCGGTCACCGCCGCCGTCTCCGCGTTGAGCGGCGCCCCCGTGCTTCTTGGGATGGTCAGGGGCTTCGGCTTCATGCGATTGCTGTGAAGCAGGTCCACCCCGGCACCCACTCCCCCCGTGGCCTGCAGGGCCAGGCGCTCGCTGTCGCGGGCGCGCAGGTCGAGCGCGATCTCGCGCGCCTCCAGTTCCGGCACGCCCAGCACGCGCAGCGCGTTCTCGCCAAAGACACTCGCGGACTCGAAGGTTTCGCGGATCTGGTAATCGACGTCGGCGGCCATCAGCTTGAGGGTGTGCTGGCGGTCGATGGCGCGGACCAGTAAGCGTGCGTGCGGGAACTCGTGCTTGACCAGCGCAACGATCTTCATCGCCACCTCCGCATCGTCGACGCAGACGGCAATGGCCTTGGCCTGGTGCGCGCCCGAGGCGTGCAGCACGTCGAGCCGCGTCCCGTCGCCGTAATAGACCTTGAAACCGAACTCCGCGGCGCTGCGGATCATTTCCACGTCGTGATCGATGATGGCAACCTCGATCCCGCGCGCCAGCAAGGCCTGGCTGGAGACTTGCCCGAAGCGGCCAAACCCGATCATGAGCACGCTGCCGGTGAGGCCATCGGCCTTGTCGACGCCCTCCATCGACGCAGACGCGGAGGGCATCAGCCAGCCTGACGCGAACACGGCCAGGGGCGTCAGCGCCATGGAAAGAATCACGATGGCGGTGAGAACGGCGTTGAGCTGGCCATCGATCAGGCCGGCCATGACGCCGGCAGCGTACAGCACGAAGGCGAATTCGCCCCCCTGGGCCATCAGCACCGTGCGATGCACCGCATCGCCGTGCCGCGCCCCGAACACGCGCGCCACGGCGTAGGTGCCCACCCCCTTCAGCAGCATGAAAACCGCCACGCCCAGCGCGATCTGAACCCAATGGGTGCGGAACACGGAGAGGTCCAGCGACATGCCCACGCTGAGGAAGAACAGCCCGAGCAGAATGCCGCGAAACGGCTCGATGTCGGCCTCAAGCTGGTGCCTGAACGTCGATTCGGAGAGCAGGACGCCGGCGAGGAATGCGCCCATGGCCATCGACAGGCCTCCGACCTGCATCAGCAGCGCCGCGCCCAGCACGACCAAAAGGGCCGCTGCCGTCATTACCTCCCGCGCGTGCGCAGCAGCGAGCAGCCGGAACATGGGATTGAGCAGCCAGCGACCGACCACGACCAGGCCGACGACGGCGGCCAGCCCGATTGCGACCCCTAGCCAGCGCGAAGCATCGGGGTGCTGCTCCGGCGCCAGGAACGCCACGAGCGCGAGCAGGGGCACGATGGCGAGATCCTCCAGAAGGAGAATCGACACCACCCGCTGGCCTCGCGGGGTCGATGTCTCGCCTTTCTCGTCCAGCAGCAGCATCACCGTCGCCGTGGACGTCATCACGAATCCCATTGCAGCGACAAAGGCCACGGCCGGGGCCAGGCCGGCCAGGACGCCCACCCCGCTCAGCAAGACGCCGCAGAACAGCACCTGCGTCAATCCCAGGCCGAAGATTTCCCGGCGCAAGCCCCACAGGCGGGAGGGCTGCATCTCCAGGCCGATGATAAAGAGGAACATGACCACGCCCAGTTCCGCCACATGCAGGATGGCCTGTGGGTCCGAGAACAACCCCAGTCCGAATGGGCCGATCACGACTCCAGCAGCCAGGTAACCCAGCACCGAACCTAGGCCCAGGCGCTTGAACAGGGGCACGGCGACGACGCCGGCGGCGAGCAGCGCCACCACCTTGACCAGATCATTCCCCTGCGCCTCGACCGCCATGCCTCGCCTCCCGTAGTTAGCAGCGCCTGGTCCGCGTCGACGCAGCGCGAACAAGCTTCGCGCCACGCTATCGGAAACGCCGACCGCGTGTCGCCCGGCTTGCTCTCCACGCTCGACGATCCTTCCAGCCCGACGCAATCCTAACGTTTTAATTGTTTTATCTTTATGCGGTTATACGATCTTCTTGCAATGTTTTCTAACGTGTGCTGAAGTCTTTGCACTTCCAGGTGTAACTACATGCTCTTGCACAACGTCAACGACGAGCCCAGCAAGTCCCAACTCATCGCCGAGCTGGCAGCCGAGCTCGGCGTGCTGCGGCCGAAGGATCTTGCGCTCAAGGGCATCCAGGCGGAATACCTGCGCCGCGCCTGCGACAAGGGCGTCATCAAGAAGATCAGCCGCGGCAGCTACGTGCTTCCCCAGAAGCAGGTCAACGCCAGCCTGGCACTGGCCGTCGTGGGCAGAGCCGTGCCCAATGGCGTGATCTGCCTGCGCTCGGCGCTGGCGTTCCACGGGCTCGGCGCCGCCCCGCACGGCAGCGTTGACGTGGCGATCGAGCGCCGGGCAGCGCGTCCGCGCCTCGACTACCCGGTGCTGCGCATCGCGCGCCTGGGTGGCCAGGCGTTCGCCGAGGGCATTGCGACACACCGGATCGAGGGCGTGCGGGTACGGGTGTATTCGCTGGAAAAAACGCTCGCCGACCTGTTCAAGTTCCGCAACAAGATCGGCCCGCACGTTGCCGTGGATGCGCTGCGCGCCGCCCTCGGCAGCCGGCGGGTCAAGCGGGAGCAATTGCAGCATTTCGCCCGGATGTGTCGCGTCGAACGCGTCATCAAGCCCTACCTTGACGCTCTGAGTTGACATGATCCGTCTCGTGTCGGGCCTGGCGATCGGGCTCCTGGCGATTGCCGCTCCTGCGCAGGCGGACGATCCGCAGCCGGCCTGGGGTTTGAAAGAGGAGACGACGCTGGCCAGGACGCCGGAGAAAGAAACGTCCTCGCTCTGGAATCGCCTGCTGCGATGCCACAACCTGGCCGACCGGGCGGATCGTTCGCGCGGCTGGCTCAGGCACTTCGCCTCCAGCGATCAGCCGCCACCGCCGGTTTTCGGAACACCCTGCGACGTGGACTGGCACAAGCCCATCTTCATCCTGCCGTACACTTACTCCCGGGATTACGAATCGCAGGCGACCGAAGTGCTGTTCGGCGTCAGTGCCAAGGTCCGGCCGCTCGGGCCACCGCTGTACGTCAGCTATTCGCAGCGCTCGTACTGGGCCCTGTATGACTCCGACCGGTCACGCCCGTTTCGCGAGACGGTCTACAACCCGGAAATCTTCTATCGCTGGACACCCCGCGACCAGGTGCCTGGCGAGGTGATCTGGGGACTCGACGGCGGTTACGAGCACGAATCCAACGGCCAAGACATTCCGCAGTCGCGTTCCTGGGACCGGCTCTACCTTGCGCCGTTCTTCGAGCGTCGCGGTACGGCGCTCCAGGTCAAGCTCTGGTACCGGCTGCCTGAAAACGAAAAGAAGGACGAGGATGACGCCGACGGCGACGACAACCCCGACATCGAACGGTTTCTGGGGTACGGCGAGCTGCACTTCTACCGCCGTTTCAACCTGGACCGGCGCATGCACCTGATGCTGCGCGGCAACCAGTCCACGGGCAAAGGCGCACTGCAGATCGATTACAGCTGGCGCATTGGTGACGGCGACCTGTTCTGGCAGGCCTACCTCTGGCAGGGCTACGGCGAGAGCCTGACCGACTACAACAACTCCGTCACCCGGATCGGCATCGGCTTTTCGCTGGCGCGCTGAACGCGTCGGTGGGGCTTACGGACTCTCGTCCAGCTCGGTCCTGGTCGGCAGCAGGTCTTCGCGCGTGATGCCGAGCAGGATGGCGATGCCGGTGGAGATGTAGATCGACGAATACGTGGCCACCACCACGCCCACCATCAGCGCCACGGCAAAACTGTGCACGCTCGATCCGCCCAGGAAAAACAGGGCCGACAGCACCAGCAGCGTGGTCAGGTGCGTGATGATGGAGCGCAGCAGCGTCTGGTTGATGGACAGGTTCGCCACCTCGAAGATGGTCGAGCGGCGCTGGTTGATCAGGTTCTCGCGCACGCGGTCGTAGATGACCACGGTCTCGTTGTTCGAATAGCCGATCAGCGCCAGGATGCCGCCCAGCGTGGTGAGGTCGAATTCCACCTGGAACAGCGACAGGAACCCCAGCGTCATCATCACGTCGTGCACCAGGGCGGCGACGCACCCCACCGAGAACTTCCACTCAAAGCGGAAGGCGATGTAGGCCATGATGCCCAGGAAGGCGAACAACATCGCCAGCCCGCCCTTCTCGGTCAGCTCCTGGCCCACCTGCGGACCCACGAACTCGATGCGGCGCAGGTCGATGTTCGCCGCCTCCGAACCCAGGGCCTTGAGAATGGCCGTGCTCACGTTGGCCTGGCTGGTCTCCCTGGCCGGCGGCAGGCGGATCAGCACGTCCTGGCTGGTGCCGAAGTACTGCACCACCGCGCGCTCGTAGCCGCCGTGACCCAGGGCCTCGCGCACCTTGTCCAGCTCCACCGTCTGCGGGTAGTGCACTTCCACCAGCACGCCGCCGGTGAAATCGATACCGAAGTTGAGGCCGCGAAAGACCAGCAGCAGCACGGTCGCGATCGTCAGCACCGACGACACGATCAGGCCCGTGCGGCGCTGCGCCATGAAGTCGAACTTGGGAACCTGCGCGAAGAATCTCATCGGAACACTCTCACCAGATCGGCAGGTCGGTCATGCGCGCACGCCGCGCAAACACCAGGTGCGCCAGCGCGCGCGAGCCGACGATGGCGGTGAACTGCGAGGCCAGGATGCCCAGGGTCAGCGTCACCGCGAAGCCCTTCACCGGTCCGGCGCCCATGGCGAACAGCACGATGGTGGCGACCAGCGTGGTGACGTTGGCATCGGCAATGGTCAGGAAGGCGCGGTCGTAGCCGGCCTCGATGGCCGCGTGCGGCTTCATGCCGGCGCGCAGTTCCTCGCGGATGCGCTCGTAGATCAGCACGTTGGCGTCCACCGCGATGCCCATGGTCAGCACGATGCCGGCGATGCCGGGCATGCTCAGCGTGGCCTGCAGGATCGACAGCCCGGCCACCAGGATCAGCAGGTTGAGCGCCAGCGCCGCAATCGCGAACACGCCGAACACGCGGTAGTAGAACACCATGAACACCGCGACCAGGGTCAGGCCAAGCAGCGCCGCCTGGAAGCCGCGCTTGATGTTGTCCGCGCCCAGGCTGGGGCCAACGGTGCGCTCCTCGACGATGTCCACCGGCGCCGCCAGCGCGCCGGCCTTGAGCAGCAGCGCCAGGTCGTGGGCCTCCTTGCTCTCCAGCCCGGTGGTCTGGAAACGCTTGCCGAACACGCCGCGGATGCTGGCGATGGAAATCACTTCCTGGATGTCGCGGTGCTCGCGCACCGGCTTGTTCTGCGCGTCGTAGGTGGTGGTCACCTGGCGCTCGCGGAAGAGCACCGCCATGGGCTTGCCGACGTTGTGGCTGGTGAACTCGAACATCTTGGCCGCGCCGGTGCCGTCCAGGGTCACGGACACCGCCGGTTCGTGGTTCTCGTCCATCGTCGGCTGCGCGTCCACCAGCTGCGAGCCGGCCGCGATGATCTCTTTCTTCAGCAGCACCGGGCGCCGGCCGGCGCGGGTGTAGTACAGCTCGGTGCCGGCCGGGGCGACGCCGGAGCTGGCGGCGAGATTGGCGTCGTCCTCGGCCACCGCGCGGTATTCCAGCGTGGCGGTGGCGCCCAGCAGATCCTTCACCCGCGTGGTGTCCTGCACGCCGGGGAGCTGCACCACGATGCGGTTGGCGCCCTGCTTCTGCACCACCGGCTCGGCCACGCCCAGCTGGTTGACGCGGTTGCGCAGGGTGATGAGGTTCTGCTGCACCGCGAAATCCTGGATGCGCTTGGCCTCGGCCTCGGTGATGTGCGCGCGCAGGACCAGCGGCGCGGTCGGGTCCACCACCGATTCGAGTTCGCGATACTCCTTGGCGATGAGCGCGCGCGCCGCGGCCAGCTTGTCGGCGTCGGCGAACTCGATCACCACGTCGCCCTTGTCCTGGCGCCGCCCGGTGTAGCGCAGGTTTTCCTTGCGCAGCAGCGCCGGGATCTCGCTCACGTAATTTTCGATGGCCTTCTTGCGCACCTCGTCCACGTCCACTTCCAGCAGGAAGTGCACGCCGCCGCGCAGGTCCAGGCCCAGCGCCATGGGCCTTGCGCCCAGGCTGCGCAGCCAGGCGGGCGTGCGCGGGGCCAGGTTCAGCGCCACCACAAAGCGGTTGCCCAGCGTCTGGCGCAGCAGGTCGTTGGCGCGAAGCTGTTCGTCCTCGGACTTGAAGCGCACCACCCAGCGGCCGTCCTCAAGACGTCCCGATTCCGAGCCGATGCCGGCGGTTGACAGGGCGGCGTTCACCTGGCTGCCGAAATCGGCCGGCAGTGGGTCGCCGGACTCGGTCTGCACCTGCACCGCGGGCTGCTCGCCGAACAGGTTGGGCGCTGCGTACAGGCCGCTCAGCAGCAGCGTGAGCAGCAGGAGGACGTATTTCCAGGTGGCGTAGGGACGCATGGGTCGTTCGAGCGTTTCGCCGGTGGGACGGGGCCTTCAGCCCCGACTCGGGATCGCGCAGGTCAGGGCGATGCCCTTGCTGCGGGTCAGAGAGACTTGAGCGTGCCTTTGGGCAGTACCGCGGAAATCGCCGACTTCTGCACCTTGATGACGACGCCATCGGCCACTTCGAGCGCGACGTACTGGCTCTCGCCGATGCTGGCGATCTTGCCGGCGATGCCGCCGCTGGTCACGGCCTCGTCACCCTTGGCCAGGCTGCCGAGCATCTGCCGCAACTCCTTGTTCCGCTTCATCTGCGGGCGGATCAGCATGAAGTAGAAGATCACCACCAGCACCAGCAGCGGGGCGAACTGGACCACCGGGTTGGGGGTGGCACCGGCCGCCTGGGCGTAGGCCGGGCTGACAAAAAGATCGAGCAGGCTCATCGGGACTCTTGCGGGTTCGGTCAAAAAATGGCCGCGGATTATGCCACAGGGGTCGGGACAGGCCGGGGATCCGGTCGCAAACAGCCCGGCTGCGGCGGCGCTGCCCGACAGCCTGCGGCAGGCGGTCCGGCCCCGGATTCAGATCATGGCCATGGATTTTGCGACCATCGTGCAGCCGATGAACACCAGAAAGCCGGAAATGACACGCTTCAGGGCCTTGTCGTCCAGGCGAAACGCGACGCGCGTCCCCAGCCAGATCCCCGGAATGGCGCCCACCAGCAGATAGCCAAGCATCGACACGTTCACGGTGCCCAGCCCCGCGTGGCCCAGACCTGCAATGGCCGTGATGAGCACAGCGTGGGCAAGGTCACTTCCCACGAGCCGGATCGGGGCGTGACCGGGATACAGCAGCAGCAGCAGCATCATGCCGATCACGCCAGCACCGACCGAGGAGATGGTGACGAGCGCACCGATCAGCGCACCGCAGATCACGGTCAGCAGGCGCTGGTGCCGTTCCACGAACCCGGGCTCGGTTGCCGTCGTGCCCGCGGGGACGGACGGCGTCACCAGTTTCAGGAGCCGGTCCTGCAGCAGAGTAAAAGTGGCGGTCACGATGATGGCGCCGGCCAGCGTGATCTTGATGAGGTGATCGAGCGCCGCAACGGATTCCTGCTGCTTGAGGAACGCCAGCGCGGCGAAGGATGCCGGCACGCTGCCAAGCCCCAGCCAGACCACGATCTGCCAATCGACGGTTCCGCGTCGACCGTGAATGGCCACGCCGAAGCTCTTGCTGATGGACGCGTAGAGCAGGTCGGTGCCGACCGCGACCGCCGGGGAGATGCCATAGAACAGGATCAGGATCGGCGTCATCAGGGAGCCACCTCCCACGCCGGTGGCGCCGACAGCCGTCCCGACAACAAGACCCGCAAGCGAAAATCCGAACCCTTCCATGGATGTGATGCGTCGACGCCGGTCTCTGGGAGCGCGCGACGGTAACAAGGGTGGCTATCGCCACCAAGAACCAAGTCGATCTAGCCTTAGTCCATTTTCGGCATATGGGCGACGGCATCCCGTGGGGCGCGCTGAATCGGTCTATGCATAGTGTTATTTAAAAGACTTTTTATCGATCATAATTTGCATATGGTCATCGCATTGGAAGGTCGCCCATGAAGATTCGGCAGCTGCATTACATCCAGGAAGTCGCACGCCGCGGACTGAACGTCACCGCTGCCGCCGAGGCCCTGTTCACCTCCCAGCCTGGCGTCAGCAAGCAGATCCGCATGCTCGAAGACGAATTGGGGGTGAGCGTTTTTGTGCGCAATGGCAAGCACTTGTCCGAGATCACGCCGGCAGGACAGCGAATTCTGGAATACACCCAGAAGCTGCTGCTGGAAGTAGACAACATCAAGAACATCGCCGACGAATTCCGGGAATCCGCCCGGGGTGACCTGTCGATCGCCACCACGCACACGCAGGCCCGCTACGCGCTCCCGGAGGTCATCCGCAAGTTCCGTAGCCATTTTCCCGGCGTGAAACTGCACCTGCACCAGGGCTCGCCACCGCAGATTGCCAAGCTCGCTTCCGATGGGCAGGCCGACTTTGCCATTGCCACCGAGGCGCTCGAGTTGTTCGAAGACCTGGTGATGCTGCCCTGCTATCACTGGAACCGGATCGTGCTGGTGAAGCCGGACCATCCGCTGGCCCAGGTCTCCAGCCTGACGCTCCAGGACCTCGCCGCGCAGCCACTCATCACCTATACCTTCGGGTTCACCGGACGCTCCAAGCTCGATCAGGCCTTCGCTGCCCACGGCTTGCGGCCCGACGTGGTGCTGACCGCAGTCGACGCCGATGTGATCAAGACCTACGTGCGCCTCGGACTTGGCGCCGGCATCGTCGCCGACCTTGCCTATGATCCGGACGGCGATGCCGACCTGGTGGCCCTGAAAGCCGACCATCTGTTTGAAGCCAGCACAACGCATATCGGCTTCCGCCGCAGCATGTTCCTGCGCGGATTCATGTACGAGTTCATCAGCGCGTTCGCCCCGCATCTGAGCCAATCAATCATCGACGAAGTGGCTTCGATCGTGGACCCGGTCGCACGAAGCCAGCGCTCTCGCGAACTGGTCAGCGTGCTGCCGAAGCGCTAGGAGCCTGCGCGGGAGCGCCACTTGGTCACTTATTCCAATTGAATATTTGGATATGCCGTCTTTGGCCTACAGCGATCCGCTGCGGACCTGCTAGCCTGCGCGCCCATTATTTTTGCAGGCGCCGCAGGCATTCCGATGTACAGGTACGACCAGTACGACCAGACCCTCGTCGATGAGCGGGTTGCGCAGTTCCGCGACCAGACCCGGCGGTTTCTTGCGGGCGACTTGCCGGACGACGAATTCCGCGCCCTGCGACTGCGCAATGGTCTCTATATCCAGCGCTTTGCCCCCATGTTGCGAGTCAGCATTCCCTATGGCCTGCTGGCGAGCCGGCAGATGCGCATGCTCGCGCACATTGCCCGCGAGTACGACAAGGGATACGGTCATTTCACCACGCGCCAGAACATCCAGTACAACTGGCCTGCGCTGGCGCGGGTACCGGACATCCTGGCTGATCTCGCAACAGTGGAAATGCACGCCATCCAGACGTCGGGAAACGTGATCCGCAACATCACGTCCGATCACCTGGCCGGGGTCGCGGCGGACGAGCTGGTGGATCCCAGACCCTACTGCGAGCTCACCCGCCAGTGGGCCACCTTTCACCCGGAATTCAATTGGTTGCCGAGAAAATTCAAGATCGCGTTTTCGGCATCTGACGCTGACCGCGCCGCCATCCGGGTTCACGACATCGGCGTCCAGATCATCCGCAACGCGGCCGGCGAGCTCGGCTACACAATTTACGTGGGCGGCGGGCTGGGTCGCACGCCGATCATCGGTGTCGAGATCGCCCCATTTGTGGCAGAAGCGGACCTGCTTTCGTACCTCGAAGCCGTTCTGCGCGTGTACAACCTCCTGGGGCGCAGGGACAACATCTACAAGGCCCGAATCAAGATCCTGGTCAAGGAAACCGGACCCGATAAGTTCCGCCAGCTGGTCGAGCAGGAATGGTCGCGGATCCGCGATTCCGCCCTGAAACTCGATCTGTCGGAGATCGATCGCATGCGCGCCCAGTTCACGGCTCCGGCGTACGAGGTGCTCCCCGCAGAAGACGCCTTCCACCAAGCGCGCATCAAGGACGATTCGGCGTTTGCGGCGTGGTCGCGGCGCAATGTGCTCGCACACCGGGAGCCGGGATACGCGGTGGTTTTCGTGTCGCTCAAGGCCAATGGCGTTGCTCCCGGCGACGCCACCGCCGACCAGATGGACGCGCTCGCGGAGCTCGCGGACCGCCATTCGTTCGGCGAACTACGCGTCACGCATGACCAGAACCTGGTGCTGGCCGATGTTCCCCTGCGCGACGTCTACGCCGTGTGGAAACGTTTGGCCGAACTCAACCTCGCCACTCCGAACATTGGGCTTCTGACCGATCTGATCTGCTGCCCGGGGCTCGATTTCTGCTCGCTCGCCAACGCCGGCTCGATCGGCGTGGCGCAGGACATCTTTGATCTTTTCGAGAATCTGGACGACCAGCACGACATTGGTCCCATCAAGCTCAAAATGTCCGGATGCATGAACGGCTGCGGCCATCACACGGTCGGCCATATCGGCATCCTGGGTGTCGACAAGAAAGGAGAGGAGTGGTATCAGGTCACGCTCGGGGGGTCGGCGGAAAACGACGCCAGCCTCGGCGATCGCACAGGCCCGTCCTTCGCGCGCGACGAGATCGCCGATGCGGTTCAGACCATCATCGGCGTGTACCTCGAACGACGCGACAGTGAGGATGAAACCTTTCTGGCCACATACCGCCGCGTCGGCATGGCACCGTTCAAATCGCGACTCTATCCAGCCAGGGTCAGCGCATGAGTGCCTTGATCCATGACGGCTTGCTCGTCGCCGATCCATACCGGATGGTTGCAGACGACGAATCCCTCAGTGATGGAGAGGATGCCATCGTCTCCTTGGCTCGCTGGACAAAAGAGTGCCCGAATCCCGATCAACCCGGCATGCCCCAACTCGGGGTGCATATTCCAAATACCCTTGACGTGGGCTCGCTCGCGGCGGGCATCCTGCGTGCGCCGGTGATCGTCCTGGAGTTTCCCTCGTTCGGGGATGGCCGGGGATACTCGCAGGCCCGACAACTGCGCGATGCCCTGGGCTACCGAGGCGATTTGCGCGCCACCGGGGCGGCGGTCGTTCGGGATCAGCTTTTGGGAATGCTTCGGTGCGGCATCAATTCTTTCCTGCTGCGCGCTGGTCAGGTGCCTGAAGAATGCCTTGCCGCGTTGAAGGAATTTTCCCTGGCGTACCAACCGGCGATCGATCCCCTGCCTCAGGTACGCCACCTGCGATTAGTTCGGTAAGCGCACTGATTGTCCGTAAACTCTGCGGGAGACACCGCACTCGCGTTCAAGAATTTCTCCATAAGTCTTTAAACGGGATAGGCTTGTCATCAAGTCGCCCTTCACTTAAATTGCCGTTGATGCAGCGCGATCCGCGCGCAGCGCAAGAACATTTTTTCATCCAGCGGGGATAAGACGCTATGAAGCATCAGGTCGTTGCGGCAACATTTGCCTTGAACGCAGTAGCCGTGGCAGCCGGCGCTGCCCACGCGCAGAGCTCCGTCATTGCTGTTCCGCAGTCCCCGCCCAATTCGTACGCGGGTGCGTCGTTCGGATCACCCATTGCCTTTGGCGCCGACTGGGGCGCCGTCGGCGTGGGCGTTTACGGTCAGACCCTGCCGGACGAGTTCAACGGCATTCAGGTCGACGAGGACGAGCAGTTCGATGGCAGTGCCGCGCTTGTTTTCGGGCTCGGCGACGCGGACCGTTATTTCGGCCTTGAAACCGCCGTCATCACCAGCTCGCTGACCGGGTCCAGTGACCTGACCGGCAACGAGGACTCGGACGAGTTCGGTGAATCCGGCGGACTCTCGTTCAAGCTCCACACCAATCTTCCTGGAGGCGCCGCAGTTGCCGTCGGCGTCATCGGAACCGGACGCTGGGGGAATGCGGAAGACCAGAACATTTCCAGTGTCTATGCCAACGCAACCAAGGTGTTCTCGATCAACACCGGATCCAGCCGGCATGCGCTGGTCGCCACGATCGGCGTTGGCGACGGTGGTTTTACCTCGGATTTCGACGATGACGGAGTCAATGTGTTTGGCTCGCTGGCCTTCTACATCACCCGCCAGTTCTCGTTGATCGCCGACCACGGGGGACGTTTCACCAACCTGGGCGTGTCTGCCGCACCGTTCCGCGGAATTCCGCTGACCTTCGTGCTGGGCGCGATCAATGTAGGCGAGCGCTTCGATTCCGACGTCCAGTTTGGCGGCACCGTCGGCTATACCTTCAGCTTCTGAAGCGCCTCGCACTCAATCGGAGATTCGAAATGGCTTTTCGTGTACTGAAAACCTTGTCCGTGTCCACGCTTCTGATCAGCTCGGTGGCGCTGGCCCAGTCGGGCAACACCGGCAATCATGGGGGCGCGAGCGGAAACAGCGGCAATAGCGGCGTCAGCGGCGGCATTGGCAGCGATTTCGCTGGCGCCAACGTTTCTGGCGCCAACGTTGGCAAGGGCGGTGGATTGGCCAACGCGATCGAAGAAGCCTTCAGCGGCGAAGGCAAGAAGCCGGAGTGCAACCCGGCAACCGGCTCCTGCTGATCCCGGATCAAGGGTCCACCATCAGCCGATGGTGGACCTGCCGACGTAAGCCTGGATTGCGGCCGGGATCGCGATGCTCCCGTCGGGCTGCTGGTAGTTCTCGATAATGGCAACCAGGGTCCGGCCGACTGCAAGGCCCGAGCCGTTCAGAGTGTGAACGAGCTCGGGCTTTTTCGTGTCCGGGTTCCGGTATCGCGCCAGCATTCGCCGGGACTGGAAGTCTTCGAAATTGCTGCACGAACTGATTTCCCGGTATCTGCCCTGCGAGGGTAGCCACACCTCGATGTCGTAGGTTTTAGCGGCGCTGAATCCCATGTCGCCGGCACAGAGTGAAACGACCCGGTAAGGCAGCTCCAGCTTTTTCAGGATCGCTTCTGCGTGCCCGGTGAGCTCCTCGTGCGCCCGGGTAGAATGCTCTGGTTGCACGGCCTGGACCAATTCGACTTTCTCGAACTGGTGCTGGCGGATCATGCCCCGCGTATCCCGCCCCGCCGAACCGGCTTCGGCCCTGAAGCACGGGGTATGGCACACCCATTTGCGCGGCAAGGACTCAACATCCAGGATCTCGTCACGCAGGAGATTGGTCACAGGCACTTCGGCGGTGGGGATCAGGAACCAATCCTGGTCGCCCTTCAGCGCGAACAGGTCGTCGCCGAACTTCGGAAGCTGCCCGGTACCGCGCAGCGATGCCGAATTGACGATGTAGGGAACGTAAAGCTCCTCGTAGCCGTGCTCGCGCGTATGGACGTCGAGCATGAACTGGGTGAGCGCACGATGCAGTTGCGCCAGGGCGCCCCGCAGAACGGTGAAGCGCGCGCCGGTGAGTTTGGCCGCGACGGCAAAATCCATCAGTCCCAGCGCCTCGCCGAGATCCGCGTGGTCCCGTGCAAATTCCGGTGCCCGCGGATTCCCCCAGCGCCGCAACTCGACATTATCCTGCTCGTCCCTGCCATCCGGGACCGACGGGTGCGGAAGATTGGGCAGACCCATGGCAAAGTCATCGAACTCGGCGTGCAAAGCATTCAGGCGGCGCTCGTTCTCGGAGAGCTGTGCCTTGATGCGATCCATGTCGGCGAGAATCGGGGAAGCGTCCTCGCCCTTTGCTTTCGCCTGCCCGATGCGCTTGGAGCCGGCATTACGCTCGGCCTGAAGGTGTTCCGTCTCCGTCTGAATGCGCTTGCGCGACGACTCCAGGTCCCGGAAGCGGGCAAGGTCGAAGGTGTAGCCGCGGCGCGCCAGCTGGCTGGCGACGACCTCGGGTTCCGCGCGTAGACGACGGGGGTCGAGCATGGAGTCAATCCTGGGGCTGAGCGGTGTGCAGCCCGGGATTATCGCGGCAGCTCTTGATTCATGCGAGCAGCGCGCGGGCAGCCCACGCGCCCAGTGCGCACGCGGTCAGGCCGGTCAGGAGCGTAGCCACCACGTAAAGGCCGGCAGCCGAGACCCCGGAGCTTCGCGCAAGCTCGAGTGTTTCGATCGAAAAGGCGGAAAAAGTGGTGAACCCGCCCAGAACACCGGTGATCAGGCCGACGCGAACCCACTCCGGCACGGGGCGCAGGATGAACGCCGCAAACAGAACCCCGATCACGAAGCTGCCCACGACATTGACTATCCACGTCCCCCAGGGCCAGCCCGGACACAACGCGCGCGCCGCAAGGCCAACACCGTACCGGAGCACCGATCCAAGCGCTCCGCCGCCGGCAACCGCCAGCCAGACGGCCGTGCTCATGTCCCTTCCCGCTTTCCGCGAAGCCGTTCCAGACGTTCCGCGATCCGCCCCTCCAGACCATTCGCCGTGGGCTCGTAGAACCTCGCCCCCATCAGTTGTGAAGGCAGGAACTGCTGGCCGCGGGCATGCGCGTCCGCCTCGTCGTGGTCGTAGCGGTAATCGCGTCCGTAGCCAAGATCTTTCATGAGTCGGGTCGGCGCATTGCGGAGATGCAGCGGCACCTCGAGCGTGCCGTGCTGCTCGACCGCCGTGCGGGCGGCCGTGTATGCCTTGTACACGGCGTTGCTCTTCGGAACGCCGGCCAGGTAGACCACGGCCTGGGCGATGGCCAGCTCGCCTTCCGGGCTGCCCAGCCGCTCGTACGCGTCCCAGGCATCCAGGCACAGCCGCAACGCTCCAGGCTCGGCGAGGCCAATGTCCTCGAACGCCATGCGCGCGACCCGGCGGGCGATGTAGCGCGGATCGCAGCCGCCGTCGATCATGCGCGCGAACCAGTACAGGGCCGCATCCGGGTCGCTTCCGCGCACCGACTTGTGCAGCGCGGAAATCTGGTCGTAGAAATTCTCGCCCTGCTTGTCGAAGCGGCGGAGGCCGCGACCGATGAGCTTTTCGAGCAGGGCATCGTCGCGGACGTCGGATGCGCGCGACAACTCCACCGCCGTGTCCAGCAGGATCAGGGCGCGGCGCGCGTCGCCGTCGGCTGATTCGGCGATGCGCAAGAGCCAGCTTTCAGGCACCGCCTCGGTGCTCGATCCCAGGCCGCGCTCGGCATCCTGCAGGGCTCGGTGCAACAGGGCCAGCGTGGCCCCAGTGTCCAGCGGCCGCAGGACCAGCACGCGCAGGCGCGACAGCAGCGCGCCGTTGAGTTCGAAGCTCGGATTCTCGGTGGTGGCGCCCACCAGGACCAGGGTGCCGTCCTCCACGAACGGCAACAAGGCATCCTGCTGCGACTTGTTGAACCGGTGAATCTCGTCGATGAACAGGACCGTTCGCCTGCCCGTCAACGCCGATGCTTCGGCCTGCGCGCAGGCAACCGATTCGCGAATCTCCTTGATGCCGGCGAGCACCGCGGACAGGCTCAGGAACTGCGCATCCACGTGTCTTGCGATCAGGCGCGCCAGCGTGGTCTTGCCGACACCGGGTGGGCCCCATAAAACCAGCGATGGAATCCTGCCGGCCTCGAGCATGCTGCGCAGCGGCGCGTTCGGCGCCAGCAGATGATCCTGGCCAACGACCTCGTCCAGCGACCTCGGCCGCATGCGTTCGGCAAGCGGCGCGTGGAGATTCACCGGCTCTCACCTCCCTCGACCACCTCCACCCCTTTGGGTGGAACGAAGCGGAATTCCTTGTCGTCGATCGCCAGGTTGACCTTCAGGTCGCGCAATTCTACTTCGGTGGTGCCGCCCAGCGGATCGGAGAAGCGCAGGCGCTGCGGCACGCCGTTCCGGAGCCACAGGTCGATCGACTTGAAATCGTTCTCCGCCTGCCGCGGCTCCAGGTGCACCGCGCGCATGCCCCGCTCCTCTCCCCGGTCTTCGATGCGGAAGGTCTCCGCCAGGCGAGACTTCTGGGCCAGCAACTCGGCCGGGGTTCCGGCCAGGGCCTCGCCCGCAGGGCGCACCGACACCTGGGCAATGTCCGGATCGTAGGCCCAGATTCGCTGGCCGTCGCAGACCATCAGCTGCGCGTAGGGTTTTTCGTAGGCCCAGCGGAACCGCCCCGGGCGCGAAATGGCGACCGTCCCCGAGCCGGAAGACAGGAGCTCGGCGTGCTCGTCGGTCTGGGTCTGGGAAAAGCGCCCGCTGAGCGTGCGAACGTTTTCAACGAATTGGCGAAGTTCCTCCTCGGCCGTCGCGCCCTGTGCGGTGGTGACCACCGCAAACCCGATCGCCGCCGACGCGATCAGCCTTGCGGTGGACGATGAAAACGATGCCGCCCTTGTCGCCTTGGATTTCATTGGAATGGGATGACCTGCGCGTGTACGACGACGCCAGTGTGGCGGGCGCGCACCGAACGCCGGCTGAGCCGTGAATCCTTCACTCCCGCCCGCCCGGCGCCAGGATGTCCCGGTTGCCGCCGGGACCGCTGGGCCCGACCAGCCCTGCAGCCTCCATCTGCTCCACCATGCGCGCCGCGCGGTTGTAGCCGATCTTGAGGCGTCGCTGAACCCACGATACCGACGCCTTGCGCGTTTCGATAACTAGGGCAACAGCCTGATCGTAAAGCGGATCCGCTTCCGCGTCGCCTGCGCTTTCACCGCCGGCACTGGCCTGCGGTTCGTCGGCGCAGATGTCGTCGATGTAGTCGGTCGGCGCTACCTGCTTGAGGTAGGCCACCACCTTGTGAACCTCGTGGTCGTCCACGAAGGCGCCGTGCAGACGAGCGACGATGGACGCACCGATCGGCCGGTACAGCATGTCCCCGTGCCCCAGCAGGGCTTCCGCGCCCTGCTGGTCGAGAATCGTGCGGGAATCCACCCGCGACGCCACCTGGAAGGCAATGCGCGAAGGTATGTTGGCCTTGATGAGGCCGGTGATGACGTCCACGCTCGGCCGCTGCGTGGCCACGATCAGGTGGATGCCCGCGGCACGGGCCTTCTGCGCCAGGCGCGCGATCAGCTCCTCCACCTTCTTGCCGACCACCATCATCATGTCGGCCAGTTCGTCGATCACCACCACGATGTGCGGAACGGTGTCGAGCGCATGCCCGGTCGCTGGGACTGCCGCGCCCTCGGCGTCGAACAGCTCGGGTTCGGCCCCGGGAATCCGGATGGGCTCGCCACTGGCCGTGGCATCCTCGATCTTCTTGTTGAGACCCGCCAGGTTGCGCACCCCCAGCTGCGTCATCAGGCGATATCGCCGCTCCATTTCCGCAACGCACCAGCGCAGCGCGTTGGCCGCGTCCTTCATGTCGGTGACCACGGGTGTCAGCAGGTGCGGAATGTCGGCATACACCGAGAGTTCCAGCATCTTGGGGTCGATGAAGATAAATCGCACCTGCTCGCGCGTGGCCTTGTACAGCATCGACAGGATCATCACGTTGATCGCCACCGACTTGCCCGCGCCGGTGGTGCCCGCCACCAGCAGGTGCGGCATCTTGCCCAGGTCGACCGTCACCGGGTTGCCGGCAATGTCCTTCCCGAGCGCGAGCGACAGCGGCGAAGCCGCGTTCCGGTACGAGGCGGACTCCAGCATCTCGCGCAGGGCCACCATGTCGCGCTTCTGGTTCGGAATTTCCAGGCCCACGTAAGGCTTGCCTTCGATCACCTCGATCACGCGCACGCGCGAAACCGACAGGGAGCGCGCCAGGTCGTTCGACAGACCGGTGATCTGCGCCCCCTTCACGCCAGGCGCCGGCTGCAACTCGAAGCGCGTGATGACCGGCCCCGGCGTGGCCGCAACCACCTGGATCTTGATGCCGAAATCGGCGAGATGCCGCTCCACTTCCCGGGACAGGCGCTCGAGTTCCTCGCTGGAAAAGCGCTTGCCGCTGGCGACTCGGGCCGGATCGAGCAGGTCCACGGGCGGCAGGGGATCGTCCCTGTATGGCATGGAACTCGACCCCGGGAAAATGGACCGCCGGACCGTTGGCGGTGGCCTGGCGGCCTGCTCCCCCGGCTCACTCGACAGGTCGAGGTCCGGGGCCGCGGCTGCCAGGCGCGGCTTTCCGGTCGGGATTATCTCGTCCGCCGCGGCTACGACTTCGAGCGGAATCTGTGGCATGGCCTCCTCGATCCCGGACAGCGCAAGGGCGGAATCGGGGACCTTGCGACGGGCAGTGCCCGGCTTTCGGGCCGGCCGCGCGGACGTGTCCAGCAGAGGCTCGGCCCGATCGGGCGGAACCTGATCGGGCTCGGGATCAGGCTTGTCCCGCAAGCTGCCGATACGCCGGACCATGGTCAGCGCCCATCCTCCGACGCGATCCACCACTGCGATCCAAGAGAACGTCAGGCCCAGCGGGGCCGCCGCGAGGATCAGCGTCGATAGTCCCAGCGTGGCGCCGATGGGCTTGAGCGCTTTCAGGAACAAGCCCGCGATGATCTGCCCGAGAATGCCTCCGCCGCCCTGGGGCGGAAAGGACGTCCAGACCCGCGCATGCAGCGCGCAGAGTGCGGCCAGCGCCGCCAGCATCACCACCCAGGCGCCGACCCGGATGGCACCCGGAATGCCGGTGGGCGCGCCTGCGCCGCGGTAGATCCTTAGACCTCCCAAGCCCACGCCCCAGGGGACCAGGAACGCAACGTAGCCGAAGAGGCTGAGCAGGACATCCGCCGTCCAGGCGCCCACGGGACCCACCAGGTTGGATACAGGCTCGCCGGTTCCCGAGGAACTCCAGCCGGGATCGTCGGGGCTGAAACTGATCAGCGCCACAAGGAGGAAGAGCGTGAAGCCCGCAGATGCCAGGAGCACGGCTTCGCGGGGCAGACGCTCCAGCCAGCCCGATTCACCTGTGGGGGTCGTGGCCTGCGTTTTGCTTTTGCTCAAGGGAAAAGAAGTTGAATCAGCGCTGATGGCAGGGTCCAGGACGCGGCGGACAGACGTTCAAACGGACGGGTCAGCGGTCACCAGTATATCAATGCAAACCTTGAAATCCGCCGGAAAAGACACACTCAAGGGGTCAAGTTACTCTAATTTCGACGACAGTCGGAGATCGATGATGAACGTTCGACATTTCGTTCTTACCCGGGAAGGCGGAATCCACGAATTTACCGCAAAGCGGGCGGCACTGATTGCCGCCGGTGCCGATTGCCTGC
This sequence comes from Panacagrimonas sp., assembly GCA_052386745.1. Taxonomy (GTDB): domain Bacteria; phylum Pseudomonadota; class Gammaproteobacteria; order Nevskiales; family Nevskiaceae; genus Panacagrimonas. The sequence goes on along the minus strand of JBQTJW010000001.1, from coordinate 165,120 downwards.
CCGAGTTTGCCGACAGCCGGGTTCGTTACCTCCAGGTGCAGGTGTCGATGGATGACGAAACCAGCGCCGACCTCAAGATCCAGACGGCTGCTGCCAGCATCCAGTTTGATCACGACGGCAAGATGACCAAGGCCTCCCCGCCTTCACCCGAAGAGCAGGTGAGCCGGTTCGAACATGATGCGGTGGTGCAGTGGGCCATCAGGAACATTCCCAGCGTTGCGCCGACTTTTCACTGAACGTTCCGGGGTTTAAGTCCGGCACGCCGCTCGCGAGTGGGCTTCAGGCACCTCACCCGCCTTTCGCTGATCGACGCGGCGACGTGGGACGCACAGTTCCCACCCGCCTATCCGTTCACCCGGCATGCCTGGCTGTCGCGCCTGGAATCGCACGGGTGCGCAGCCGAGGCCACCGGCTGGGAGCCCTGCCACCTGCTCATGGAAAGCCCGTCCGGCGCGGTGTGCGGGGCGGCGCCGCTCTACCTGAAGCATCACTCCTACGGCGAGTTCGTCTTCGATTTCGCCTGGGCCAACGCCAGTCACCGCATCGGCCGGCCGTACTATCCAAAGCTCCTGAACGCGATCCCTTTCGTTCCTTCCACTGGGCCCCGGCTGGGTGCCGCTGCGCAAGCTGACCGCCAAGCCCTGGCGCAGTACCTGGCCCAGGCCAGCGAAAGCCGGGGGTTATCCTCGCTGCACGTCCTGTTTGTCGACACGCCGGGCGCCGGACTCCTGCGCGAGCGGAATTTCATCGAGCGTCACGACGTGCAGTTCCAGTGGCTGGACCGGGGGTTTGGCGACATGGGCGGGTTCGTCGCCAGCCTCAGCAGCGACAGGCGCAAGAAGTTGCTGCGCGAGCGTCGCCGGGTCACGGAAGCGGGAATTGCCTTCGAAGTCGTCCGGGGACGGGACCTCTCCGGCCCGGAGTGGGATGCGGTCTATCGCCTGTACGAAAACACCTACTCGGAACGCGGGCAGGCTCCCTACTTCACCCGCGATTTTCTTGCCGACGCCGGCGGCTGCGCCGAGCTGGATGTGCGCCTGATCTTCGCGCTGCACCAGGCCCGGCGCGTTGCCGTGGCGATCACCGTGGTGGGGGGCGATACGCTCTACGGGCGGCATTGGGGGGCCGAGGCGCATTACCACTCCCTGCATTTTGAATGCTGCTACTACCAGGGCATTGAGCTCTGCCTGCGGGACGGTCTGTTCAGGTTCGACGCCGGGACCCAGGGGGCGCACAAGCACGGGCGTGGATTCGAGCCCGTACTGACGCACTCGTTCCACCAGCTGAGCGACCCCCGGCTGCGCCAGGCGGTGGGCGATTACCTAGCGCGGGAACGCGCGGCCGTAGGCACGCAGCACGCCGAATTCATGCACCATACGGCCTATCGATCGGAGCCCTCCACCCCGCGGTCAACCGCAGGCTAGCGCCATGGATAATCCAATCCGCTTGCACTGGCTGGATCCACGCGATCCGCAGCAGCCGTTCCCGTCACCGCACCTGGCGATGCGCGATCCCAATGGCCTGCTCGCCATCGGCGGCGACCTTTCCGTGCCGCGCCTGATCCGCGCCTATTCGCAGGGCATTTTCCCCTGGTACAACCCGGATGAACCCATCCTCTGGTGGAGCCCCGACCCGCGAGCGGTCCTCCTGCCGGAAGCGCTGCACCTGTCCCGCTCGCTCACCAGGTCGATCCGCCGCCACGACTACGGCGTGACCCTGGATCAGGCGTTCGGCGAGGTCCTGGCCCATTGCGGCGGCCCGCGCACCCGCAGCCGCGGCACGTGGCTGGGTCCCGACATGCGCGACGCCTACATCCAGCTGCACGATCGCGGTTACGCGCACTCGGTGGAAATCTGGCGCGGCGGAAAGCTGATCGGCGGCCTGTACGGCGTTGCGCTGGGGCGCGTGTTCTTTGGCGAATCCATGTTCAGCCGGGAGGCCGATGCCTCCAAGATCGCGCTTTACTGGCTATGCCAGCAGTTGCGTGCCTGGGGCTTCGGGCTGATCGACTGCCAGGTGGGGTCTGCCCACCTTTACAGCCTGGGGGCCACGGACGTTTCGCGCGAACGATTCCAGTCGCTGCTGACTGCCGCCCTTGGTCAGGCACCCCGTACCGGCCGCTGGTGCATCGACATCCCTGCCCCGTCGCCACGCGTACATCTGCCCGCATGACCAGCGAGCGCGTCCGCCTGTTTCTCTCCACCGAGCACAGCTGCGGCTACCTGCCCGAGCGCTCGGCACGCAGCCTGTTCGTCGACCCGGACTACGTGCTCAGCCCGGCACGCTACGAAAGCCTGCTGCAACAGGGTTTTCGCCGCGGCGGCAACCACGTCTACCGGCCGCGCTGCGAGTCCTGCCGCCTGTGCATCCCCGCCAGGATCCCCGTCGGCACCTTCACCCCTTCCCGGGCGCAGAAACGGTGCGAAAAGAAGAACGCCGACCTCGAACTGCACATCCAGCGCCACATCACCGACGCGCAGTTCGACCTGTATCAACGATACCTGCGTGCCCGCCACCACGGCGGCGGAATGAACCCCGAGGACAAGTCGGGCTTCTACAGCTTTCTCAACTGTGGCTGGGGCTCCACCGAGTTCTGGGAGTTCAGCTTGGGCGGCCGCCTTCTGGCCTGCGCCGTGGTCGATCGCGTCCCGCAGGGCCTCTCGGCGGTCTACACGTTTTTTGACCCCGACGAATCGGCCCGCAGCCTCGGCACCTTTGCCGTCCTGAGCCAGATCGAGCAGGCCCGCCAGCAGAACCTGCGCTACGTCTACCTGGGCTACTGGGTGCCCGACAGCCCGAAGATGGACTACAAGTCCCGGTTTCAGCCGATGGAAATTCTGGGCGCCCACGGCTGGCACGCCCAAGACGCGGACTGAAGCTCGCACCGCGCCTCAGCTCCTGCAGCGGATCGCTCGCCCGGGCTGGCCGGACGCTCAGCCGCACGTCATTCCTTCAAGGCCGCCTCGACTTTCGCAGCGCTTGGAGCGCCCTCCGCGCGCAACTCCTGCGCGAACTGCGCCACCCGCCATTCCTCGATGACCCAGCGCGCCGCGTGCTGCGGTGACGGGAGCCGGGCCAGGAACGGCCTGATCTGGGCTGTCAGCTCCAGGTCGCGCTGCGGCTTGTTGGGTAGCCGCTCCAGGCGGACGGTGATGGCCTTGAGATACACGGCGATGCGCGGCCACTGCGCATCGGGAATGCTGCCGACGAAACCGGGCGCCAGCAGGCTGTCCAGCTGCGCGTTGATGTCGGCGCGCGCGTCCGGCCAGGCGCTGCCGAGGGCGCGCAGACGCTTGCGCAGCTCCGCCGCCGCCAGCAGCCAGGCGCAGGCCTCGTCCAGCATGCCGGCGGCCAGCCGGCCGAAATCGCCGCGGCGCTGCAGCGCCTGCTGGAAGGCGTCGTGGGTGCGAATCTGCGCCAGCGGCCAGGCGCGCGCGGCGGCGCGTTCGGCCACGGCGCGGGCCAGGTCCTCGGAGTTCAGCGCCAGGCCCACCTGCGCCAGGCCGAGCCGGCTCTTGGCTGTGCGCGCCAGGTCGCGCAGGCGATCGCCCAGACGCCCCAGCAGCAGCGCGCGCACGCCCGCAGCGTGGGCCGATCCGGCTGCATCGGGCGATTCCAGCAGGGCGAGCGACAGGCCCTGTTCCCCGGCCTGCAACGCGGGGTAGGCGCGCGCGCCGCCAGGCAACTCGACGTGCGCGGGCATGTCGCCGAAGTCCCAGTCGAGCACCGGGCGCACCCAGCGCCGGGTGGCCTCGTCGCCGTGCGCGCTGGTGGCCAGCGCCGCGCGGGCGGCGCCGGTCTGTGCGCGTTGCAGTGCGTCCAGCGATTCGGCATCGGCCAGAACCTGGCCCTGCGCGTCCTCCAGGACGAAGCGCGGCCGCAAGTGGGCGTCGAGCTTGCCGGGCGCGAAGTCCTCGGGCTTGAGCTCGAGGCCGGTCATGGATTTCAGGCGCGTGCAGATTGCCGGCAGCAGTGCGCCCGCGGCCGGCTCCAGACTGTTGAAGAGGGCGTCGGCATAGTCCGCCGCGGGAACGCAGTGGCGCCGCAGCGCCTGCGGCAGGGTGCGGATCAGGCCCTCGATGCGCGCGGGCAGCAGGCCCGGCACCAGCCATTCAAAGGGCTCCGACGGCAGCGCGTACAGCAGCGCGATGGGCAGGTGCACGCTGAGGCCGTCCACGACCTGCCCGGGGTCGTGCGCGTAGGACAGGCGCAGGCGGTGACCGGCCACGTCCAGGTAATCGGGAAACTGGGCGGCGATGTCGGCGTTGGCGCCGTCGCGCAGCACCTCCGGCTCGCGCATGCGCAGCGCGGCGCCGTGATTCTTGCCCGGCGTGTGCAGCCAGCGTTTGAGCGCGGCGGTGGTGAACACCTCGGCGGGAACGCGCGCCTCGTAGAAGGCGAGCAGCTGGTCTTCGCCGGCCAGCAGGTCGGGGCGGCGCAGGCGCGCTTCCTTCTCGCGCACATCCTCGGCCAGCTGAAGGTTGTGCGCGAGGAACGCCGGCTTGTTTGCGATGTCGCCGCGCACCAGGCCGTCGAGCAGGAAGATCTGCCGCGCACCGGCCGGGTCGATGGAACCGTAGTGGCGAACCTGCTTGCCCAGCGGCAGCCCGAAGATGCTCAGGTGCTCGGTGCAGCCGACCTCGCCACGCGCGCTGTTCCACTCCGGCGCCTGCGCCACGCGCTTGACCAGGTGCGGCGCCACGGTGGACAGCCATTCCGGCTCGATGGCAGCAACCGTGCGCGCGAACACCTGCGAGGTGTGCACGATGGCCGCGCACATCAGCCACGGCGGCGCCTTCTTCGCCAGCTTCGAACCGGGGAAGATCTTGAAGCGCCGGCCGCGCGGGCCCTGGTATTCGGGCTTTTCCGGCAGCTTGAGGCCGATGTGATCCACCAGCCCGGCCAGCAGCGCCTGGTGCAGCGGCACGTAGAGCTTCTCGATCTGCTCGGGCGTGTTGGGGCTGAGGTCCGATCGGGCATCGCGCGCGCCGCTGGCGTCGCGCTCGCCGAGCAGGTCGGCAATCTGGCGGTAGACCGACTCCCATTCCTCCATGCGCAGGTAGGAGACGAAGTGCTCCTTGCACAGCTTGCGCAGCTGGCGGTTGGACGCGCCCTCGCTCCACTGCTGCCAGCGGCTCCACAGCCCGAGCAGGGTAAGGAAATCCGAGCGCGCGTGGCGCCATTCCGCATGCTTCTGCCGCGCCTGTTCCTGCGCGTCCGGCGGCACCTCGTGCGGGTCCTGGACCGAGAGGGCCGCGGCCAGAACCCACACCTCGTGCGCGCAGGCCGTGCGACGCCCGGCGAGCGCGATGCGCGCCACCCGCGGGTCCAGCGGCAGGCGCGCCAGATCGCGGCCCAGCGGCGTCAGGCGGCGATCGTCGTCCAAGGCACCGAGGGTCTGGAGCAGGCGGTAGCCGTCCGACACCTGGCGCGAATCGGGCGACTCGATCCACGGGAACACGTCCACGTCGCCCAGCCCCAGGCTCGCCATCTGCAGGATCACGCCGGCGAGGTTGGCGCGCAGCACTTCGGGGTCGGTGAACAGGGGGCGCGCGGCGAACTCGTCCTCCGCGTACAGGCGCACGCAGGTGCCGGCGGAGACGCGCCCGCAGCGACCGGCGCGCTGGTTGGCCGCGGCCTGGCTGACGGCCTCGATGTGCAGCTGCTGGATGCCCAGGCGCGTGGACCAGCGGCTCATGCGCGCGGTGCCGATGTCCACCACGTAGCGGATGCCCGGCACGGTGACGGAGGTTTCCGCGACGTTGGTGGACAGCACGATGCGCGGCGGTCCGCCGGACCCGAACACGCGATCCTGCTGGGTTGCCGGCAGGCGCGAATACAGGGGCAGCACCTGGGCGCGCGGGAAGCGGCCGGCCAGCACGCGGGTGAGCTCGTGGATCTCGCGCTCGCCGGGCAGGAACACCAGCGTGTCGCCCACGCGGCCGGCGGACCAGAGATGGTCGATGGCCTCGGCCACGGCGTCCTCGGCGTCGGCATCGTCGGCCGCGGGCCGGTACTGGATGCTCACCGGAAAGGTGCGGCCCTCCACCGTGAACACCGGCGCGCCGTCGAAATGGCGCGACAGCCGCTCCGGGTCGAGCGTGGCGGAGGTGACGATCACCTTCAGGTCCGGCCGCCGCGGCAGCAGGCGCTTGAGCCAGCCCAGCAGGAAATCGATGTTGAGGCTGCGCTCGTGCGCCTCGTCGATGATGATCGTGTCGTAGGCCAGCAGCTCGCGATCGCGCTGGAGTTCGGCCAGCAGGATGCCGTCGGTCATCAGCTTGACCAGGCTGCGGTCGGACACACGCCGGTCGAATCGCGTCTCGAAGCCCACCAGCCCGCCAACGGGGGAATCCAGCTCCTTGGCGATACGCTGCGCCACGCTGCGCGCGGCCAGGCGCCGCGGCTGGGTGTGGCCGATCAGGCCGCGCGTGCCGCGTCCCAGTTCCAGGCAGAGCTTGGGCAACTGCGTAGTCTTGCCCGAGCCGGTTTCGCCGCAGAGGATCAGCACCTGGTGATCGCGAATTGCCGCGAGCAGGTCGGCGCGCGCCTGCGCAACGGGCAGCTCTTCGGGGTACTGGATGCTGGCGGGGCGAAGGGCGTCGCGCTCGGACTTGCGGCCGAGCGCGGCGGCAAGCTCCGCCAGAAAGCGGGTGCCGTCGAAGCTGCGCCCCGCGCCGCGCGGCAACTGGCGCGCCAGGCGGTGCGCGTCGCGGGCCAGGAGATGGGGCGCAGCCGCCAAGAGGCGTGCGTGCAGCTCCTTCAGACCAGTCGCGGGCAGCGCGTTCGAACCAGCCACCACGCCGCCCGCCAAGCTTAGACGCCGGCTCCGGCCAGGCGCGCTTCGAGGTCCGCGATGCGGGCTTCGAGCGCGGCGACACGATCCGCCAGCGAGGATCCGCGCGGGCCGGCGCCGGTCGGCTCACCCGGCTCCATCGCGCCGGTCTGAAGGCCGGCCGAGCTTTCGGCGCAGATGAGCTGGGTGAAGCGCTGCGCGGACTGGCCGGGCTGGCGCGCCAGGGGCGCAACCAGCGGCTGCGCGCGGTCGGCCAGGTCCGCGATCACCGCCTGCAAGGCAGTCACGTCGGCCGGGCCGTTCAGTAGCGCGGCGTTGGCGCGGAGTTCGGACAGCGTCTGCGGACCGCGCAGCATGAGCGTGGCCAGCACGGCCATCGCCGGTTCCTTGATGAGCAGTTCGTGGTTGAAGCGATGGCGCCACTTGGGCACGCGGCTGATCTGGTCTTCGCGCTTCACCAGCCGCAGTTCTTCCAGCCGGTTGAGGGTGGCGCCCACTTCGCCCTCGGCCAGGCTCATCAGCGGGTCGCGCGCGGACTTCTGGTTGCATGCCGCCACCAGCGCGTTGACGCTGAGCGGGTAGTACTGCGGCGTGGTGACGGACTTCTCGACCAGGCTGGCGAGGACGCGGGCCTCGACCGCCGAAAGCGTGATCGTCATGGGCGCGGCGGGCCCGGTTCAGGGCGCTGCGGGAGCCGGCTCCGGCCTGGGAGCGGCGGCATCCTTCGCCGGATCGGCCTGATCGTAGGGCTCGAAGAACGTGTCGGACTTCCCTGCACTCTTATCGCCCGTCGCGCTGCCTGCCGTGGCCGAAGTCTGCGGCTCCGGCGTTGCGGCCGGCATGGCGCCAGTAGGCGGTGCTGCCGTTGACGAAGTGCCCGTGGGCTGGCCGGCCGGCGGCATCGCGATCTGCTTTTCCTCGCTGGCCGGATCGGAGGACGAGAAGATCCCGGCGATGCGCTCCAGCAGACCGGGTTTGGCCGCATCCGGTGCCGCGGCCGTGGTGCCCGAGGCTGCACCTGCGGATCCGACTCCCGTCTCCTGGCCGGCGCGCAACGCCCGGGCATCGGCCGCCTGCTGGTCCAGGCCGGCCAGTTCGTAGCACTGCACGAGGAGGTCGAGCGCGCGACGGGCCGATGGCGCGCCCGGGTACTGCGCAATCACCTGCTCCGCGCGCTTGGCCGCCGCCACGTAGGCGCCGCGACTGATGTAGAAGTCCACGACGTGCAGCTCGTGGGCCGCCACCCGGTTGCGGATGAAGATCATGCGCGCGTAGGCATCCCCGTTGTAGCGACTGTTGGGGAAGCGCTGGATCAGCAGCGAGAAGTCATCGTAGGCGCGGCGCTGGCTGGTGATGTCCGACTTGCTTTCATCGCTGCGCAGCATGCGGATCGTCGTATCGTCGCGGACGAAATTGCTCAGGCCCTTGATGTAATACAGGTAGTCGACGTCCGGGTGACGGGGATGCTCGCGCAGGAAACGGTCGGCAGACGAAATGGCCCGGTCGAACTCGCCGTTGCGGTAGAGTGCATAGACGCGTTCCAGTTCACCCTGGGTGGCGAAGTCGGAGAACGGGAACCGGGTCGAGAGCTTGTCGTAGTTTTCCAGTGCGCCGAAGAAGTCGGATGCGTCCAGGGCGGTACGCGCCCGCCGGTACAGCTCCTCCGCATCGAAACGCTCTTCGCGCTTGCGCTGCTCGTGTTCTTTGAAGGGGTTGTTGCTGCCATCGAGAACCGGGCGCGTCCGCTTCGCCGACGCGGAATCCGCGCTGCAGCCAGCGATCACAATGGCGAGCGCCACCACGAGTAAAGACCAATTCTTCATGCTTGATGACAGGGAAGCGGGCGAAAAAATGTGCACGAGTATAGCCGATGACCACTGCTGATCCGGTTGCCGGGCCGGCTGACCCGCCCCCGGTGGAGGGCGCGGATTGCGCGGCGGATGATCAGGACTCCGTGGACCCCGTACAGGTTCCGGAAGCGCAGGCAGGACAGCGCCTGGACGTGGTCGCGGCGCGCCTGTTCTCCGACTGGTCACGCTCCCGCCTGCAGGAGTGGATTCTCGAAGGGCGGCTGCGCGTCAACGGCCAGGTGGCAACCCGGACCCGGGTGGCGGTCGCCGCCGGCGATATCCTGGAACTCGAGCCGGTGGCCGAGCCGGACTACCGGGTCGAACCCCAGGACATCGCCTTCGACGTCATCCACGCCGACGCGCACCTGGCCGTGGTCTTCAAGCCCGCCGGTCTCACCACGCATCCCGGTGCCGGCCAGCCCGACGGCACGCTGCAGAACGCACTGCTGCACCGTTTCCCGCAGACCGCCTCGGTGCCGCGAGCGGGCATCGTGCACCGGCTGGACAAGGACACCTCCGGCATCCTAGTCGTGGCGCTGAGCCTGAACGCGCACGCAAAACTGGTGGCGATGCTGGCGCGGCGCGAGATCCGTCGCGAGTACGACGCGCTCATCAACGGCACCCCGGTGAGCGGCGCCACCATCGACTTGCCCATCGGCCGCAGCCCGCGCGATCGCTTGAAGATGGCGGTGGTGGACAACGGCCGCGATTCGGTCACGCACTACCGCATCCAGGAGCGCTTCGAGCACCACACCCTGCTGAGGGTGCGGCTGGAAACGGGGCGCACGCACCAGATCCGCGTGCATCTTGCGCACCAGCGCATGCCGCTGGTGGGTGACGCCCTGTACGGTGGCGGCGGTGCGCGCGGTGTTGGCCTGTCGGAGGCCGCGCGCGAAGTGCTGCGCGGGTTCCAGCGCCAGGCCCTGCACGCCCGCGAGCTGGCGTTCGAGCATCCGGTGACCGGCCGGACCATGGATTTTTCGGTCGACATGCCCCCGGACATGCAGAACCTGCTCGCGGCATTGCGGCTTTCCTAGCCCCGGACGTTCACGCCGGGCGTCGGCGCCGAGCCGCCTACAATGCGCGCCTCTCTCGATGGAGCCTGAAATGACCGAGGTCCTGGTCCTGTATTACTCGCGCAAGGGGTCCACTGCCGTGATGGCGCGGCAGGTCGCGCGCGGCGTGGAATCGGCCGGCGCCATCGCGCGCCTGCGCACCGTGCCGCCGGTGTCGGCGGAGTGCGAGGCGGTGGCCGCCGCCGTGCCCGCGGAGGGCGCGCCGTACGTCGAGGCGCGTGATCTCTCGGAATGCGCGGGCCTGGTGCTGGGCAGCCCGACGCGCTTCGGCAACATGGCCGCGCCGTTGAAGTATTTCCTGGATGGCACTTCCGGCCTGTGGCTGTCGGGCACGCTCGCGGGCCGGCCGGCGGGCGTGTTCACCTCCACCAGCACGATGCACGGCGGCCAGGAGACCACGCTGCTGAGCATGATGCTGCCGCTGCTGCATCACGGCATGCTGATCGTGGGCCTGCCGTACACCCTGCCGGAGGTCTCGTCCACGCAATCCGGCGGCTCGCCCTACGGTGCCTCGCACGTGGCCGGAACGGGCCCCGAGCCGCGGCCGCTGTCCAGGGAAGAAATCACCCTGTGCCAGGCCCTGGGCCAGCGCGTGGCGAACGTGGCCGGCAGGCTGGCGCGATGATGCCCTCGCAGCTGGCGCGGCGCGTGGTGCTGGTGACGCACGCCCTGCTGATGGCGGCGGTGCTGCTGCGCAACCCGTCGCCGGTCAGCGTGATCCTGCTGCTGGTGCTGTGCACGCCGCTGCCCGGGCTCATCCGCGGGCGGCCCTACACCTACGCCTGGGCCTCGTTGCTGATCGCGTTCTTCGTCGCCGGCTATTTGTCGGACGGGTTTGCCGTCGCCGGCACGCGGCTGAGCGCGTTTGCCATCGGCAGCGTGGCGGCGCTCGAATTCGTCAGCCTGATGATGTTCGTCCGCTGGACGGCCCGGGAGAAGACGCTACGAGCGACGCCAGCGCCTGCTGCACAAACGGCAGCGTCGGACGACGCTTTGCGCTGAGCGTGGCCTGGTCGAGACGCTCCAGCGCCTGGATCAGCGTGCCCGGATCGCGCCGCAGGTGGGCCAGCAGCCAGGCCACGGTGTCGGCCGACAAGTCCAGCGCGCGCGCCTGCGCGTGAAGATTCAGCAGTTCGCGCCGGTCGGACTCGCGCAGCGGCTTGAGGCCGAGCAGCGCCATGCCCGAAAAGCGCGTGCGCAGGTCGGGCGTGGCCACCTCGATCCGCGCCGGGGCCGCGGCGGCTGAAAGCAACAGCGGCAGGCGACCCAGGCGCCGCTGATCGATCAGCCGCAGCAGGTGCAGGGCGGTGCAGCGGTCGGCGGCGGCAGCCTCCACATCGTCCAGCGCGAGCAGCGGCGCCTGCGCGAATGCGTCGAACGGCGCGTCCTCCGGCAGCCGGATCTTGCCGAGCGGCACGTACAGCGCGCCCGCGCCGGCCGCCAGGACCGCGGCCCGCAACAGGTGCGACTTCCCTGCCCCCGGCGCGCCGAACAGCCAGGCCGCCAGCAGCGGCGCGGCACCGGGCGCGGGCCGCAGCGCCTGCACCACGTCGGCGTTCGGCCCTGCAAAAAAATTGTCGAAACACGGGGTCTGCGGCAGTTGCACCGCCAGGGCGAGCTGGTCGCCCTTCATGACGGCGGCGGTTCGGCCGGCACGGGCGGCAATGGTTCGGCCGTAAGCTCCGCACGTTGCGCGTCGTGCCCGTACAGCCGGCTGCTCAGCCATTGCTGCTTGGCGTGGCGCAGCAGCACGGCGATGACGGCGGCCATCGGCAGGGCAAGCATCACGCCCACGAAACCGAACAACTGCCCTCCCGCCATCACGGCAAAGATCACCGCCACCGGGTGCAGGCCGATCTTGTCGCCCACCAGCCACGGCGTGAGCACGTTGCTCTCCAGCACCTGCCCGATGCCGAACACCACCGCCAGCCACACGAAGGGCAGCAGGTCCTGCGTCTGCACCAGCATGGCGATGACCGCGGTCAGCACGCCCACGATGGCGCCCAGGTACGGCACGAAGCTGATCATCCCGACGATGATCCCCACCAGCAGCGCCAGGTTGAGCCCGGCCAGCCACAGCGCAATCCAGTAATAGACGGTGAGCGCACCCATCACCGTGAGCTGGCCTCGGATGAACGCGCCGAGCACGTCGTCGGTTTCGCGCGCCATGGTGTCCACGGTCGGCCGCGCCCGCGGCGGGATCAGATGGCGGATCCATTCCACCAGCACATCCCAGTCGCGCAGCAGGTAGAACGTGACCACTGGCACCAGCAGCAGGTTGGTGATGGCCATCACCAGCGCCCCGCCGGAAGCCGACACCTTGCTCCACACCGTCTTGAGCACGCTGCCGGCCTGCGCCCAGTGCTCCGTCACCACCTTCTTGAAGCCCTCGGCGTCCAGACGCACACCTTCCGGCAGCGTGATGCCCAGGCGCCCCAGGCCCTTGTCCTGGACCCAGGCCAGCCAGCCCGGCAGGTTTTCCAGCAGCACCGTGAGCTGGTTCTGCAGCATGGGCACCAGCATCACCAGGCCGGCGAGCGCGGTCAGCGTGATGCCGAAGAACACCACGCACACGCCCGCGGTGCGCGACAGGCCCCAGGCCTGCAGGCGGTCCACCGCCGGATCGCCCGCGTAGGCCAGGCCCGCGCCCAGCACGAAGGGCGTGAGGATGGGCGACAGCAGCCAGCAGAAGGTTGCGAACAGGGCCAGCGCTGCCAGCCAGGGCCAGGTGTCGCGCAGGCGCAGGCGATCCAGCGACGACCCGCCCGCGGACACGACCGGCGACGGCGCCGGACCGGGACTACTTGCCGGCGACGGCATAGTGATCCGGCCCCAGGCTGCGCAGCACGCCACCGGCGGTTGCGAGCTGCGCCGCGCGCTCGGTGCCGCCCTCCACGATCATGCGAAGGCGCAGGTGGCCGTCGCGCAGGTCGTCCACGTCCACGCGGTTGATGCCGCGCATGTCGGTGAACAGCTGCAGCACGCGCGCGTAGTCGGCCGAGTCGCGCAGGCCATCCACCTCCACGATCCAGGCATCGATCAGCGCCGGGTTGACGCCGAACACCGGCAGGCGCTGCTGCTTGAGCGCGGCGTCCACCGCCTGCGCGTCGAAGGAGGCGCGGAACTGGGTGGCGGCGGTGGCCGGGTCCTTCTCGAAGCCGTACTGCTGCACCATCTGCGGCGCACGCCCGAGAACGGGTGCGAAGGCCGGATCGGCGCGGCCCACGGCGCGCTTGAGCACCTCGGTCAGCGCCAGCCTCATGCCGACGTCGCGGGACTTGTCCGACTCGTCGTCCACCGGCACCACCGCCTCGTAGGGATTGCCGGTGTACGGCGCAGGCGCAGAGGCCGCGGCGGCGGCGGCGGCGGCGGCGGAGTTTGCGGTGGCGGCCGGTGCCTTGGCCTTCTGCGCAAAGGCCGGCATCGCCAGGCCCGGCAGCAGCGCGATGGATACGGCAAGCAGCGCGGAACGCCGGCGCAGGTTCAGCGGCGCGGCATGGCAGGGCGTGGGCATCCACTGATTATCGCGGCGGCCGGAAGCGAGCGAACGGCCCCCCGCGGCGATCGCGCTTGCGGGCATGGGGCTGGTCGTCATCCCGTGATCGTCTCCAGGCGGTCCGCCTCCACGAAGTACAGCGCGCCGCGAACCCGCCGGTCCGGCCGCAGCGTGGCCAGCAGGCCCGCGTACTGCATCACCTGCTCGCGGTATTTCTCGATGCCGCTGGACACGTATTCCGCGATCTGCCCGGGCGGAACCGCGCGCGCGCTGGTCTTGTAGTCGATGACCCACAGCAGGCCGGTCTCGTCCTCGAAACAGCGGTCGATCACGGCCGAAATCCAGCGGCCCTCGCGCAGGCCGGCCAGCGGGTACTCGGACCGCGCCCAGGGTTTCGGCTCCAGCAGCCAGCGGCCCTGCGCGGACGCGAGCGTGCGCTGCAACAGCTCCACGACGCGCGACACCGCCGACTCCACCATCGGCTCGGGCATGCCGCGTCGGCGCAGGCCGGCCGCCATGGCGGTGCGCCGCGAAGCGCCGGCATCGGCCCAGGCGGCAAGGCCTTCGTCCGCGATGCGCTGCATGGCCTCGTGGAACAGGGTGCCGACCAGCTGCGCGTACAGGTCGCCCTCGTCGCGGCGCGCAGCCGGTTCGGCCTGCTCGGTGAGCACCGCCTCGCTCGGGCGCAGCGTGCGCACCTCCTGCGGCCGGTAGAGGCCGTGGTCGTGAGGCGGCAGGTAATCCAGGCGGATGCGCGGCGCGCGCGGCGCGGCGAGATCCGGCGCTGGCGGCTCGGTCTGCACGATCTCGCGCACGCTCAGGAGCGCCTCCACGTCCGCACGGATCACCGGCTCCAGCGCGCCCGCGAACGACAGGCTCCTGAACTTCGGCGCGCCGGCATCGTCGATTTCCACGCTCAGGTACAGCGTGGCGCTGCGGCGCGCCCGGGTCACCGCCACGTACAGCAGCCGCAGCGACTCGTTGCGCCGCGCCGCCACGTGCAGCGCCTGGAAGCAGTCGTAGCTGGGATGCGCGGGATGCTCCTCAGGCCAGGCCTCGTCGGGACGCGGCACGATGATGCGCGCGCCGCCCACCTCGAAGAAGTGCAGCGCCGGCGAATCCTCCGCGCGCGGATTGCGGTTCAGGCCCACCAGCAGCACGTGGTCGAACTCCAGGCCCTTGGCCTTGTGCACCGTCATCAGCTGCACCTGCGCGCGGCCGGCGCGCGGCGCGGCGTACAGCGCCGCCAGCCGGCGTTCCAGCGACGGCGGGTCGCGGATGCCGCCGCCGCGCGTTTCCTCGCGCAGGCAGATCAGCGCCTGGCGCACGTCGTCGAGCGCGCCGCGTGTGCAGCAGGCCGGTCCGCCCAGCTCCAGCCAGACGGCCTCGACGCGATCGGCCAGCTCCGCGCGCAGGGAACTCTGCGCCGCGGTCCGCTCCAGTGCCGCGACCAGCCGGCGCAGCCGCGCCTCGCCTTCGGCATCCAGCAGCCTGGATTGCAGCGCCCGCGCCAGGCGCTCGGGCCAGGGCGCCGCGACCTGCCCCACCGACAGCCGCAGCATCTGCTCCCACGACAGGCCCACGAACGGCGCGCGCAGCAGCAGCGCCCAGGCCAGCCGGTCCTGCGGGTGCCACAGCGCGCGCGCCAGGGCCAGCAGGTCGCGCACTTCCGGCAGGGCCGCGAGCGGGTCGATGTCCTGGCAGGCCGGCAGGTGCCCGAGCGCGCGCAGGGCGCGGATCACCGGCTCCAGGTGGGTGCGCGCCCGCGCCAGCACCACCACGCTGCGCTGCTCGCTGACCAGCGCCAGCGCATTTTCGGCGGCGCGCTGCGCTTCCTCGTCCGCGGAAAGACACGGCGCCAGGTGGACGCCCGCCGCGCCGCTCGCCGGCTGGCAGGCTTGGCTGGGCGAGAACGTGACGGCGCCGCGCAGGATGTCGTCCGCGCGCGGGAAGATAGCCTGGAACGCGCGGTTGAACCATTCCACCACCGCGGGCTGGCTGCGGAAATTCGCCACCAGCCGCAGCGGTTTCAGGCGCAGCGCGCCCAGGCGCCGTCCTTGCCACAGGGTCTGGAACAGCCGCACCTCGGCCTTGCGGAAGGCGTAGATGGATTGCTGCGGGTCGCCCACCAGGAACAGCGAGCGCCCGTCGCCCTCCGACCATTCGGCGGTGATGCGCTCGATCAGCTTCACCTGGGTCTCGCTGGTGTCCTGCATCTCGTCCACCAGCAGGTGGCGGATGCGGTGATCGGCGTTGATCAGCGCCTCGCCCTCGCCCAGCGCCTGGAGCGCGGACTGCGCCAGCTCGGAAAAATCCGTTTCCTGCGCCTCGCCGAAACTCAGCCGCAGGTAGCCGGCCAGGCGCCGCAGCACGCGCAGCCAGTCGCGGCGCAGCGCGCGCAGCGCCTCGCCCAGCTCGGGTTCGGGCAGGGCGCCAACCGCCGCCGCCGCGCGTTCCAGCGCCGCGTTGCCCTGGTGCCCGGCCAGCAGCGCCTTGAAGCGCAGCGTGTACGGCAGCTTGGCCACAAAGCCGGACTTGATGTTGATGCCGCCCGGCTTGCGCAGCGCACCATCGCCCGTCAGCAGCATGCGGGCGAGCCGGCGCAGGAGCGGCAGGTTTTCCGAGGCACTCGCAGGCCAGGCACTCAGCGGCATCGCCCAGTCGAACAGCGTCGAATGGGCCGCGCCCTCGCGGCAGATGTCCACCAGCTCCGCGCCATCCGCCGCGCCCAGCTGCGACTCAAACTCCAGGAGCGCCGGTTCGATCAGCGCATTCAGCGCGCGCGCGTCGTCGGCGAGTTCGTCGTCGCTATTCAGGCGCATGGCCGGCGCCAGCCACTGCTCGCGTTGCGCGAGCAGATGCACCAGCGGATCGACCAAGCGATCCAGCCGGTTTCCGTGCAGCCTAAGCACCCGTTCCAGCGCCGCGCGGTCTTCGGCGGGGACGGCGGCGTCCTCGATTTCCTCGAACAGGCGCGTGATCGCGGGCCGGTACAGGCCGTGCGCGTCCTCGGTCACGCGCACGCGGCCACCCAGGCCCGAGAGCAGCGGCAGCTGGGCGGCGATCTGTCCGCAGAACGCGTCGATGGTGGTGGCGCCGAGCCGGCCCGGCTGCTCCAGCAGGTTCCAGCCGCGCGCGCGGTCGCGCGCCAGCACCCGGGCGGCCGAGGCTTGCAGCTCGCCCTCGTGGCCGGCGCGGGTGGCCGTGCCGTCGAGGGCCAGGTGCAGCGCGTCCACCATACGCGCGCGGATCTCGGCCGCCGCCTTGTTGGTGAAGGTGATGGCCACGACCTGCTCCGGCGCGTCCACCTCGGCCAACGCGCGCAGCAGGCGGTGCACCAGCAGGCCGGTCTTGCCCGAGCCCGCGGGCGCCATCACCAGCACGTGGCGATCCAGGTCCAGCGCGTCGGCGCGCGCCTGGGCGTCGGGCAGCGGCGCGCTCATTCCTCGTCCGGCGTGGTGCTGGTGAACGCCAGCAGGTCGGCAAAGTGCGAGCGACCGGTGACGCGCCCGTCCACCCAGGCGTCGCCGGCCAGGAAGCCCCGCGCCGCGGCTTCGAGTGCAAGGCGCCAGTCGATCAATCGATGCCCCCATTCCACCGCGGCGTCGGTCTCCTCCGGCTCGATCAGCTTCCTGCGCCAGCTGGTCTGGGCCACCAGCGCGGGGTGGCCGTCCTTCAGATGCGCAAAGCAGATGCCGTGCACGGCCGGCACCTCGGCGGCGGCCCGCGCGGCAAAGCCCGCGTACAGCGGCAGCTGCGGCTCCAGCAGGCGGTCCACCTTCCAGCCCTTGGGATCGGCCTGGCGCCCGGTCTTGTAGTCGATGACCAGCCAGCGCTCACCCTGCGGCGTGCTGACGCGATCGACCCGGTCCAGCCGCAGCCGCAGCACCAGCCCGCCGACGGTGGGCTCCGCGCTCGCCTCGCAGGCATGAACCACGAAGGGGTCGACGCGCCGGCGTTCGTGCCCCAGCCATTGCAGCAGCAGGTCGAGCGCACGCGCACGCTCCAGCCGCACGGTGGCCGGGCCGTAGTCGGCCGGCGGAAGGAAGGCCGGCAGGCTGGCGTCCACCAGCGTTTCCAGGCGTTCACGCAGTGCCGCATCGTCCAGCGCCGCGAGCGGGGCGCTGCCGCGCACGGCGGTCCAGAACTTCTCCAGCACCTTGTGCAGCAGCGTGCCCTGCACGCGCGCGTCCGGCCCCTGTGACGGCTGCGGCAAGGGCTGGATGCCGAGCCGGTAGCGGCAGAACGCGAAGAACGGCGATTCGAACCAGGCCTTGAACAGGCTGCTGTCGCAGCGCAGGACGGCGCGCTCGGCCTCCGCCACCGGCGGCACCGGGTCGGCCTGCGGCCACTCCGCCTGCGTCCGCGACGCGTCCAGCGACTGTTCCAGCGCGCCGATGTCAAGCGCGGGATGTGCCGGGCGCCAGCGCGCCGCCTCGCCGAAGAGGGTGGACGGCTGGCGCTCGCTGCCGCGCTCGTCCGTGCGCGCCACGCAGACGCAGACGCGCGGCGCGCAGCCGCCGAGCAGGCGCGCGGCCTGGCGTCTGGCACGCGCCAGCCAGGCCTCGGGCGAGGCCTCGGGCACTCCGGCCGCGCGCTGCCGCTCCAGCGGCACGAAGGGCGTGGCGCGCGCGGCCGAGGGCACCTGGGCGGCGGCCACGTCGAGCACGTACAGCTGGTCGCAGCCCAGGCTGGCCGCGGCCTCCAGGCTGGTGATGAGCACCGGCTGCAGGTGCTCCACGCGCGGCTGGAAGTGCGCGCCGCGCGCCAGTTCGCCCAGCCACTCGCGCGCGGCGGATTCGGCGATGCGCCCGAGCTGCGCGTCCAGCGTGCCGAGACGGTCGAGCAGGGCGCACGCCGAGCGCTCGGCCTGAAACGTGACCGAATCCGGCGGCTGCGATCCGGGCCAGCCCAGGGCTTCCAGGCGCTGGCGGAACTGGTCCGCCCACTGGCTGGGCAGCGCCCGCGGCGCCGCACTGGCCATGACTTGCAGCAGGCGCTCGAAGCGCGCGGCCAGCGCCGGCGGCAGCTTTTGCGCGAGGAACCGCAGCCGCACGTGGGGCGGGCTCTGGTCGCGCAACCTGAGGTCAGCGGCCGCCGTGTGCAGGCGCTCGGCCTCGGTCCACAGCGCCGCCGACAGCAGCACGCGGCTCACGGCGTCCTGCGGGTTGCGGGCCGGCGCCAGCTGCAGGATGGCGAGCATCGCATCGACGTGCGGCTGCTCCTGCAGCGGACGGCCTTGGTCCCAGCGCCAGGGCAGCGCGCCCTCGCCCCGTGCGGCCCAGGGCGCAAGCAGGTCGCGCAGTACCGACTCCAGCAGCGGCCGGCGCGACTGCGGGTCCGGCAGGGCGATGACGATGCGCGGCGGCGGCCCGTCGCCCGCGGCGCGCAGCTGCTCGCGCACCGCGTGCACCACGTGGCGGAACTGGGCGAGGTCGTCTTCCTGCAGCAGGTGCTCGAGCTGCGGCACCAGCGTCTGCGGCGGGACCATCACGACCTGCGTTCCGCGGCTGGCGAGGGCCTCCAGCACCCGCTGCTCGGAGGGCAGGAGCGGCTCGGTGAATCCGGCCAGTTCCACCTCCCGTGGCAGCGCGACGCGGCCCTCGCGGATCAGCCGCGCCGCTTCGCCGGCAATGTCCGCCGCGGTCAGCCACTGGTGCTTGCGCAGGCGACGGTTGACCTCGGTGCGCCAGCGCCGGAAGGCGTCGTGCTCGTCCTGGCCGGTGGGCGGGGTATCGCCGTCCATGCCGTAGTTGCGCAGCAGCTGGTCGGCACGCCGGGCCTCGCGCGCCGCCGCCAGCGGCGACAGCACCTGGGTGGCGCGGTCGTTTTCCACGGCGTCGCGCCACAGCACCAGCTCCTGGGTGGCGCTCAGCAGCTGCGCCTCGGGCCAGCTGGAGGTCCAGGTTTCGGTGAGCCAGCGCGACAGGCTGGCGATGCGCGGCGCTTCCCAGACGCCGCCCTCGCGGCTGCGATCGAGGTTGGCCTGCTCGCGCAGTTCGCGCGCGAGGGCGTCGGTGGCGGTCAGCGTGAGCCGCGGCCCGTTCATGGTGCGGCGCGCGGGCTGGACCGGGCCGGGCCGGGCTGGCCCCTACCGCTCCAGCAGCTTGAGCTTGTCCGCCTTGCCGTCCCAGTCCTTGGCGTCGGCGGGCGCGTCCTTGCGCTCGGTGATCACCGGCCAGATCTTGGAGAGCTCGGCGTTGAGCGGCTTGAAGTGCGCGTCCTGTGCCTTGAGATCATCCTCGGCCACGATGGCGTTGGCCGGGCACTCGGGCTCGCACAGGGTGCAGTCGATGCACTCTTCGGGGTCGATCACCAGGTAGTTCGGCCCCTCGTGGAAGCAGTCGACCGGGCAGACCTCGACGCAGTCGGTGTACTTGCACTTGATGCAGTTCTCGGTGACAACAAAAGTCATGGTGAATCCCTGAAACGGACGGCGAAGGACGCGAATTGTAGTGGCAAGGCGTCCACCGGGCGATGCAACGCCGCTCCGCCGGCCCGCAGCACGTTCAGCCGGCCTCGGCCAGGCGCCGTTCCACCTGGGCAAGATCGGGGATCGAAACGATGAGATCGCCCAGCCTGGCGCGGGCCAGCACCAGGCCTTCGTCGGGCACCGGGTCCGCGTGGACCGGCGCGATGGCCTGGCGCGCCAGCGTGCGCAGCTGCGGCTGGCCCTGCACCAGCAGCGCGTAGCCGCTGGACGGCGCGCCGTCGGCGAGCGGGTGGAGCACGACGATGCGCGCGCGGCGGCCCGGCTCGGGACGCGGCCGGCCGTTCAGCCCCTCGAACGACAGCACCGGAATGCGCAGCGCATCGGACGTGAGCCAGCCGGCCAGCCAGTCCGGGCCTTCGCTCGCGCGGCTGAAACGATCGAGCCCGGCGACCTCCGCGATGGCCGCGCCGGGCAGCAGCAAGGTGTCGCCTTCGATGCCGATCAGCGCCACCTGCAGGGTTTCGGCTGGCCCGCTCATGGCGGGGATGCCCCGGCGCCGGCCAGCAGTTCGCGCAGGATCTGCACGAGCCGGTCTTCCTGGAACGGCTTGGTGAGGTAATGGTCCACCGCCAGCTGTTCGGCGTGCTGGCGATGCTTGTCGCTGGAGCGCGAGGTGATCATCACGATCGGCAACCGCGCCAGCCGCGGCGAATGGCGCACGAAGGCGGCAACCTCGAAGCCGTCGGCGCGCGGCATCTCGATGTCCAGCAGCAGCGCAT
Organism: Panacagrimonas sp.; assembly: GCA_052386745.1. Lineage (GTDB taxonomy): Bacteria > Pseudomonadota > Gammaproteobacteria > Nevskiales > Nevskiaceae > Panacagrimonas. The sequence continues at coordinate 144,690 of JBQTJW010000001.1, read as the reverse complement.
CGGGCGCCTCGGCCTGCATCATCGCCATGGCTTCGAGCCCGTCGCGCGCGGTGAGCGTGCGATAGCCCTCGCGCGCGAGCAGGCGTTCGGCCACGCGGCGGATGGTGACGGAATCGTCCACGACCAGCACGGTGCGCCTGGCCGGCCCGGCGTCCGGAACCGGGGCCGGGTCGCTGGGGCCTTGCCCGCGTTGCAGGTGCCGCTGCATCAGTTCCGGCAGGTCCAGGATCAGGGCCACGCGGCCATCCGGCAGCTGCGTGGCGCCGGAAATGCCCGGCACCGACTCCAGCACCGGGCTGCTGGCGCGGCTGACGATGGCGCGATTGCCGATGAGGACGTCCACCAGCAGGGCGATGGCCCTGTCCGCCCCCTCCCCCGCCTTGACCAGGATCACCGGCACCGAGCGCGCGCCGCCGACCTGCGCCTGCGGCAGGCCCACCCAGTCGGCGAGCCAGTGCACGGCGTAGTCCTTTCCGGCATGGCCCAGCGTCCCGTGCGTGCCAGCGCGCAGTCTGGCCGCCTCCTCGCGCGCTACGCGCATCACGCCCTCGATCCGCGCCAGCGGCAGGGCGAAGAGTTCATCCCCCACCTGCGCAACCAAACACTGCGACACGGCCAGCGCCAGCGGCAGGCGCAGGCTCACGCGCAGCCCGCGGCCCGGCTCCGAGAACGCGCGCACCGATCCGCCGAGCTGCCGCACTTCGGCCGCGACCACGTCCAGGCCGATTCCGCGCCCGGCGTCCTGGGTGAGCGCCGGCGCGGTGGAAAAACCGGCAGTGAAGACCAGGCGCGACAGGTCGGCCTCGTTCAGCGCGGCACCGGGCGTGACCAGCCCGCGCGCGATGGCCTGGGCGTGGATGGCGGCCTGGTCCAGGCCACGGCCGTCGTCGGCCACCTCGATCAGCAGGTGCGAGTCCTGGCGCCGCAGCGCGACCGTGATGCGCCCGGTGGGTTCCTTGCCGGCCGCGGAGCGCACGGGCGCGTCCTCGATGCCGTGAACGACCGCGTTGCGCAGCAGGTGCTCCAGCGGCGCGGTGATGCGTTCGAGCAGGTTGCGGTCCAGCCCGTTCGCGGCACCGGTCACCTCCAGCCGCACCGCGCGGCCGTGCTGCTCGGCAGTCTGCTGCACGACCCGGTGCAGGCGTGGCACGGCGCCGGAGAACGCCACCGTGAGCGTGCCCATCAAGGCCTGCTGAAGCTCGCCTTCCAGGCGCGCCTGCTGCTGGTGCAGGGCCTCGTTTTCGCTCGCCGCGCCCGCGAGCGAGGCATGCAGCGATACCAGGTCGCCCAGCCCTTCGCCGAGTGAACGCGACAGTTCCTGGATGCGCGAGTAGCGGTCCATCTCCAGCGGATCGAAGCGCCCCTGGTAGCGGTGCGCACCCTCGCCGGGCGCGAAGTGCGCCGCCGCGATCTGCGCTTCGTTCTCGATTTCGAGGTGACGCATCTGCTCGCCCAGGCGCGTCACAGTGGCCGAGACCTCCGCCAGCGTGGACCGCAGCAGGGCCTGGCTCTCGTCCAGCCGCGCACGCTGCACGGCCATCTCGCCGGCCTGGCTGAGCAGGGTATCCAGCGTCTCGACCGGCACGCGCACGGCCTCGCGCCTCGCTTCGAGCCCGGCGGCTTCATCGCCGGGCGGCTGCCAGAACAGCTGCGGGTCCCAGGCGGGCCCGTCGCCCATCGTCGCGGAGGAAGTCTTTTCGGCAGCTTCAAACGGCTCGACGGGTGACGGTTCTGCCGTTTCAGGCGGCTCATGCGGGCGCGGCGCCGGGGGTTGCCGGTCCAGCAGCGCTTCGACCGTGTCCCGGAGATGCGCGATCCGCCGGGCCACGTCATCCACGTCATCAGCGCTGGCCTCGAACCCGCGATGCTGCAACTCCACCAGCCTCGTTTCGAGCGCGTGCGCGGCGTCACCCAGGCTGCGCAGGCCAGCCACGCGCGCGCCGCCCTTGAAGGTGTGCAGGTCGCGCTGCAGGGTCATGCCGGGCATCGCACTGGCGGGCACCTCGCGCCAGCGATTCGCGGTGTCCCGAAGCGCATCCAGCAACTCCAAGGCCTCGGGCGCGAACACCGCCAGCAGTTCGGGTGTCGGCGCCTGCTCCCCGTCCAGGTCCGGGGGCGGATCGGTGGGCACGGTCTCGGCCCGTCCATCCACGCTGCCCTTGGCTGCCAGACGATCCGCGAGCGCGGCGATTTCGGCTGCCTCTGGCGGAACAGGCTCTCCGCGCGCGAACGCGGCGAGCAGCGCGGGCAAGGCGGCGATGCTTCGATCCACCAGGTCGACCACCGCTTCCAGAGCCGGTCCCGTGCCCTCGTCACTGGCCTGGATCAGGGCCTGGATCAGGGCCTCGATCGATCGCGCCAGCGCGGCCACGCCGTCCGCGTGCACCGTGCGCCCGCTGCCCTTGAGCGTGTGGAACCCGCGACGAAGGTCCGGCAGCGCGGTGCGATCGTCCGGATTCTGCCGCCAGCGTTGCAGCGCAGCGCTCAGGGCGGCCGTGACTTCGGCGGCTTCGTCGATGAAAACGCTGCGGAGGTCTTCGTCCGCAGGGACTGCAGGCGCGTCGGCGTCCGCAGGCCGCCGCCCGGGCTTCGCTGGAGCCGCGACCGGTTTCGCGGGCCGATCCGGCACCGGCGTTTCCGCGAGCAGGCGCGCCATGCGGTCGAGCACCGGCTGCGCCGCGGGCGAGCCGTCCAGGCGACGTTCGATGAAGTACTCGATGGCGGCCAGCGCATCGGCAAATTCCCGCGGCAGCCGACCGGGAGGCGCGGCGCCGGACCGTTCGCCAGGCCGTTCGCCCGACAGCACAACCTGCTGCACGCGCTGCACCAGATCGGCCGCCGGCGCCAGCCCCAGGATGCTGAGGCCGCCGGCGATTTCATCCAGCAGCCGCGCCGCCTCGGTGATTGCCGCGGCATTGTTTTCGAGCAAGCCGCTCTCCGCCTGCATCTTGACCTGCTTGAGGTTGTTGAGCGCCTCGCGCAGCAGCGCGGAAATGCCGCTGCGCAGCTCGTCCGGCAGCGGCGTCGTGGCGGCCATCGAGAGTGGCTCCGCACCTCCAAACTGCCGGCGCAGGGCGCCTTCAAGCGACTGTTCAACCTGGAGGATGGCGGCGGCGCACCGGGTCCATCCGACCGCGCTCTCCCGCGTGGCCCGGGGGGTGGCGAGCATCTCCACCGGCGCACCCAGCACCGCCGCTTCCTCGTTTAGGCCGAGCATCGAGAGCGTGTCTGCGACGCGCCTCAGGCGCTGGCCGGCGGCGTGGAAATCCGCCGCATCGGCATCCGAGCGCAGCGCCACGTCCAGGCCGTCGCGCACGGCGGCCAGGTCGCTGCGGATCTCGCCCAGGAGCGTGTCGAGCAGCTGCGTTCCGGCGCCGCGCAGCCGCGCGCGCCGCGCCTGCACGCGCTCGGCACTCGGCAGCCAGAGATCCAGCTGAAGCTGCGAGCGCAAAAAGGCCACGCGCTGCCCGGCCCCGCGCGAGCGGCCGGCGTGGAACAGCAGGCGCAGCGACACGTCGTTCAGGCCCTTGAGTGCCGCGTCCTCGCCCGCCTCGGCCAGCGTCTTCAGGACCTGCCCGGCGCGACCGAACTGCCGCTTGAGCTCCAAACTCGCGTCCAGCGTGCCGGATAGCAGCGCCTCCACGCACGCGGCGACCGTGCGCCACAGCTGCCAGAGCAAGGGAGGCCTGCAGTGCCCGGACACGATCTCGGCCACCCGCCCCATCCGCGCCAGCGAGCGCGCCGTGTCCTGGTCCTTGAACCACGTCATGAGCGCGGCCGAGAACGCGGGCGACAGGCGCGCGGCCTCGCTACGCGCATCGCCTTCGGGCCAGGTGCTGGGGCCGGCCAGCGTGACCGACAGCGCGCCGAAGTGGGCGACGAACAGGTCCTCTTCCGTGGCCAGGGGCTTGCCGCGGGCGATACGCAGCTCGTTGATGGCGGGCTGCATCAGCAGCGCGCAGTCGTCGCCACCCTGTTGCAGCAGGTCGATGACGTCGATTGCCAGCAGGCATCCGCCGATGACGGCCGCCGCCGCGGAACGGACATCGCCGAGGCGGCTGGCGGAGATGTCCAGCAGCGCCTGCCGCGCTTCCTCCACCAGCAGCGCGACGCCGCAAGCCTGCACCATGACGAGCACGCCGCGAGCTTCGTGCAGGCGCTGCAGCGCATCGTCCAGCGGCGCGCGAATTTCCGGCGTCTCGGCGAACTGCTCCACCCCTTGCGCGGCCTGGCGCAGGCTCACCTGGAGTTCGCCGCGAACCCAGCCGATGTCCGCGCCGGCCGGACGGAAGGATTGCGCGCCGTCGCTCAAGCGCCGGCACTCCGCAGCGCCTCGGACTGCGCCCATCGGTGCAGGCTGAGCACCGGCCATTGGCGACCGTCGCGGCAAAAGGCGCCGAGCAGGCAGGCGGCCGGGATCCCGCCGACGGGCTGCACCACGCTCGCCTGCTCCGCGGCGCCGAAGGCCTGGTGCCCGGCGATCTCGTCCACCAGGAACAGCAGCGGCGATCGGTCCGAGCGCAGCAGCAGGGCGCGCGCTCCAGCGCTGGCCGCGCTCGCGCTGGCGCCCGACCGCCGGCCGGCATCGACCACGGTCAGCAGCCGGCCGCGCACCTTGCCGACACCCGCCAGCCAGGGCTGCGCGTTGGGCACGCGCGTGCAGCGGGGCGGTGCCAGCACTTCCCGGACATCGGCCTGCGGCACCAGCAGCCATTGCCGCGCGATGCGCACGGCCAGGCCCTGCCAGGCGTCGTCGGCGGGACGCTGGCGGCCACCGAGCCGCCGGCGCAGGTGCGCGTCCAGCTCCAGCAGCAGGGCGAATGGGTCGCCGCGCAGGTCGCGCAGGGCATGGCTCATGGGCGCAGGTGGCGGCGCACGGCCTGCAGCAGTTCCTCGCGGGTGAAGGGCTTGGTGAGGTATTCGTCCGAACCCACGAGCCGGCCGCGCGCGCGGTCGAACAAGCCGTCCTTGGACGAGAGCATGACCACCGGCGTGGCGGCGAAGTGCGGGTTGGCCTTGATCAGCGCGCAGGCCTGGTAGCCGTCCAGGCGCGGCATCATGATGTCGATGAACACCAGGTCCGGGTGATGCTCGGCGATGCGCGCCAGGGCCTCGAAGCCGTCCTGCGCGGTCAGCACGGCGTAGCCCTCCTGACCCAGCAGTGATTCGGCGGCGCGGCGGATGGTGGCGCTGTCGTCGACCACCATGATCTTGATCGCGCTGTTTGCGGCCGCAGCAGTGGACACGGTCTCTCCCTCGTGGGGCGCGGGTGGATCGTGTGGAACGCCTGTCCGCCCGCGCGGAACGCGGTCATTTTCGCACGCCGCGGCGCGGCGCGGCCCTGCGCGCGGGCGGTCCGGGGAATCGGCTACGCTAGGTGCATAGAACCCCTCCCCGTATGCGCCATGCTCGGTACCATCCCTGAATTGTCGGCCCGCAACACCTCGCCCCTGCTGCGCTTCGAGCAGCAGCTGATTGCGCGCAGTGCGGACATCGAAGCCTGGTTCCGCAGCCAGTGGCTGAAGACGCGCCCGCCCTTCTACTGTTCGGTGGACCTGCGCAACGCCGGCTTCAAGCTGGCGCCGGTGGACACCAACCTGTTCCCCGGCGGGTTCAACAACCTGAACCCCGGGCTGGGCTCGCTGTGCATCCAGGCGATCCAGTCCGCGGTGGAGCGCGCCTGCCCTACCGCGACCGGCGTGCTGCTGGTGCCGGAGAACCACACGCGCAACAAGTTCTACCTGGAAAACGTGGCGACGCTGGCCGAGATGATCCGCGAGGCCGGCTACAAGGTGCGCATCGGCTCGCTGCTGCCCGAGATCCGCGAACCGACCACGCTCAGGCTCGAACTATCCGGCCGCGACCTGGTGCTGGAGCCGCTGATCCGCGACGGCGAGCGCGTTCGCGTCAGCGACTTCTCGCCCTGCGTGGTGCTGCTCAACAACGACCTGTCGGCCGGCATCCCGCCGGTGCTGGAGGGCATCGGCCAGGTGATCGTGCCGCCGCCGGGTGCGGGCTGGCACGCGCGGCTCAAGACCCAGCATTTCGGCTACTACCGCGACGTGGCCAGCGAGTTCGGCAAGGTGGCGGGCATCGATTCCTGGTGGGTGGACCCGCTGTTCCGCAACTGCGGCCAGATCAACTTCCTCAAGCGCGAAGGCGAGGAGTGCCTGGTCAGCAACGTCGAACTGCTGCTGGAGGACATCCGCGAGAAGTACGCGGAGTACGGCATTGCCGAGGAACCCTTCGTCATCATCAAGGCCGACGCCGGCACCTACGGCATGGGCGTGATGACGGTGCGCAGCGCCGACGACGTGCGCGAGATGAACCGCAAGGCGCGCACGCACATGGCCAGCGCCAAGGAAGGCCGCGAGGTGACCGGCGCCATCATCCAGGAAGGCGTGCACACCTTCGAGACCTGGGGTCCGGACAAGCACACCGCCGAACCCGTGGTCTACATGATCGACCGCTTCGTGGTCGGCGGCTTCTACCGCGTGAACGAACGGCGCAGCAACCAGGAAAACCTCAACGCCCCCGGCATGAGCTTCAAGCCGCTGGCGTTCGAGAGCTGCTGCAACCACCCCGACCTGTCCGAAGACCCCAACGCCGAGCCCAACCGCTTCTACGCCTACGGCGTGGTGGCGCGCCTGGCGCTGGTGGCGGCGGCGCGGGAGATTGCGGGCCTGGGCGGTCGCCCGTCCGCCGTCTGATGGCCCTCAGCGGGCGGCGTGGGTCGGATCGCGCCACGCACGCTCGAACGGCAGGCGCCAGGCCCGCGGCGCCACCAGCTGGTGGATGGCCTTGGGCCCCCAGGAACCGGGCTCGTAGAAGCGCACCGGCGGCGGCGCTTCCAGCAGCGGCGCTGACACCTGCCACAGCCGCTCGATGCCATCGGCCGTTGTGAACAGGGTGTGGTCGCCGCGCATGGCGTCCAGGATCAGGCGCTCGTAGGCTTCCAGCACATCGCCGATCAGGGCGGTGTCGTCCATCGCGAACTGGAGGCTGAGCTTGTCCAGCCGCATGCCGGGACCCGGCCGCTTGCCGTAGAACGAGAGCGACATCTTCGAGGCATCGGCCAGGTCGAACGTGAGATGGTCCGGCCCCTGGGCGCCCACGCCGCTGCCGGGCGGGAACATGCTCTTGGGCGGCTCGCGGAAGGCGATGGAAATGATGCGCTGGCCCTCGGCCATGCGCTTGCCGGTGCGCAGGTAGAACGGCACGCCGGCCCAGCGCCAGTTGTCGATCAGGCACTTGAGCGCAATCAGCGTCTCGGTGTCCGAGGTCGGGTCCACTCCCGGCTCCGACCGGTAGCCGGCGTACTGGCCGCGCACCACGTTGGCCGGATCCAGCGGCAGCATGCTGCGGAAGACCTTGTTCTTTTCCTCGCTGATCGGCGCGGGCGCCAGCGCGGTCGGCGGCTCCATGGCCATGAACCCGAGAATCTGGAACAGGTGCGTCACCACCATGTCGCGGAAGGCGCCGGTCTGCTCGTAGAACGCCGAGCGCTTGCCCAGGCCCAGCGTCTCCGGCACGTCGATCTGCACGTGGTCGATGAAATTGCGGTTCCAGATCGGCTCGAACAGGCCGTTGGCGAAGCGGAACGCCAGGATGTTCTGCGCCGGTTCCTTGCCCAGGAAATGGTCGATGCGAAAGATCTGCTGCTCGTCGAACACCTCATGCAGGCGCGCGTTGAGTTCCACCGCGCTGGCCAGGTCCGTGCCGAACGGCTTTTCCATGATGATGCGCGAGCCCGCCACCAGCCCGGCCTCCGCCAGCAGCCGCACCGCCGGCAGCGCGCCGTTGGGCGGCACGCTGAGGTAGTGGACGCGCCGGCTCTCGCTGCCGATGCCCAGCTCGGCCCGGTCGACCGCGCTCCTCAGCGCCGCGGGACCGGCGGACATCGGCACGTAGTCCAGCGTCTGCGCGAAGGCGAGCCAATGGGAGTCGACCACCTTCTTGCGCGGCGCGAACTCGTCCAGCGCCGAGCGCACGTTGCCGCGGAAGGTGTCCAGATCGATCTCGTCCAGCGACACGCCGATGATCCGGCAGTCCGGAATGAACCCGGCCGTCACCAGGTGGAACAGGCCGGGCAGCAGCTTGCGGCGCGACAGATCGCCTGTTGCACCGAACAGGATCACGACCTGCGGAAAACGCGGGCCGACGCCGGGAGGAATCTTCGCCACCGTGCAGGACTCCCTGGATCGAAAAGCGGGTTCGCGACGCGGCCGGCGCGCCGGGGGCGCGGGCTGCCGTTGCGACGGATGCCCTCGCCTTCACGCAAAACGGACGCCAAGTGGCGGGACGCGTGGCCGTAAGGCGAAGGCCTCCGCGGCGGAGGTCTACCGGTCGCTCAGCAACACCGTCACCGGCGTGCGGTCCTGGTGCAGCACCGCTGAAATCGGCAGGGTCATGGGCTCGTGGTGCTGCCGCGCCCGCGCGTACACCGCGAGCTTGGCGGCGCCCGCGATCGGCAGGAACACCCGTCGCGCATCGAGCAGCGTGGGCAGCGTCAGGGTGATGCGCGCCAGGGGCGCGGTGAGCGGCTCGATCGCGGCCAGTGGCGACCTGCCGACCCGCGACAGGGCTTCGGCAAGATTCGCGGCGCCAGGGAACAGCGAGGCCGTGTGGCCATCGTCGCCCATGCCCAGCACCACCGCGTCGAACGGCCGGGGGATTTGCACGAGTGCCGCCGCGCTTTGCGCAAGGCCCGCCTGCGGCGTTGCGGCTGGAGTCTTCAGCCCGACGAACCGCGCCGCCGCGGCGTTCCCCACCAGCAGATGCTTGCGAACCAGGTGCTCGTTGCTGTCGGCCGAGGCCGCATCGACCCAGCGTTCGTCGGCCAGCGTGATCCAGACCTTCCTCCAGTCCAACGACTGCGCGCGCAGCGCATGGAAGAACGGGATCGGGCTCCTGCCGCCGGAGACCACGAGCGAGGCCGTTCCGCGATCCGTGATGCCCTCTCGCAGCAGATTGGCAACGTCCTGCGCCAACTGGCCCGCCGCATCCGCGGCGTCTGCGAATCGCTGCTCCGTAATCCCGTTCGATTCGACCGCCATGCCTGGGCTCTCCGGTTGTTCGCAGTGGACGCAGCATCCGCGATGCCCGTACCGACGGTGCAGCGCTGGCGATGGTTGCACGCCGAATTTGCGCGCGCTTTTCCGGTCCGATCCTTGCGGGCCGGAATACTGCAGAACATTTCGGGCGCGCGAATTCGCTAGCGCGTTTCCTGCCAGCCGTTCCCGTTTGCCGCTGCCGGAGTGCCCATGTCCCTGAATCCAGTGGTTGCCGCCGTCACCCAGCGCATCCGCCAGCGCAGCGCGCCGACGCGGGGCGCGTACCTGGCGCGAATGGCGGCGGCGCGCGAAAGCGGCACCGCGCGCGGTCGCCAGGGCTGCACCAATCTCGCCCACGCCTTTGCGGCGTCGGAGCCCGACGACAAGCAGAAGCTGCGCGCCTCGCGCTGGCCCAACATCGGCATCGTCTCGGCCTACAACGACATGCTGTCGGCGCACCAGCCGTTCGAGCGCTACCCGGCGCTCATCAGGCAGGCCGCGCGCGAAGCCTTTGCGGTGGCGCAGTTCGCCGGCGGCGTGCCCGCGATGTGCGACGGCGTGACGCAGGGCGAAACCGGCATGGAGCTGAGCCTGTTCTCGCGCGATGTCATCGCCATGGCCACGGCGGTGGCGCTGTCGCACAACGTGTTCGACGCGGTCCTGTGCCTGGGCGTGTGCGACAAGATCGTGCCCGGCCTGCTGATCGGCGCGCTGTCGTTCGGCCACTTGCCGGTCATCTTCGTGCCCGGCGGACCCATGCCCTCCGGCCTGCCCAACAGCGAGAAGGCCAAGGTCCGGCAGCTCTTTGCGCAGGGCAAGCTGGGGCGCGATGCGCTGCTGGAGTCGGAGGCGCAGTCCTACCACGCACCCGGCACCTGCACGTTCTACGGCACCGCCAATTCCAACCAGATGCTGATGGAGGTGATGGGCCTGCACCTGCCCGGTGCGGCGTTCGTCAATCCCAACACGCCGCTGCGCGATGCGCTGACCGCCGCCGCCACCCGGCGCGTGGCCGGCATCACCGCGCTGGGCGATCACTACACGCCGCTGTGCGAGATCGTGGACGAGCGCGCCGTCGTCAACGGCATCGTCGGGCTGCACGCCACCGGCGGGTCGACCAACCACACCATCCACCTCATTGCGATTGCGCGCGCGGCGGGCGTGATCATCGACTGGGACGACTTCGACGCGCTCTCCGCCGTGGTGCCGCTGCTGGCCCGCATCTACCCCAACGGCGCAGCCGACGTGAACCATTTCCACGCCGCCGGCGGCATGGGCTTCCTGATTCGCGAACTGCTGGCCGCGGGCCTGCTGCACGGCAACATCAAGACCGCTTCCGGCCGCGGGCTGGAGGCCTATGCCGAGGAGCCGGTGCTGGACGGTGCCACGCTGGCCTGGCGCGCCGCACCGGCGCAGAGCCACGACACGTCCGTGCTGCGACCGGTGAGCGCGCCCTTTGCGGCCGATGGCGGCCTGCGCTGCGTCAGCGGCAACCTGGGGCGTGCGGTGATCAAGATCTCCGCGGTGAAGCCGGAGCACCGCGTGGTGGAGGCGCCGGCCGTCGTGTTCGATTCGCAGGAGGCGGTGCAGGCGGCATTCAAGCGCGGCGAGCTGCGCCGCAATTTCGTGGCCGTGGTGCGCTTCCAGGGGCCGCGCGCCAACGGCATGCCCGAGCTGCACAAGCTCACGCCGCCGCTGGGCGTGCTGCAGGACGAGGGCTTCCACGTGGCGCTGGTCACCGACGGCCGCATGTCCGGCGCCTCGGGCAAGGTGCCGGCCGCCATCCATGTCACGCCCGAGTGCCTGGCCGGCGGCGCGCTGGCGCGGGTTCGGGACGGCGACCTGATCCGGCTGGACGCCGAGGCCGGCGTGCTGGAAGCGAAGGTGGACGCCGCCGAATGGGCCGCCCGCAGCGTCGTGATTCCCGACCTTGCGTCCAACCAGCACGGTTTGGGACGCGAGCTGTTTGCGTCGGCCCGCGCCGTCGTGAGCGGGGCGGAGGACGGGGCGATGATCTTCGGCGCCGCCCCCGAGCCCGTCATGCCAGCCGTGACCACCGCAGCCGTTTCGGCCGAATGAGTCAGGAGAACGCGTCCATGCAGATCACCGAGATCATGCAGGCCAGCCCGGTAATGCCGGTCATCGTCCTCGACGACGTGGCGCACGCCGTTCCGCTGGCGCGCGCGCTGCTTGCGGGCGGCATCCGCGTGCTGGAAATCACCCTGCGCACGCCGCAGGCGCTGGACTCGGTGCGCGCGATCCGGGCCGCGGTGCCGGACGCCATCGTCGGCGTCGGCACCGTCACCAGCGCCGGCGACCTTGAGCGCGCGATGGCCGCGGGCGCGCAGTTCGGCGTCAGCCCCGGCTGCAGCGGCGCGCTGCTGGCGGCGATCCGGGCGTCCGGCCTACCTTTCCTGCCGGGCACCATGACGCCGTCCGACGTGATCGCCGCGCGCGAAGCGGGCTTCCGCGCGCTGAAACTGTTCCCGGCGCAGCAGGCCGGCGGCATCGGCATGCTCAAGGCGCTCGGCTCGGTGTTCAGCGACGTGCTGTTCTGCCCCACGGGGGGCATCGACGTCAGCTCGGCGCCGACCTTCCTGGCGCTGAAGAACGTGGGCTGCGTCGGCGGATCATGGCTGGCGCCCGCCGCGCTGGTGCAGGCGCAGGACTGGCGCGCCGTCGAAGACCTCGCCCGGGCCGCCGCCGCACTGCGCTAGCGTGAGCGGAGAGTCCGCCGCTCAGGGCTTCAGGGAATCAGTTCCACCCGGATGTCTTCCTGCGACAGCATGGGGACGTTGACCGGCTTCACCTTCCAGATGTCGCGGCAGTATTCGCTGATGGTGCGGTCGGACGAGAACACGCCGGATCGCGCGGTGTTGAGGATGGACATTCGCGTCCATTGCTCGGTGTCGCGGTAGGCCTCGCCCACCCGCGCGTGCGCGGCCGCGTAGCTGTCGAAGTCGGCGAACAGGCAGTAGGTGTCGTGGTGGGTGAGCGAGTCGATCAGCGGCTTGAACAGCTCTCCGTCGCCGCGCGAGAAGTAGCCGTGGCGGATCAGGTTGATGACCTCGGTGAGCTCGGCGTTGCGCGCCAGCAGGTCTGCCGGGTTGTAGCCGCGGGCCCAGAGGTCGGCGACCTCCTGCGTGGTGAGCCCGAACAGGAAGAAGTTTTCCGCGCCCACCTGCTCGCGGATCTCGATGTTGGCGCCATCCATGGTGCCGATGGTGAGCGCACCGTTCATGGCGAACTTCATGTTGCCGGTGCCGGACGCTTCCTTGCCCGCGGTCGAGATCTGCTCCGAGACATCGGCCGCCGGGTAGATGCGCTGGCCGTTGGTGACGCTGAAGTTGGGCAGGAACACCACGCGCAGGATGTCGCGCACCGCCGGGTCGCGATTCACCACCTCGCCGATGGCGGTGATGAGCCGGATGACGAGCTTGGCCATGAAATACCCCGGCGCGGCCTTGCCGCCGAAGATGAAGGTGCGCGGCGTCATCTCCAGGTTGGGGTTGGTCTTGAGCCGGTGGTACAGCGCGATGATGTGCAGCGCGCTCAGGTGCTGGCGCTTGTACTCGTGGATGCGCTTGACCTGCACGTCGAACATGGACGACGGGTCCACGCCCACGCCACAGCGCCTGCGGATGACGTCCGCCAAGTCACGCTTGTTGGCGCGCTTGATCTCGCGCCAGCCGGCGCGGAAATTGGCGTCGTCGGCCAGCGGTTCCAGCTTGCGCAGCTCGTCGAGGTTCTTGATCCAGCCATCGCCGATGTGCGCGGAAACGAGCTTGGTCAGCCGCGGGTTGGCCAGCACGATCCAGCGCCGCGGCGTCACGCCATTGGTCTTGTTGCCGAACTTCTCCGGCCACATTTCGTGGAAGTCCTTGAGCACGTCGGCCTTGAGCAGCTCCGAGTGCAGCGCCGCCACGCCGTTGATGGCGTGGCAGCCCACGCTCGCCAGGTGCGCCATGCGCACGTAGCGCTCGCCGGACTCGTCGATGATGCTCATGCGCGAGACGCGCGCGTCGTCGCCGAAATAACGGCGGCGCACGTCCTCCAGGAACTGCGCGTTGATCTCGTAGATGATCTCGAGGTGCCGCGGCAGCACGCGCTTGAACAGTTCCAGCGGCCAGCGTTCCAGCGCCTCGGGCAGCAGCGTGTGGTTGGTGTAGCCCAGGCTGCGGCAGGTGATGTCCCAAGCCTGGCGCCACGGCAGGTGGTGTTCGTCGGTCAGCAGGCGCATGAGCTCGGCGACGGCGATGGCCGGATGCGTGTCGTTGAGCTGGGCGGTGAACTTTTCGCCGAACCGTTCGATGGGCAGGTGCTGGCCCTTCAGGATGCGCAGCATGTCCTGCAGCGAGCAGGAGACGAAGAAATACTGCTGCGCCAGCCGCAGCTCCTTGCCCTCGATGTGTTCATCATTGGGGTACAGGACCTTGCTGAGATTCTCGGACACCACCTTCTGGTTGACCGCGCCGTGGTAGTCTCCCCGGTTGAACACGGCGAAGTCGAAGGACTCCGGCGCCTCGGCCTTCCACAGCCGCAGCGTGTTGGCCGTGTTGTTTCGATACCCCAGGATGGGCGTGTCGTAGGGAATGCCGTGCACCGTGCGATTGGGGATCCAGCGCACGTGCAGTTGCCCGTTCTCGTCCCAGCGGTTCTCGGTGTGGCCGCCCAGCTTCACTTCCTGCGCCCACTCGGGCCGCGCCAGTTCCCAGGGATTGCCGTTGCGCAGCCACTTGTCGGTCTTCTCCACCTGCCAGCCATCCACCAGCGTCTGGTGGAAAATGCCGAACTCGTAGCGGATGCCGTAGCCCACGGCGGGAATTTCAAGCGTGGCGAGCGAGTCGATGAAGCACGCCGCCAGCCGTCCCAGGCCGCCATTGCCCAGGCCGGGTTCCTCCTCCTGGTAGAGCAGGTCGTCCAGGTTGAGGCCCACCTCGGCCATGGCCGCGCGGGCGTCGTCGAACAAGCCCAGGTTGATGAGGTTGTTGCCCAGGTGCGGGCCCATCAGGAACTCGGCCGACAGGTAGGCCACGGTGCGCGAGCCGCGCTTGGTGTACTCGTTGGCGGTGCTGATCCAGCGTTGCAGCAGGCGGTCGCGCACGGTGTAGGCCAGCGCGAGGTAGTAGTCCGTCTTGGTGGCCAGCGCGGGGAACTTGCCCTGCGTGTAGAACAGGTGATGCAGGAATGCGTGCCGGAAGCGCTTGACCATGTCCGTCGCCTGCCCGCCAGAGTCGGGTGTGCTCGCCTCGTCCATCGTCACGCGCTTGTCCATATCCGCTCCCGATTTCCGCACTTGAGTCGCAAGGGGAACATCGCAGCAAGTTTTGTGCATATTCGCCCGGTCCAGTCTGCGGCCAGCCGGAACGGTTTCCTCCCGGCCCGTAATTTTTCGGCGCCTAGACACATCGACGGAGGGAATACGAGGGTCAAACGCAGCAAGATCCTGGCGCCGGGAGCCGCAACGCTGACCGTGCGCGAAAAGATGGTCGCGGGGCCCAGGTTCGCGTCGCCGACCGCCGCGAGCACTTCAGCGCATCGGGCGGCGCAGATCCGTCACCGCCTGAAGTCACCCTGCTCGTTCACGAGCGAACGGCGCGTGTGATGAGGTATTCGCGGCCCCAGCGCACCCTGCCATCGGCCGCGCGGTAGCCGCCGAGGAAGGCGAGCAGTTCGGCGCGAAAGGCTTCCAGAGCGTCGCCCTGCAGAGTCGAAACGGCTCTCACGGTAGGCCCGTAACGGGTCGAGAACAGGCCCCAGATATCCTCCGGCGAGGCGCCGAACTGCGGGCAGTCGCCGCGGGTGAACTCGATATCGCGAAAGCTGCTTCCGAGAAACGCCCGCACCTTGTCGGCATTTCCCCAGTTGAACGGGCTTGGAACGCCCGCCGGCGGAGGGAAGTACTTGTTGGTGATGCGAAACCATTGTCCCAGACCCCCTTCGGGAGTCCACGCCAGAAAGACGGCACGGCCGCCAGGGCGTGTCACGCGCGCGAGTTCAGCCGCGACCCTGTCCTGGTCCGGTGCAAACATGTGCCCGCAGGTGGACAGCACGACGTCGAAGCTCGCGTCGGCAAACGGCAGCGACTCGGCATCACCCTCCCGGAAATCGATATCCGGGAAGCCCTCGGCCAGCGCCTTCTGTTGCGCCACCGCGAGGAGTTCCGGAGTGAGGTCGACGCCGGTCACCTGGGCCCCGCGTTCCCTTGCCGCAAGGGCGGTGATGCCGGTACCGGTCGCAACGTCGAGGACGCGCTCTCCCGGTCGGATCTTGGCAACGCGCAAGGTCTGGTCGGTGGAAATCGTCAGGCTCTCGGCGATACGGTCGTACTCGCCAAGCGCCCAGGTGGCGCGCTGCTTCTTCTTGAGTTCGGTGAAATCGGTCATGGGATCCTCCAGGTGACGGCCACTGCGGGCGATCTCCGCGATCGGCAAGTGATACCGCGGAGTCGTCGACTACCGGCACCGAGGGTCAGCCCGCCCGCCGGGAAGACCCTTGCCGGACATTGCTGCGCCAGAAATCCAGCACAGCCCTATTTCGGCTGCTCCGCCTGTTTCGCCGAGCTTTCCACCGGAACGGCATCCAGGGGTGACTCGAAAGCGATGAACAGCACGCACGGAACCGCGCTCACGCAGGCGCCCTTGTGCGGCAGCTTGGCAGGGCCGTAGGCATAGGTCCCAGGCTTGAGCGTCGCCGTCTTCTGCCCGTCGTACGTGACCTGAAGCTCGCCCGCAACCAGCACCATCCGTTCGGCCGAGGTGTGCCAGTGCAAGGGAAGATCGGCCTTGGGAGGAAGCTTGAAGAAGACGTCCACGTTGTCCTTCGCAGGGCTCCCGTGCAGTACGGCGATTGCACACCCCTTCGGCAGGAAGGGCGGACAGGGACCCCACTGCAGGTGGGCGTCATCCGCCGCGATGGCAAGTGCCTCCTCTGGCGCCGCGTCAACTGCGTGGGCGGCTGATCCAAGCACGCCCAGGCAGCTCAGCAAGAAGACCCCGGCGATCGACTGAAAGGCCTGGCGGATCGAGCTTTTTCGAGACATGGTGATTCCTCCTCACGGGTGGACGGGTGCTGCTGCGGAATCGTAGCCCGCCCGCCCTCAGGCCACCACCACCGGGATCTTGCCGATGCGTGCCTGCCATTCCTTCGGGCCGGTTTCGTGCACGGAGGTGCCGAGCGCGTCGACGGCCACAGTGACGGGCATGTCGGTCACGTCGAACTCGTAGATTGCTTCCATGCCCAGGTCGGCGAAGCCGACGACCTTGGCCGCCTTGATCGCCTTGCTCACCAAGTACGCCGCGCCGCCCACGGCCATCAGGTACGCCGCCTTGTGCTTCTTGATGGCGGCGATGCCGGATGGCCCGCGCTCCGACTTGCCGATCATCGCGATCAGGCCGGTCTGGGCCAGCATCATCTCAGTGAACTTGTCCATGCGCGTGGCCGTGGTCGGACCGGCCGGACCGACCACCTCGTCGCGCACCGGGTCTACCGGGCCCACGTAGTAGATGACGCGGTTGGTGAAATCCACCGGCAGCTTTTCGCCCTTGGCGAGCATGTCCTGGATGCGCTTGTGCGCGGCGTCGCGGCCGGTGAGCATCTTGCCGTTGAGCAGCAGGGTCTGGCCCGGCTTCCAGCTGGCAACCTCGGCCGGCGTGAGCGTGTCGAGATTCACGCGCGTGGAGGTCTTGAGATCGGCCTTCCAGGTGACCTTGGGCCAGTCCTCCAGCCTGGGCGCTTCCAGCTTCGCCGGGCCGCTGCCGTCCAGCTCGAAATGCACGTGCCGCGTGGCGGCGCAGTTGGGGATCATCGCCACCGGCAGGCTGGCGGCGTGGGTGGGGTAGTCGATGATCTTCACGTCGAGCACGGTGGTGAGGCCGCCCAGACCCTGCGCGCCGATGCCCAGCGCGTTGACCTTCTCCAGCAGCTCCAGGCGCAATTCCTCGATCTTCGTCAGCTTCTCGCCGCGCGCCTTCTTGTCCTTCACCAGGTGGATGTCCACCGGCGCCATGATCGCCTCCTTGGCCATCACGGTCGCCTTCTCCGGCGTGCCGCCGATGCCGATGCCGAGGATGCCGGGCGGGCACCAGCCGGCGCCCATGGTAGGCACGGTCTTGAGCACCCAGTCGACGATGGAATCGCTCGGGTTCAGGCACGCCATCTTCGACTTGTTCTCGCTGCCGCCGCCCTTGGCCGCGCAGGTGATCTCCACGTGGTCGCCCGGCACGATCTCGTAGTGGATCACGGCCGGCGTGTTGTCCTTGGTGTTCTTGCGACCGAACGCGGGGTCGGCCAGCACCGAGGCGCGCAGCATGTTGTCGGGGTTGGTGTAGGCGCGGCGCACGCCCTCGTCCACCATCTCCTGCACGCTCAGCGTGGACTCCCAGCGCACGTTCATGCCCACCTTCATGAACACCACGCAGATGCCGGTGTCCTGGCAGATGGGCCGCTTGCCCTCGGCGCTCATGCGCGAGTTGGTGAGGATCTGCGCGATGGAGTCCTTGGCCGCCGGCGACTGCTCGATCTCGTAGGCTGCGCCCAGCGCCTGGATGTAGTCCAGCGGGTGGTAGTAGCTGATGTACTGGAAGGCGTCGGCGATGGACTGGATCAGGTCGTCCTGGCGGATGGTCGTCATGACTCGGCTCGGAAGGGTGGCGGAAGAGGCGCGCGCATTATCGGCCATCGCCCGCCGGCCCGGAACGCGTGCGCGAGGCGGGTGTTGCCTTACGGCGTGCTCTCGGAACAGCTGTGCGCGAGCGGCCTGGGCGCGGCCGAACCGGCGCCGGAGCGGCGCAGGTCGTCCAGGTCGATGCGCCCGATCGCGCTGTCACTCAGGCTGCCGAGGTAGAGCACGCCGTCGTGCTCGATCACGCTGGTGCTCGGGCCGAAGGCATCGTCGCCCGCGTACTGGTACTGCTCCACCACCTTGCCGCTCAGGTCCAGGCCGAGGATGAACGACTGCCGCCGCGGTCCGGGCTGCAGGAACGCCGGCAGCCGCGCCACCACGCCGCGCACGAAACCTAGCGGCAGCAGCCAGTCCAGCCTGGCATCGCGCGGGGCGTACAGCGCGAGCCAGAACCGGTCGCTGCCGTTGAAGCGGATGTTGTCGGGGAACCCGGGCAGGTTGTCGATGAAGGTTTCGCGCGTGCCGGCCTTCTCCCCCATCAGCCAGTAGCGGCTCACGCGGTACTCGGTGGTCTCGCTGACCAGCAGGTATTGCAGGTCGGGCCCCAGGGTCACGCCGTTGGCGAAGTAAAGCCCCGCTAGCAGCGTCACCGCCTGTCGGCTCGCGGGGTCGTAGCGCAGCAGGCGGCCGTGCGGGGCGTGTTCCAGCACGTCGGACATCGCCTCATCCGCACCGAATTTCCACGAGGAATCGGTGAAGTACACGTGGCCGCCACGGTCCACGTCCAGGTCGTTGGCAAACTTCACCTTCACCCCGTCGGCGCGGGTCGCGAGCACCTCCACCTGGCCGTCGTACCCCAGGCGCAACAGGCCTTTCTGCGCGTCCGCCACCAGCACGGTGCCGTCGTCCTGCACCTGGATGCCGGCCGGGCGGCCGCCGGTATGACCAAGCACCCGGCAGTCGGAGCCGTCGCCCTTGAGCGAGATCACGCGGCCATCGGCCAGCCCGGCGTAGACGCGCCCGCGCCCATCCACCGCGATGGCTTCCGGCCCCCGGATGCTGCCGTCGACGATGCGCTGCACGCCGCGCAGCTCGTCGTTGGCGGCGAAGGGGCCGCTGTCCAGCGAAGGCGCGGGCGGTGGCGTCCAGGCCACGGGCTGGATGGGCAGCGGCCACGCCAACAGGTACGCCACCACGGCCACGGGGAGCATCAGCAGAATCCACTTCAAGGGTCACTCCGGGGGCAGGGTGCGCGGGCGCGATTGTGTCCGCAGGATCAGTCAAGGTCCACGAACCCGCGGGTACACTCCGGCCGCTGCATGACAACCCACCCTGGAGGAGTGCCGCGATGGACTCGAGCAAGACACCGGCCGAGATGCTGGCCCACTGGGCCGGCGAGCGCGGCGACACGGTCTGGCTGGTGCAGCCGCGCGGTGGCGAGGAACTGCGCTGGACCTGGCGGCAGGCCGAGCACGAGGCGCGTGCCATGGCCGCGGCGCTGCTCGCCAGCGGGCTCCAGCGCGGCGATCGCGTGGCCATTTCCGGCCGCAACACCGCGCACTGGTTCCTGGCGGACCTGGCCTGTGGGCTGGCCGGGCTGGTCAGCGTGGGCCTGTATCCGAAGCAGGCGCCCGAGGCGGTCACGTTCATCCTCGAGCACTGCGAGGCCAAGATGCTGTTCCTGGGCCCCATGACCGACGCGGACGAATTCATGGCCGCCGTGCCGAAGGGCATCCGCACCATCGGCTTCCCCTACCCCGACGCGCCCGGGGCCGAACAGACCTGGGACGCGCTGGTTCAGGCCACGCCGCCTCTGCAGGGCTACGCTCGGCCGGACCTGGACGACCTGGCCGTGCTGATCTACACCTCCGGCACCACGGGCAACCCCAAGGGCGTGATGATGAGCTGGACCAACCAGATCTTCGCCGCGACGCAGACCCTGAAGGTGATGCCCGCGCAGGGCGAAGAGCGCTTCTTCTCCTACCTGCCGCTGGCGCATGCCTTCGAGCGCGGTGCGGTGCTGGCGGTGAGCCTGTACCTGGGCGCGCAGGTGCACTTTCTGGAGAACCTGGAAAAGCTCGCCGAGCAATTGCCCAAGGTCGGCCCGACCCGCTTCTACGGCGTGCCGCTGGTGTTCGGCCGCTTCCAGGCCGGGGTGCTGCGCAAGATGCCGCAGAACAGGCTGGCGCTGCTCACCTGCCTGCCCGTCATCGGCGGCATCGTGCGCCGCAAGATCCTGCGCGGCCTGGGCCTGCACAACGCGCGCTACGTCTTTTCCGGCGCGGCGCCGCTGCCGGTGTCGGTGATGGAGTGGTTCAACAAATACCTGGGCCTGGACATCCTGCAGGGCTACGGCATGACCGAGAACAGCATCTACGCCACCGCCAACCTGCCCCACCAGAACCGCGTCGGTTCCGTGGGCCGGCCGCTGCCGGACGCGGGCTTCAAGCTGGCCGGGGATGGCGAGATCCTGTTCAGGCATCCCGGCGTCATGGCCGGCTACTACAAGGAGCCGGAAAAGACGCGCGAGGCCTTCACCGACGACGGCTACCTGCGCACCGGTGACCGCGGCCGGGTGGACGGCGACGGCTACGTCTTCATCACCGGGCGGCTGAAGGACATCTTCAAGACGCTCAAGGGCAAGTACGTGTCGCCCGCGCCGATCGAGGGCCAGCTGGCACGCAACACTGACATCGACCAGCTGTGCCTGGTGGGCATGGGCCTGCCGCAGCCGCTGATGCTGGTCACGCTGGTGCCGGGTGCGGCCAGCGCCAAGCCCCGGGCCCATCTGGAAAAAGACTTGCTGGCCGACATGGAACAGGTCAACGCCAAGCTCGAAGCGCACGAACAGATCGCCAAAATCGTGGTCGTGAAGGAGGCCTGGACCATCGACAACGGCATCATGACGCCGACGATGAAGGTCAAGCGCAACGCCATCGAACAGCACTATGCCGCGCTGATCGAGAAGGAATCGGCCATCCGCACGCCCATCGCCTGGGAGTGAGCGGCGGCGGTTCAATCTGGTTTCCGGAACTCCGCGGCGGGTGTCACCGACTCATTCACCATTTCTCCATTCTCCAAGCCTCATGCCCACACTTTTCGAACCCATCCGCATCGGCCGGCTCGATTGCCCCAACCGCATCTGGATGGCGCCGCTGACCCGCGCCCGCGGCACCCGCGCGCACGTACCGACCGATCTCATGGCCACGTACTACGCCCAGCGCGCCAGTGCCGGCCTGATCATCAGCGAGGCCACCCACATCAGCCTGGAAGGCAGCGGCTGGCCCTACGCGCCGGGCCTGTGGAGCGACGCGCAGGTGGAGCACTGGAAGCGCGTGACCGCGGCCGTGCACGGGGCCGGCGGGCGCATCTTTGCGCAGCTCTGGCACATGGGGCGCCTGGTGCACCCCGCGCTGAACGGCGTCGCGCCGGTGTCGGCCAGCGCCACCACCGCGCCCGGCAAGGCGCACACCTACGACGGCCGCCAGCCGTACGTGGAGGCGCGGCCGCTCGCCATCGATGAAATTCCGCGGCTGGTCGGCGACTACGCCGCCGCCGCGCGCAACGCCATTGCCGCGGGCTTCGATGGCGTGCAGCTGCACAGTGCCAACGGCTACCTGATCGACCAGTTCCTGCGCGACGGCAGCAATCGCCGCACCGACGATTACGGCGGGCCCATCGTCAACCGCGTGCGCCTGCTGCGCGAGGTGGTGACGGCGATCGTGGACGCGGTCGGCGCCGACCGCACCGGCGTGCGCCTCTCACCCAACGGCGACTCGCAGGGCGTGGACGACAGCAACCAGGATGCGCTGTTCCCGGCCGCGGCGGCCGAACTGTCCGCGCTGAAGATCGCGTTCCTGGAACTGCGCGAACCGGGGCCGAACGGCACCTTCGGAAAATCGGACCGTCCGCCGGTGGCGCCGCTCATCCGCAAGGCGTTCAGCGGCCCGCTCATCCTCAACTCGGACTACACGCGTGCCAGCGGCCAGCAGGCCCTGGACAGCGGAGTGGCCGACGCCATCACCTACGGCCGCAGCTTCCTCGCCAACCCCGACCTGCCGCACCGCTTCGCCAAGGGCCTTGCGCTGAACGCGGACGACGGCAAGACCTGGTATACGCAGGCTGCCGAGGGCTACATCGACTATCCGCCCGCGAGCTGAGCCGGCAGCGGGCGATCGCTCGCACCGCGTCGAATTTGGGAGCTAGAACACCGGGTCCTGCAGCAGGCTGAGCAGGTGCGCGCCGTAGCCGCTCTTGGCCAGCGGCCGCGCCAGGGTGCCCAGGTGATCGTTGCTGATCCAGCCCTGGCGCCAGGCGATTTCCTCGGGGCAGCACATCTTCAGGCCCTGGCGTTTTTCGATGGTCTGCACGAACTGCGAGGCGTCGACGAGCGAGTCGTGCGTTCCCGTATCCAGCCAGGCATCGCCGCGGCCCAGACGCTCCACCTGCAGCTGTTCCAGCTCGAGGTAGCGCGCGTTGACGTCGGTGATCTCCAGCTCGCCGCGCGGCGAGGGCTTGACGTCGCGCGCAATCTCCACCACCTGAGCGTCGTAGAAGTACAGCCCGGTGACGGCATAGCGGCTGCGCGGCTGGGTCGGCTTTTCCTCGATGCCGATGGCGCGGCCGGTGGCGTCGAATTCCACCACGCCGTATCGCTCCGGGTCCTTCACCGGGTAGGCGAAGACGGTGGCGCCCTGCTCGCGCGCACGGGCGCGTTGCAGGCGTTCGGACAGGTCGTGGCCGAAAAACAGGTTGTCGCCCAGCACCAGCGCGCAGGGCGAGCCGTCGATGAACTTCTCACCGATCAGGAAGGCTTGCGCCAGACCGTCCGGCGACGGCTGCACCGCGTAGCTGAGCGAGATGCCCCAATGCTTCCCGTCGCCCAGCAGCTGCTCGAAATGCGGCAGGTCGCGCGGGGTGGAAATGATGAGGATGTCGCGGATGCCCGCAAGCAGCAGCGTGCTCAGCGGGTAGTAGATCATCGGCTTGTCGTAGACCGGCAGAAGCTGCTTGGACACGACGGTGGTGAGGGGATACAGGCGAGTGCCGGATCCCCCGGCGAGAATGATGCCCTTCATGCGTGCGCGGATGGTGATGGTTGGCGGTCGGTGCGCCAACCTTAGCATTCACCGCGCCAGCTTCTGTTACGTGCGGCGACGACCGGCCAGCCGCGCCACGATGCGCTGGTACCCACCCGGAAACAGGCGCTGCAGCAGGTCGATGACGTGCGCATCGGCGCCGATCAGCACGCGCCGCGCATCGCGCTCCACGCCTTTGATGATGACCCGCGCCGCTTCGGCGGCCGTGGTGCGGAACAGCTTCTCGAAGTCGCGGCGGCTCTTGTCGGGGTCCATGCCGGTGATCGACTGCGCGCTCTGGTCCATGCGCGCCGCGCGGGCGATGTTGGTCTTGATGCCGCCGGGATGCACGCTGGTGGCACTGACGCCGCAGGCCTGGATGTCCAGCTCCTGCCGCAGCGCCTCGGTGAACCCGCGCACCGCGAACTTGGTGGCGTTGTAGGTGGCCTGCGTGGGCACGCTGATGATGCCGAACACGCTGGAGGTGTTGATCACGTGCCCCTCGCCCGCGGCGCGCAGGTGCGGCAGGAAGGCCTTGGTGCCGTGCACCACGCCCCAGAAATTGATGCCCATGATCCACTCGAAGTCCGCGTAGTCCGCCGCCTCCACGGTAGAGCCGTGCGCGACGCCGGCGTTGTTGAAGATCAGGTTGACCTTGCCGTGATCGGCCACCACCCGGTCGGCCCAGGCGTACACCGCCGCGCGGTCGGACACGTCCAGCCGCTGCGAGCTGAGCCGGACTTTCGACACCGCGCGAACGCGGTCCGCAGTCTCGGCCAGGCCCTGCTCGTTCACGTCGCTGATTGCCACGTGGCAGCCGCGCCGCGCCAGTTCGATGGCCAGCTCCCGGCCCATGCCCGAGCCCGCGCCGGTGATGGCGGCAACCTTGTCCTTCAGATTTTTCATGTGTGCACTCGCTGGAACGGTAGAACGTTGGACGGTCGGACCGGCAGATCAGGCCCGGATTGTCGCCGCCTGGGCGGCCACCTGCGGAAGGGCCGCGCGCACCTGGTACTGGTCGATGTCGAAGCGCCGCGTCTGCCGGCGGAACTGCCAGGTGGCGCCCGGCCACAGGGTGACGTTGCGGCCGTTTTCGTCCAGGTACCAGCTCTTGCAGCCGCCGATGTTCCACACGGCCTTGCCGATGCGCGCCTGGAGTGCGTCGTTGTAGCGCCGCAGCGCGGCGGGGCTCACTTCCACCGTCCCGGCCCCGCGCTCGCGCATGGTTTTGAGGGCCGCAAGGATGTACTGCACCTGCGATTCGATCATGAACACCATCGAGTTGTGGCCGAGCCCGGTGTTGGGCCCGACGATGAAGAACAGGTTGGGGAAGCCGGGCACGGTGGTGCCCTTGTAGGCCTCGGCGCCGGACTGCCAGGCGTCGCGGATGTCGATGCCGTTGCGGCCGTGGAACAGGCCGCGCGGCACCGGGTCCGCCGCCTGGAAGCCGGTACCCCAGATGAGCACGTCCACCTCGCGCTCGGTGCCGTCGCTCGCCACCACGCTGTGCGCGCGGATCTCGCGCACGCCGTCGGTGATGACCTCCACGTTCGCCTGCGACACCGCCGGGTAATAGTCGCCGGAGATCAAAATGCGCTTGCAGCCGATGGTGTAGTCCGGCGTGAGCTTCCTGCGCAGTACCGGGTCCTTCACCTGCCGCGCCAAGTGGCTGCGCGCCACCTTCTCGAACAGCTTCATCAGGCGCGGGTCCACGGTGAAGCCGAGCACGCGCGCTTCCAGCATCCAGTAGATGGCCTTGCGGAAGGCGTTCTGCAGCACCGGGAAACGGCTGAACAGCGTGCGCTCCAGCGCGGTGATGGCGCGGTCGGGCTTGGGCACGATCCACGGCGGCGTGCGCTGGTACAGGTCCACGCGCCCGGCCTGCTTCTGGATCTGCGGCACGAACTGGATGGCCGAGGCTCCGGTACCGATGACGGCAATGCGCTTGCCGGCCAGGTCCACGTCGTGCCGCCACTGCGCGGAGTGGAACTGCACGCCCTGGAAACTTTCCATACCGCTGATTTTGGGAATGGCCGGGTTCGACAGCCCGCCCATGCCGGAGATCAGCACGCGGCTGCTGAAGCGGCGGCCGTCGCGCGTGGTCACGTTCCACTGCGCGGTGGTGTCGTCCCAGCGGGCGCTGGTGACGTCGGCGCCGAAGCGCAGGTGCGGGCCGAGCCCGTATTTCTCCGAGCAGGCGCGCAGGTAGGCCCAGATCTCGCCCTGCCGGGCAAACATGCGCGACCAGTCCGGGTTCTGCTCGAACGAGAACGAGTAGAGGTGCGACTGCACGTCGCAGGCGCAGCCCGGGTAGGTGTTGTCGCGCCAGGTGCCGCCCACGTCCTGCGCGCGTTCGAGGATGACGAAGTCGTGCTCGCCCGCTTCCTTGAGCTTGATGGCCATGCCCAGCCCGGCAAAGCCGGTGCCGACGATGATGGTGTCGCAGTGGGAATTGCCGCTCTTATCCGTCGCGTCGAAAGCCATGTCCGCCGTCCTCGTCGTTGTGACAATATATGTTGTCACTTTATTTCTGACAATTTGCCGTGTCAATATCTCCGCATGAAAAAAGTCGAGACCCCGAACGCTCCTGCCCGCCGCTATCGCGGGATCGATGCCGGTGAACGCATCACCGAGCGGCGCAAGCAGTTCGTGGACGCGGGGCTGGAGTGTTTCGGCACGCGCGGCTACCACGCCGTCACGGTGCGCGAGCTGTGCGCGCAGGCGGGCCTGACCGAGCGCTATTTCTACGAGTCGTTCAAGGATCGCGAAGCGCTGTTCGCCGCGGTCTACGAGGACCTGATTGCCGCCCTGCGCAAGGACTTCATCGCCGCCGCCGCGCCCCGGGTGCCGGTCCTGTCCGACATGGCGCGCGCCGGGCTCGGCGTGTTCTACCGCCGGCTACAGGCAGACCCGCGCGTGGCGCGGATGCTGCTGGTGGAGGTGCTGACCGTGAGCCAGGACATGGAGCATCGCGCGCAGTCCGCCACCTTCGGCTTCGGCGACCTGCTCAAGCAGATGGCGCTGGCGGCCCTGCCCGGCAAGCTGCGACCGACGCAGGACATGGACCTGGTCGCCTCCGGCCTCATCGGCTGCTGCGTGCACATCGCCATGCGCTGGAACGCCGACCAGTACCGCCAGCCAATCAACACGGTGATCGACACCGCCATGACATTTTTCGAGGCCACCATCCGCCAACTGGGCGTGGTCTCCAAGCCCGTCGACTGAGGACTCCGGATGCGCATCCTTGCCCGCATCCTGCTGCTGATGGTGGTGGTGATCGCGGGTGGGCTCGCGTTCGCCTGGTTTTATCGCCCGGGGCTGGATGCCTACCAGGCCCATCGCGTCCCCGATCAACACGCGATTCCGGCCGGCGCACTCACTGCGACCTGGCTCGGCGTCACCGCCGTGCTGCTGCGCGACGGGCAGCACGCCATCTTCATCGACCCGTTCTTCACGCGCCCGCCGGGCCTGCTGCGGCTGCTGGGCAATGCCGAGATCGCGCCGGACGAGGCGCTGATCGCGCAGTGGCTGGAACGCCTGGGCGTGAGGGAGCTCGACGCCGTGCTGGTGTCGCATTCGCACTACGACCACGCGATGGACGCCGGCGTAGTGGCGCGGCTCACCGGCGCGCGGCTGCTCGGCTCGGCCAGCACTTTGCAGATCGGCCGCGGCGCGGGGCTGGATGCGGCGCACATGCAGCAGGTGGAGCCGGGCGTACGCGTCACGCTGGGGAGCTTCGGCGTCACGTTCCTGGAAAGCCGCCACGCCGGCGCCACCGGAGGCTCGCCGACGGGGGACATCACCGCGCCCCTGAAGACCCCCGCGCATTACCTGGACTACAAGCTTGGCGGCACCTACTCCATCGTCATCGATCACCCGCAGGGCCGCATCCTGCACCACGGCAGCGCGGGCTTCGTTTCCGGTGCGCTGCAAGGCCAGCGCGCCGACGTCGCGTTCCTGGGCATCGCGCTGATCGACCAGCTGGACCCCTACCTGCAGCAGACGATCCGGGCGGTCGGTGCGCGCCGGGTGATTCCGACGCACTGGGACGATTTCACCCGCCCGCTCGACCTGCCGCTGCAAGCCTTTCCGGTGGTGGTGCGGCTCGACAAGTTCTTCGACCAGATGGCGCGCCGGCATCCCGACATCCAGGTGCAGACGCTCGAACCCAGGGTTCCCGTGGCGCTGTTTCCCGCGCCGGGGCCTTGAGCGCGGACGGATCGTCCGCAAATCCAGGCGCATCGTCCGCACGGCTTGTTCGCACGCCCCGGCGGCGCACAATGCCCTGCATCGCCATCCGAACCGGAGACCCCCATGGCCCTGGAATGTGATATGCCCGGCGCCTCGCGCGCCCCGCACAGCCAGTTTCCCGAACCGCCCGAAGACCTCGCGGCCGGCACGTCCCCGCAAAGCGTGGTGCTGGGCGGCGGCTGCTTCTGGTGCACTGAGGCGGTCTACCGCCAGCTCGACGGCTTGCTGTCCGTCACCGCAGGTTACGCCGGCGACTCTGCCGCCAGCGCCAACTACGACGCGGTGTGTTCCGGTCGCACCAACCACGCCGAGGTCATCAAGATCGACTACGACCCGGCGCGCCTCAGCTTCGGCCGCCTGCTCAAGGTGTTCTTCGTGGCGGCCCACGACCCCACGCAACTGGATCGCCAGGGCAACGATCGCGGGCGCCAGTACCGCTCCGCGATCTTCTACGCGTCGGAGGACCAGAAGCGCGTGGCACAGGCGTACATCGACATCCTTAACGCGGCCAAGGTCTATCGCTCCCCGGTGGTGACGCGCCTGGAACCGCTGGAGCGCTTCTACCCCGCCGAGACCTATCACCAGGACTACGCGCGGCGCAATCCCTACCAGCCGTACATCGCCGGCGTGTCCATGCCCAAGGTGGAAAAGGTGCGCCAGTATTTTTCTGACGGGCTGAAGCCTTGAACCGGCACGCCGGCGGCTGCCTGTGCGGCGCGGTGCGCTACGAGATCGACGGCGATCTCGCGCCCATCCAGATGTGCCATTGCGGGCAGTGCCGCAAGGCGCAGGGCGTGGCGTTTGCAACCAACATCCCGGTCGCGGCCGAGCGGTTCCGCCTGATCGCCGGGGCACAAGCGCTGTGCGAGTACGAGTCCTCGCCCGGCAAGCGGCGCGCGTTCTGCGGGCAGTGCGGCTCGCCCATCCTGAGCCGCCGACCGGATGATCCGTCGGCAGTGCGCATCCGCGCCGGCTCGCTAGACGGGCCGCTGGACACGCGGCCGGCGGTCCACATCTACACCGGCTCGAAGGCGAACTGGTGGCTCATCGACGATGACCTTCCACAACTCGACGGCGTGTCGCCCCCGGCTCTCAGCAGCTCGCCGGATCGTCCTACCGCCAGCCGCTGAGCATCGGCGGGTTGGCACAGCCGCCGCTTCCAGTATCATGCGCGCCCGAACCGCTCCGGCCTGCGCTGGAGAAACGTTCAGCGGCAGCAGATGGGTCGTTAGCTCAGTCGGTAGAGCAGCTGGCTTTTAACCAGTTGGTCGATGGTTCGAATCCATCACGACCCACCAAGCATCGTGAAGGCGTTCATATCCGTCCCGCGCACCGACGCTCAGGCGCGGACGAAATTCGCGAATCCCGAAAGGAATGCCTCCAGCTGCTTCCTGGCCGCATCGTCGACGAGCGCGCCGGACGCGTCGAACACCTGCCCCGCGCGTGAAACCATCAGGCGGCCCTCAAACCATGGACGCGTGCCGAGCGTGCGCAGCACCGGGAGCCAGTGCGATTGCGCCAGCGTGGTACCAAAATTTCCCGGGCTCGCACCCATCACGGCGACAGCGCGGTTTGCAAACACTCTTGCGGTGTCGGCCGGCGGACGCGAAAGCCAGTCGATCGCGTTCTTGAAGACCCCGGGCACGCCGTTGTTGTACTCGGGCGTGGCGAGCAGCAATCCGTCGCAGGCCATGATGCGATCCTTCAACTCGGCGACCGGCGCCGGGATGCCCTCCGCCGCCTCCACATCGCCGTCGTAAAGCGGGATGCCGTGGAGCGTGGCGATTTCGAGCGAAGTGTCCGCCCCGCACAGGTCCACCGCGGCACGCAACAGTGCGGTGTTGTAGGAAGCCTTCCGCAAGCTGCCTGATATCCCCAACAGTTTGATCATGCGCTTCTCTCCACGCGGTTCGTTGATGGCGATCAATGGTACCCGCGCCTCGCCAGTTCGGTGCGCGCGATCATGGCTCGATGCACCTCGTCCGGCCCGTCAGCCAGCCTCAGCATGCGCGCCTGGGCGAAAAATCCGGCAAGCGCAAAATCATGCGAAACCCCGCCTGCGCCGTGCAGCTGCATCGCCATGTCCACCACGTTCCGCAGCATCAGCGGAGCAGCCACCTTGATGGCGGAAATTTCCGACATCGCGGCAAGTACGCCGACCTTGTCGATTTTCCAGGCCGCATAAAGCGTCAGCAGGCGTGCCTGGTCAATGGCAATTCGCGCGTCGGCCAGACGCTCGCGATTGCCGCCGAGGTAGAGCAGGGGTTTGCCGAAGGCCACGCGCTGCATGGCACGCGTGATCGTCAAATCCAGTGCCTGCTCCGCTGCGCCGATGGCGCGCATGCAGTGGTGGATGCGGCCAGGACCGAGCCTTCCCTGCGCGATCTCGAACCCGCGGCCGGCCCCGGCGATGATGTTCGTGGCAGGCAGGCGCACGTTGGAGAAACTCACTTCGCCATGGCCGTGCGGCTCGTCGTGATCGCCCAGTACCGCGAGCATGCGCTGGATGGAAACACCCGGCGCATCCAGCGGCACCAGCACCATCGAATGCTGTTGCTTGCGGTCGCGAGTCCCGTCAGGGGTGCGCGCCATGACGATCGCAAATCTGGCGCGCGGATCACCTACGCCACTGCTCCACCACTTCCTGCCGTCCAGAACAACCTGTTCCCCGTCCATCACGGCCGTGGCCTCGAGGTTTGTGGCATCACTCGAGGCCACATCCGGCTCCGTCATGCAGAACACCGAGCGGATGTCACCGGCGAGCAGCGGCTTGAGCCAGCGCTCCTTCTGCTCCGGCGAGCCATATCGCCAGAGCACCTCCATGTTGCCGGTATCGGGCGCCGAGCAGTTGAATATCTCGGGCGCCATCAGGCTGCGCCCCATCTCTTCGGCCACCGGCGCGTACTCGAGCACGGACAGTCCTCCCCCGAGTTCGCGGTCCGGAAGGAACAGGTTCCACAGACCCTGTAACCTCGCCTTGCGCTTGAGCTCTTCCACGCGCGGGGGGATTTTCCAGGACCTCCAGTCGCCACCATGCGCGGCCGACCGGATCTCCTCCCGATGCGTTTTCTCGACTGGGAAGATGTGCTCTCGCATGAACATGCGCACCTTGCTGACGAATTTGGCACTTCGCGCGCTGGGTTCGAAGTTCATCGCGACTCCTCATTATCGGTTTGGGCTTGCCATGCCAAGCGCCCTGTACGCGCGCCGTGAATGGCACCCGGACAGCAGCGTCATACGACGGCCCGCAAGTATCGGATTCCGCGAGCGGCCTGGCGCGCCGACGCAGGGCATGCTTATTGCACCTCTACCCCATTACCCAGACAGGCAAGCCTAGCCATACATGCGTGTGATGCTCGTGGATGATGATCGGGAGCGCATGCAACTGCTCACCGACGCCTTGAGCGCAATGGGCCACACGGTGGTGGCCCGTCTGCTCGACACTGACGACATTCTCGATGCGGTCAGCACCCAGCAGCCGGACATTGTCCTGATCGACGTCGACAGCCCCAGCCGTGACACGCTCGAATCGCTGGGGCAGATTTCACGTGACCGGCCGCGGCCGATCGTGCTGTTCGCGCAGACGTCCGACTCGGAGACGATCCGCCGCGCCATGCGCGCCGGCGTTTCGGCCTACGTCGTGGACGGCATGAATCCCTCGCGACTGCAGCCGGTGATCGAGGTGGCCATTGCGCGCTTCCAGGAATTTCAGGGCATGCGCAAGGAACTGGAAAATACCAAGACGAAGTTGGCGGATCGCCGCGACGTCGAAAAAGCAAAAGGATTATTGATGAAGCGCAAGGGCATGGACGAGAGCGGCGCATACGATCTGCTGCGCAAGATGGCGATGGACCGCAACGTCAGGCTCGGGGAGATCGCACGCTCCCTGATCGCCGCGGCAGAACTGCTGTGAGCACGCGGCACCCGGGGCGGGTTTCTACTGTGGGAATTCCCGTTTCGATGCACGGACCCGCCTCGGCACGGGGCTGCTCGTGAAGTCCCGCGGGAGCCAGCACACGGCGCTGCGCGTCGGCATGTTGCCGCTCGCGGACGCCGCACCGTTCCTGGTGGCGCGCGATATGGGGTTCTTTGCCGGGCAGGGTCTGCAGGTGGAGCTTTGCCTTGAAGCTTCCTGGGCCAGCGTGCGCGACAAGCTCGCCACCGGAATGCTCGACGCCGCCCAACTGCTGGCGCCCATGCCGCTGGCCGCAAACCTCGGCGCCGATCGCCTGGGCGTCCCCATGCAGACCGCGCTCACGCTGTCGCGCAACGGCAACAGCATCACGGTTTCGCAGGCCCTGTTCGACGCGATGGGCGCGCCACCGCCGGAGCCGATTGCAGCCGGGTGGGCGCTGCGCCGGGTGATCGAACGCGATCGCCGGGAGGGAAAGCCGCGGCGCGTGTTTGCACACGTCTTTCCGTTTTCCACGCACCATTACCTGCTGCGTGACTGGCTGGCAGCATCCGCCATCGATCCCGACCATGACGTCAGCCTGATCGTGATTCCGCCGCCCCTGGTGCTGGACCATCTGCGCAAGGGGCGCATCGACGGCTACTGCGTCGGCGCGCCCTGGGGCATGGCTGCCGAGCTCGAAGGCGTGGGCAAGCGACTGGTTGCCACGCACCAGCTTCGCGCCGACTGCGCCGAAAAGGTGCTCGGCGTGACGCGTGATTGGGCAAGCTTGAATGCGCATTCCCATCTCGCTCTGGTCGCAGCCCTGGTTGAAGCCGGCAGGTGGCTCGAACAACCGGGCAATCGCAGCCAGGCCGCGCAGATGCTCATCGATGCACGATTGATTGCGGCACCAGACGAATCGCTGCGGTACGCGATGACCGACGACGGCTCCGACCCCCGCGGCCCGGCCTTCAAGTTCGGTGCGCGCGAAGCGGCCAGCCCCCATCACGACGACGCCCGCTGGTTCATTGCGCAGATGCGTCGCTGGTCGCAACTGGATATTGCGGCACCGGTTGCCGAGGTTCCGCAGGGGACCTTCGATGTTCGCGTTCACGCACAGGCGGCGGCCATCGCCGACTCGATGCCGGAGCGAATGGCACGCTGATTGCTGTTGCTTGATGCGACAGCGTGAGCAGCGGATTCGGTAATGAACCGCTGGGGCCAATGAAGGCCCGGACGCGCTGACCGCGGTACCAGAACCATTGGGCAAAGACGCCATCTCCCCAGCCAGAAATCGGCTGGCGGGATGGCGTCTTTTTTTGTGCCCGTCACTTTTATTCAGTCAGGGAGTTTTCGGGGTCATGAAAAGCAGGAAATCGGTGCAGGGCAGTTGGTTGGGAACGGCGCCCCGTCTGGGCGTCGCCGCATTGGCAATGGGGATTGCACCGCTCGCGGCGACGGCGGCGGATCCCCTGTCGAATCTTCCATTCAATATCTCGGGCGGCACGCCGAATCTCGACGTCAGCCTGCGTTACGAACACGTCGACCAGGACAACCTCAAGGAAGAAGCAGACGCGCTCACCGTTCGCACGCGCCTGGGCTACACCACGGGCAAGTGGAACGAGATAGACGGGCAGATCGAGTACGAGAACCTGACGATTCTCGGTGAAGACGATTTCAACAGCCTGACCAATGGCAAGACCACGTTCCCGGTGGTTGCCGATGCCAAGACGAGCGAGCTCAACCAGGGCTGGATTCGTTACAGCGGCCTGCCCAAGACGCAGATCAAGTACGGGCGTCAGCGCATCATCTTCGACAACGCCCGATTCGTAGGCAACGTGGGCTGGCGCCAGACCGAAATGACCTACGACGCCACGTTGTTGACCTCAACGCTCATCCCCAGGCTGACGTTCAACTACGCCTATCTCACCAACATCAATTCGTTCCGCTTCTTCGACTACGACGTCAACCCGGACCCGGCGGTGGTGACCCTGGAGGCTGATGACGACGTCGACGTCAAGGGACATCTGATCAACGCCTCGTTGGCGGCCATCGAGAAGAAGCTGGTGCTGACAGGGTACGGGTACCTGCTCGATTTCGATGTGATTCCTGCTGGTGGCGGCCCCGCTCGCCTGTTCAAGGACACCCAGACGATCGGCCTGCGTGCGACCGGCGCCATCCCGGTGGCCCCGTTCACGTTCTCGTACGCCCTGGAGTATGCCGACCAGCAGCAATACAAGGACTCCCTCGACACCGTGGACGCGGCGTACACGCTGATCGAAGCGGCCGTGACCTACGGCAAGGTCAAGCTCACGCTCGGCCACGAAACGCTGGAAGGCGATGGTGTCAATCACAGTTTCCAGACGCCGCTTTCCACCATCCACGCCTTCGACGGCTGGGCCGACCAGTTCCTGATCACCCCCCTGGCTGGCCTCGTGCGCTCCTATGCCGCGATCAACGCAAACCTGGGCCAGGTCGGCCTGATGGCGGTGTACCACCAGTTTGAATCCGACGAGGACAGCATCGACTACGGCGACGAAATCGACCTGCTGGCGAGTTACAAGATGATCGAGAACCTCACCTTGTTCGCCAAGTACGCGGCGTACTCGGCCGAGGAGTTCCCCACCTTCGTTCCCGCCACGCCGCCGGGTTCACCGCCGAAGACTTTCGACACCGACAAGCTGTGGCTATACGCCGAATACAAGTTCTGAAGGCCGTCAGCACTCAGCTCTCAAGAAGCCGCCCCGGAAATGCAAGGAGTTTGATCCGTGAATCCCATTGTTGACTCGTCTCAAAATCAGACGCTATCGCGCCGCGAGTTCGTGCGCGGCACGCTGGCCTTTGCCGCTGCCTCGATCTTTGGCGGTGTGGCGCCCGCATTCATCACCAATGCCTTTGCCGCCGACTTCGGCAAGCCGGAAAAAACCGACCTCAACATCGGTTTCATTCCGCTCACCGATTGCGCCAGCGTGGTCATGGCCGGTGAGTTGGGAATCTTCAAGAAATACGGCCTCAACGTCACCATCTCCAAGGAGGCGAGCTGGGCCGCGGTGCGCGACAAGCTGCTGCTCGGGCAGCTCGATGCCGCGCACGTGCTGTATGGCCTGATCTACGGCGCCCACCTGGGGATTGGCTCGCAGAAGAAGGACATGGCCATCCTCATGGGTCTGAACCACAATGGCCAGGCCATCACGCTGTCGAACAAGCTCAAGGATGCCGGTGCCACCGATGGTGCCAGCCTGAAGAAGCTGGTGGACAAGAAAGCGCGCGAGTACGTGTTTGCGCAGACCTTCCCGACCAGCACGCACGCGATGTGGCTGTACTACTGGCTGGCGGCGCACGGGATCGATCCGTTCAACGACGTGAAGAACATCACCATCCCGCCTCCGCAGATGGTGGCGAACATGCGCGTGGGCAACATGGACGGCTACTGCGTGGGCGAGCCGTGGAACGCGCGGGCCATCTTCGACAAGATCGGATTCACCGCCACCACCACGCAGGCGATCTGGAAAAATCATCCAGAAAAGGTGCTGGGCACGACCAAGGAATTCGTCGACAAGTACCCCAACACCACCCGCGCGATGATGGCGGCGGTGCTCGAAGCCAGCCAGTACATCGACACCATGAGCAACCGCGCGAACGTGAGCGAGGTCATCGGCGGCAAGAGCTACGTCAACGCGCCGGCGCCGGTCATCCTGGGCCGCATGCAGGGCAAGTACGAGGATGGCCTGGGCAAGTCCTGGGACGACCCGGACTACATGAAGTTCTTCAACGACGGCCAGGTGAACTTCCCTTACGTCTCCCACGGAATCTGGTTCCTCACCCAGCAGCGCCGCTGGGGCTTGCTGAAGACGGACATCGATTACCTGGCGACGGCAAAGGCAGTGAACCACGTCGAGCTCTACACCGAGGTGGCCAAGGCGCTCGGCATTTCCGTGCCCGCTGCCACCATGAAGTCGGAGACGCTGTTCGACGGCACGGTGTTTGATCCGAACAAGCCGGCGGAATACGCCGCGGCGTTCAAGATCAAGGCTTGAGGAGTCCCCATGGCTGCCCTGCTGAAGTTTTCACGCACCAATGATGAGCCGGTGACCGGAATGAAAGTGCCCGCGCCCGCCAACGATGCACCACTGCGCACCACGCCACCGCTCAGGCTGCCGCCGCCGGTCTCGATGGCGGCGACGCGGCTCCGGCAGGTCCTGGGCGGCGCATTGCCGCCAGTGGTGGGTGTTGGCGCCTTCATCCTGATCTGGGCCGCCATCTCGGGAACATCCGACTATCTGCCGGGCCCCGGCCGCACCTTGGTTTCGGCGATCGATGTGTTCTCCGATCCGTTCTACTCGGCGGGCCCGAACGACCAGGGGATTGGCTGGAATCTGCTGGCGTCGCTCTGGCGGGTGGCGCAAGGGTTCGGCATGGCGGCGCTGATCGGCATTCCGCTTGGATTTGCGCTCGGCCGCTTCACGCTGCTGAACCGGGCATTCCAGCCCATCGTCAGCATGCTGAGGCCGGTGTCGCCGCTGGCCTGGCTGCCGATCGGGCTGGCAGTGTTCGAAGCGGCCAATCCTGCGGCCATCTTCACCATCTTCATCTGCGCCATCTGGCCCATGCTCATCAATACCGCCCTGGGCGTCGCCAGCGTGCCGCAGGACTACCTCAACGTGGCGAGGGTCCTGAAGCTGTCGGAGTGGAAGGTGTTCACCAGCATCCTGCTGCCGGCGTCCATCCCGTACGTGCTCACGGGCGCCAAGCTCGCACTCGGCGTGGCCTGGCTCGCCATCGTGGCCAGCGAGATGCTGACCGGTGGCGTGGGCATCGGGTTCTGGCTGTGGGATGAGTGGAACAACCTGAACATGGAACACATCCT
Source organism: Panacagrimonas sp. (assembly GCA_052386745.1). Taxonomy (GTDB): domain Bacteria; phylum Pseudomonadota; class Gammaproteobacteria; order Nevskiales; family Nevskiaceae; genus Panacagrimonas. Next base: position 108,923 of record JBQTJW010000001.1, on the reverse strand, counting down.
CATCGCCATCATCGTGATCGGCCTCGTGGGCATGCTGATCGAGAAGGGCATGACGCTCATCGCCAACCGATTCGACTACCGGAGCAAGTGACATGGCGGCGTATCTGGAAATCGACAACGTGTCGGTCATCTTCAAGAGCCGCGGCAACACCTTCGTTGCCGTGCGCGACGTGGATGTGAAAGTGGACAAGGGGGAATTCATCTCCATCATCGGGCACTCGGGGTGTGGCAAGTCCACCGTGCTCAACGTCATCGCGGGACTGGTACCGGCTGCGCGCGGGGGCGCCGTGCTGGCAGGTCGCGAGATCGACGGCCCCAGCCCGGAACGCGCGGTGGTGTTCCAGAACCACTCCCTGCTGCCCTGGCTGACCTGCTTCGGCAATGTGTACCTCGCCGTCGAGCGCGTCTTCGGCGCGATGGAGACGCGCGCGCAACTGAAGGCACGTACCCAGTCCGCGCTCGAACTCGTCGGTCTGGCCGCCTCCAGGGACAAGCGTCCGAACGAGATCTCCGGCGGCATGAAGCAGCGCGTGGGCATTGCCCGCGCCCTGGCCATGGAACCCAAGGTCCTGCTCATGGACGAGCCCTTCGGCGCGCTCGATGCGCTGACGCGCGCCAATCTCCAGGACTCGCTGATGGAGATCCAGGCCAAGGTCGGCAGCACGGTGGTGATGATCACGCACGACGTGGACGAGGCCGTGCTGCTGTCGGACCGCGTGGTGATGATGACCAACGGCCCGGCCGCGACGGTGGGTGAAATCCTCACCATCGACCTGCCGCGTCCGCGGCGGCGCATCGCGCTGGCAGACAACCCGCACTACAACCACCTGCGCACCGAGATCCTGCGCTTCCTCCATGAGCGACAGGGCCATCCAACCGCTGCCGCGGCCTGAAACACGATATCCGGGGGACTCCCTGCCCCACCGGGACTCGTGCCCGGTGCCCGGCAGGGCTTTTTCCTGCGGAGCTGGAGAGGATTCGGGAGCCCGGATGCCCGCACTGGTCCGCTACTTTGCCGGCCTCGGCCCCGGTCGCGTCGTGCTGTGGTGCTACCTGATCTGGTACCTGGTGACGCTCTGGAGCTACTTCGACCCCGCGCCGGCAATCTGGCTGAACGCGCTCGGCATCAGCGCGGTGATCGGCACGGGCCTGGTGCTCAGCGTGAGCACGGGCGGGTTCCGGCAACTCCGCTTCTGGCCGACGCTGCGCCTGTTCCTGATGCCCTTCTGCGTGTCGAGCTTTTCATCGCTCATCAAGGCGCACGGCTTCGTGGTGATCCTGCCGCCACGCCTGGACCAATGCGCGCTCTCGGTCGGCCTCTGCGCGGGGTTTGTCGTTTTCGTTTTTCTGCTGAAGCGCCTTGATCGGCACGCCCGGAGACTGGGCCCCAACTGGAGAAGCACATGACCCGCGACCAAGTCACCGCGATGATCGTTCAGGCCAGGTTGGCCAGAGGCCTCAAGTGGGCCGATCTGGCCAAGGCCATCGGCCTGAGCAAGGAGTGGGTCACGGCCGGCCTGCTGGGACAGATGACCTTCACGGCGGAACAGGCCGAAGTCCTGGGCGAGATGCTCGGGCTGGAACCGGAGGCGCGTCTGGCGTTGCAGGTGGTGCCCTACAAGGGTTCGCTGCCCACGACAGTCCCGACCGATCCGCTGATCTACCGTTTCCACGAGCTGGTGGCGGTGTATGGCACCACGCTCAAGGCGCTGATCAACGAAGAATTCGGCGACGGCATCATGAGCGCCATCGACTTCAGCATGGACATCTCCCGCCAGCCCGATCCGAAGGGCGATCGCGTGAGCATCGTGATGAGCGGCAAGTTCCTGCCCTATCGCAGGTACTGACATCAAATCCGGCGCAGGCCTGCCTGATCGCCAGCCGAACCCATCAGGCTCACGCCGGCAAACGGTGCATCCCGATGCACTACGGAAGGGCGATGCCCCTCTTTTTGCGCCCGATCCGGGCGCCCTCGGGGCTTTTCAGCGCTTCTGGCGGCATGAAATCACGGCATGGCCTTTGCTCCAAGCAATACGCGTGGTTAACGGCGACCACGTGAAGTATCTGCGGCCAATGGCGACCGCGACCCTTTCCAGTCTCACCACGGGAGCCGGTATGTCCGCTGCAAAATTGCCAAACGCATCCATCGCCAAAGCCACGCGCATTCAGCTGCGGAGCTTGGGCACCCCCCAGATGCGAGCCTTCCACCTGACCTGGATGGCGTTCTTCGTCTGCTTCTTCGCCTGGTTCGCCTGCGCGCCGCTGATGCCCGTCATCAAGGGCGTGTTCGGGCTCAGCAAGGACCAGATCGCCAACATCAACATCGCGGCGGTCGCGGTCACGATTCTCGTGCGCCTGGTCATTGGCCCGATGTGCGACCGCTTCGGTCCGCGCAAGGCCTACACCGGCCTGCTGCTGGTCGGCGCGATCCCCGTATTCGGGGTCGCCGCCGCGCAGAGCTACGAGAGCTTCCTGTTCTTCCGCCTGCTGATCGGCGCCATCGGTGCGAGCTTTGTCATCACGCAGTACCACACCAGCGTGATGTTCGCGCCCAACGTCGTGGGCACGGCCAACGCCGCGGCCGCGGGCTGGGGCAATTCCGGCGGCGGTGTCACCCAGACCGTCATGCCGCTGATCCTCATGGCGATTGTCAGCCTGGGCGTCGAGCAGGCCATGGGCTGGCGCGTTGCGCTGCTCGTGCCCGGCGTACTGATGCTGGTGATGGCGGTGCTGTACTGGAAATTCACGCAAGACTGCCCCGCCGGCAATTTCGACACGCTGCGCGCCACCGGCCTGCTTCCGGACACCGGCAAGAAAGTGGGCTGGTCCAGCTTCAAGCTGGCGTGCAGCAATTACCGGGTGTGGATGCTCTTCGTCACCTACGGCGCCTGCTTCGGCGTGGAGATTTTCATCCACAACATTGCCGCGCTGTACTACGTGGATCGATTCGGACTGTCGCTCAAGGCAGCGGGGCTTGCCGCCGGAACGTTTGGCCTGCTCGCGCTGTTCGCACGTGCGCTGGGAGGCATCGTGTCCGACCGCATGGCGCGTTCCCGCGGACTGGACGGCCGCACGCTGCTGCTCTGCGCGCTGATGATCGGAGAGGGTCTTGGGCTGCTGTGGTTCTCGCAGATGGACCAGGTGGTCCTGGCCGTGATCGCCATGCTGATCTTCGGGCTGTTCACCCACATGGCCTGCGGCGCGACTTACGCGCTGGTGCCGTTCATCGATCGCAAGGCGCTGGGTGGCGTGGCCGGAATCATTGGCGCCGGCGGCAACGTGGGCGCGGTCGCCGCGGGATTCCTGATGAAAGGGACGGCGAGCGTGGAGCAGTGCCTGTTCATCATCGGCTGCCTGGTGACGGTGTCCGCCGCCTGTGCGATCGCGGTGCGGTTTTCGCCCGAGCACAAGAGCCGCGAGCAGGAACTCTACGAGCAGGCCATTGCCGAGCGCACGGCACTGGCGGCCTGAGGAAAGGATGAACATGAAACTTGTCGTGGTGGGAAACGGGATGGTCGGCCACAAGCTGGTGGAACTGCTTGCGGACGCGCCTGGAATTGAAATCACCGTGCTGTGCGAGGAGCCGCGGGCGGCCTACGACCGCGTGCACCTGTCTGAATTCTTCAGTGGAAAGACGGCCCAGGATCTTTCGCTGGTCGCGCCCGGATTCTTCGACAAGCCGAACCTGCACCTGAAGCTCAATGCCAAGGCGGTGGGCATCGATACCGTCGGCAAGACGGTGAAGACCGCCGGCGGCGACAGCATTGCCTACGACAAGCTCGTGCTGGCAACCGGCTCGTACCCGTTCGTGCCCCCGGTTCCCGGCCGCGACCGGCCCGGCTGCCTGGTCTATCGCACCATCGAGGATCTCGAGGCGATGACCGAATGGGGCCGCAAGTCCAAGGTCGGCGTGGTCATCGGCGGCGGCCTGCTCGGCCTGGAATGCGCCAAGGCGCTCAAGGACATGGGCCTCAAGACGCACGTCGTGGAATTTGCCCCGCGCCTGATGACGGTGCAGGTGGACGACATGGGCGGGCGCCTGCTGCGGCGCAAGATCGAGGCCCTGGGCGTCACCGTGCACACGCAGAAGAACACGCTGGAGATCGTCGACGGCGCCGGCCTGGGCGTGGGCGGCCGCCACAAGATGATGTTCGCCGATGGCAGCGCCCTGGAAACCGACATGATCGTGTTCTCGGCGGGCATTCGGCCGCGCGATGAACTGGCACGCGCGTCGGGCCTGACGATGGGCGAGCGCGGGGGCATCACCATCGACAACCATTGCCGCACCTCCGACCCCGACGTCTACGCCATCGGCGAGTGCGCGCTCTGGAGCGGCAGGATTTTTGGCCTGGTGGCGCCGGGCTACGACATGGCGCGGCTCGTCGCCAACCATCTTCTGACCAGCGCCGGCACGGAATTCACCGGGGCCGACATGAGCACCAAGCTCAAGCTGCTGGGCGTGGACGTGGCCAGCATCGGGGACGCGCAGGGGGCTACCCCGGGCAGCCTCAACTACCTGTTCAGCGACGAGGTCCTGGGTCACTACAAGAAGCTGGTGGTGAGCCCGGACAAGTCGCGGCTGCTCGGTGCGGTGCTGGTGGGCGACGCCGAGGATTACGGCACGCTGCTGCAGATGGCGCTCAACGGCATCCCGCTGCCCGAGCATCCGGAAGAGCTGATCCTGCCGGCGCGCGAGGGCGGTGCCCCAAAGGGTCTGGGCGTGGATCTGCTGCCGGCCACCGCGTCGATCTGTTCCTGCAACAACGTCAGCAAGGGCGATCTCTGCAGCGCCATTGCGGGCGGCGCCACCAGCCTGGGCGCGCTCAAGAAGTGCACCAAGGCCGCCACGAGCTGCGGCGGCTGCGGCCCCCTGGTCAAACAGGTTTTGGACGCGGAGCTCAAGAAGAGCGGCGTCCTGGTGCTGAACCACCTGTGCGAGCACTTCGAATATTCGCGCCAGGAGCTGTTCCACCTGGTCAAGGTCGGCAAGCTGACGACGTTCGACGAGACGGTGTCCAGGCACGGCAAGGGTCGTGGGTGCGACATCTGCAAGCCCGCGGTCGCCAGCATCCTGGCCTCGATCAACAACGAGTTCGTGCTCAAGCCCAAGCACGCCGGCACGCAGGACACCAACGATTACTACCTGGCCAACCTGCAGAAGGACGGCACGTACTCCGTTGTGCCGCGCATCCCCGGCGGCGAGATCACCCCCGAGAAGCTGATCGTGATCGGCCGCGTGGCGCAGCAGTTCGGGCTGTACACCAAGATCACCGGCGGCCAGCGCATCGACCTGTTCGGCGCGCGCGTGGAGCAGCTGCCGCTGATCTGGAAGGAACTGGTGGATGCCGGCTTCGAGTCCGGCCACGCCTACGGCAAGGCGCTGCGCACGGTGAAGTCCTGCGTGGGCAGCACCTGGTGCCGCTACGGCGTGCAGGACTCCGTGGGCATGGCCATCAAGGTGGAAGAGCGTTACCGCGGCCTGCGCTCGCCGCACAAGCTCAAGATGGCCGTCTCCGGCTGCACCCGCGAGTGCGCAGAAGCCCAGAGCAAGGACGTGGGCGTGATTGCCACCGAAAAGGGCTGGAACCTGTACGTTTGCGGCAATGGCGGCATGAAGCCTCGCCATGCCGACCTGCTTGCCGGCGACATCGACGACGCCACGCTGGTGAAGTACATCGACCGCTTCCTCATGTTCTACATCCGCACCGGCGATCGGCTGCAGCGCACCTCGGTGTGGCTGGAGAACCTGGAAGGCGGCCTCGATTACGTGAAGAAGGTGGTCTGCCAGGACAGCCTCGGTATCGGCGCGGAACTCGAAGCCGAAATGCAGAAGCTGGTCGACACCTACGAGTGCGAATGGAAGAAGGCCATCAACACGCCCGAGACGCTCAAGCGCTTCCGCCACTTCGTGAATTCTGCCGACGCCGACGCGAACATCCAGTTTGTTGACGAACGCGGCCAGATCCGGCCGAAGAGCCAAATCGAGAAAACCAGGGCGACCGTGTCATGACCCAGCCACCGAAGTGGACCTATGTTTGCCATCGGGACGACATCGTCCCCAACACCGGCGTCTGCGCCAAGGTGGGGAACACGCAGGTTGCGGTGTTCCGGGTGGTCAGCCCGACGGGAGAAGAGGAAGGCATCTTCGCCATCGACAACCTCGATCCCCGCTCCGGCGCCAGCGTGATTGCGCGCGGACTCGTCGGCGATCTCTCGGGCCAGATCGTGGTGGCCTCGCCGGTGTACAAGAACCACTTCTGCCTCAAGACCGGGCGCTGCCTGGAAGACGAGAGCTGGTCGGTGCAGCCGTACGCGGTGCAGGTGAGTGACGACGATGGAATTCTTGTCCAGGAATTATGAGCAGACCGCGACCGCGCCTGGTGGTGGTCGGCAATGGCATGGCCGGCATCCGGACCGTTGAGGAAATCCTGAAGCTCGACCCGGCGCGCTACGACATCACCGTGTTCGGCGCCGAACCGCACGGCAACTACAACCGCATCCTGCTTTCGCCGGTTCTGGCGGGCGAAAAGCACTTCGACGACATCGTGACGCACCCGCGCGAGTGGTATGCGCAGAACGGCATCACGCTGCACGCGGGTGACCCGGCGGTTTCGATCGACCGGCGGCGCCGCGTGGTGACCTCCCGCAACGGGCTGAAAGTGGCCTACGACCGCCTGCTGCTGGCCACCGGCTCCAAGCCCTTCGTCATCCCGGTGCCGGGCCACCAGCTGCCCGGCGTGATTGCGTTCCGCGACATCCACGATGTGGAAGCCATGCTGGCCGCGTCGCGCAACCATCGCAGGGCGGTGGTCATCGGCGGCGGCCTGCTGGGCCTGGAATCGGCCAATGGCCTGATGCGCCAGGGCATGGATGTGACGGTGGTGCACGTCGGCGACAGTCTGCTGGACCGCCAGATCGACAAGCCCGCCTCCACCCTGCTCCAGACGGCGCTCGAGAAGCGCGGCATGCGCTTCCTGCTGGCGGCCAACACGGCGGAGATCGTCGGCGCGGAGCGGGTTACCGGCGTGCGATTCAAGGACGGCAGCGAGATCGCCGCCGACCTGGTGGTGATGGCCGTCGGCATCCGCCCCAACTTCGAGCTGGCCAGAAGCGCCGGGCTGCATTGCGAGCGGGCGATCGTCGTGGACGACACCCTCCAGAGCCTGTCCGATCCGCGCATCTACGCCGTGGGTGAATGCGTGCAGCACCGCAAGAGCACCTATGGCCTGGTGGCGCCGCTGTACGAGCAGGCGCGCGTCTGCGGGGCCCACCTCGTGGGGCTGGGGCATCGCCGTTATCCGGGCTCGGTCACGTCCACCAAGCTCAAGGTCACCGGCATCGACCTGTTCTCCGCCGGCGATTTCATCGGCGGGCCGGACACGGAGGACCTGGTGTTCCGCGATCCACGGCGCGGCGTGTACAAGCGCCTGGTCCTGCGGGGCGGTTACGTGGTCGGCGCGGTGCTGTACGGCGAGGTGAAGGACGGACCCTGGTATTTCGATCTGATGCAGAAATCCGTCAACGTGTCGGCGTTTCGCTCGCGCCTGCTGTTCGGGCGCTCGTATTGCGAAACGGCCAAGGAGCCGAGCGAGCAGGCGGCTTGATGGACACCGCCCTGTCCGCCGTGGTCAAGACCACCTGCCCCTACTGCGGCACCGGCTGCGGCGTGGACGTGCGCGTAAACGGCTCGACGGTGGAAGTGAAGGGCGACGCCACGCACCCCACCAACTTCGGGCGCCTGTGCGTGAAGGGCTCGGCGCTGGGCGACACCGTGGGGCCACAGGGCCGGCTGCTGTACCCGGCCCGGCGCGACGCGTCCAGCCTCAAGCGCATCAGCTGGGACGCGGCGCTGGACGAGGTGGCGCAGAAGTTCCAGGCCATCATCCGCGAGCACGGCCCGCACTCCGTGGCCTGGTACGTCTCCGGCCAGTTGCTGACGGAGGATTACTACGTCGCCAACAAGCTGGCCAAGGGCTTCGTGGGCACCGCCAACATCGACACCAATTCGCGGCTGTGCATGTCCTCAGCAGTGGCCGGGCACAAGCGCGCGTTTGGCGAGGACATCGTGCCGGTCTCCTACGAGGACCTGGAACTCGCCGACCTTGTGGTGCTGGTGGGGTCCAACACCGCCTGGTGCCATCCCATCCTGTTCCAGCGCATCGTCCGGGAGAAGGAGCGTCGCCCGGAGATGAAGCTGGTGGTCATCGACCCGCGCCGCACCGCCACCACCGAGATGGCCGACCTGCACCTGCCGCTGCGGCCGGGCACCGACGTCTGGCTGTTCAACGGGCTGCTGACGTTCCTGCACCAGCACGGCGTGGTGGATGCCGCGTTCGTGGACGGCCACACCACAGGCCTTGCGCGCGCCATGTCCATCGCCGACAACACCGCCGGCGACGTGCGCTCGGTGGCGGCGCAGTGCAAGCTCCAGGACAGCGCGGTGCTGGAGTTCTACCGCCTGTTCGCGCGCACCGGGCGCGCCATCACCGCGTTTTCGATGGGCGTGAACCAGTCCAGCGCGGGCACCGACAAGGTCAACGCCATCATCAACTGCCACCTGCTCACCGGGCGCATCGGCAAACCCGGGGCGGGGCCGTTTTCCATTACCGGCCAGCCCAATGCCATGGGCGGGCGCGAGGTGGGCGGGCTGTCCAACATGCTCGCTGCGCACATGGATCTGGACAACGGCGCGCATCGCCAGCTGGTGCAGGCGTTCTGGAAGAGCCCGGTCGTGGCCGACAAGCCCGGCCTGAAGGCGGTGGACCTGTTCGAGGCCATCGAGGCCGGGCGCGTCAAGGCCGTGTGGATCATGGCCACCAACCCGGTGGTGAGCCTGCCCAATGCCGACCAGGTCAAGCGCGCGCTGGCGCGGTGCGAGCTGGTGGTGGCCTCCGACGTGATGGCAGAGACCGACACCACCGCCTTCGCGCACCTGCTGCTGCCCGCGCAGGGCTGGGGCGAGAAGGACGGCACCGTCACCAATTCCGAGCGCTGCATCTCGCGCCTGCGCGCCTTCCTGCCGCCGCTGGGCGAGGCCAGGCCCGACTGGTGGGCGCTGGCCCAGGTCGGCCAGCGCCTGGGGCATGCGGACGAGTTCGCCTGGAATGGCGTGCACGAGGTGTTCGACGAGCACTGCCGGCTCACGGCTTTCGGCAACGAGGAAACGGCGGAGGCGGGAGGCGGGAAGCGGGAGGCAGGTTCGCCCACGCCGCGCTACCTCAACCTGTCCGGTCTGGCCGGCATGGACAAGGCAGCCTTTGACGGACTTGCCCCCGTGCGGTGGCCCGTCCTCTCCCCTCCCACCTCCCGCCTCCCGCCTCTCGCTTCGGCCGTCCCGCCTCCCGCCTCGCACCTCCCGCCTCTCGCCGTCTTCTCCGACGGCCGCTTCTACACGCCCGACCGCAAGGCGCGCTTCGTGGCGGTGGCGCCGCGCATGCCGCAGAACGCGGTGGACGAGGATTATCCGCTGGTGCTCAACACCGGCCGCGTGCGCGACCACTGGCACACCATGACGCGCACCGGGCTGTCGCCGCGGCTGGCCTCGCACGTGGCCGAGCCCTTCGTCGACCTGCACCCGCATGACGCGCTGCTGTGCGGCGTGCGCGACCACGAACTGGCGCGCGTCAGCTCCAGGTGGGGCAGCTGCGTGGCGCGCGTGCGGCTGTCCGGCGAGATGTCGCGCAAGAGCGTGTTCGTGCCCATTCACTGGAACGCGCAGTTCGCCTCGGACGCCCGCGTGGGGGCGCTGGTCAACCCGGTGGTCGACCCGGTTTCGGGCGAACCCGAGTTCAAGCACACGCCGGTGCGCGTGGAGCCGTTCATGGTTGCCTGGCATGGCTTTGCGCTGAGCCGCGGCGCGCTGCCCATGAACGCGCCGGTGTGGTGGACGCGCATCACCGGCGACGACTTCACGCGCTACGAGGTGGCCGGACGCCGGGTGGAGGGCGGCTGGCCCGCGGTTGCGCGCGACCTGCTCGGCGTCACCGACCCCGACGCCGACTGGCTGGAATACGAGGACAGGACCGCCGGCCAGTACCGCGCCGCCTGGATCGTGGACGACCGCATTGCCGCCTGCCTGTTCGTCTCGCCGCGGCCGGACCTGCCCTCGCGCGCCTGGCTGTCCGGCCTGTTCGCCAAGGCGCGCCTGGACGACGTGGACCGCATGGGTCTGCTGGTGGGCGAGCCGTTCGAGCGCGGTGCCGACACCGGCGCCACCGTGTGCTCCTGCTTCGGCGTGGGCCGCAAGACCATCGAGCAGGCCATCCGCAAGCAGGGCTGCGACACGCCGCAGAAGCTCGGCGCCGCGCTCAAGTGCGGCACCAACTGCGGGTCCTGCGTGCCGGAGCTGAAGAGCATCATCGCCCAGACCCTGGCGCTGGCCTGACGCCGGCCTGATTGCCCGCTGTGCTCGGGCGGCACGGGCCGATGCTTTTTGCCAGGAGGGTTTCGATCTATGCTGCGGCGGCACGTTCGCCATGTCCCAGACGGAACTCCGCCCATGAAGCCTGATTACCGTACTGCCGCTGCCGCCGCCCTCGCGTTCACGAGCTTTGCCTCTCTCGCCGGTACCGAAACCGTCGTGAACATTCCGCCTCCGGCCACGACCGCGACGGTAGGCAGCGCCCCCCGCGAGTCGGTGGCCCCGGCGTTCGCGCATCCGATCGCGAACGTTCCCGGCAAGAGCCTGATCGCTGCCGTGGTGACGTATCCGCCCGGCGGAAAGACGCCGTCGCATTCGCACGCGAAGTCCGCGTTCATCACCGGCTACGTCCTGTCCGGCTCCATTCGCAGCCAGGTGGATGATGGCCCGGTCCAGGTCTTCAAGGCCGGCGAGAGCTGGTCAGAACAACCCGGCGCCCGCCACGTGGTCAGCGAGAACGCAAGTGCCACGGAGCCGGCCAAGCTGCTCGCCATTTTCGTGGTGGATTCGGCAGAAACCGAGCTGACCACCATCGACAAGAACTGAACGGAACGCGGCGTCCCCACCAGGCCCCGGGAATACGCCCGGCGGCGGCTTTCACGTCCGTTCAGTGCAGATGGCGCGGGCGCACCTGCCGCCCAAGCCGTTCACCACTGGTCATGCGCGGTGGTGAGCCATCGACCGGCGGCGAGATCGGCTCTGGGCTCAGTAACCCAGCTTCCGGGGCAACTCGATCAGGCCCTTGATCTTGTTCTGCACGATGATCCGCATCGGCTCGTAAACCGGTCCGAGGTAGCGCGCCGGCAGATCGTCCAGGTCATCCGGCAGGTGGGAGTTGGGAAGATCGCCAATGCTGCGGTCCCCTGGCGCCACCACCGGAAGGACCAGTTGCGCCGGCTTGCCGGTGATGCGGTAGAACTGGACGGTTGAAAACACCGCCGCCTTGGTACTGCCCAGCAGGGAGCGCGTATACAGGCCAGACCCGGTGAGAGTCTGGCTGGTGCCCACAACGCCATCATCGATGGTGGGATAGCTGACGATGATCAGCATCGCCAGGCGGTTCTGCGCGATGATGCCGTCAAACTCACGCTGAAACACCGGTGCAAAGGCGCTGCCATTCCACGTTTCCTGCCACTTGCTCGCACTCCGGAGCAAGGCGCCGGTGGGATTGACCAGGACCGGCTGGTAAGGGGTCTTGGTCACGAGCGACTTGCGCAGTTCTTCAACCACGTAGCCCGCGAAATCGTACTGGACGACGTAGCTCTTCTGATGATTGCCGAGCGGGGTGGTGCCGGCATGCACATGCCACAGCTCCTTGCCCAGCAGATTCATGATGCCGACACGGCCGGCCATGGGCGCCATGAGCACGTTCTCGTCGCGTCCCTGGGGCGAAGCACGGACGCCGCGAGGCGCCGGACGCATGGGGTCGGTCGCTCCCTGCAGGGCCCCGCGATCGGCTGAAAAGCGATCGTCACCAAACAGGTCGACCTTCTTTTCGGAAACGTCGGCACGGCGCCGGCGCGGCTCGGTGGGATTGGACGCTTCCAGCGGCGGAAGCGGCTCGTCAACGCTCCGGATTTCCTCGGTCTGGGTCTGCGCCAGAATGGGCCGGTCATCGGAGGGCGAGCGTTCGGTGAACGATTTCACGTAGGCGCAGCCGGAAAGCATCGCCACCGCCAAGCCTGCAACAGCCAACTGCATCCTCATTGGATTCTCACTTTTCCGGGCCGGCCGTGGCTGGCCGATGTCCGGGCATTTTCATTCAGGGGCGAGCGCCGCTTGCGGGGTCGGCGCGCGAGCGGCGTACCCCAGCCGACGAAACCGATGCAAGCATCAGGTCTCAGAAATTGACAGCTTCCAGCGCGGCGATGCGATCCGTCGGAGCGCGCAGCGTTCCGAGCAGGGCGTGCACCTGCGGCAGCATCCGGGTGACGAAGAATTCCGCCGTCGCGAGCTTGCTGCTGCGGAACCCCTCGTCCGGGTGAGCCGCCACGGCCTTGACCATGCGCAGCCAGTTGAAGCCGAGGTAGGTGAGCGCAAACGCGCGCTGGTAGTCGGCGGCGCCATAGCCGGCGACGTCGGGCGAGGTCTTGTAGGACTCGATCAGGAACTGGGTGGCCGATTCCAGGTCGTCCACCGCGCGGCCCAGGGTGCGCGTGATCCAACCCAGCGGCGCATCGGCATTGAGCTCGCTGCGCACGGCCGTGAAGAAGCGCTGCGCGAGGCGGCCGTTGTGCATCATCAGCTTGCGGCGGACCAGGTCCATGGCCTGGATGCCGTTGGTGCCCTCGTACAGGCACAGAATCTTGGAGTCGCGCGCAATCTGCTCCACGCCGTGTTCCTTGATGAAGCCGTGCCCGCCGTAGACCTGGATGGCGAGGCTGCCCAGGTCCACCGCACTGTCGGTGCAGTAGGCCTTCACCAGCGGCGTGTTCAGGTCCACCCAGTCCTGGGCGATCTCACGCGCCTCGGCGTCCGGATGGTGGTGCGTCATGTCCACGTACATCGCCGTCTCGTAGGCCAGCACGCGGGCGCCCTCGGTGGTGGCCTTCATCTGCAGCAGCATGCGGCGCACGTCGGCGTGCTCGATGATCTCCGCCTTGCCGTTGAAGGCCTTGCCCTGCTTGCGGTCGGCGGCGTAGCGGATGGCGTTCTGCGTGGCCAGTTCGCACTGCCCTAGGCCCTGCATGCCCACCAGGATGCGCGCCAGGTTCATCATGACGAACATGTTCTGGATGCCCTCGTTGGGCTTGCCCACGATCCAGCCCTGGGCGTCCTCGAACTGCATGGCGCAGGTGCACGAGCCGTTGATGCCCATCTTGTGTTCGATGGCCGTGCAGCTCAGCGCGTTGCGCGCGCCCAGCGAACCATCGGCGTTGACAAGGAACTTGGGCACCGCGAAGGTGGACAGACCGCGCACGCCGGGAGGCGAATCGGGCAGGCGCGCCAGCACGAAGTGGATGATGTTGTCCACCATCGTGTGCTCGCCGGAGGTGATGAAAATCTTCGCCCCGTCGATGGAATAGCTGCCGTCGCCGCGCGGCGTGGCCTTGGTCTTGGCCGCGCCCACGTCCGAGCCGGCCTGCGGCTCGGTGATGCACATGGTGCCGGTCCATTCGCCGGTGGAGAGCTTGGGCAGGTAGGTCTGCTTGATGGCGTCCGACCCGTTGGCCAGGATCGCCTCGAAGCAGCCCTGGGTCAGGCCCGGGTACAGCGAGAACGCCACGTTGGCCGAGCTCACGAACTCGTCCACCACCTTGGACAGCGTGTACGGCAGCCCCTGGCCGTCGAACTCGGTCGGATTGCACAGGCTCACCCAGCCGGCCTGCCAGTACAGCTTGTAGGCCTCGGCAAAGCCATCGGGCACCTTCACTTCGCCGTTGTTCCAGACGCAGCCCTGTTTGTCGCCCACCACGCTGAGCGGCGCGATCCTGTCCTGGATCAGCTTGGCGGCCTCTTCCACCAGGCCCAGCACCACCTCCGGCGTGGCATCGGCGTAGGCCGGGATTTCCCGGGCCAGGCGGCCGATGTCCAGGACATCGTTGAGGACAAAATTGATCTCGCGAATCGGGGCCTGGTAGGTCGCCATGGGTCTCTCCTCAGTGCTCTTGTTGCCGGCCGGCGGCGAAGCGTAAGGAATGGCGGAACGGGCAGCAATGCCCGCGCAGATTCAAGCGCCCGAGAGAATTCGCCAGCATCGGTGCGGCGGGGGCGGGCGCCGGAAATCCTCGTCCAGCGTCTGCGCGGTGATGTCCTCGCAGGCCAGGCCCTCGACGGCTGCGGGGTCGAGCTTGAACCTGCGCTTGTTGGTGGAGAAATAGAGCACGCCACCCGGCGCGAGCAGGGCGGCACACAGGCGCACCAGCTCTACGTGATCGCGTTCCACGTCGAACACGTCGTCGAGCTTCTTGGAGTTGGAGAACGTGGGTGGGTCACAGAAGATCAGGTCGAAGCGGCGCGACGCGCTCGCCGCCTGCCGCAGCCAGGCCATGCAGTCGGCACGTTCCAGGCCGTGCTCGGGGTCCGCGGCGGGGCGGGCACGTGCCCAGGGCGAGCGGCGGCCCGAGGCATCGGCGGGGCGCTGCGGTTCGATCTCGGTGGCATCGAAGCCGTTGAGCCGCAGGTTGCGCCCGGCCCAGTGCAGGTAGGTGTTCGACAGGTCCACCGACAGGGTGCTGCTGGCGCCCCCGAGCGCCGCCTGGACGCTGGCGGTGCCGGTGTAGCAGAACAGGTTCAGCACGCGCTTGCCGACGGCCTCGCGGCGCAGGCGCTGGCGCATGGCGCGGTGGTCCAGGAACAGGCCGGTGTCGAGGTAGTCGTCCAGGTTCACCAGCAGGCGCGCGCCGTATTCCTCCACCTCCAGCACGCGCAGGTCGTCGCCCTGCTTCTCGTACTGCGCGGTGCCGCGCTGCACGGTGCGCTGCTTGAAGTGGATGTGAGAGGCGGGCAGATCGAACGCGCCCTGCAGCTGCGCCAGGGCCTCGCGCAGGCGCTTCTCGGCCTTGACCGGGTCCACGGTCCTGGGCGCGGCGTACTCCTGCACGTGCAGGTGCACGGCCTGCGCCTGGTAGACGTCCACGGCCAGCGCGTAATCGGGCAGGTCGGCGTCGTACACGCGATAGCAGCTCACGCCGGTGCGCCGGGCCCACTTGCCCAGGTGCTTGAGATTCTTGGCCAGGCGGTTGCCGAACTCGCTGCAGCCCAACGGCGCCGTGGCAGACTCCGTTGATCCCTCCGCAGGCGCGTCGGCGATGGCGAACTGCAGGAGCTTGCACGGCAGGTCGCCGTTGAAGAACGCGTGCATGGCATCGGCACGCAGACCGATGCGCGGGCCCAGGTCCGGCCGCGAGGTCAGGATGGCCGCGCGCCACCCCGCGAACTGCGTCTTGAGCGTTGCGCCGAGCAGCGAATAGAGCTTGATGACTTCGCCCTCCGCCGCCATGCGCTCGCCGTAGGGCGGGTTGGCCACCAGCAGCCCGGGCACCGACCCGAGCCTGCGCGCGTCCAGCAGGTCGCCCTGCTGCCAATCGATGGCGTTGCCCAGGCCGGCGTGGTGGGCGTTGCGGCCGGCAAAGCCCAGCACCTGCGGGTCCAGGTCGCGCCCGAGCAGCGGCGGCAGGTTCTTCAGGCCGAGATCGCGGCGCGACTGTGCATCGCGCTTGAGTTCGTGCCAGACCTTGGGGACGTGCTCCAGCCAGGCCTCGAAGCCGAAGCGCTGGCGCATCAGGCCGGGCGCGATGTCGGCGGCCATCCAGGCGCCCTCGATCAGGAAGGTGCCGGACCCGCACATCGGGTCCACCAGCGCACCGCCCTGCGCCGCGATGGCCGGCCAGCCGGCACGCAGCAGGATGGCGCAGGCCAGGTTCTCCTTCAGCGGCGCCTCGCCGGTGCCGCTGCGATAGCCGCGGCGATGCAGGCTGGCGCCGGACAGGTCCAGGCTGATGTCGGCATCGCTGCGGTCGAGGTGCACATGCACCCGGATGTCGGGATCGTCCGTGTTCACATCCGGGCGGCGGCCGAACTTTTCGCGGAAGCGATCAGCGATCGCGTCCTTTACCTTAAGCCCGGCGAAATGGGTGTGCGTCACGGCCGGGGAATGGCCGGCGACCTGGATGGAAAAAGTGGCGGCCGGCGCGAACAGGTCCGGCCAGTCGATACCCATCGCCCCGGCGTAGAGCCCGTTGGCATCCACCAGCGGGAAACGGGCCAGCGGCATCAGCACCCGGCTGGCGAGGCGCGACCACAGGCACACGCGGTACGCCAGCGCGCGGTCGCCGCTGCACGCCACGCCACCGCTGCGCTCCTTGGCCTCGGCCGCGCCCAGGCCGAGCAGTTCGGTCACGAGCAGCGGTTCGAGGCCGCGCGGGCAGGTCACAAACAGGGAAAAGGTTTCACTCATCCGCCAATGATCGCAGGTCGAGCCCCGGCCATGCGAAGCCCGGTCTGGAGTGTTGAGCCCCCTGCTCCGCCCGCCCACCGGACGGCGATTCCCGGATCGGTGACCACGACCGTGCCTCGGAATGCCTCGCGCACAAAAAAACCCGGCAGGTTTCCCTGCCGGGCTCGAAAGCCTGGCGCCGGGGCCTATTCGAGCACGCGGAATTCCACGCGACGATTTTCCTCTTGGCCTTCCGGCGTGCCGTTGTCGGCGATCGGGGCCGATTCACCGTAACCCACCGGCCGCATCCGGTCGCCGTTGACGCCGCGTCCCGAGAGGTAACGCTTCACCGCGATGGATCGCCGTTCGGACAGGCCCAGGTTGTAGGCATCGGTACCCAGCGAGTCGGTATGACCCTGCACCTCCACCGTGACATCCGGGTACGCGGCCAACGTGTCTGCCACGTCGTTGAGCACGAGTTCGGCCGGCTTGGTCAGGCGGTCGGAGTCGAACTCGAACTTGACGCCGCGCAGGACGAAGCGCTGATCCAGCGCACAGCCCTTGGCATCCACTGCCTCGCCCGGACGCGGCTTGCGGCAGTCGCCGACCAGCGCGCAGCCGTTGGGCAGCACCTTCAGGCCCGGCGGCGTGTGCGGGCACTCGTCCAGGTAGTCCGGAATGCCGTCGCCGTCGGAATCCAGCGGGCAGCCATCCGGGCCAACCGGGATCTTCGGATCGGAATTCGGGCACTTGTCGAGGTTGTCCGGGATGCCGTCGCCGTCGCTGTCGGTGATGGCGCAGCCCTGTGCGTTGACTGCCGAACCCGCCTTGGTACCGGCGCACTGGTCGAGGTAATCGGGGATACCGTCACCGTCGGAATCCAGCGGGCAACCCTTGCCATCGACCTTCACGCCGGCCGGGGTTCCGGGGCACTGGTCGAGATGGTCGGGAATGCCATCTCCGTCGGAATCGAACGGGCAGCCGCTGCCGTCCACCGGGGATCCAGGCGGCGTATTCGGGCAGCGATCCAGATAATCGGGCACGCCGTCCTGATCGAGGTCGACCGGGCAGCCGTCGGAGTACACCTGGACTCCCTTGGGGGTATCGGGGCACTTGTCCTTGGAATTGGGCACGCCGTCGCCATCATCGTCGCCCGGGTTGGCGCCGAACTTGAAGCGCGCACCGGCGGTGGCGGTCCAGAGGTAGTAGGTGTCCTCGGCGACAATGCCGGTTTCGCTGATGAAGTCCAGGTTGTAGCGGCCTTCAAGCCGCAGGTCCCAGCGCTTCGACACGGGGATGAACAGGCCGCCGCCCACGCCGACACCGGCGCCGGAAAGATCCTCTTCGAGGAACTTGATCTGGTGACCGTTGACGTTGGCCAGCAGGAACGGCCGCACCGACGCGTCCTCCCCGGCCAGCGTCAGCACCAGGTTCAGGCCCAGCGTCAGGCGCTCGTAGTCGTTGCCTTCCGGAATCTCGATCTTGCCCGCCACGTCCAGGGTGCCGAGCGTGCCTTCGATTTCGAATGCGAAGTACGGATTCACCGACTTGCCGATGGAGAACACCCCGACGCCGCCGAAGTCGCCGTCCGAGAAAGTGGCTCCGATCGACGGCGAAATGTACCAGCGCGTGTCCGCTTCCTCGGCCATTGCCGCCCCAGCCATCGCACACAGCGCGAGACCGGCGAACCACTTACAAGGCTTCAACATTACTTTGCTCCCCATCGATTTGAGTCTTCCGGTTGATGACGGCCTTGCGCCGACCTGATGCATTCACGCCGACGCCAGAGCGCGCGGCATCCCACCACTTTGACCAGGGTTCGCCCAAGAGCAAGGCACGCGGCGCACGGGCAACTCTCCCTTCGCTTCGATTATGATGATGTCGCAGTGTGACGTAAACCGCAGAGCGCGCCCGCAAGTGGCGTTGTATCGCACATCGGAAGGGAGAGAATGTTCGAATGAAGAGCTTGAAAGTGCTGCTTGCCGCAGGCGTCCTCATGCTGGGTGGCTGTGGTGGCGGATCCGTCCAGAGCCCGGATTTCACGTCGGAACTGGTATCGATCGAAATCGGCGATGCACCGGCCACCGCTCCCATCGGACGCAATGTGCAGCTGGTGACCGAGGGCCAGTTTTCCGCCCCGCCCGGTTCGGACCCTGACACGATCACGCGGAACGTGAAGGCAAGCTACACGGTCAGCCCCGCGAGCCGGGCCACGGTGAGCGATACGGGCATCTTCATCGGCAAGACGGTCGGCAACGTCACCATCACCGCGAAATCGGGAGGAAAGACCAGCGCCCCGATCACGATCGAGATCATCGCCCCCGTCCTGGAGTCACTGGTCATCACGCCGGAGACGGCGACAATCGGCGTGGGGTCGACCCGAAATTTCTCCGTCAAGGGCCTTTTCAGCGACAGCGAAACGCCGCGCACCCTGGATACGCCCATCACCTGGGAATCTGACGACACGAGCACCGTGACCGTCAGCCCCAGTTCCGGGCCCACCACGGTCGCCACCGGCGTGGCCCTTGGCGACACCACCATCACCGCGACCACCGTCAGTGATGAAGGCGAGACCATTTCGGACACCGCCGCCATCACCGTGACCAACGCCACGCTCACCAGCCTGCTGCGGATCGAGCCTGTCAATGCCTTTGTAGTGCAGGGCTTTACGCTCCAGTTCACCGCCATCGGCAGCTTCAGCGACGGCTCCGAACAGCCGCTGATGGGCAGCTCAATCGACTGGGACAGCGCGACACAGGCCGTTGCCACCATCGATGTCAACGGTCTTGCCAGCGGGCTCACGACGGGCCAAAGCGTGATCACCGCGACCCTGAAGCCTGAGGTCGTGGCATCGGGCGGACGAACCGCAACCGTCACGCTCACGGTGACCGACTCGGTGTGCACCGCCCCGTTCCTGCTCTCCGCCGGCGCGAGCATCACCGGAGACGTCAACGGCCTCTGCGTGCTCTGCAAGGTTGACGATCCCGCCTTCGTGATCGACGCCGATCCGGAAACCGCGGCCGTCCTGCGCGTGCCCGTTGCGGCGCTGGGCGGGTCGGCAAGCCTCACGGCAACCGCATCCGACGGCACCACGTTCCCGGCCGGCATGCCGGCCGGCTTCATCGTGCGCAGGCCTGCCGGTGGGCTGATTTCGGCCGAACTGCTGACGCAGCTTTCCCTCGCCACCCTGAACAACGGGGTGGAGGTGGAGAACTCGACGGACGGCATTCCGCTGCGCGTCACCCTGCTTGGCCTGTTCGGGGACGACGAAGCGGCGCTGCTCAGCTTTGTTCCCACGCAGCCGTTCGACGCACTGCGTCTGAAGTCGGGCGGCGTATTGAGCGCCCTGGCGACGACAGAAGTGTCGTCCGCGTGCGCCGTGGCGGCTCCACCCGCCCCATAAGCAGAGGCCTGCTTGTGAGAGATGCGGAAGGGGTCTTCGGGCCCCTTCTTTTTAGGTCGCCGGGGGATCGTTCCGGGTCGCGATCCGCATCACGGACAACCGGCCGCTGACCCGGAAATGCGCGATGGCGACGGCCACACCCGCGGTCGCTTTCGGCGAACGTCCCCGGATCAGTACTTGATGCTGCACCCGTACGGCTTGCTCACCGGCGTTGAAACCGGCTTGCCGGATAGCGCTTCGTTCAACGCGGTCTTGACGTAGTTTTTTGAGTCCGGGATGTCGGAGACGTCCGCACTGGGCGTGTCGTCGATCGCGCCCATGTAGATCAGCGTTCCTTTCGGATTGACCACGTACATGTTGGGCGTGGCCTTGGCGTCGTACAGCTTGCCGACCTTGCCGTCGCCGTCCAGCAGCATCCCGCTCGAAGCGGCGTTGTACTTGGACTTGAAGGTCTTGGCACCGGCGGCGTCCACGTGCCCCTGCTGTCCTTCCGCGGACGAGAACACCGTCAGCCAGACCACGTCACGCCCGGTGAACTCCCCCTGCAGGCTTTGCATGTTGCCGCTTCGATAATGCTTCTGGACGAAGGGGCACCCTTCATTCGTCCATTCCAGCACCACGTACTTGCCCGCGTAGTCAGTTAGTGAGACCGGCTTGCCGTCGGCGCTGGGCACCTGAAACCCCGGTGCAGGCTCGCCGACTTTCGCGCTGGCAGCGGCAACGCCGCTCATGGTCAGGATCGCAACGCCGGCCAGGCCCGCGGTGCAAAAATTCCTGATCGGATTCACTTTCAGATTCATTGGTACTCCGTGACGCTATGCTTGAGTGATGGGGGTCTTCATCGGAATGCGCCAGAGACCAGATCCGGCGTTAGGACTTGAGGCAGAATCGACGGTTCCGCGCCCGCGCGCGACACCAGGTACAAGGGCACCCCGCTGCGGCCATAGCGCTGCAGGACCGCGGTGATCGCAGGATCGGACCGCGTCCAGTCACCCACGAGCAGGGCCACGTTTTTCTCCCTGAAGGCGCCCCGCACGCGGTCCGAACGCAGCACGCCGCGCTCATTGACCTTGCAGGTCAGGCACCAGTCGGCCGTGAAGTCCACAAACACCGAGCGCCCCTCGGCGCGCAACTGGTCGAAGCGCTGGTCGCTGTAGGGCTCCCAGCCCGCCGCCGTCTGGGCAACGGTGGAAGCGGACCGGAAAGGTTTCACGCCGAGGGCCGGGTGCAGGGCCAGGAGCGCAGCCGGGATGACCGCCGCCAATGCCAGCACACGCCCGCCCCGCCCCTGGGCGCGTCCGAACAGCCATACCGCCAGCGCCACCAGCACGAGTCCAACCAGCGCCAGCGCCATGCCGTCGCGGTCAGTGAGTCCCCCCAGAACCCAGAGCAGCCACACCGCGGTCAGGTACATGGGGAACGCCATCACCTGCTTGAACGTCTCCATCCACGCGCCAGGCCGGGGCAGGAACGCCGCGAGCCGCGGCACACAACCCAGGAGCAGGAACGGCGCGGCCAGCCCGAGCCCGAGCGCAACGAAGATCAGCAGCGCGGCAACGGGAGACTGGGCCAGCGCAAAGCCCACCGCCGGTGCCATGAACGGTGCCGTACAGGGGCTCGCCACCACCACCGCGAGCACGCCGGTGAAGAACGAACCGGACAGACCGGAGCGTGCAGCCAGGCCCTGTCCCGCACCCATCCACGAACTTCCGAAATGCGCGACGCCGGACAAGGACAGGCCCATCGCAAAGATCAAGGCTGCCAGGCCAAAGACAAACGCCGGAAACTGGAGCTGGAAACCCCATCCCAGCGCCGCGCCCGCGGCGCGCAGGCCGATGAGCACGCCGGCCACCGTGACAAATGCGGCAATCACGCCCAGCGTGTAAGCCACCGCATGACGGCGGTTCTCGGACGCGGCCTCCGTGCGCGCGTGCATGACCGACAGGGCCTTCATGGCCAATACCGGGAACACGCAGGGCATCAGGTTCAGGATGATGCCGCCGACAAATGCGAAGGCCAGCATCACCAGCAAAGAGCCGTCGTCCCCTGCTTCGGGACCGGGAACCGATGCCTCGCGGCCGGACTCTCGAGGCCCCGGCACCGAGGGAACCACTGCAACCTCCCCTGGTTGCGCGGAAATCTGGAACGCGTTCGCGGCTGCCCCTTCGTGCACCACCAGCACCCCGGTCACGGTTTCCGGGGCCTGGACGAAGTAGGCCGACCGCTGCTGGCTCAAGCGCAGGTTTCCGGACGGATCGATGGTAACGCGCTGCGGAGCAGCGTGCCCGACCAGGTCGTTTGCAAGGGGGAAAAACTCGACTTCGGCGCCTTGCGGAATCGGGGCGCCCGCGACCGCCAGGGAAAAATCGGCATCGCTCACCGCAAAGCGCGCCGAGGCATCTGGAAGCGCCCGCGGCAAGCGGGCACGGGCGGTGCCGAACATCTGCGACCAGGCGATGTCCGGCACCGGCCTAGCCTTGCGAACCGGCACCTGCAGGCTCAGCTCCGCCTCACCCGGGATGCAGATGTCCTTGCACACCAGCCACTTCGCGGTCGCCGCCAGGCTCACCACCGGCGCCGACGTGGCGCGGATGCGCACGGAAACGAGAAACAGGGTCTCCCCCGAATAACCGTAATTGGTCAATTCGCCCAGCGACTCGCGATGCGGATACGTCCAGTGCAGGGGCCCGGCAGTCACGCCCTCCGGCAGTTGCCAGCGCAACTGCGTGGGAATGCCCGAGTCGCCCGGGTTCTGCCAGTAGACGTGCCAGCCCGGATCGGGCCGCAGACGCAGCGCCACCCAGTTGTCCTCATCGGCGCTGAAGCTCTGGTTCTCGGCGATCAACTCGGCCTCGACCTGATCGGTCCGGACCGGCGCTGCAAACGCGGACGTCACGAGGCCCAGCGACAACGCGAACAGGAGGAGCCAGGGCATCGGAGAGCGTTCAGTATTGGGGCGGTAATGTTGACCCAGTTTCGACCGACTGGTTCCGAGCCGTCCATGCCTTCACGTCCAATCCTTGCGGCCTTTTTCCTGATGAGCCTGGCCGGGTCTGCACAGGCGGCGGACAGCCTTCGCTGCGGATCGAGGATCATCTCGGTTGAAGCCCTGGCAGCCGAGGTCCTCGCGGCCTGCGGTGAGCCAAGCTTTCGCGACGTGTTTTCGTCCCGCGAGCAGACGGCGGTGAACGAAATCATGGAGTCGGAGCACTGGACCTATAACTTCGGAAGCAACCAGCTGATCCGGATTCTCAGGCTTCGTCACGGCACGCTGGTGGACATCCAGTCGGACGGCTACGGCTTCCCCGAGCGCGGGCCCCGCCGCTGTTCTCCAAGCGTTCTGGTCGAGGGCCTCTCGAAATACCGGATGGTGAAAATCTGTGGCGAACCGGTGACGCGCCGCGTGATCCGCTTCGAACCCGAACGACCCCGATCCCCGGGCTGGCACCACGACCGGCGCCGGCACCCACATGACGACCATCGCGTGAACCATTTCCTGGAGCCGGTCTATCGCGAAGAGTGGGTTTACAACTTCGGCAGCCGATACGCCCTGAAAATCGTTCTCCTCGAAAATGGCATCGTGCGGCACGTCATGAACGGTGAACACGGCTTCCGTCCCCGGTAAACCCCGGCAATGCCCGGTACGCCCGGCCCATCAGCCGCGCACCGTTCTTGCGTCCGCCGTCGCACTTTTCCAGGACCTATCGCTCCGTGAACGACGACCGCACCGCCGATCCGCGCTTCCCCGTTGCCGTCCTGTGGCACATGCACCAGCCCGAGTACCGCGTGGACGGCCGCTTCCACCTGCCCTGGGTCTACCTGCACGCCATCGGTGCGTACAGCGACATGGCGGCGCACCTCGAAGCGGTGGAAGGCGCCTGCGCGGTGGTCAATTTCTCGCCGGTCCTGCTGGACCAGATCCAGGACTACGCGCAGCGCATGGCGGCGGACCGCGACTACGGCAAGCCTTTCGGCGATGCGCTGCTGGACTGCCTGCGCCAGCTGCCGCCCCCCGGTGCCGAACGCGCGGGCATCGTGCGGCGCTGCATGCCCATCCACCGCAACCGGCGCACCGACCGCCACCCCGAATACCTGGCGATGGTGGAACAGGTCCGGCAGCACGCGCCCGAGGCCCTGCCCGACGAGCTGCTCACCGGCCTGGTGCTGTGGTTCCACATGGGCTGGCTGGGCGAGAGCCTGCGCGGGGATGCGCGCGTGGTCGGCCTGCTGGGCAAGGGCGCAGCGTTCGACGCCATCGACTGCTGGATGCTGCTCGACCTGATCGCCGACACCCTGGCCGGCCTGCTGCCGCGCTACCGCAGGCTGGCCGAGGCCGGCCGCGCCGAGCTGTCGATGACGCCCTACTACCATCCGCTGCTGCCGCTGCTGCTGGATTTCCACTCCGCGCAGGACAACGCGCCGGGCGTGACGGTCCCCGAAACGCCCTATCCCGGCGGCGCGGCGCGCGCGCGCTGGCACCTGGTGGAAGGCCGGCGCCGCTTCACCGAGATCTTCGGCCGCGCGCCCACCGGCTGCTGGCCGTCCGAGGCGGCGCTTTCGGACGACACGCTGGCGCTGCTCGACGAGCTGGGCTTTACCTGGACCGCCAGCAGCCGGTCGGTGCTGGCCGGCACGCTCCACCACCACGGCTGGGGCGAGGCCGACCCCTTCCACCCTTGGCGCCGCGACGGCCAGGCACTGCACGCCTATTTCCGCGACGACGGCATTTCCGACCGCATCGGCTTTGCCTACAAGGACTGGCACGCGCCGGACGCTGTTTCTGACCTCACGCAGACGCTTGAACACATCGCCAGCGATGGCGGGCGCGATCTCGTGTTCATCGCGCTCGACGGTGAGAATCCCTGGGAGTATTTCGCCGAGAACGGCCAGCATTTTGTGCGCGGCCTCTACCAGCGCCTGGCGTCGCACCCACGGTTGCGCCTGGCCACGCTTGCGCAGTGCAGCGCCAAGCCGGACGTCCGCGTACGCCCGCTGCCCGCCCTGCGCGCCGGCAGCTGGGTGCACGGGCAGCTGCTGACCTGGGTCGGGCACTCCGAGAAGAACCGCGCCTGGGACCTGCTGATGCAGGCGCGCAGCCGGTACGTGGCGCATCCCAACCCCTCGCCGCGCGCGCTGGCGGCCATGGGCGCCTGCGAAGGCTCCGACTGGTTCTGGTGGCCGGGCGCGACCAATCCCTCGGACTCGGTGTCGGACTTCGATTCCCTGCTTCGCGCGCACCTGTCCAGCCTGTACCGGGCGCTGGGCGAGGCACCGCCGAAAATCCTGTCCCGCCCGTTCGCGGCCGGCGTCGAGGGGCCGGTGGCGGCGGGCGGCACCATGAAACCCA
Organism: Panacagrimonas sp.; assembly: GCA_052386745.1. Lineage (GTDB taxonomy): Bacteria > Pseudomonadota > Gammaproteobacteria > Nevskiales > Nevskiaceae > Panacagrimonas. The sequence continues at coordinate 83,875 of JBQTJW010000001.1, read as the reverse complement.
CCGCGCCGGTGACGGCGCCCTGGACGCCGCGCAGCGCGGGCGTGCTGCTCGACATCCACGCCTTGCCGTCTGCAAGTCTGGCCCATGACGCGGTGCATTTCGCCCGCCTGGCCGCCGACGCCGGCCTGAGCGTGTGGCAGATCCTGCCGATTGGCCCGCGCGATTCCTATGGCAACCCGTTCCAGCCCTCGTCCGCGTTCGCCGGCGACACATCCCTGGTCGGCGATGAACTGGACGACGTGCCCGAGGCGTTCGAGAGCTTCTGCCAGCGCGAGCAGGACTGGCTCGACGATTGGAGCCTGTTCGTCGCCCTGAAGCACGAATTTCTCGGCGCCCCGTGGTGGCAGTGGCCGGCCGACCTGCGCGATCGCACGCCAATGGGCATGGCCACGGCGCGCGCGCGGCTCGCGGGCGTGGTGGAGCGGGAACAGCGCATGCAGTATCGCTTCGACCGTGAGTGGAGCCAGTTAAAACGTGCTGCCAATGCAATGGGCCTGCAATTGTTCGGAGACGTGCCGCTGTTCGTGGCGCACGACTCGGCGGACGTGTGGGCGCATCGCGATCTGTTCGAACTCGACGCGCAGGGCCAGTGCGAGGCCACCGTCGGCGTGCCGCCCGACGCCTTCTCGGACGAAGGCCAGTGGTGGGGGTTCCCGGCGTACCGCTGGTCGGCGATGGCGCAGGAGGGCTTTCGCTGGTGGAAGCGTCGCTTTGAAGTGCAGGCCAGCCGCTTCGACCTGGTTCGCCTGGACCATTTCCGCGGCCTCGCCGCGTGGTGGCGCATTCCCGGCGACGCTGCGAGCGCTGCCGACGGCGCGTGGATTCCCGGTCCGTCCGCCGCGGCGATCGAGGCCATCCGCCCCGGACTTCGGGGCGCACGGCTGGTGGCGGAGGACCTGGGCGTGATCACCGACGACGTGATCGCGCTGCGCAAGGAACAAGGCATCCCCGGCATGCGCGTGCTCCAGTTCGCCTTCGACAGCGACCTGGACAACCCGCACCTGCCGCAGCATCACGAGCCCGACACCGTGTGCTACACCGGCACGCACGACAACGACACCACCCTGGGCTGGTGGACCAGCCTGGCCGAGGCCACGCGCGAGAAGGTGTTCGACCTGCTCGGCAGCGAGGCCCGGAACATGCCGCAGGCCCTGCTGGAATGGGCCTGGGCGTCACCGGCACCGCTCTCGATTGCGCCTTTCCAGGACCTGCTTGGCCTTGGCACCGAAGCGCGCACCAACGTGCCCGGCCTCGCTGCCGGCAACTGGCGCTGGAAGTTTTCGTGGCCGGACGTTCCGGCCGATTTTGCACCGCGGCTACGTGAAACCCTTCACCGTCACGGCCGGGTGCGCCCATCGGAGAGCCATCCGACAATGTGACCAGCGCAGGCGCGGGCACTGGCCCGTCGCCCGGCTCCGTCGCCTTGAAGGGCAGGTTCTCCAGGACTATCTCCACCATGAACACGCCCACCAGAACCAAAGCCGCCGCCCCGAAGAAGACAGCGGCCCCGCGCAAAGCGTCCAAGGCGGCCACGCCCGTGGCGCCCGCGGACCAGCCCGAGCAGACCGCGCCCGACACCGGCCTCATCGGCTCTTTCGACCGGCAGGTGTTCGGCGAAGGCCACCACTGGCACGCCTACCGGTTCCTGGGCGCCAATCCGCGGACCGTCAACGGCGTGGCCGGAACGCTGTTCGCCACCTGGGCCCCGAATGCGCAGCGCGTGAGCGTGGTGGGCGACTTCAACCAGTGGAACGGCGACACCAACCCGCTGCGCATGCATCCCGGCGGCATCTGGGAGGGTTTCATCCCCGGCCTGCCCGGCGGCACGCTCTACAAGTTCGAGATCCGCGCGGCCGACGGCGGCCTGTTCCTGAAGGCCGACCCCTACGCCCGCGCGTTCCAGTTGCGGCCGGAAACCGCCTCGGTGGTGGTGGACGAGAGCCGCCACGCCTGGGGCGACGCGCAGTGGCTCAAGGACCGCGCCGCGCGCGACTGGCTGCATGCGCCCATGTCCATCTACGAGATCCACGCCGGCTCCTGGCGGCGGAACGCCGATGGCAGCGTGCTCAACTACCGCGAACTGGCCGACGCGCTGGTGCCTTACGTGCGCGAGATGGGCTTCACGCACGTGGAGCTGATGCCCGTCACCGAGTACCCCTACGACCCGTCCTGGGGCTACCAGAGCATCGGCAACTTCGCGCCCACCAGCCGCTACGGCAGCCCGGATGATTTCCGCTACTTCGTCGACAGCTTCCACCGCCACCACATCGGCGTGATCCTGGACTGGGTGCCGGCGCACTTCCCGCGCGACGCCCACGGCCTGCGCCGCTTCGACGGCACCGCGCTCTACGAGCACGGCGATCCGCGCCGCGGCGAGCATCCGGACTGGAACACGCTGATCTACGACTACGGCCGGCCCGAGGTGCGCAATTACCTGCTGGCCAGCGCCCTGTTCTGGCTGGAGGAATTCCACCTGGACGGCCTGCGCGTGGACGCGGTGGCGTCCATGCTACCTCGATTACTCGCGCAAGGCGGGCGAATGGCTGCCCAACCGCCACGGCGGACGCGAGAACCTGGAGGCCATCGACTTCCTTCGCGAACTCAATCACGTGGTCCACAACGAGCACGCCGGCGCGCTGGTGATCGCCGAGGAATCCACCGCCTGGCCGCAGGTCACGCGGCCCACGTACACCGGTGGCCTGGGCTTCTCCATGAAATGGAACATGGGGTGGATGCACGACACGCTGGACTACCTGCGCCTGGACCCGGTGTTCCGCAAGTATCGCCACGACCGCCTCAGCTTCAGCCAGCTCTACGCCTACAGCGAGAACTTCGTGCTGCCGCTGTCGCACGACGAAGTGGTGCACGGCAAGGGCTCCCTGCTGCGCAAGATGGCGGGCGACGACTGGCAGCGCTTTGCCAACCTGCGCCTGCTGCTCGCCTACCAGTGGACGCATCCGGGCAAGAAGATCCTGTTCATGGGCCAGGAATTCGCCCAGGACCGCGAGTGGAACCAGGACCGCGAACTCGACTGGCCGCTGCTGGACGACCCGCGTCACCGCGGCGTGCAACAGCTGGTGCGCAGCCTCAACCAGCAGCACGTGAGCCTGCCGGCCCTGTTCCGCGGTGACTTCGAGTCCAGCGGTTTCGAGTGGATCGACTGCCACGACAGCGAGCAGTCGGTGCTGAGCTTCGTGCGCCGCGACGGCAGTTCCATCGCCGTCGTCGTGCTCAACTTCACGCCCGTGGTGCGCCACAACTACCGGCTCGGCGTGCCCCTGCCCGGCCATTACGTGGAAGCGTTCAACTCTGACTCGGCGCACTTCGGCGGCAGCAACGTGGGCAACCTCGGCGGCGTGCGGGCCGAAGCCCAGCCGTGGATGCAGCGCGACCACTCGATCACCGTCACGCTGCCGCCGCTGGGGGCGCTGATCCTGATTCCGGAGGACCAGTTCCCGGCGGCTGCCACTGTTGCGGGGTAGATCACCGCACCACGACGGAATCACCTGCACTCTGCAGGATCGGAAATTCGCCTCACGTCAGGGGTGTCCAAGGAATACATATCTTCTTCGGACGTTAGGTTGCAGCAGCGGCCCCGTTGAACATCGTTGCGCTGGACGCGTTGACCTCGATCGCAGGCACCGACATATCACTGGATGCCTACCGGTGCCCGATGATCGTCAGGCGCAGCAGGCGCTGAATCTCCCGATCAGGCATGCGCCGGCCTGGCCACGGCCTGCGCCGTTTTGGTCGCGGCGTAGTCGCGGCCCAGGTAGATGTACATGGCGGGCAGCACGAACAGCGTGAATAGCGTGCCGATGGTCATGCCCGAGGCAATCACCAGGCCCATGCTGAAGCGTGCGGACGATCCCGGCCCGCTCGCCAGCAGCAGTGGGACCATGGCCACTACCAGGGCGGCGGTGGTCATCAGCACCGGGCGCAGGCGGATGGAGGCGGCTTCCTCGATGGCTTCGCGCTTGGGCAGGCCCTGTTCGCGCTGGAGCTTGTTGGCGAATTCCACGATCAGGATGCCGTGCTTGGCAATGACGCCGATCAGCGTGACCAGTCCCACCTGGGTGTAGATGTTGAGGCTCATGCCGGGAAACTGGGTCAGCCCCATGCCGGTGGTCATGCCGCAGATGGTCAGCACCAGCAGCGCACCGCAGATCGACATGGGCACCGTCACCAGCATGATGATCGGGTCCACGAAGGACTCGAACTGCGCCGCCAGCACCAGGTAGATGATGACCAGCGCAAAGACGAACGTGCCGATCAGCGCCTGCCCTTCCTGCTTGAACTGGCGCGATGAGCCTGCGTAGTCCATCTGGAAGCCTGCCGGCAGGATGTCCCGCGATATCTGTTCCAGCACGCCCAGGGCCTCGCCCTGCGTCACGTCCGGGCGCGGCACGCCGATGATGGTGTTGGAGTTGAGCTGTTGTGCGTGCGCGATGGACCGTGCCGTGGTTTTCTGCGAGATGCTCGCCACGGTGGAAATGGGCACCAGCTTGCCGTCGGCGGCGCGCGTGTAATAGCCCTCCAGCTGGTTGGGGTTGAGGCGCTGCGAGCGCTCCACCTGCTGGATGACCTTGTACGACCGGTTGTCGAAGGCAAAGCGGTTGACCTCGCTGCCCGAGAGCAGTGACGACAGGTCCGCGCCGAGCGTCTGCATGTCGATGCCCAGGGCGGCGGCCTTGTCGCGATCGATGTTGATGCGCGCCTCGGGGCGGTCGAAGTACAGCTGCGGCGCCAGGAAGATGAACTTGCGCGTGGCCATGGCCTTGCCGATCAACTCGTCGCCCACGGTGGCCAGTTCCAGCGGGCTGGCGGTGGACTTGATCACGAACTCCAGGGGGTAGCCCTGGCCGGGCGTGGGCAGCGGCGGCGGCTGGAACGCGGTGGAGCGCAGGCCGGCCACGGTGGCCACCAGCGGGGCGATGCTCTGGGCGATCTCGTCCGCGCTGCGGGTGCGCTCGCTCCAGGGTTTGAGCACCATGCCGGTGAAGCCGCTGGTGGACCCGCCGCCGGGCATGGAGGCATTGAACGCGAACAGGTGGGCCAGGCCGTCGGTGTTTTCCAGCAGCTTTTCGCTGACGCGCGAGTACTGGTCGAAGTATTCGGCGGAGGCGTAGCCGTCGCTCTCGTTGATCAGCGCGACGAAGCCGGCATCCTCCGAGGGCGCCAGTTCGCCCGGTGCGGATACGAACAGGAAGTAGCACGACACCAGCACGATGGCGCCGAACACGCCGATCACGTGCACCGTGTTGAGCGCGCCATGCAGGCGGCGCTTGTACCACTGCCGGAGCTTCTCGAAGGTGCTGTCGAGATACTCGGCGAGCCGGTTGGTCTCCACGCCCTCGCCGTGCATGGGCTTGAGGATGCGCGAGCACATCATGGGCGTGAGCGTCAGCGCGACGATGCCGGAGATCACCACCGCCCCGGCCAGGGTGAACGCGAACTCGATGAACAGCTTGCCCGTGATGCCGGTCAGAAAGCCGATGGGCATGTAGACCGACACCAGGGTCAGCGTCATGGCGATCACCGGCCCCACCAGCTCGTGCGCGCCCTTGAACGAGGCATCCATCGGCGACATGCCTTCCTCGATGTGCCGGTGGATGTTTTCCAGCACGATGATGGCGTCGTCCACCACCATGCCGATGGCCAGCACCATCGCCAGCAGCGTCAGCAGATTGATGGTGAAACCCATCACGTACATGATGAACAGCGCGCCCACCAGGCACAGCGGCACCGTCACCGCCGGGATGATGGAACTGCGCACCGAGCCGAGGAACAGGAAGATCACCACCACCACGATCAACACCGCCTCCACCAGCGTGGCGCGCACTTCCTGGATAGCTTCGTTGACGTAGATGGTGCTGTCGTAGGCGATGGTGGCGTCCACGCCCTCAGGCAGGCGCGACAGCAGCTGCGGCCAGAGATTGCGCACGTCGGCGGTGACGTCGAGCACGTTGGCATCGGGCCGCACCTGCACGCCGATGAAGATGGCGGCCTTGCCGTCCCAGCGCGCGGTCGGGTCGTAGTTCTCCGCACCCAGGGTCACGTTGGCGATGTCGCGCAGGCGCACCGTGGAGGCGCCGTCGGACTTCACGATCACGTTGCGGAATTCCTCCACCGAGCGCAGGTCGGTATCGGCCTTGAGGCCGATCTTCACGTAATTGCCGCGCGTCTCGCCCACGGCGGACAGCACGTTCTGGCTGCGCAGGCGCTGGTAGACCTCGCTCGCCGTCAGGTTGTTGGCCGAAAGCCGGTCGGGCTTCAGCCAGATGCGCATGGCGTACACGCTGGCCCCCATGATCTCGGCCTTCTCGATGCCGGGCACGGCCGCGAGCTGGGGCTCGATGATGCGCACCAGGTAGTCGGTGATCTGGCTCTTGTCCAGCACCGCGGACGAGAAGCTCAGGTACATGGCCGCGGTGCCCTGCGCCTGCGCCACCTGCACCACCGGGTCTTCCGACTCCTGCGGCAGCTGGTTGCGCACCTTGTTGACCTTGGTCGCGATCTCGGTGAGCGCCTCGTTGGGGTCCTTTTCCAGGCGCAGGTTGGCGGTGATGGTGGCCAGCCCGAGCATGGTGTTGGAGGTGAGGAAGTCGATGCCGTCCACGGCGGCAATCTCGCGCTCCAGCGGCGTGGTGATGAAGCCCTGCATCAGGTCGGCGTCGGCACCGGGGTACGCCACGGAGATGGTGACCTGCGCGTTGCGCAGCTCCGGGTACTGGCGCACGTTGAGGCTGGTGCCGGCGCGGATGCCCAGCAGCAGGATGATCAGGCTCACGACCGTGGCGAGCACCGGTCGCTGGATGAAGATGTCGGTGAAACGCATGGTGCGGTTCCTCGTGGACAGCGTTTCAGGAGTCGCTGGGCATCGGGTTGAGCTGCGCGTCCGGCACCAGGCGGTTGTCGATCACCACCGGCTGCTGGTTGCGCAGCTTGAGCAGGCCGGTGGTGGCCACCTGTTCGTCCGGCTTCAGGCCTTCGAGCACGGCCACGAAGTCGCCGCGGGCCTCGCCCACGCGGATGAAGCGCTGCACCACTTCCAGCTCCGGCGCCGCGGGCGCACCGGGCGCACCGGGCGCAGCGGGCGGTGGCGCGGGGGCCTTGGCGCCCTCGGCGGCCGGCGCCGGCTTCTTCTTCTGGATCACGAACACCGAGGTGCCGTAGGAGCTGTAGCTGACCGCGGTGCGCGGAATAGCGAGGATGTTCCGCTCACCCGGCAGCGCCAGCTTGACGCGGCCGAACTGTCCGGCGTGCAGGCGATGGTCCGGGTTGGGGAGCCGCGCACGCACGCGGAAGCTGCGGGTGGACTCGTCGATGCGCGGCTCCACCGCGGTCACGGCGCCGCCGAACTCGGTGCCCGGGTACGCGTCGATGGCCACCAGCACCTTCTGCCCGGACAGCACCTGCGCCAGGTGCTGTTCCGGCAGGGTGAAGTCGAACTCGATGGGGTCCACCGACTGCAAGGACACGATGGGCGTGCCCGGCGCCACGTACTGGCCCACGTTCACCTGGCGGATGCCGAGCTGGCCGTTGAACGGCGCGCGGATGTCCTTCTGCGCCAGCAGCGCCTGCTGCGCGGCGATGGACGCGGCGGCGGCGTTGTACTCGGCCTGGGCGGTGTCGAAGTCGGACTTGGAGATGGCTTCGAGCTTCAGCAGCTTTTCGCGCCGCGCGAGGTTGAGCTTACTCAGCTCGGCCTGCGCCTTGAGGCGTTCCATCTCGCCGGTTTCATTGGCGGCGTCCAGCGTCAGCAGCCGCGCGCCCTTCTTCACCTCGGCACCCGACTCGAAGTGGATGGCCATGACGATGCCGCCCGCCTCGGTGGTGACGTTGGTGCCGTTGACCGCCACCAGGGTGCCATTGGCTTCCAGCCGGTTGTCCCAGGTCATGGCCTTGGCCGGCCCGGCCGAGATGGTGGCGGCCGGAATGGGCATGCTGTCGAACATCTCGTTCATGCCCTTCTTGCCCATGTACTTCATGCCAAACACCCCGCCAAACAGCAGCAAGGCCAGCACGAGCATGATGATCATTCGCTTGGTGGTCATGGGGGTGTCTCAGGGCTTGGTGAACATCTGGTCGATGGCGGCGAAGTCGGCCTCGGCAATCTGGCCGGAGACCTGACGCAGCTTCAGCACGTACAGCAGGAGGTTGTAGCGCGACTGATTGCGGTTGCGGCTGGCCTGCACCACGCGGCTCTTGGCATCGAGCACGTCGGTGATGGTGCGCGTGCCGGCGTCGTACCCGGCCTTGGTGGCCTTTTCGGCGAGCGTGGACGACTCCAGCGCGCGCTCGTAGGCATCCACCTGGATGTAGGCGGTCTGAAGCAGGCGGAACTGCTGGCGGATCACGCGCTCGGTCTCTTTCTCCAGCCGCACCACGTCGGCCCGCGCCGCGTCCTCCCGGGCCTTGGCCGCGCGCACGTTGCTGCTGTTGATGCCGCCGGCGTAGAGCGGCATGTTCAGCGACACGCCGATGCTCGCGCTGTCCTGGCGCTGGCCCAGGATGAAGTCGGTGGAATCGTTGCGGCCGGCCTTGGCCACCAGGTCCAGCTGCGGCAGGGCATCGGCGCGGCGGCTGCGCACGTCCGCCTCGGCCACGACCAGTTGATTGCGCGCCGCGGCGATCTCGGGATTGAACTCGCTGCCCGCCTTCACCCAGCTGTCCACGTCGGCCGGCACCAGGGCCGGGAACCGGACGCTCTCCTCCAGCCGCGGCACCGTCACCTCGCGGTTGCCGGTGCTCAGGGCCAGCAGGTCGCGGGCCGTGTCCAGCTTCTCGTGGGCCGCCAGGAGGTTGGCTTCCGCCAGATCACTGCGCGCCTGGGCCTCCTTGAGGTCGGTGCCGGGGACCAGGTCCACCTCGTAGCGTTTGCGCGTGCTGTCCAGCGACTCCCGGATGGCCCTGGCCTCGGCCTCGACCTGCGAAACCTCGTCGCTGGCGCCGAGCACGCCCATGTAACGCTCGGCCACGCGCATCAGCAGGTAGTGCGCGCGGTACTTGAGGCGGTCGGTGGCCAGGACATCCTGTGCCCTGGCGCGGCTGCGGCGCGCCGACCAGTCGAAGCGGAACAGCGCCTGGCGCGCTTCGAGCTCGGCCGACCAGGCGGGGTAATCGTCGGAAGCGGTGCCGAACGCGAACTGCGAGTTCGAATGGGTGTAGTCGTAGGCGCCCTCGGCCTTCAGCGAGGGCAGCAGGCTGGCGCGGTCCTTCTCGCCCGCCTCCAGGTCGAGTGCCAGCTTGGCGGCGGAGCCGGGGACGTCGGGGTCGTTGGCGATCGCCGCGCGCAGGGCGCCGGAAAGCGTGAGGACCGGGGGCGGGGCTGGCGCGGGTGCCGGCGCCTCGGCGCCCGTTGCCTGGCTCGCGAACACCGTCGCGATCGCAAGGCTCAGGGTCAGGAGTCTGATTCTTGTCGTCATCGGGACATTCCGTGCAGGGACGAAGGCGCAAGCCGCCCGTGGCCGGGGTAGACGTGCAGGTCAGCGATCATCGAAAACCTCCCGGCGGATGCGGGCCACCAGAGCCTCGAGCTCGGCACTGCCAGGGGTGGTGGACACCGGCCGCCAGCGAAAGCCGTCCAGCAGTGCTTCGAGGTGGCGGCACATCAGGGGATAGGGGTCGCTGATGGCAAAATTCTCGAGCACCCCTTCGGCGTACGTGAAAGCCCGGTAGCCGGCGCACACCGACCAGAGTCCGACGCCCAGTTCGCGCGCCGTCTGCTGCTGGGAGTCATCCAGATCGCCCGCACGGCGGGCGTCCTCCACGATACCCACCACCACGTTGACCAGCGGATGGTTGGCATCCAGGAACGCCTGCCGCCGTTCGATCGACGCGGCCTGCCAGGCAATCTCGCACAGCGAGTACTGGGCGATGCGGAAATAATCGGGGTGCCGGCGCACGAACACGATGTCGGCCACGCCCACGGCGAACATGCGGTCGCGCGAACTGGCCTTCCAGTTGGCCACGCGGTTGAGCAGGTCCAGGTAGTCCTTGAACGAGCGGACCACCAGGGCGAGCAACAGGTCTTCCTTGGACGCAAAGTGCTGGTAGAGCGTGCCGACGGCGTACTCGCATTTTTCCGCGATGCGGACCATCTGCAGGTTGAGCAGCCCATCGCGGGCGATGAGTTCGAGCGCGCAATCCAGGAACAGGCCCTCGCGTTCGTCGAAATCCCGCTGCCTGCGTTCTCGCGTCCCCATGAACCTGAAGTCTGTTTGTTGTTCGAAGTGAAAACTAATGTTGAACCAGATTCATGACAATTTCGACTACGGGTGATTCCTGAGCGGGCCCGGTGCTGGAACCCGTCAGGCGCCGAGCTTGCCGGCCAGAATCAATCGCCGGTGGAAATCCCCCCGCCACGCCCCATAGAACTAACTGTTAGCCTTTCACCGTCCCTTCCAGTCCTCCCGCCATGACCGCTGCTTACGCCGTTGCCCGCGCCCAGTTCCTTGATCCTGCCGGTCTGGACGAAGCCCAGCTCGACCGCGTGCTGGGCGAGGCGCTGGCGTCCGGCGCCGAGGATGCGGACCTGTACTTCCAGTATTCGCGCACCGAGAACTGGTCGCTGGAGGAGGGCATCGTCAAGTCCGGCAGCCACTCGGTGGAGCAGGGCGTGGGCGTGCGCGCCATCGCGGGCGAAAAGCAGGGCCTGGCGTATTCCGAGGACATCGGCCTGGACACGCTGGTGGACGCGGCCACCGCGGCGCGCGCCATCGCCAGCGAAACCCGCAGCTCCGCCCATGCCCCGCAGCGCATCGTGGAAGGGCGTGGGCTCTACCCGCCGGTCGACCCGCCCGCCTCGGCCGACGCCCCCGCCAAGCTCGCCCTTCTGCGCCGCGCCGATGCCGCCGCGCGCGCGGCCGATCCGCGCGTGAAGCAGGTGATGTGCTCGCTCTCCGCCCAGTACGAGGTGGTGATGGTCGTGCGCGCCGACGGCCGTCGCGCCGCGGACGTGCGCCCGCTGGTGCGCATGGACGTGACGGTGATCGTGGAACAGGACGGCCGCCGCGAGCAGGCGCACGTCGGCGGCGGTTCGCGCGCCGAGCTCGATTATTTTTCCAGGGACCTGCCCGAGAGCTACGCCCGCGAGGCGGTGCGCCAGGCGCTCACGCTGCTCGACTCCGAGGCCGCGCCCGCCGGGTCCATGACCGTGGTGCTGGGCCCGGGCTGGCCGGGCATCCTGCTGCACGAGGCTATCGGCCACGGCCTGGAGGGCGACTTCAACCGCAAGGGCACCTCGGCTTTCGCCGGGCGCATCGGCGAGCGCGTGGCCTCCGAGCTGTGCACGGTGGTGGACGACGGCACCCTGCCGGGCCGCCGCGGCTCGCTCAACCTGGACGACGAGGGCAATGCCAGCCAGTGCACGCGCCTGATCGAGAACGGCCGCCTCGCCGGCTACATGCAGGACGCCACCAACGCCCGGCTGATGAAGATGGCGCCCACCGGCAACGGCCGGCGCGAGTCCTTCGCCAGCCTGGTGATGCCGCGCATGACCAACACCTACATGCTGGCCGGGCCTCACGACCCGGCCGAGATCATCGCCAGCGTGCCGCGCGGCATCTACGCGGTGAGTTTTGGCGGCGGGCAGGTGGACATCACCTCCGGCAACTTCGTGTTTTCCGCCTCCGAGGCCTACCTGATCGAGGACGGCAGGATCACGCGCCCGCTCAAGGGCGCCACGCTCATCGGCAACGGGCCCGAGGTGCTCACGCGCGTGTCCATGGTCGGCAACGACCTGAAGCTGGACGCCGGCATCGGCATCTGCGGCAAGGAAGGCCAGAGCGTGCCCGTGGGCGTGGGCCAGCCCACGCTGCGCGTGGACGGCCTGACCGTGGGCGGCACGCAGGGCTGAACGTGCTTGTCGTGCGGACCGGATTCAGCCTGACCGGTGCAATCACGCCATGAAGCAGCGTACGGGCGGCCGGCTGCGCATCGTCGGCGGCCACTGGCGCAGCCGCATCATCGAGTTCGACACGGAGTCCGGCGTGCGTCCCACGCCCGACCGCGTGCGCCAGACGCTGTTCGACTGGCTGGCACCGAACATCGAGGGCGCGCGCGGGCTGGACCTGTTCGCCGGCAGCGGTGCGCTGGGGCTGGAGGCGCTGTCGCGCGGCGCCGCGCAGGTGGACTTCGTGGAGCAGTCGCCCACCGAGGCGACGGCCATCCGCACCGCCCTGCAGATGCTGGATGCCACCGATCGCGCGACGGTGTTCAACGCCGACGCCCGTGCCTGGATCGCGCAGTCCGCGCGCCGCGAACCCTACGAGATCGTCCTGCTCGACCCGCCCTACGCCAGCAACCTGCTCGCGCCCACGCTGCTGGCACTGCGCACGCTGCTCAAGCCGCTGAACCGCATCTACGTGGAATGGCCGGCGGGGCAAAGGCTTGAACTTCCGGCGGGCTACGCCTGGCTGCGGGAGAAGAAAGCCGGTCAGGTAAGCTTTGGCCTGATCACCTATGCGCCGGGAGAGAGCCCATGAACGTCGTCGCCGCGTATTCCGGCACCTTCGACCCGATCACGCTCGGGCACAACGACATCATCCATCGCGCGGCGCACATGTTCTCGCGCCTGATCGTGGCGGTGGGCTCCAACGTGGCGAAGAACCCGCGCTTTTCGCTGGAGGAGCGCGTGGCGCTGATCCAGCAATCCACGCGCGACCTCCAGAACGTGGACGTGGTGGGCTTCAACGGGCTGGTGGTGGATTTTGCCCGCGACAACGGCGTGACCGTGCTGGTGCGCGGCGTGCGCACCGTGGGCGACGTCGATTACGAAAAGCAGATGGCGGTGATGAACCGCGACCTGTACCCGCAGCTGGACACCATCATGCTCACGCCCTCGCCGGAGTATGCGCACCTGTCATCGAGCCTGGTGCGGGAACTGACCGGCCTGGGCGCGCCGGTGGAAAAGCTGGTGCCACCGGCGGTGATCCCGGCGCTGCTGGCGCGCTTCGGCCGCAAGCCCTAGCGATGCGGGTCGTCTCGCACACCTGCTCCAACACCGAGATCGTGTGCGCGCTGGGCTGCGCCTCGTACCTGATCGGCGTCGACCAGGATTCAGACTACCCGCCCGAGGTCGTCGCCGACCTGCCCAAGCTGGGCCGCGACCTGTCGCTGGACGTGGCCTCCGTGCGCGAACTGGCGCCGGACCTGGTGCTCAGCTCGCGCACCCTGCCGGGGCACGAGACGCTGGTCGACCAGCTGCTCGCCGCCGGCTTGCCCACGCTGGTGTGCGAACCCGTGTCGCTGGCCGACGTGTACGAGGACATCCGCCGCATCGCCCAGGCGCTCGGCGTGGCGGCGCGCGGCGAGCAGCTGGTGGCCGACATGCAGCGCGCCATGCCGGCCATCGCCGCCGGCAGCGACGCGCCGCGCGTGCTCATCGAGTGGTGGCCCAAGCCCGTGATCGCGCCCACGCGCGACTCCTGGGCCACCGACCTGATCGCACTCGCCGGCGGCACCAATCCCTGGCGCGAGGTTGCGGGCAAGAGCGTGCCGCTGACCGACGAGCAGGTGCTGGCGCAGGCACCCGACGTGGTGGTGATGGCCTGGTGCGGCGTGCCCCTGCACAACTACCGCGCCGACATCGTGCGTCGCCGTCCCGGCTGGGACGCCATGCCCGCGGTGCGCAGCGAGCGCATCCACGCCGTCACCGAGGCCTGGCTCGGCCGGCCCGGGCCGCGGCTGGTGCAGGGCTACCAGGCACTGCGCGACCTGATCGCCGACGCGCGCCGGCAGAGCCCGGCCGCCGCCGCGGTCTGATGACCGCAGCACCTCCATCATGGCCCTCAGGATCACCGACGAGTGCATCAACTGCGACGTGTGCGAACCGGTGTGCCCCAATCAGGCCATCTTCCAGGGCGTGGAGATCTACCAGATCAACCCGGCGCGCTGCACCGAGTGCGTGGGCCATTTCGACACGCCGCAATGCGTGGACGTGTGCCCGGTGAACTGCATCCCGCTGGACCTGGACCACGCCGAGACGCAGGCGCATCTGCTGGAAAAATATCGCCAGCTGATGGAATCGGCCGCATGAGGCGTTCGGGTTGGATGCGGGCCGGCGCATGGCTGCCCGTATTCCTGCTGTCGGTTTCGGTGGTGGCCTGGTCCGCGGACCGGCCCGGCGCCAACGCCATTTCCAGCGCCCACCCGCTGGCCACCGAGGCGGGCATGGAAGTGCTGGCCGCGGGCGGCAACGCCTTCGACGCGGCGGTGGCCGTCAGCAGCACGCTGGCCGTGGTCGAACCCACCGGTTCGGGCCTGGGCGGCGGCGGCTTCTGGCTGTTGCACCGCGCCTCCGACGACCTGGACACCTTCATCGACGGCCGCGAGACCGCGCCCGCCGCCGCCAGCGAGGCCATGTACCAGGATGCCAGTGGCAAGGCGGTGGACGCGTTCTCGCGCGACGGGGCGCGCGCCGCCGCCATTCCCGGCGAACCGGCGGCGCTGGAACACCTGGCGCGCCGCTACGGCCGGCTGCCGCTGGCGCGCTCGCTGCAACCGGCCATCCGCGCCGCGCGTGAAGGCTTTGCCTGCGACGAGCACCTGGCGCAGGCGCTGGAGCGCCAGTGGCCGCGCCTGGCCGGCGGCGACGGCCAGCGCGTGTTCTCGGTGCAGGGACGCCCGGCCAAGGTGGGCGAGCGCATCGTCCAGCCCGACCTGGCGCAGACCCTGGAGCGCATGGCCACATCCGGCGCCCGCGGCTTCTACGAGGGCGAGACCGGCGCCGCCCTGCTGGCCGGTTCGCGCGCCGGCGGCGGCATCTGGGAGGCCGAGGACCTGCGCCGCTACCGCGTGGTGGAGCGCAAGCCCACCGTCACCTACTTCCGCGACCTGCGCGTGATCTCGGCGCCACCGCCGTCCGCCGGCGGCATCACCATCGGCACCACGCTCGGCCAGCTCGAAGCACTGGGGTGGCGCGGCAACGCAGGGGTGGAATCGCAGCACCTGGTCATCGAAGCGCTGCGGCGCGCCTACCGCGACCGCGCCGACTACCTGGGTGACCCGGACTTCGTCTCCGTGCCGGGCTGGAAGCTGCTGTCGCCCACCTACACGCGCGCGCTGGCCGCGGGCATCGACCGCAACCGCGCCACGCCGAGCACCGCGCTCGCCCCCGCGCGTCCCGGGCCCGAGGGCTTCCAGACCACGCATTTCTCGGTGCTGGATGCCGAGGGCAACCGCGTGGCGGCCACGCTGTCGGTGAACCTGCCGTTCGGCTCCGGCTACATGGCGCCCGGCACCGGCGTGCTGTTCAACGACGAGATGGACGACTTTTCCGCCAGCGTCACCGCGTCCAACGCCTACGGCCTGATCGGCTCGGTGCCCAACCGCATCCAGCCGGGCAAGCGCCCGCTGTCGTCCATGAGCCCCACCTTTGTCGAAGGTCCGCGCGGCCTGCTCATCATCGGCACGCCCGGCGGCAGCCGCATCATCACCATGGTGCTGAACGGCCTGCTCGCCTGGGCCGATGGCGCCGACGCCGCCGCGGTGGTGGCGCTGCCGCGCTTTCACCACCAGTACCTGCCGGACGAGGTGCGCTTTGAACCCGGCGCCTTCGACGCCCAGACCCAGGCGCAGCTCCAGCGGATGGGCCACGTGCTCAAGCCCGGGTCCGCCTACGGCAACATGCACGTGGTGACCTGGGACCCGGCCACCGGCAAGGTGGAAGCGGCGGCGGACGCGCGCGGCATCGGCGCGTCGCGGGTGCAGCGGGTGCCCTGAAGCGTGCCGGGCCGGACGGGGAATTTCAGCCGCGCCGGTGCTTGAGGGCCGGGAAGCTCGTGCGCAGGTCCCGCTGCTGGTCGCGGTCGATCGCGGCGACCACGGCGGCGTCGCCTTCGGCGGTCATTTCCAGCACGGCGCCCCAGGCGTCCACGACCATGGAGTGCCCGTAGGTGCTGCGCCCGCCGGGATGGGTGCCGTGCTGGCCGGCGGCGATGACGAAGCACTGGTTTTCCACTGCGCGCGCGCGCAGCAGCACCTCCCAGTGGGCAGCCCCGGTACGGCTGGTGAAGGCGGCGGGCACGCACAGCAGTTCGGCGCCCTGCGCGGCGAGCTCGCGGTACAGCTCGGGGAAGCGCAGGTCGTAGCAGACCGACAGCCCCAGCCGTCCGGCCGGCGTGTCCACGCACGTCGGCTTCCACGGTCCCGCGGCGATGCTGGCCGATTCCCGGTAACGGCCCGAGCGCCCTTCGGAGGGCACTTCCACGTCGAACAGGTGAATCTTGTCGTAGCGCGCCACGCACTCGCCGACGGCGTTGTAGGCCAGGCACGCGGCGCTGACGCGCTGCGGATCGTGATCGACCGCCAGCGGCACGGTTCCGGCCACGACCCACATGCCGAGCCGCGCCGCGGCTCCGGACAGGAAATCCTGGATGGGTCCGCGGCCCGGCGCCTCGGCGTGTGCCAGCTTGTCCTTCTCCCGTTCGCCCATGAAGGCAAAATTTTCCGGCAGCACGGCCAGCACCGCTCCCTGCTCCGCGGCCACGGCGAGCAGGCGGGCGGCGGAATCCAGGTTGGCGGCGACGTCGTTCCCGGACGACATCTGGATGGCGGCAACGTGCAGGCTCATGGGGTGGTTGCTCCTGTCATGGAGGGCTTGGCTGCGGTGCCGTGCCCGGACTTCTTCTCGGACTTCCGGTTGAGGCCTGGAATCAGGCCCCCTTCGCGCACGACCTGGGGATCATCCCAGCCACCGGTCAACCGGTAATTGAGCTGCCCGACCTGGTCGAGCGGCTGGTCCAGCACTTCCTGAGCGATCAGCGCCAGCACGCCGGCGATGGGTCCGCCCACCAGCAGGGCTCCCAGGGTGATGCCCGCCGAGACGTCGGGGTAGACCTTCACCCGCTGGTCGTAATCGCGCGCGGCCAGGCCCACCCGGCCCCGGACTTCCATCTTCAGAGACGGCGCCTGGATATCCAGATCCTGCGTGGTGGCATTGCCGCCGCCGATGTCGAAACGTCCATTCACCTGGTCGAAGCTCAGTCCTTCCGACACCACGTCGCGGAAATCCAGCGTCAGCCGGCGCGGCAGCGCCCAGAAATTGATCAGCCCGAGCACGCGGCCCGCACCCGGCTCCACCGCCCGCAGCTGGCCTTTCTCGAGGTCGATGTCCAGCCGGCCTTCGGCGCGCGCCCATTCCAGCCCGCGCGCGCCATCGCCCTCGCGTGCGGGCCAGTTCAGGTCGCCGTTGAAGCGGCTGCGCCGGGCGGTGAGATTGGGTGTGTAACCGAAGCCGGAAAGCAGCTGGTCCACCGCGTTGTTGTCGATGGTGAACCGCACATCCGCGGACGAAGTATTGGCCGCCCGGCGCCACTGGCCGCGCGCGTCGATCTCGCCGCCGGGGCCGAGGCTGCGCAGGCGCTCGATGCGCTGGCCGTCGGCAATGCGCGCCGTGCGCAACTCGAAGCGGCCCAGCTCGGTCCTGGCGATGTGCAGGTCGTCCACCATCAGATCGAGCAGCGGCAGCTGGCCGGGGTGGATGGGCGTGCTCGCCGCGAGGTGGTCATTGGCGTCCTGCGCGGCGGCCTGCACTGTCCCCTCGCTGCGCGCCGCGACATTCACGTACTGGAACCGGCCCCTGAGCACGCCGCCGAGGTCGTCGTGCTGGAACGCCAGGTCGCCCTGGGCGCCGTTGCCGGAGACCTGCGCGAGCCAACCTCCGGCAGCCGGGGCATGCAGCAGGCGCACCCCTTCCACGTTCTGGGCGCCCAGCCACAGGCGCCCGACGTTCAGGTCGGCCACGAAGGGGACGTCAAGGCCCCCGCCGGCTGCGCCGGAATCGGTCGGCCCCGCATGGACGGCCTTGACCCACAGCAGCGGGTCGAGATCGACGGCGGTGCCGGTGATGAAGACGCGATCCTCGTCGGCATGGGGACGCATGCCGGCACCCACGCGTACGGTGGCGCGCCGCAGGTGCAGCGTCCTCCCATCGGCCGGCCGGGCGAAGGCGAGATTTGCGCCCAGGCGGTCCGGCATTTCGACCGTGACGCGCAGTGGAAACGCGGGTTCGGATTCCAGCACCACCTCGGTGGGCCAGGCATCCGCCGCCGGCTTCTTCATGGGCTGCGGCAGTGTGAGCGCCAGGCCTTGAAGGTCGGACTCCAGCCGCACATGTCCCGCGTCGGCGCCATCCAGGGGTAGCCGCAGGTTCCATCGGCTGCTGCCCTCCATTCCGGCAACCAGGAAATGCGGAAGCAGGTGACTGAGACCGGCCCCGCCGCGATCGGGCGCAAAGTCGAATTGCCCGTGCAGCACGGAGTGCCCGGCGCCCTCGGGGGCAATGGATGCCTGCACCGGCGTGTCGAACATCTGCCCGGTGAGCTGTTCGGCACGCACGCCGTGGTTGTCGAAGGACAGTTCGCCGTGAATGTCGGTGACGGGTTCGTCCAGGCCGGTCAGGTCCAGCCGGCCGCCGTGGGTCCGCACGGTGCCGCTCACGAGGGTCTCGTGCGCGTGCGCAAGGGGAATCTGCAGGTTGACCTGGACGAAGGCCTCGCCGCTGGCAGCGGTGCGCGAGAGCAGGCCGGCGAGCCGCGGTGCCAGGGGCGAGGCCCGCAGGAAGTCGTAGAACCGGGCGGCGTCACCCTGCGACTGGCCGACCACGCCGAGGTGCCCTTCGTGCAGGTCAGGAATGAGCGCTTCGACGGCGGTGATCGGATTGCCCATCACCCGGGCAGAGTCGCTGCGAATGGCCAGCTGCTTGCCGCGGAACTCCAGGTGCCCGGAAACCTGCTCGATCGCTGGCCAGCCCGGCGCGTAGGCGAAATCGGTATCGGCCGCGTCGATGTCGAGCGCGAACATCCCCGGGTGGTCCACGAACGGAAAGTGGGCCAGCTCCCCTTCGAGTTTCAGGCGTCCGGCGGGCACCCGCCCGGCCACGATCGCACTTCCCAGCCAGTGCCGAAGCTCCGTCGGCCAGATCTTCGGAATGTAAGGTTTGAAGCGGGTGGCGTCGGCCGCCGAGAACCGTGCGTCGAGGTTGATATGGGGGGACTGCCCCGGTTCCAGGGGCAGGCGCAGCCTGAGCCCGCCTTCGCCCTTGCTGCCGGCAAGCGCCCAGGAAAAGCGGGGCGCCGCCAGTTCCCAGGCTTCGCGCGAACGCATCCAGCCCAGATCGGCGGTGAGGGCATCAAATGCCAGTGCCTGCTCCAGCAGGTGCGGCGCGCTGAGCTTGACGGCCGCCTTGTCCAGGCTCAGTCGGCCCTCGTTCTCGGACGCCGACAGCGCGCCGCTCAGGCCCTCGAAGGCGATGGACTCGCCGTCCGGCTTGAGCCCGAGATTCTCCAGGTCGGCGCGGGCGCTGTAGCGCAAGCCGCCTTCGTCGCGCTGCAAGCGCAGCACCAGGCCGCGCACGGCGCCGGTGACGCGTTGCAGGGTCTTGAGGTGGCCAGAGGCGGCGACCGCTGGCGCCAGCGCGACCCAGGGCGCAAGGTCGGCCAGCCGCAGGTATTCGGCCTCGGCCTCGATGCGCGGGCCTTCCGGAGGACGGTCGAACCGGAGTTTCGCCCTCGTTTCCGGCCACGCGCCATCCGGACCGGTCGCCGACAGGCGCTCGATGCCGAGCGTCCACCCGCCGTCGTGCATCGTCAGGTGCGCGGCCAGCCGCAGGTCGTTCAGCTGCGCCTGCTGCCTGTGGGTCCTGACGATGATCGCCTCGGCTTCCGCCCCGATACCGATCGGCCCCAGCTTGCCGTCGTGCAGCGAGCCGTAGACCTGGAGCTGGGTGTCGCGAAATCCCACGGCCGATCCGGGCGCCATGCGCGCGTCGATCCACGGCAGGCCCGTCAGATCGTCGATCCTGGCCGACCAGCTTCCACGCCAGGTTTCGGGCCGTTCCAGGTCGCCGGTGATGCTTGCGTCCAGCGTCGCCCCCGAGCCCATGGCGCTCGGCAGTTCGAAATCGGCCGTGGCGCTGCCCTTGCCGGCCCGGAATGCGATTTCCGCGTCCAGCAGGCGAAAGCGCGGCAGGGCGCCCGCGAGCCGCGCATCGTCCAGCTGCAGCACGCAGCGGCTCAGGTGCACGCTGTGAAATCGGCCGAGCTGCCGCAGCCAGTCCTGCGGTGCGCGCGAAGGGCCGCCGGCGGTGTCGATGCCGCGCAGGCTGAACTGGCCCGCCTCGTCGATCTGGGCGAACAGCTCCAGCCCGGACAGCTCGACCCGCGTGGGCGTGGTGTCGAGATGGAGCAGGCGCCACAGGCCGAAGCCCAGGCGCAGGCGTTCGGCCGACAGGGCAGGCGTTTCGCCATCCTCGCCGTAGAGGGTGATGTCGGTGAGTTCCAGGCGCGGGGTGAGCGTCGCGCTCCACACCAGCCCGATTCCGCCGATGTCCACGGGCTGGTGGGCGACGCGCGAAACGTAGTCGGCGAGGTCCTCGCGGTACTGCGGGACCACGGTGATCACCAGCTGGAAGATGGCCGTGGTCAATGCGCCGAGAATCAGGACGACGGCCATCAGGCTGACGGCCAGGGTCCATACGCGCCGCTTTACCCGCTCCATGCGGATACCGGGCGACGGCGATCGAACCAGGAGAGCGGGGAGGAAGGCATCGGCCCGAACATTTTAGCCATTCGCCTTCGGGCGCCCGCAAAAGCGGGGCCGGGGGCCGCGGAGCACTTTTCAGAGCGGGACGACGTCGAAGCTTTCGGGGTGGTACGAGCCCTCGGCCTGCAGGCGGATGGGGCGGTTGAGGCTGGCTTCGAGCTGGGCCAGGCCCATCGAGGCGTCGTCGGTGAGACGCTGGATGACCGTGGGCGAGGCCAGCACCAGGAATTGCCGCGCCTCGAACTGCCGCGCCGCGCGGCTCACCTCGCGCACGATGTCGTGGCACAGCGTCTCCACCGTCTTGATCACGCCGCGGCCCTCGCAGGTGGGGCACGGCATGCACAGGATGTGGCCGAGCGACTCGCGCGAGCGCTTGCGCGTCATCTCCACCAGCCCGAGCGGAGAGAAGTCGTAGACGCGCGTGCGCGCCGGGTCGCGCTTGAGCTCCTTTTCCAGCGCGCGCATGACCTGGGCGCGGTGGTCGGCGTTCCCCATGTCGATGAAGTCCAGCACGATGATGCCGCCGAGGTTGCGCAGGCGCAGCTGCCGCGCAATGGCCTGCGCCGCTTCGAGGTTGGTCTTGAGGATGGTCTCCTCGAGGTTGCGGTGCCCGGTGAAGGCGCCGGTGTTGACGTCGATGGTGGTCATGGCCTCGGTCTGGTCGATGACCAGGTGACCGCCGGACTTCAGGTCCACCTTGCGCGCCAGCGCGCGGTCGATGTCGTCCTCCACGCCGTACAGGTCGAAGATCGGGGCCGCGCCGGAATAGTGTTCGAGGCGCTCGGCGGCGTGCGGCACGAACACGTCGGCGAATTCGCGCACGCTGCGGAATTCTTCGGCGCTGTCGATGCGGATGCGCTCGATGTCCGCGCCCAGCAGGTCGCGCAGGATGCGCATGGACAGCGGCAGGTCGCCATGCACCAGGCTGCGCGGCGGCGCGATGCGCGCCTGCTCGCTGATGGCCGTCCACAGGCGCAGCAGGAACTTGAGATCGGCCGCCAGGCGAGCGCCGTCCACGCCCTCGGCCGCCGTGCGCGCGATGACGCCAAAGTTCGGGCACATCTCGCCCGCCACCTGGGTGACGATCTGGCGCAGGCGCGTGCGCTCGGCCTCGTCCTCGATGCGCACCGAGGCGCCGCCGTGCGGCTCGAACGGCAGCAGCACCAGGTAGCGCGAAGGCACCGACAGCAGCGTGGTCAGGCGCGCGCCCTTGCTGCCCAGCGGATCCTTGAGGATCTGCACCAGCACGTCCTGGCCGTCGTGCAGCAGGGTCTGGATGGGCGGCATCTCGCGCGGCGGCTCGCCCGGCGCATGGCCGTTGCCCATGGGGTGGAGCATGTCGGCCACGTGCAGGAACGCGGTGCGCTCCAGACCGATCTCGATGAACGCGGCCTGCATCCCCGGCAGCACGCGCTGCACCACGCCCTTGTAGATGTTGCCCACCAACCCGTGCCGCGAGGCGCGCTGGATGTAGATCTCCTGCGCGGCGCCGCCCTCCACCAGCGCCACGCGGGTTTCCTGCTGCCCGATGTTGACCAGGATTTCCGTGCTCATGCCGGCCACTCCGGGTGCACGCCGAATGCGCGGAGCAGGTCCACCGTTTCGCACAGCGGCAGCCCAACCACGCCGCTGTAGCTGCCACGAATCTCGCGCACCCAGCGGCTCGCGAGCCCCTGGATGGCATAGGCGCCGGCCTTGTCCGCGGGCTCGCCGGTGGCCCAGTAGGCCTCGGCGTCGCCCGGAGACACGGGACCGAAGACCACCTCGGTGCAGGTGGTGACAACCCGGTGGTGTCCATGCAGTTCGACCGCCACCGCACTGTGCACCTGGTGCGTGCGGCCCGAGAGGCGCAGCAGCATCCCGACCGCGTCCTGCCGGTCGCGGGGCTTGCCCAGCAGGCTGCCGTCGAGCGCAACGTCGGTATCGGCGCCGAGTACCGGCAGGCTGCGGTCCACGTCGCCGCGCGCGCGGATCGCAAGGGCCTTTTCCAGGGCCATTCGCGCGGCGAAGTCGGCGGGCGATTCATCGGCGAGGGCGCGCTCGTCGATGTCCGCCGGCACGATGCCGAAGCGGAACCCGGCATGGCGCAGCATCTGCACCCGGCGCTCGGACCGCGACGCAAGATAGAAGTGATTGTCCATTCGTGTTTTCATCGGATCGAGCCCTGCACATCGTCGGCCGACCTGTCTCCCTGTGGTCTTTATGGTACGCGCACGGGCGGTGCCCGGATGAGGGACTGTCAATTACAAAACCAGCCGGTACACTAATTGGACCCGGCCAAGGCCCCCCGCTCCAAAGGTGTCCCATGCGCACACTCTCGCCGCCCCAGTTCCAGGAACTGCTCCGCGAACCCGGCGTTCAACTTCTGGACGTCCGCATGCCGGAGGAAGCGGACATCGCCTGCCTTCCCGGCGGTGCGCTCATTCCCGTGCACGAGCTTCCGCGCCGGGTGGCCGAGCTTTCAGCCGAACGGCCGGTGGCCATCTACTGCCATCACGGGGTGCGCAGCGAGCACGCCGCGCTGGTGCTCGAAGTGCACGGCTTCGGAAACGTGGCGCACCTGGACGGGGGAATCGATGCGTGGTCGGTTGAAATCGACCCTTCGCTGCCGCGTTACTGAAGCCTTCATTCCATGTCCGCCCCGACTTCCATCCAGGCCGTCGCGCTGATACTTGCGCTGGCGGCCAGCGCGCCGTTG
The DNA here is from genome assembly GCA_052386745.1 of Panacagrimonas sp. Classification (GTDB taxonomy): domain Bacteria; phylum Pseudomonadota; class Gammaproteobacteria; order Nevskiales; family Nevskiaceae; genus Panacagrimonas. The sequence continues at coordinate 60,630 of JBQTJW010000001.1, read as the reverse complement.
CAGGCCAACGAACTGGCGCGCGTCTACGAGCAGGCGCTGGCGCAGGACATGCAGTTCCAGGCGGCGCGGCACGCACGCGATGCGGCGATCGAGGCACGCCCGCAGGCACGCGCGGCCCTGCTGCCGCAGCTCAGCGGCAACTATGGATACCAGGACATCGGCGAACGCGGGTCGGAGGGCTTCGCGGGCTTGCCGGAGCGGCCCGTGGACCGCGACAGCACGCAGTCCGCGCTCACCCTGACGCTGGGCCAGACGGTGTTCGACTGGGCTGCGTTCAAGCGCTACGACCAGGCCGGCGACCAGGTTGCGCTGGCGCAGGCGCAGTTCAGGAAGGCCGAGCAGACCCTGGTGCTGCGTACGGCGGAGGCTTACTTCGGGCTGCTCGCCGCCGCCGACAACCTAGGGTTTGCGCGCGCTGAGAAAAACGCGGTGGAGCGCCAGCTGGAACTGGCGCGGCGGCGTTTCGAAGTGGGCTTGTCCGCCGTCACCGACATGCACGAGGCGCAGGCGCGCTTCGACCTCACCGTGGCGCAGGAGATCACTGCCGACCAGCAACTCGCGGCCGCACGCGAGGCGCTGACCGAAATCACCGGGCAGGACGCAAGCCGGATCGTGGTGCTGCAGCAGGACATCCCGCTGCGCCTGCCCGAACCTGCGGTGCCGGATGAATGGCTGCTGACGGCTCGCCAGAACAATCTCGATCTGGTCGCCGCCAGCCTGCAGGCGGACATCGCCGGCAAGGGCATTGCAGTGGCGCGGGCCGGGCACTGGCCCACCGTGGGCGCCCAGGCGCAGTACCAGGACCTGGATGCGGACGGCGGCCGCTTCGTCGGCAACCTGCGCAGCGAAACCTTGGGCGTGCAGGTGCGTGTCCCGCTCTTTGCCGGCGGAGCCACGCGCTCGCTGGTCAGCCAGGCCCAGGCCACCGAGGCCCAGATCAAGGCCCAGCGCGAAGGGGTTCAGCGCGCCGTGGAACGTCGCACCCGCGACGCCTACCTCGGCGTGATCGCCGGGGCGGCGCGGGTCCGAGCGCTGCAGCAGGCCCTGGTGTCGAGCGCCAGCGCGCTGGAAGCCAGCGAGATGGGTCTGGAGGTGGGCACGCGCGCCGCGGTAGACGTGCTCAACGCCCAGCGAGACCGCTACAGCGCCCAGCGCGACCACGCCCGCGCCCGCTATGACTATCTGCTGGCCGTGCTGCGCCTGAAGTCTGCGGCGGGAACGCTGGCGGCGCGCGACCTCGACGAGATCGACCGCCTGCTGGTCAGCGCACCCTGATCCGGCGCTTGCGGCGGGGCCGTGCCGACCGCCGGCTCCCGCAAGCCCGGGACCGCGATCTATAGTGCCGCCTCCGTTCTCAGAGCACCCCGATGGCGCACAATTTTCGCTCACTGCTGCCGCTGATCCTGTGCCTTGCCGCCACCGCCGGTGCCGCACCCTTGCTGGCCAGCGGGCAGGAGGAGGTTCCGGTTCACGTGCTGCCGGCCTCCGATGTCGATACAACGCGCGCCGACGCGCATTCGGACCGCGAACGTGGTCCCGCCCTCCTCGCCCTGACGGTGCCGGTGAGCCTGGGGATGAAAGACGGAAGCTGGAACCAGTCTGGCGCGACGGCCACCTGGAAGATGCGCATCCAGTCCCCGGGCGCGACCTTGCTCATCGCCCATTTCGACGAGTTCGATCTGCCGGAAGGCGCGGAACTGCGCCTGCGCGATCCGGCGGGGGCCTTCGTGCAGGGGCCTTTCAGCCGGGACGATCGCTCGCGCAAGGGCGGATTCTGGGCACCGCTGGTCCAAGGCAGCGAGCTGTTGATCGAACTGAGCGTTGCGGCGTCCAGCCTGGATGCGGTGAAGCTTCACCTGTCCGGCATCGGGCATGGCGTACTGCCGTTCAACCGGTACGGCGTTCCGGCCAAATCCGGCAGCTGCAATGTGGACGTGGTGTGCCCGGCGGGCAATGCCTGGGCCGATGAAATCCGCTCAGCCGTGCTGCTCCAGATTCCCGATGGCAACCCAGACGGGGTGACGTTCTGTTCGGGCCAACTGGTCAATACCACGAAGCAGGACGGAACTCCGTACGTGCTCACGGCGAACCACTGCGGAATCGGACCCGCGAACGCCAGCAACATCACCATCTACTTCAACTACATGACGTCGACCTGCGGCGGCACCCCGAACGGCACCCAGTTCCTGAGGAATCAGCGAGGCGCCACCGAGGTTTTCAACGACGCGAGCTCGGATCATTCGCTGATCCGCCTTGACGAAGCGCCCCCCGCGCGCTTCAACGCATACCTGGGCGGGTTCGATGCAAGCCGGTCCGCCATCCCGCACAGCGGCGTCACGATCCACCACCCGGAGGGGGATGAAAAGCGGATCAGCACCTTCCTCACCAGTGCCGAGCGGCTGGACAACGTGTGCGTGAGCAATTTCGAGTCGGATGCCTTCCGCGTCGTCTGGTCGCAGGGGGTGACCGAGCCAGGGTCCTCCGGCGGTGGCCTGTGGAATGAAGATCACAAGCTCGTGGGCGTGCTCTCGGGCGGCGGTTCAAGCTGTGCGAACCCGGGCGAGCCGGATTTTTTTGGTCGCCTGGACGTGGCCTGGGACAAGGGCCTGAAGGCGTTCCTGGACGACGACAACACCGGCCGACGATCCATGTGCGGTGCCAACCCGGGCAGCACCTGCGTCCCGGCGGCGGAGGTCGTGGGCGCTCCCGATCCGGCCGAAGATGACGGCGGCTGCGCGGGGGGTGGATCCGGCGGAGGTGGGTCGGGCGGTGGGGCGCTGGGTGGCGCCGGCTGGCTGTTGCTGTTTGGGTTGGGTCACTGGGCCCTGAGAAGCTCGCGGCGCAGCACCCGATGCCTGGTGAAGTGATGCCACAGTATTGAGATCAAGCGCGGCTGAGAGGCCTCGGTATGCAAGAAAAAAATCGGACTGTCGTGGCGTTCCTGCTGATGACGAGTGTGCTCACCGCCTCAGCCGCGGTGCCGATCGCCAAGAAGGCCCGCGCGACGGAAGGCGGGGGCCAGGCAAAGTCCCAGGCACAGCATCGGCTCCAGGGTGGCCTTGCCCGCATCGCGCAGCAGAAGGCGGTGCAGGCGAAACAGTTGCCCTCCAATCCGGACATCGGTCCGGATCGCCTGCGCCTTTTCGAGGATGAATCGGGGGCCTGGATTGGTCTGGACCTCGTCGCCACCACGGATCCCGGCACCCTGGTTGCCCGGCTGACGAACCTGGGCGCGCGCAACATCGCCGTGTTCGGGCGACAGGTTTCGGCGCAGATACTGTTGGGAAGGCTGGACCAGTTGAGCTCAGAACCGAGCCTCCTTCTGGCCCGCCCGGTGCGCGCTTCCACTCGCCTCGGGCCGGTCCTCAGTCAGGGGGATGCTGCCATCCGCGGTAGTGCCGGACGCAGCCTCTTACTGGCGGGGAAACCGACCGGTGCTGGCGTCAAGGTGGGCGTGCTGTCGGACAGTTTCAACTGCCTCGGCGGCGCAGCTGCCGACCAGGGCAACAACGAGTTTCCGCCCGTGACCGTGCTGCGGGAGTTGAGCGGCTGCGCCGGAGGTGCCGACGAAGGCCGGGCCATGGTGCAGATCCTGGCCGACGTCGCGCCCGGCGCGCAGCCACTGTTTCGGACTGCGTTCGAGGGCGCGGCTGACTTCGCACAGGGCATCGGCGAGCTGGTGTCCGCCGGGGCCGATGTCATCGTCGACGACATCGGCTATTACGACCAGCCCTTCTTCCAGGACGGCATCATCGCCCAGGCCGCGGATGCCGCCGTGTCTGCGGGGGTGCCCTTCATCTCGGCATCCGGAAACGACGGGCGCAAGTCCTACGAATCGGTGTTCCAGGCTACCGTGGCACCGCGGATTGATGTGGACGCCACCGGTATCGGCCACGACTTCGATCCGGGGCCGGGCGTGGACTACGCCCAGGCTGTGACGCTCGGCGCCGGCAAGCGCCTGGATATCATCCTGCAGTGGGACGATCCCTTTGCCTCCGCCCATCCGGGTTCGCCGGGAACCAGCCGCGACCTGGACATCCACCTGCTCGACGCTGCCGGGAATGTCTTGGCCAGCGGCAACGATTTCAACATCGGGCGCGACCCGATCGAAAACCTCCAGTTCACCAATTTTGGCGCTCAGGCCAACTTCAACCTGCGCATCGAAATCTACGCCGGCGGGCCGCCGGGCCGGATCAAGTACCTCAACGTGGGCGACGCGCCGGTTGCGCTGGAATTCGATACCCGCAGTCCAACCTCATTCGCCCATTCCGTGGCCGCCCAGGTGTTCGGGGTCGGCGCCGCTTTCTACCGCGATACGCCTTCCTGTGGAGTGAATCCGCCGCGGCTCGAGAGTTTCTCGTCCGGGGGCGGCACCCCGATCCTGCTGGCGCCGGACGGATCGCGCCTCGCCGCCGCCGAAATCCGCAACAAGCCCGATGCCGTGGGGCCCGACGGCGTGAACACCAGCTTTTTCGGCAGCGATATCGGCAACAAGGGCGGGTCGACGGCCTGCCAGGACGCGGACACCTCCCCGAACTTCTTCGGCAGTTCCGCCGCTGCACCGCACGTGGCCGGCGTCGTCGCCCTGATGCTGCAGGCCAATCCGGCCGCCACGCCCTCGCAGCTCTACGCGGCGTTGCGCAACACGGCGCTCGACATGGAAACGGCGGGGTTCGATTTTCTTTCCGGACGCGGCCTGGTGCGCGCCGACAACGCGATCAAGGCCATCCTCCCGACCCTGACGGTGAGCCGCAGCAGCCAGACCCTGGGCGAAGGTGGTGCGGCGGGCTACTTCGACGTACGGCTGTCGGCGGCCAGCGGACGCAAGGTGACGGTGAACCTGAAGATCGGCGGCAGCGCCAAGAACGGCGTGGATTACAAATCCGTCGCGGTCGCGGTCACGATTCCGGCGGGGGCCCGGTCCCGGCGCATCTGGGTGCAGGCGCTGGCCGACACGCTCGCCGAGACCGGCGAGAAGGCGACGTTCACCCTGAGCGGCGCCGTCGGGGCCAAGATCGGCCAGCAGAGCACGTACACCGCCAGTTTCACCGATCCCACCTGAGCGCGGGCCCACGCGGACGGTTGCGCTGATTGGTGGCCGCGCCTGGCGCAACGCCCAGGATCAACGCACCCCGTGCATGCCGCGGCGCAGGATCGGCGTCAGGAGCAGCACCGCCACGCCGCTGCCGAGCCCGATCCAGCCCAGGCTGGTGAAAAGATCGGCGTACTTGCCGAGCGCCTCCACGGCGTTGAAGCTGCCGGCGGCGTCCACGTCGACTGCCGAGAGTTTGCCGAGCCAGGCCGCCACCACCTCGGAATAGGCCGAGGCCAGGAACCAGGCGCCCATCATCAGGCTCACCACTCGGGCGACTGACAACTGCGTGACGGCGGACAGGCCGATGGGCGACAGCAGCAGTTCGCCCACCTCGATCAGGAAATACGCCGCGACGAACGCCCACAGGCTGGCCTTGCCGTTGGCTTCCGGCGTCGTTGCCGAAATGGCCAGCACCACGAAGGACAGCCCCGCGAACACGATGCCCAGGCCGAACTTGGCGGGCGTGGACGGATTCCACCCGGCCCGGTCCAGCCGCGGCCACAGCCAGGCAAAGAGCGGCGACAGCGCGAAGATGAAGAACGAGCCGAGCGAGGCCAGCTGCGAGGCCGTCCATTCCACGCCGAGCGCCTCGCGGTTCATCACGCGATCGGAGTACAGGATCCAAGAGCCGTAGCTCTGCTCGTACAGCGCCCAGAACACCAGGCTGATGACGATGAGCGCGATCAGCACCAGCATCTGCTGCACCTGCGCGCGTGTGCAGTGTTTCCACATGAACCAGGCCAGGCCCGCGCTCAGCACCACCGAGGTGGCGTGCATGCTCAGGTGCACCGCGGGCGGTTTCTGGATGAGCAGCCACACGCCGAACAGGCCGGCAAAGACCATGAGATAGATCAGCCACTCGCGGCTCAAGCCCGCCAGCACCGGCTGGCGCAGCAGGGCCGGATCGCGCGGCTCGGCGAATCCGTGCAGATGCTTCTGGCCCGACAGGAACACTGCCAGCCCGATCAGCATGCCGAGGCCGGCCGCACCGAAGCCGTAGTTCCAGCCCCAGGTTTCGCCGAGCCAGCCGCACACCAGGGCCGACAGGAACGCGCCGACGTTTATGCCCATGTAGAACAGCGTGAACCCGGCGTCGCGCCGCGGGTCGCCGGGCGGGTAGAGCTTGCCGACGATGGTGGAGATGTTGGGCTTCAGAAACCCCACGCCCATGATGATGAGCGCGAGCGAAAAATAGAACACCTGGAGCGCCGCGGCGTCCTGCATCACCTTCCCGTCCACCACCCGCGCCTGCACGCCCTCGAAGGCCATGCCCAGGTGCCCCAGGCACAGCAGCACGCCGCCCAGAACCACGGACTTGCGCATGCCCAGGTAGCGATCGGCCACCAGCCCGCCGATCACCGGCATCGCGTAGACCATGCCGGCGTAGGCGCCGAGCAGGTCGTAGCCGTCGCCGTCGGTGAACAGGTGGTACTTGGTGAGGTACAGCAGCAGCAGCACCTTCATCCCGTAGAAGGAAAAGCGCTCCCACATCTCGGTGAAGAAGCAGACGTACAGGCCGCGGGGATGACCGAGTAGATCCGGCGAGTCGGCGAGCGTGGCGGCGGTCATGGTCCCGGAAACGAAAAAGGGTGCGTTGGTCGCCGCTTGCCGGCTTGGGCAAGGGGATCCAACGCACCCTAAGCGCGGCCGTCACCGGCCGCAAGCCACGGTCAGCTATGAATCAGCGGCGCCCACCGGCGTAACGGCCCCCGACCTTCTCGTCCTTGCGTTCCTCGTTGACGCGGATGAGGTTGCCGCGGATCTCCTTGCCGTTGAGTCCGGCGATGGCGGCCCGCGCTTCGTGGCCTTCCATCTCGATGAAGCCGAAGCCCTTGCATTTGCCGGAAAACACGTCCTGCATGAGCTTGATGGAGCGAACCTTGCCGTGCGCGGAAAACAGCTCGGTCAGTTCCTTCTCGGTGGTGTCGGGCGGCAGGTTGCCGGCATAGATGCGTCGCATGGCGATCTCCTTACTGGGTTGCTCGTTGATGGGGATGGTCCGGCGATGCACAAGGTGCGGCGGCGCCGGAGTCCCCGGAAAAATTCAGGGGTCAGCGCGGCCGGCTGGGCCCACCGTGCTGGCTGCGGTTCTGCGGACTGCCGCTACGCGCAGGCTGCGCGTGACGCGCCCCACCGCCCGCCGGCTTGCTGCCGGGGCGCGGCGCCGAGTGATTGCGCCCGCCGTTCCCGGGACGGCTCTCGCCGCCATGGCGGCGGGCGCCACCGCGCGGCAGTTCCGGGCGATCCGGCGGCTGCTTGGCGCGGCTGGCGAGTTCGGCTGCGCTGGGCTGCGAGCCCGGCTCGAACCCGGCGATGACCGAGGACGGAATCTCGCGCTTCAGCAGCTTCTGGATGTCGCGCAGGTATTCGCGCTCGTCGCCAGAGACCAGGGAGATCGCCTCCCCCTCGCAGCCGGCGCGGCCGGTCCGGCCGATACGGTGCACGTAATCCTCGGGGACGTTGGGCAACTCGAAGTTGATGACGTGCGGCAGCTGGTCGATGTCGATGCCGCGCGCCGCGATGTCGGTGGCCACCAGCACGCGCACGGTGCCGGACTTGAAGTCGGCCAGCGCCTTGGTGCGGGCGCCCTGCGACTTGTTGCCGTGGATCGCCGCGGTCTGGATGCCTTCGCGCGCCAGCTGGTCGGCCAGCCGGTTGGCGCCGTGCTTGGTGCGGGTGAACACCAGCACCTGGGGCCAGTCGCCGGCATTGACCAGGTGCGCCACCAGCGCAGCCTTGCGCGCCTTTTCCACCGGGTGCACGCGCTGCGCGACCAGTTCGGCCGGTGCGTTGCGCGGCGCCACGTCCACGCTCGCCGGGTCGTGCAGCAGGCCCTGGGCCAGCTCGCGGATTTCCGGGTTGAACGTGGCGGAGAACAGCAGGCTCTGGCGCTTCTTGGGGATCACCGCCAGCACGCGGCGGATGTCGCGGATGAAGCCCATGTCCAGCATGCGGTCGGCCTCGTCCAGCACCAGGATCTCGATGCCGGACAGGTTGGCCGTGCGCTGCTGGAGATGGTCCAGCAGGCGGCCCGGGGTGGCCACCACGATGTCCACGCCGTGCTTGAACTGGTCGATCTGCGGGTGCATGCCCACGCCGCCGAAGATGATGGCGGTCTTGAAGCCGGCCATGTGGCGGCCGTAGGTGCGCACCGATTCGCCGACCTGGGCGGCCAGTTCGCGCGTGGGCACCAGCACCAGCACGCGCGGCAGCGGTCGCGGCGAGGTGCCGTTGAGCTTCTGCAGGATGGGCAGCGTGAACGCCGCGGTCTTGCCGGTGCCGGTCTGCGCGGCGGCCAGCAGGTCGCGGCCGGCCAGCACCAGCGGGATGGACTTGGCCTGGATGGGGGTGGGGTTTTCGTAGCCCTCGGACTCAAGGGCACGCAACAGCTCGGGCGCAAGGCCCAGCTCGGAAAAACTCATTGACAGAAACTCCTGAAGCCGCCACACCGCGGCGAAGCGCGGGCCCGGTTCAGGCAGATGTAATTGGCAGACGCCGGACGGCGCCAACGGGTTTGTTCTGCGGAAGAAGGGTTCAACAGCAGGGGCGCAACCGGAGCGCCGCATCAAACGGCGCGCAGTGTACTCGATTGCCGGCGCTTGTATCGTGCGAATTGCTGCTCGCCCGTCTCGGGGATGACGTCTCTGGAATGCCGCCCCTGGAATCACGTTTCTGCGATCACGCCGCCTGCCGCGCCCGCGCCTCGTGCGCCGCATCCAGCATCAGGCGCCCGAAGCGCTCCTGGCCCAGTTCCGGCGTGGCTGCTCCATCGCGCCAAGCCACCTTGCCGCCGATGATGACCAGCGACACCACGCCCTCGGGCCGGTTGACCAGCTGGCGGTGCTGGTAGCAGTCACGCCACAGGAAACGGTAGGTGCTGTCCGGGTCCCAGGCCAGGAGGCGCTGCGGGTCGATCAGCACCAGGTCCGCCTGCGCGCCCGGCTCCAGCCGGCCGGCGTCGATGCCCAGGAACTCGGCCGGCTCGCGCGTGAGCCGCCGCACCATCTTCGCGACCGTGGCGGTGCCGTCCTCCTGAGCCATCTTCAGGGAGCGCAGGTTGCCGTCGAAGAACGCCATGTTGGTCAGGTGGGCACCGCTGTCGTTGAACCCCGGCAACAGCTGCGGGTGGAACAGCAGGCGCTTGACCAGGGCGGGATTGCGGTTGGCCGTCACCGTCCACCAGCGCAGGCGCGTGTCGAAGCGCCGCAGCAGGTGCAGCACGAAGTCGGCCTCGTCGCAGGGCGTGGGCAGGGCGGCGAAGACCTCGGATTCCACCTCGCTGGAACCGGTCCGCGCACCGTGCTGCCAGGCCAGCGCGCGCTCGAACACCCATTGCAGGGTGTAGCCGTTCCAATCCGGCACCGGGCCGTCGTCCAGGGTCATGTCGCGCAGTTCGCGCGAGAACACGTTTCCGTCGATCCGCAGCCAGCGCTTCAGCCGCGCCTTGCTGAGGCCCTGCTTGCCGTGGCGCCACATGCGCCGGAATTCGTCGCTCCAGCCGGCGTCGTTCATCAGCGCCTGGCGGCCGGCGCGGTCTTCCAGGTCCAGCTCGTTGAGCTGCCGCAGCACCGGCACTTCCTCGGCCAGCGGCGTGATCATGCCGTCGCTCCAGGTCCGGAAGCTTGCGCCCAGCGCCTGCAGGCGAAAGCGCCCGCCGATCCAGCGCGAGTTGAGGATGCGCGTCATCAGCAGCGCCACCTTCACCATCAGGCGGTTCATGTGCAGATCCAGCGCGGCCACCGCGGCCACCTTGAGCGGCTTGCCGTAATAGCGCGCCGAGGTCAGCAGGAAGTTGCGGAACACGGTGCGCGGGCTGTCCTTGGCCGGCGTGGTCTGCCAGAGGCGGTCCCAGCGGCGCACGATGCCGGTCAGGAATTCCAGCTCCCGGAACGAGGCGAACTGCGTGGGAATCTGCTTCTGCGTGTTCGGCGCGTTGGCCAGGAAGTGGAACGGCAGGCCGTCGGTGGAGAAGCCGATATAGCCCTCGGTCAGTCCCTTCTCCAGCAGCCGGCCCATGGTCTCCAGCTCGGCGTCGCTGGGCTGGCGCTGCACCGAATCGCCCAGGCCCATGGCCTCGATGCGCAGCATGGAATGCGGAATCATGGGCACGATGTTGGGCCCCAGCGCCTGGGTCCGCAGGTGGTCGAGATAGGCCGCGGAATCGTTCCAGATGGCGCCGTCGGCGACCTTGCGCAGCACGTCCTTGGGCACGTTTTCCACGCGCGCGAAACAGTCCACCAGCGGGTCGGTGCCGTCACGCCGCTGGTTGCCGAAGGCAAGGCCCAGTGAACAGTTGGCCACCAGCACCGTGGTCGAACCGTGCCGCACCGCCTCGGGCAACTGCGGCTCGATCTCCACTTCCAGGTCGAAATGCGTGTGGATGTCGAGCAGGCCGGGCATCAGCCATAGGCCTTCGGCATCGATCACGCTTCCGGCGAGCTGAGATGGCAGCCGCTCGCCGATTGCTGCGACCGTTTCGCCCGCCACGGCCACGTCCAGTCTGCGGGGGGCGGACCCAGTGCCGTCGAACACCCAGGCATTCCGGATCAGCACGTCCCAGCGATCGCGGGATTCATCCATCTCTTTTCCTCCGTGGTTCCACTTGCGGCGTGGCATTGATACGTCGCCGGGCGCGCGGTCGCAAGCCGGGGCGAGCGCTGCCACCCGGTCGGCCGCTGCGCTCTTTCACCGCCGGGACGCACGCGGACATAAAATTCCGGATCGGGTGGGCCCGATCCTTGCCGGCCCGTTTCGAGCCACCGTTCTCCGAAACTCTCCGCGCTCCGTGCATACCTCGATCCAGCGTTCCCGATTGCCTCGTGATCCCATCGCGCTATTCGCCGCGTTGGGCTTCTTCAGCCTGATTGCGGGCTGCGCCGGGGGCGGTGGCGATGGGGGCGGGTCCCTCAATCTGCGTCTGGACGCCCGTTCCGTGGCGCTGGAGTTCGACCAGGGTGATGCCACGCCCTTCCTGGTGGAAGGCTCGGTTTCCGGGGAACTGGACAACCCGGCCACGATCGTCATCCGTGACCCGCAGGGCGGCACCATCTCGACGGCAACGATTTCGCTGCTGGGCGCGCGGGACTTTCAGGCAATCGTGACGACCAGCCCCGGATTGATGCCTGGCCGGCACGAAGGCGACATCCATATCGACCTGTGCAACGACGCGGTCTGCACGCGGCGGTACACCGGCGCCCGGCTCGCGTACGCATTCGATGTGGTTCCCACCGTCGATCGGAAGCCGCTCGTGCGACTCGACTCGGTGCCGGAGTGGTCCAGCTTCCAGGGCGGCGCGGCTCACCGGGGATACGTCCCGGTGACGCTCGAACCAAGCCGGTTTTCCAGCCGCTGGGTTCTGCGACTGCCGGGTTATGGCCAGCCCTCCGGCGATGACCGCACGTCCGGCGTCGTGACGGGCGATGACCGGGTGTACTTCACCTCCGAGCGAACGAATACGCTCTACGCGGTCAGCGAAGACACGGGCGAAATCGACTGGAGCCATGCCTTTGCACTGCAAGGTGGCGCCGCGCTCAATCCCCCGGCGACGGACGGAAGTTCGGTGTTTGTCACCACCACCGGCTTGAATGACACCCATGCGTGGGCGTTCGACCGGAACTCGGGCGGCGTTCTGTTCCAGACCCCTTTCATCGCCGGGTCCGTGCGATACGCTGCGCCCATCACGGCCAGCGGATTGCTCGTCACCGAGGGAGGGTTTGAGGGAGGAACGGTCGCGTTCGAGACGAGTGGTGGTGCGCCGGAATGGTTCTACGACGGTGCTTCAGGCGCGTTGCTGAACCCGGCCTTCGATGGGTCGGCGCTTTACCGGATCGCTGGGCGCGATCTGGTTGCTATCGACCCAGTAAAAGGAAAGCCCGATTTCACCATTGCTGGCCCCGGCGCGAGCGATGCTGAACCGCCATACGCCGGCCCGGGCCGCGCGCCGATCCCGCTCGCAAATGGCGGCGACGTGGTCACTCTGCTCAGCTCGGCGCTGGTCCGTTTCGACGTTTCCGGGCGTACGGTGAAGTGGTCGATCGCCGGGCAGTTCATGGGCGCGCCAGCCGTCGCACACGGCCTGGTGTTCGTGTTCAGCGAATTCCCTGGGCGCCTGGAAGCACGCAATGTGGAGACCGGCGTGCTCGAATGGTTCTGGACGCCGCCCGACGACGAAGCGTGCTTCTTTGCAGCACCGGTGGCAGTCGAGAATCTGATATTTGCGAGTACCTGCACCGCGGTTCACGCCGTGGATCTGCTGACGCACCAGTCGGTATGGTCATTTCCGCACGCAGGCGAGCTTGCGATTTCGCCCAATGCCGTCCTTTACATTTCCCGCCTGCTCCCCGGCACTGCGATCACGGGCGATGGCCGCGTCAGCGCCATCAACCTGCAATGACGGTGACCGTGGAACGAGCAACGGGCCCGTCGCGCTGATTACCGCTCGGCGGATTCTGCGGCCCGGACCCGCCGACGCAGCAGGGCCGCCAGCGCCAACCCGACCAGGGCCGACCATCCGAATGATCCTGCAGCCGGATCTTGTGGCGTGCCCGGTGGCACGGTCTGGTTGTCGGTGGGTGGGGTATCGGTCGATCCATCACCGCCTCCGTCTGGATCCGGCACGACGCCACCACCGTCATCCGGGGGCGGGGGTTCGCCTCCTCCCCCGGAATCGTCGCCTCCAGGAACGGTCGCCACTTCCACCGCGCCGATGGAAGGCGAACGGGCGAAAGGTTGACCAAAGTAGTCAAGCTCGATGCCGGTGATGGAAGACCCGCTGCCACGGCAGGGAGACCCATCATTCAGCACGAAATTCCCGGAGGCAGGACTGGCCAGCCCCAGACCGGTCGCATCACCCGAGGCGGCGATGATGCCCTGGACCCCGGACAATTCGAAGCCGGTGGCGTCCTGGAAAGACTTGAGCGTCGGCCGCAACACGTTGCCATAGAAAATCATGGTGGACGAGGGGCTATAGCAATTGTGGTCAACCTTCGCGCCGTAAAGGATGCGGCTGTTGTTGTTGGTGAGATTGTCCACATTGAGCTGCGTCATCGCGGAATCGCCCGCGAAGACGTTGTTTTCGATCCGCGCCTCGCCAGACTGGCCGCTGACATGCACGTTGGTGGAGCCGTTCCTGAAGAACGTGTTGTGCAGCAGGCTGAAGCCCGGGCCGCTGGGCGTCAGATACAGAAAGCCATCGCCACGGTTGCTGTCGATGATCGAAGCGGTCAGGGCCACTTTCAGCGTCAGCCCCTGTCCGAACGGTGCCCGCGCGTAGACGCCCATCTGGTTGCCTGTCAGGCGCAAACGATCGAGAGTCAGGGTGCCAATCTCGCCGAATACATCGATCGCGTTGCCCACCGAATTGGTGATGGACGTGCGTTGAACGCTGACGTCAGAAATCAATCCTGCCGCCGGGTCATCCCCGACGCGGATGCCATGGGCATTCTCTCCATAGCGATTGCCGCCCCATCCATGCCCGGTGTTGGTGATGCGGCTATCCGAGACCGATATCGCCGAGATCGATGAGCCTTGCCCAAAGCTCAGCAGCGAAATCTCGACGCCCGCGAACCCGACCCGATCAATGTCCGAGTTTCTGATCTGGATGTCGTGAATGACACTGCCGCCGGCAAACGTCTGCGGCGAGATGCCGCTGTCGAAAACGTTGCGGACGGTGATTCGGTCGGCAATGCCGTACGCCGAACTGCCAGACCACTGGACGCCGTTGCCGGCATAGATATTGGGCAGTACCACGACTGCTCCGCCGCCATCGGTGATGGTTAGATTCCTGACCGAGCATCGGAGGCAATCGCTGTAATCGACACCATTCATGCTGAAACGCGTCAGGTGAAGATTCTGCACGGTGACGTCACTCACCTTGCTGGCCAGGACCCCGTACAAGAGCGTGCTGGCCAGGTACGTCTTCCCCGACTGGTTGGGGTCCGCAGCAACCTTGATGTAGATCCTTCGCGCCGAATGATCGTAGGTGTAGCTGCCGTAGGGTGCGGGCCCCAGGGATCCGCTGACGCTGCCTGTCCAGGCAGCCATCGGCATGAGCACACCGTCCTCGCTGAGATTGCCCAGCGCACCCACGCCGATCGGCGCCAGCGAAATCGCCGAAGACCCGTAGATTCCGGCCCCTGCCAGGAATGGAACGGTCCAGCCCCCAACCGGTACCGAACTATCCAGTTTCGGGAGCTCCCCTGTTCCGTATGCATCGATCGTCAGACCCGATGAGGGAATCACCAGCGACTCGTTCCAGCGCGCGCCGCGCTTGAGGTAGATGGTCGACCCTGAAGGAAAGCTGGACACCCGCACCTTCTCGAGGCTTTTCCAGGCCGCTGCCTCGCTCTGTCCGTGATTGCTGTCGTTCCCTCCTGTGGCATCGACGTAGTAGGTCGCGGCCGACGCAGCAGAGGAACCGACAATCGAGACCAGGAGCATTGCCAGCGCAGCAATTCCCGCTGGGTCGCTGCGCAGAGAAAGACGGCAACGATGGACGGCGGAGGACAATTCGGGCATGGGCATGCGGGATTGCGACAATCCCGTCCGGACAAGCAGGGTGGTGACCCATGCTGCCGCTCTGCCGCCTGGCGCCTTCCCGACCCAGGGCTCGGGGGTAGAACCGGGCCGATGGAACGGACCGGCGTATCAGTTCTGCCGGGTGGACGGACACTACCGGCAGCGGCCGTCGTTACGTTGGCGCGTTTCATGAGACGAGCCTGATGCCCGATCGCCAGCGCGCCGAGATTTCCTACCCCTCGTCTACCGACCCCGAGCGCTGGCGAGGGCCACCGTGGCCCAGGCCTTAATCATCGTCCGGAATCCCGGTGATGGTGCGGACCTGCCCGAGTCCGTCCCGCGCCAGCTCGTTCATCAGCTGCATGAAATTCATGCCCATGAGCCGCTTGGCACGTTGCAGCAGCAAGGGCGCCGGGTTGGTGGGCTCGGTGCGTTCAAGAAATTCGCAGATCCGGTCCAGCAGCGTGACGACGTCGGCGCGGGACCGGATCACGCCATTGGCCGCCGCCATCGCGCCCGTCACGCCTGGTCCGCCGATAGACGACGCCATTCCCTCCTCCGATCCTGATTCGGTGGCATCGGCGCCCTGTCCTGTACTCGCCGCCGAGCGGGCCACGATCTGTTCAACCGTGAGCAGGGCTGCGATCAGCGGCTTGAGATCGGGGGAGCGGTCGGAACCCACTTTTTCGTCAAGCAGCCGCCCCAGTTCGCGCGCGGACTTGAGGCAGTCGGCCACCTGCGGGCGAAGCGCAGCATCGTCGGCGCAGACAGCGGCAATCTGCTGTTCGACCTGCGACAGCGCGAGCACGGTTTCGCCCTCCCGCGCAGCGAGCTTTCCTGCGGCAACCTCGATCTGGCGAATGTTGAGTTCACCGTGCTTGCGGGACTGGAACAGCCGCGCCGCGCGGGCGCTGCGGAGAAGGCCTTGTGGGTCACTGAGCGACGCCATGGCGTTCATGCGCATGGTGGGGTCGTCGTCGTCGGACGAATCGAGCTGGGGATGAACGCTCTCCCAATAGCGATCCATCATCTGGTGAATCAGTTGCAAGCCGGCCACGAGTCCCGCGAAGTGGAACAGGTGCACCTGGGCGTGAGCCAGCAGGCAGGCGGCGCGCACATCTTTCGATCTCAGCAGCAGGGCTTCGGCCCTTTGCGACACGTCACGCCAGTCGGGCTCTTCGGCGGGAATGATCGTGCTGCCGAACTGCTGCTCGGGCTTGCCCTGGGACAGCCGTTCGAGTTCCTGCCAGTCCGGGTCGTATTCGAGGAACGGCCCGGCCGGATCGGCTGGGTCGATGGGGGCCAGCAAGGCTTGGAGGTCCAGCATGACGATCTCCTGGTTGCCGCGCTCCCGCCTCTGGGGAATGCGGCGCAGATTGATTCAAGGCGCGCGGATGACCTTCTGCACGGCTTCCAGCTGACGGATGCGTTCGCTCGCCTCGCTACTTTCCGCCTCACCCGCGGTCCCCAGGGACAAGGCGTCACGCGCGTTGCGGAGGCGGGTTTCGGTCTCGCCACGCAGCAGCCAGATTCGGGAGTCGTCGGTGGTGGACTGGATGAGCTGGGGCGAGAACTGGTTCCAGCGCCGGAGAAATTCGTCGATGTCGGACGCGCTCCAATCGGAGTCGATCAGCTTCGTCGCCGCCTCCTGCGGAAGATCGGCAGTCGCTGCTTGCACCTGTGCCTCGACGGGGCCTTGAGGCGCACCCTTCGGCGTTCGCGACCACATCGCACCGGCGATCACCAACACGATCACGACGCCGAAAGCGAGAATCAGGCCCGTGCCCCGTTTCGCGGAGCCATTGGCGTTCACCGCTGCAGCAGCCTGCCGTGCCACCCGCGAATCCGACGCGGCGCTGCTGTTTCGGCTTGCCGCGGTGCTCGGCGTGGTCTCGCTCTGGCGCTCTTCGTAGTCCAGCAGGACGCGACGCCGCTCGGCGCGAAAGGTCGCGACATCGATGGTGCGCCGGACCCGTTCCGCATCCAGCCGGGCCAGCTCCCGGTTGGCCTTGTCGGCGGCGCTCAATCGTCCAGTTCTCGTACGAGGCGGAAGCCGACCGCGGGGTCCGGGCCACTGAACGCTTTTCGCGCATCGGCGCCGCAATTCCCGGAATCGTCCTGGAAGCTTCCGCCCAGCGCCATCACCAGGCCGCCGTCGTCGACCAGTTCCCAGACGTTGCCGACCGCGTTGACCAGTCCCCAGCGATTCATGACGCCCGACGTGATCTGGTGGGGCCCCTGCCCTCCCGATTCGCTCTTGCAGTATCCCTCCGAGAGCACGTCTCGACCTCCTACGGTGGCGGCGTGCGTCCACTCCGTTGTACTGGGCAGGCGGTACCTGCGGCCGGTGACGGAACTGAGCCATCGCGCATAGCCGCGCGCCTGCTCGACGCTCACCTGGGTGACCGGGAGAAATCCGTCCGCAGGGGCCGGAGGGCAAGGCCCGTTGCTCTTGCAGTAGCGCGCAAACTCGGCATACCAGACCTCGGTCTGGGTGATTCCGAACGTCCCCAGGCCCGACACGACGACGATCGTCGGGCCCTTCACGCCGCCGGCATCATCGACGCATTGCGCGCGGCCGCGGGTGCCGTCGCCTGCGAAGCTCTTCTTGCAGGGGTCTGGCCCCTTCACCACCGCGCGTGATTCCGCCACCGAGGCCGGGGGTGGCGGGATGACGGCGGCCGCAGGGGCCGCGGATTCCGGCGGCGCAGCCGGAGGCGTTGCCACCGCCGTCGACTCGAGTCCGCGGTACTTCGCGTAGAGGGCGGGGTCCTGCTTCTTGAGCAAGGCCAGGCATTCGGTCTTGCGGGCGGCCAGCAGGGTGCCGGGCTTGCGGGTCTCCCGATCCAGCTCCGCAGCGCAGGCTGCACTTTCGTAGCGGCTGCGCGCCTGGGCCAGGTTGGTTGCGGATGGCAGCACCTGGAGGCCGCGATCCGCAGCCTTGATGGCATTGGCGAAATCGCCGGAGGCCGCGAAGCGTTCCGCGAGCTTGAGCGAGCCCTCGGCGACCTGGCGCGGTCCTTCGGACGCCGCGAAGCGGTTCGCAGGATCAAGCTTCCGCAACTGGTCGAGCGCAGCCACCGCGTCGCTCAACTCCGAGGCGGCCGCCTTCAATGCGACGGTGCGCTCCAGTTCCTCGACCTTGAACTGGCGCTGCTGTTGTTCGCGCGCCACGCGCTCTTCGGACTCCAGCTTGTTGATGCGAGCGAGCGCCGCCTTGACGGCTGCCGAAGCCGGGGCCACGCGCGTGGCAGAGTCCACCACTTGTCGCGCGGCGGCATAGCTCTTGTCGTCCACCAGCTGATCGGCTCGCTCCGCGTACGCGGCGCCCAGCGTTTCGAGCAGTGCGGGCAGCGAAGGGTCATTGGTTGCGCGCAACTTTGCCACGGACGATTCGACCGACCGCTGCCAGTCCGGGGAGAAGGATTTTTCGCGCGCCAGGTCGCGCAGCGCGTCGATCTGCTTGGCCTGGGCCTGCCGCCGGGCCTCGGTCACCCGTTCCAGCAGACCGGCGAGCTGGGCGCCCACCGTGCCTGCGGCCACGGCGCGATTGGCCAGCGCCTGGGCCTTGCCGAGATCACCCGCGGCGATGGCCTGCGTCACCAGTTGCTCGATCCCACGGGCAAAGGTTTCGCGTTGCGCCCGGGCCCGCGACGGATCGGCGCCTTCGCTGAACGCCTTGAGTGAAGCATCGACCTCGTCGATCCATTTCACGCTGTCACTCGGGCGCTGCAACAGCTGATCCAGCCTTTCCTGCTGCAGCTTAAGGCGTTCGGACTCCGTCTTGGCCTGGGCGATCTGCCGGTTGCGGGCATCGTCGAGTAGCTTGAGCTGCTGGGCGAGGGCCTCGTTGGAGGCCAGCAGTTCGACGCCGAGCCGAGCCGAATCCGCCGCTTCGTCGAGCTTGCCGTCGGCCTGCGCGCGCGTGCTCTGCGCAAGCAACGTGGAAGCGAGCGCCTGCTCCTGCTTGCGCAGATCGGCATCGTCCGCCGGCACCGCCTCATGTGCTGCAATCCACGCGTCGCGGACGGCGGAGCGCCATTCGCGGGTGGGCGCTGCATGGCTCAACGCCTGGGCAACCGCGGCCAGCCGCTGTTCCCGCTCCGAGCGCGCGGCAGCCAGCTGTTGAGCTTCCCGGGATTCCGATTCGATCTGGTCGGCCCGCGCCTGCAGGTCTGACGCAAGCGGCTTCAGCGCGTCACCTCCGCCGGTGTACGGCTGCGCTGCGTCGAACCGCTTGCGGGCGGCGGCGAGCTGCTGCGCCGCGTCCAGGCCCGGAGCTGCAAGGGCGTTGCGGACCCCTCGCTCCAGGGCGGGGCCGATACGCCCATCCTGCAGCATGGCTTGCGCGGGATCGATGGCGCGAACGGCATCGAGAATGGCGAGCAGTCCGCGTTCTCCCCCCTCTGGGGTGACGAACGGGTCCTGGTCGATCTGCCGGGTGAATTCGTCGTTGAGCTGCGACAGCGCCGTATTGCGGCTGGCCTCCAGGCCATCGCCCAATTCCTTGACCCAGGCCGAGTCCTGTCCGTAGAGGCCAAATGCCAGCCGGACAACTTCGGCGGCGCGCTTGTAGTCATAGCGCGCCTGCGCAGGCGCCCAGTGCTTGGCGAGCGACGAATGGAAAATGCCCTTGATCTCGTCGCGATGCCTGTCGCCGAGCAGCGCCTGGTCCGCAGGTTTCAGGGACTGAAGCTTCTGCGTCAGAACCATCGCGTCGGCACACTCCACGGCCCCGATGCAGTCCTCCACCGCGCCCATCTTGCGGTTGTACCAGAACACCGTTCCGCCCCAGACCAGCAAGGCGACGACCGCAGCGGAAGCAAGACCGCCCAGCGCGATCGGCAGCATGCGTTCGCGCTGCGTACGCGGGCGCAGACCCTCGATCAGTTCGCCCGCCGTGGCGATCCGGTTGCCGCGCTGAAAAGCAAGGCCGCGGCACAGCGTGCGCCATTGCAGCTTGCTGAGCCCAGGGACGGGGGCGGGCACCAACCCCTGCTTCTGCGCCTGTTCTGCGTTGAGCTTGTTGAACGGATGAACGCCGCTGAGCAGTTCGTAAGCCACACAGGAAAGCGCGTAGAGGTCGCAGGCGGGCTCGGCGTCGACGCCCTGCAGCATTTCCAGGCTGGCATAGGCAGGCGTCAATGCACCGAGGGTGCTGGCGTCGAAGACGGTCTGCTCTCCGGTTGAGCCACCGCGATGCTTGCCGGCGCGTGCGATTCCGAAATCAAAGACCTTCGGAACGCGCTGCTGTGTGAGCATGACGTTGCCGGGCTTGAAGTCGGAGTGCACCACGCCGTCGCGATGCGCACGTTCCAGGGCCCGCCCCATGCCTTCGATGATGGGGTACGCCTCCGCCATCGGCATGCCCTTGCCTTCCAGCCGCCGGATCAGGGATTTGAGATCCTCACCATCGACGTACTCCATCGTCATGAAAACGATGGTGCCGTCCTTGTCGAAATCGTAGACGCGAACGATGTTGTCGTGCGCCAGTTGCTGCGAGCGGCGTGACTCACGCTGCAGCGCGATCAGCGAATCCGGGTGGCGACGGAACTCGTCGTTGAGCACCTTGACGGCGACGCGCGGATTGCGATCACGAGCCTCCACCTTGCGCTCGTCCAGCGCCAGGTACACGACCCCCATGCCGCCTTGTCCGAGTTGCCTTTCAAGAACGAAGCGATCCTTGAGCCGCGTGCCCGTGGTGACGCTGATCGCAGGGCCATCGGCTTCTGCCAACCGCTTCCAGGTGCTGGCACGGCTGCCGGACGAAGTTCCCGCCGTGGGGGCGGTGCCCGCCGTTTGGGATGTCGTGGAGGACGTGCGGCCACCGGTCTCGTCGGAGGCGGTAAACACCTGCGTTGCATCGCTGTCTTGCGACGGATCGGCCGCGGTCGCCCCCGGAGCAAGGATGGTTCGATCATCTTCCTCCTGCGGCGGCGGGGCGCCGGGCGAACTCACCCGCGTTGCATCGTCGGCCATCGGCACCGCGATTCTCGTCGAGTCGTCGCCCGGCAACGGTGCAATCCGGGTGGCGTCCTCCGCTCCGCTGCCCGAGGCGGTGAGTTGCAGCTTCGCCAGCTTGGTCGACAGGGCCTGCTGCAGACGAGGGTCCAGCTTGCCGCTTGCGAGCAGGGTCTGAAGGTCGTCCAGCTCTCGGCGATGCTCGGCCGGACCCACTGCGCCACGCCGGTCGACCTGCGCGGCCAGGGCCTCCAGCGTCAGCCGGCCCTGCTGCATTTCCTCCAGCCATTGACGGATCTGGGTCATCCGTCGACCCGCACGACCACCACGGTGATGTTGTCGCGCCCCCCGTGTGCCAGGCTTGCCGCCACCAGCTCGTTGGCCATCTCGTCTGCCGGAGCGGAGCGGGCGAGCACGGCGCCGATATCGGCATCGGTCAATTCCTTGGTGATCCCGTCCGAGCACAGCAGCAGCACATCGTGCGGGGCCACTTCGACCACGCGCCACTCCACGACCAGATCCTGGGACGCCCCGACCGCGCGGAGCAAGGCTCCGCTGTGTGCATGGGCCAGCGCATCGGCTGGCGACACATGGGACGAGCGGGAAGCCGGGCGCTCATGAACATGGTCCTTGCTCAGCTGTCGCAAGGATCCACCTGCCATGTGGTATGCCCGGCTGTCACCGGCCCAGCCGCACAGGAAATACGTGCCGGCATCCAGCAGCACCACAACCGTCGTGCCGACCACGTCCAGGCCGTTGCGCCCGGCGTAATCGACCAGCTCGGCATTGGCGGCCGCGAGTGCATCGTCTATTGCATCGATGTAATCGCCTGCATTTGCTCGGCGCCCCACCTCCTGCAAGTGGCGGACGACGGCTTGACTCGCCACGTCGCCGGCCGCGTGCCCTCCCATCCCGTCGGCAACCACCCACAGCCGGCCTGCGGGATCGTCGAGAAACACGTCCTCGTTGTGGGCGCGTACACGTCCACGGTCCGTCCGCCCGTGTGACGAGATCAGCAAAGGGACAACAGGGGCAGTCCAACGACCATGGGGCGAAGCTAACACCGTCGGGTGCGTGAATCCAAGCGTCATCATTCGCAATGATTGTCGCGGCATTGCCGCTTGGTTCCGCAGGCTGCGCCGAAAGGCCTGGCGAGCCCTCCAAATGGCGCTTTTCCCGGTCGAAATTGCCGGTTAGACAAACGATCACAGGTCGGATAACGTGCGGCCCGCAGTCGTTTCAAGTCGTGATTTACCCCGCGATCTTCTGTGCCCCGACATCACGCGGGGACGCTCCAGTTCCCCGGTGAATGTTCCCTTGGACGCTTGCAAACAGTGAGCGAATGCTCGCACATCATCAACTGTTCAGAGGAATGTTTCATGTCGAATGTGTCGACGGGTGTGGTGAAGTGGTTCAACGACGCTAAGGGCTTTGGCTTCATCACCCCGGAAGGCGGTGGCGAAGACCTCTTCGCGCATTTCAAGGAAATCCAGGGTTCCGGCTTCAAGACCCTCAAGGAAGGCCAGCGCGTGCAGTACATCGCCCAGCGCGGACAGAAGGGTATGCAGGCCACCCAGATCAAGGCGCTCTGACGTCGAGCGTCTTTTTCGATGTTGCAGTGATCGAAAGCCACGGCGCCTTGCCGTGGCTTTCTTTTTTCACGACCCGGGTCAAAACCGACTGCGTTCGAGAACCTCACCCCGATGACTCTCGCTGCAAATGACAGCCGCCGCGGTTCGTCCGCGCCATTGAACAGGCCGGCGATCATCCTGTTCTCGCTGACCACTGTCCTGCTCCTGACGGTGTTTCCGCTGTACGCCTGGCACTACGATTTTTCCGCCGCTGCCTGGGTCTGGTTTTTCGTATTCCTGTATGCGAGCGGCCTGTCGATCACCGGCGGCTACCATCGTCTCTGGTCTCATCGTGCATACGAGGCCCGCTTGCCACTGAAAATCTTCTACATCCTTTTCGGTTCCCAGGCGCTGCAGAACAGCGTGCTGGTTTGGGCGTCCATGCATCGCGTACACCACAAGAGCGTGGATGACGTGGACCACGATCCTTACTCGATCAAGCGCGGATTCTGGTACGCACACATGGGCTGGATGCTGAGAGATTATCCGGGCCACAAGTCGGATTTCTCGAATGTGCGCGATCTGCAGCGGGATCCCGTGGTGATGTTCCAGCACAGGCATTACCTAGCACTCGCCCTGTTCATGAACATCGGACTGCCCTTGCTGGCCGGATCCGTTGCCGGAGATCCCTGGGGCGTGCTGCTTGTTGCCGGCCTGTTGAGACTGGTGGTGAATCACCATTTCACGTTCTTCATCAACTCCCTGGCCCATATGTGGGGGCGGCGCCCCTACACCGCCGACAACTCGGCGCGTGACAACGACCTGATCGCGCTATTCACCTACGGCGAGGGTTATCACAACTACCACCACCTCTTTTCCTGGGACTACCGCAATGGTGTGCGTTGGTGGCAGATCGACCTGACGAAGTGGTGGATCGCATCCTGGTCGCTGCTGGGCCAGGCAACGAACCTGCGTCGAGTTCCGGAGTTTCGCATCCGCCGCGCCATGATCGAGCGGCAGTTCGCGCACACCAAGGAGAAACTCCTGAAAGCGCCATCCGCGACCCGCCTCGATGCTCTGCAACTGCTGCTCGAACAGGAGATGGAAACGTTCAAGGCTACGGTGAACGAATGGACCCGATTGCAGACAGAAAAAATCGAGTCGGCCAAGCGGCAGATGATCGATGCGGTTGCCGATCGCTGGGAGCACAGCGAGGCCAAGCGGCAGCTTCAGAATTTGGAAGATGCCCTTGCTGACCAGTACAAGCGCGTACGTCTATTGGGCATGCAATTGCAGCCCCTGTAACGCAAGGACCACCGATACCCCGCACGAACACCCCCGTTGCTCAAGTTCGCCAACGCGCGCGGGACGGCGTCAACCGCGACTGGCGGCCCTGCGTTCCCGCGCCAAGGCGCCATTCGATTCATAGAAGCACTCGAAAATTCACCATGAATGCGATGACTGGCCTCGATCAGATTCAAGCGCTTTTCGAAGGCAGGATTCCCGCCGCCAGCATCAGCCAGACAATGGGCATGAAACCTCTGGAGGCCGCCAGCGGCCGGGTTTCGATGGAAGCCACGCCGGACGCCCGGCACCTCAATCCCATGGGCGGCGTTCACGGTGGATTCGCGGCAACCGTACTCGATTCAGTAACCGGATGTGCCCTGCACACGCTACTTGAATCCGGCGAATCCTATGCCACGGTGGACCTATCCGTGAAGATGCTGCGCCCTCTCAAGGTGGGTCATCCGTATCGGGCCGAAGGCAGCGTTCTGCACAAATCATCACGACTCGGGGTCTGCGAAGGCAGGATCTTGGATGCTTCCGGAGCACTGATCGCACACGCCACCTGCAGCTGCATGATTATGCAGACGAGCGCTCGCTGATGCACCCCGAACACCATCAGACTTTGCCACTCAAGCGAATACAGTCTTCAACAAAGCGTGATCGCCGGATGCTCGTCATCGGTGGCTGAATCTTGATCTGATCCAGCCACCGACTGGCTTGGCCTCAAGCCGTTCCCAGGATCAGGAGAGCTCCTGTACCAGCGTGCGCCGTCCATTGGACTCCGAGCGGAGTTCCAGTTCTTCCTGGTCGACGACAAGGCGCCGCTTGGTGATGGGTGCCGTCCGAGCCCAATCCGTGAGAAGGACCAAGCACGCATGGTCGATGTGCCGCAGCCGCTCGATGTCCAGGTGCAGCGTGCATCCCGGCGGAACGGAATCCAGCGCCTGGGCGATGCGCGGGACGCTCAGGAAAGTCGCGGAACCCACGAGCCTGAGCACGAACTGGTCGTCGGCATCCCCCTCCTTCAGGCTGATGTGCAGAATGGCGGCGCGAAGTCCGAGGCGCAGGAGCGACAGGGCCAGCCCGATGACAACCCCGGTCAGAAGATCGGTGGCGACGATCATCAGAGCCGTCGACACGAACACCACCACGGAGCCGCGGCCATAGTTGGCGAATTCGCGAAGCTGGCCAGGGTTGATCATCTTTGCCCCCGTGAATATCAGGATGCCCGCCAGAGCCGTGACCGGGGTCATCTTGAGCAGCCAGGGAAGCAGCAGCACGAACAGCAGCAGCCAACTTCCATGCAGGACCGTGGACAGTCGCGAGGATGCGCCAGCCTGCACGTTGGCAGCACTGCGCACGATCACGCCGGTCATCGGCAATGCGCCCAGCGCGCCGCAGATCATGTTGCCCAGTCCCTGGGCCGAGAGTTCGCGGTCGTACTGCGTCCTGGGGCCGTGATGCATGCGATCGACCGCCGCTGCAGAGAGCAGCGTTTCGGCGCTGGCGATGAACGCGAACGCCAACGCCGAAATCAGCAGCGCGGGTTTGAGCAGCGACGCCAACGCGGCACCGTCGACCGGCTGGATGGCCGCCCAAATGTCGTCTGGCAATTCGATACGCGCAACGGGCAGGTCGGCCAGCTGGGCAATCAGCGTGGCCGTCACCACCGCTACGAGGGCGCCGGGCAGCAGGCGGAGCGACTTGGGCCGCAGCTTCTCCCACGCAATCATGATGATGATGGTGGACACGCCAAGCAGGCCCGCGACGTGCCCTTCGCGCTGGGCGAGAGCCCCCAGCACACGCGAAGGCAGCTTCGCGAAATTCTGCAGCCCGGTAGGAAATGGCGTGGCATCGAAGAGGACGTGCATCTGGGATGCGACGATGATGATGCCGATTCCGGCCAGCATTCCGCTCACCACCGCGGGAGAAACCACCCGGAACCAGACGCCGAGGCGAAACATCCCCGACACCCACTGGATCAACCCGGCGAGCAATACCACCGGCCCCAGTGCGACGATGCCGTGCTCCTGTACCAGTTCGAACACCAGCACCGCCAGCCCGGCGGCGGGGCCGCTCACCATCAGTGGCGATCCCGCGAACAGGCCGACCAGGATGCCGCCCACGACCCCGGTGATGAGCCCGGTGACCGGCGGCACCCCGGACGCGATGGCAATGCCCATGCACAGGGGCAATGCCACCAGGAAAACGACGATGGACGAGATCACATTTCGCGGAATGTCCGTCAGGAGTTCCCCGACCAGACTGGTTGCGGCTTTCATGAGCGCCCACCCGTCGCATTCGTTCGTGCGGGCGGCGTTGCACAGGGCCAGTCCCCACTCTTCGATGAAGACGCGTCCAGCGGTACGAACTGCCGGTGCACCGTGCTGTAGGCCTTGATACCACCGGTTTTTAAGTCGTAGACCCAGCCATGCAGCCGCAGCGATCCAGCAGAAACGCGGGCGGCGACCGAGGGATGCGTCATCAGGTGGTCGAGCTGCGCCACCACGTTTTCCTCGGTCAGGGCGGCGAGCGACTCTTCCTTGGAGCAGCCGTTGTAGTTCGCGTCGATGACGTGCTTGGCAACATGGGCATGCCGCAGCCAGTCGCTCACCGCCGGCAGACCTGACAAGCCCTCGGGGTTCAGGGTGGCCTTCATCGCCCCACAGTCCGAATGCCCGCATACGACCACATTGGCGACGCCCAGCACGGCCACCGCATACTCGATGGCCGCCGACACGCCGCCCGTGAACGGTGAGTAGGGCGGAACGATGGCGCCTACGTTCCGGCAGACAAACACCTCTCCCGGATCACTGGAGGTGAATATCTCGGGAATCACGCGCGAATCTGCGCACGAGATGATCAACGAGTGCGGCGACTGTCCTCCCGCCACCTTCTCGAACAGTTCGCGCTTGTTGGGAAAAGAAACATCACGGAACTGCTGGTAACCCTGCATCAAACGTTGCATATCGACCGCCGATCAAGTTGAGAGAGACGACCCTTCCTCGCGCGGTCCAGTTGAAGGATCGCGGACGAGTCAGGGACAGAACACCTCAACCCACTATCGGGGGACGCAACTCCTGCAGGACCTCGGAACCATGCCATTGAATCAGGCTTGTGACGAACGACAAGCCTGGCAGCGGGTCGGGCTGCTGGCGGATGTAAGCGACGTGGTAGTCGTCCTCCACGTCCTCACCCAGTACCGGGGAATCGGCCCCGGCGACCACCTCCTCGACGAACGCCTCAAACACGTCGTCCCCTACGGAAACAGGATCGGCAGGCGATGCGACATCAGACTGCGCACTCTGGGTATTCCAGCGCTGCGAGGAGCCTGCCGCCGAAATCCATCCCTGCGCCGCCAGAATCAGGCAGACGTACATCACCAGTACGCAACGCAGAAGACTGCGTACGTCCAGCGCAGAAGCAGTTGCGGTCGGGGCAGACGACTGAAGCATCAGGTGATCAAGTTCACTTAGGTGGCACTCAAGACAAGCAATGACGGTGCGGCGTTCCAGAATTTCCCGCGACAACCCATTCAGAGGATCGAAGGCGAACTCTCTGCGCTCCCATACTCGGGGTCATCGCCAGGGGATTCAAGCCCCGCGTTCCCGGAAGCCATCCACCAATCGTGCCCATACCCGGGCAGGAGACTCGAACGGACCGGCCACGCGCGAAAACAGATTCCACCCGGTACACCCTAAGAATCGCCGTGCGATGTGTCAATCCTCCAGGCAGCCCCGCGATCGTTGCTCGCAAGCGAACCACACCGCTGCACTCGACCCCTGCCACCCATTGGCGCGAGCACCTTCATTTCCGGGGATGACCGCCTTCGGTTGACTCACCCCCGCTTCGCCGCTGCCTCTGCACGGTGACCGCTGTAGCCAAACCGGCAGACCGATCAGCGCGTCCAGGATTTGCGCAGCCGGACTTCGTTCCCAGGCCATCTTGGCAATCGATAGAGCCCAATAACGCGCACTACTTTGGTGCATTTGCCGTGTTCCATCGGTGAATTCCGTGCCCGAAACGCCCCAGAAGGCGACGCCTCCGCCTGCCCGTTCAGCCCAATCGTCCGAATTGTCCATACACAAGATATTGTTTTAACGATTTTTTGTGCTTCTTTGAGGACCCGTTCACAAGCTGACGGCAGAGCCACCGAAACGCCCTTGACATGGGCAGGGGCGCGACGGTACGGCGCTTGCAATATCCACGGTGCCGGGCCTGGAGCCACGGCAAATGACTGATCGGTCGGCACATGCTGATGGATCGGAAGGCGTCGAACAACGACCAAGAATCCCGCCAGCGAATGCGCAACGAGCAGGCTCTTTGTCCTTGGCCATGATCGGCGCCCTACCACCAAGTTGCACCACCGGAGAGGCTTGAAAGCATGAAGATGAAACACATTGCGGCCGCGGTCGCGGCGATGGGGAGCACAACGGCTTCAGCGGCGACGCTCGCGGAGCTGGCGTCGAAGGTCGAGGCCAATGGCTGGCTGAGCGGCTCTTACATTTACACGTTCAACGACGGCGAACCCGGCGGGCCCGACTCGCTCCACGCAAACGACCTGAAGTCCGACTCCTTCATCTTCAACCAGGCCGCCCTGAACCTCACCGCTGCCGCCAAGGAAGGGTTTGGCGCGGCGGTTTCGCTGCTGGCAGGCGAGGACGCGGCGACGGTGGTGAACCCTTCCTTCGACAATGGCGCGACCGATACCAGCGAGAGCAACAAGTTCGCCGTCCAGCAGGCCTATCTCACGTACGCAACCGGCGCGCTGACGCTCACCGCAGGCCGGTACAACTCGCTGGCGGGCTACGAAGTGGTGGCAGACCCGCTGAACGCGACCGTCTCGCGATCGCTGCTCTTCCCGAACGCTGAACCCTATTTCCACACCGGCTTGCGCCTTGCGTATGCGGCGTCCGACACCTCGACCCTCTATCTGGGCGTCAACAACAGCGCCACTTTCGGCTCTGCCAATGACGACAACAAGCAGAAGACGATCGAAGTCGGCGGCTTCTTCACGCTCAGCGAGTCGTTCACGCTCGGCATCTACGACTACTACGGCCTCGAGGAAGGAGCCGGCGGCGCGTTCGATCATGCCAAGACCAACTACCTCGACTTTGTAGCCTCCTATACCGCCAGCGACACCCTTTCGTTCGCGCTGAGCGGCGACTACGTCACCGTCGAAGACCTGGTGGATGTGCTCGGTTTCGCCGGCTACGCCACCGTGAAGCTCAGCGACAAGTTGAGCGCGACCCTGCGCCTTGAAACCCTGTCGTCCGACTACGATGCCGGCTACGACGTGACCGCCAACGAGGTCACGCTGGCGTTCAAGTACACCCCGGCCGCCAACGTCATCCTCCTCGCGGAAGGGCGCATCGACGACGCCGACGAAGACATCTACACCGATGGCGATGACCTCGAAAGCACGGCACCGCAGCTCGGCGTCAAGGCCATCTACACGTTCGGCATGTAATCAAGAGCCGGTCAAGCCGTACCGACAGTCAGCGTGGGGGCGCGAGGGCCGCGAAAGCGGCCCTTTCGTTGTCTGGAGCTCAGAGCGCGCGATCCATCTCGCGCAGTCGTAGCGCTTCGGCCAGGTGCGCGCTGGAAATGCGGGCCGCTCCGGCCAGGTCCGCCACCGTCCGCGACACCTTGAGCACACGGTGGTAGGCCCGCGCCGACAAGCCCATGCGCGACATCGCGGTGTCGAGCAGGGCCTTGGTCGGGGCGTCGAGCTCGCAGTCGCGCTCGATCTCCTTCGGTGCGAGCCGAGCATTGGGCTTGCCCGCCCGGGCAAGCTGGCGGCCACGCGCCGCCACCACGCGCGCCCGCACCGCGCCGCTGGTTTCCATTGCCGGATCAGCCGTGGCGGTCAGCGCCTCGCGCTCCACGCGCGGCACGAACAGTTGCAGGTCGATGCGGTCCAGCAGCGGGCCGGAGATCTTGGCGCGGTAGCGGAGCACCTGGTCCGGCGTGCAGCGGCATTTCCCGGAGACATCGCCCAGGTAGCCGCACGGGCATGGGTTCATTGCCGCAACCAGCTGGAATCGCGCGGGAAAATCGGACTGCCGCGCCGCGCGGGACACCGTGATCTGGCCCGTCTCCAGCGGCTCGCGCAGCACTTCCAGCACCGATCGTTCGAACTCGGTCAGCTCGTCCAGGAACAGCACGCCCAGGTGCGCGAGGGTGATCTCGCCGGGACGCGGCATCGAACCGCCTCCCACCAACGCCACGCCGGACGCCGTGTGGTGGGGCGAGCGGAACGGCCTGCGCCCCCAGCGGCCCACGTCGAAGCCGTTCTGGCTGACCGAGGCAATGGCGGCGACCTCGATGGACTCCTCGTCCGACATCGGCGGCATCAGGCCCGGCAGGCGCGCGGCGAGCATGCTCTTGCCCGCGCCCGGCGGGCCCACCATGAGCATGGAATGTCCACCGGCCGCGGCAATCTCCAGCGCGCGCTTGGCCAGGTGCTGGCCGCGCACTTCAGACAGGTCCGGCACCGCGTCGGGCAGTGCCTGCCCCGCAGCGCGGACCGCCTGCGGCAGCGCGCCCGCGTGCAGCGCCGCGCAGAGCGCGCTCAGATGTTGGGCGGTCACGACCTCTGCGCTGCTGGCGAGCGCGGCCTCCTGCGCGTTGGGCAGCGGCACCAGCAGGCGATGACCGGCCTGCGCCGCCTTGAGCGCGGCCGGCAAGGCCCCGCGCACCGGGCGGATTTCGCCGGAGAGCGACAGCTCGCCCAGCACTTCCAGGTCCTTCAGCGCGGCCTCGGGAATCTGGCCGGACGCGGCCAGGATGCCGAGCGCAATCGCGAGGTCGAACCGCCCGCCTTCCTTGGGCAGGTCTGCCGGCGCCAGGTTGCAGGTCATGCGCCGGTTGGGAAACGGGTAGCCGCAGGTTTGCAGCGCCGCCTTCACCCGGTCCTTGGCTTCGCGCACCGCCGCCTCTGGCAGGCCCACGATGTTCAGGCCGGGCAAGCCCGGCGCCAGGTGCACTTCCACCGTCACCAGGTCCGCGGCCAGGCCGTTCTGCGCGCGCGAAAGGACGATGGCCAGCGACACCGGTTTTCAGTCCTTGCCGTGCGCCTGTTCCAGGGCTTCGAGCCGCCGCTCCAGTTCCTTGAGCCGCTTCTGCGTGCGCGCCAGCACCTCGGCCTGCACGTCGAAGCGCTCGCGCGACACCAGGTCCCAGCGGTCCACGTTGGCGCGCAGCACGGCGCGAAAATTGTCCTCCAGCTCCGCGCGCAGCCCGCGCAGGCCCGGCGGCACGATGGCGGCGAGCCGTTCGGCCAGCTGCTCGATTCCTTTGAATTCGTTCATGGTTCAGAGATAACGCAAGGCGATGATGGCGACGATGGTCGGCGGGGTGGCGGCCAGCAGCAGGCCCAGCGGACCGATGGTCTCGTCCTCGAAACGCACCTTGAGGATGGAGTAGCCGGCCGGGTTGGGCGCATTGGCGATCACGGTGAGGCCGCCGCCCGTCACGGCGCCGGCCACCAGCATGTACTTGAACTCGTCGGTCAGTCCTTCCACCAGCGAGCCCAGGTAGGTGAGCGCTGCATTGTCGGTGAGGGCCGTCAACGCCGTCGCGCCGAAGTAGACCTGGTCCGAGCTCATCGACAGCAGCAGCGGTTGCAGCCACCACTGCTGGAGCCCGCCCAGCATCACCAGCCCGGCCAGGAAAAACGCGACGAGCAGCCCTTCCCGCAGGATGAGCCGCCCCTGGTGGTGGCGGTAGGCCGTGGCAAAGCCCATGAAGAACAGGAGCAGGCCAAGAAACAGCACGGGGTGGTGGGCGAAGGCCACGATGCCGAACAGGATCAGCGCGTTCACCACCATGATCGGCAGCGGGATGGCGGCGCGCTTGGACTCGTCCGGCCGCGGCACCTTCAGCAATTCCTTGCTGAAGATCAGCGTCACCGCCGCGGCGTTGATGGCGACCGCGAGCGCCGCCTTCCAGCCGAAGTGGGTCAGCATGAAGTGCATGTCCCAGTTCCACTTGGCCGCCACCATCAGCACCGGCGGCGCGGCAAAGGGCGTGAGCACGCCGCCGATGGAGACGTTGACGAACAGGGTTCCGATGGTCGCGTACTTGAGCTTCTCGGACAGCTTGTCGCAATCCAGGAAACGGTCGCGCAGCAGCAGCGCGCCCAGGGTCATGGCCGCCGGCTCGGTGATGAACGAGCCCAGCAGCGGCACCAGCGAGAGGATGGTGAAGAACATCGCCAGGCTACGCGGCAGCGGCAGGACCTTGGCCGCACCACGCACGATCACCGTCGCCAGCTCCAGGATCGGCCGGCTGCCCGCCACCACCATGATGGCGAACACGAACAGCGGCTCGGTGAAATTGCGCGTGTCCACGTAGGCCAGCGCCTCGGTCTTGCCCGCCAGCGCAAAGAACAGGATCACCAGCACCATCGCCCAGAAACCGAACACCACCTCCACTTCGCCCAGCAGGTGGAAGATGCCCTCGTGCGCCGGGTGCCGGTGCGCCAGACGCTCGAAAACCTTGGTGGAAAAGGTGTGGATCAGGGCAATGCCGAAGATCACGGCGGCCACGGACTGGATCAGGGTCGGGTTCATCGATCGGGGCGGCGGGCTCTGGATGCGGGGGCGCGCCACCTTAACAAATCGCATCGCACGGCCCGCCCGCGCGTGGCCCGTACAGTGGCCCGTACAATCGCCGACGCGCGGCGCCCGGCGGAACCCATCGGCACGGCCAGCGGTCCATCGCGCGCCCATCCACTCCAACCCGTAGACAAGATGGCCGAATCGGCAAGCTTGATCGAGGCCCGCGGCCTCACGCGACAGTTTGGCCCCAACGTCGCGGTCGCGAACCTCAGCCTGCAACTGGCGCAGGGCGAAATCCTGGGATTGCTCGGCCCCAACGGCGCCGGCAAGTCCACCACCATGAAGATGCTCACCGGAAACCTGGCGCCGAGCGAGGGCGAGGTGTTCATCGACGGCCGCTCGCTGCGCGACGACTCGGTGGCGGCCAAGCAGCGCCTGGGCTACCTGCCCGAGCAGCCGCCGGTGTACCCGGAACTGACGGTGGACGAATACCTGCGCTTCTGCGCGGGCCTGCACGGCATTGCCGCCGGGCTGCGTGCGGCGGCCATCGAATCGGCCAAGCGCGACTGCGGGCTGGGCGAGGTGGGCCGGCGTGTGGTCGGCAACCTGTCCAAGGGCTACCAGCAGCGCGTGGGACTGGCGCAGGCCATCATCCACCGCCCGCCGGTGATCGTGCTGGACGAGCCCACCGTGGGCCTGGACCCGATCCAGATTCGCGAGATCCGCTCGCTGATCCGCGAACTGGGCAAGCGCCATAGCGTGATTCTGTCCAGCCACATCCTCCCGGAGATCCAGGCCGTGTGCGACCGCGTGATGATCATCAACCGCGGCCGCCTGGTGTACGACGCGCCCATCGACGCGCAGGCCGGCAAGCGCAGCCTGGCGGTGGAATTCGCGCGCGCACCGGGCGCCTCGCAGCTGGCGCAGGTGGCCGGCGTGGCCGCGGTCGAGGCGCTGGACGACCAGCGCTTCCGCCTGGGCCTGAGCCCCGACAGCGACCCGCGCGAGGCGCTGGTGGAACTGGCGGTGCACAACCGCTGGGGCCTGCGCGAACTGCGCATGGAGGCCAAGACGCTGGAGGAAATCTTCGTCGAACTCACCTCGGGCGACGACCAGGCACTGAGGAACGCCGCATGAGACAGACGCTCGCCATCGCCGCCAATGAGACGCGGCGCATCTTCGTCTCTCCGCTGGCCTGGGCCGTGCTCGGCGTCACCCAGCTGATCTTCGGTTACATCTTCGCCGGGGCCGTGATCCAGTACGTGCGCAACGCTGAGGTGTCGGAGCAGTCGCTGGGCGTGTCCGACTACGTGGGCAGCGGCCTGTACGGCTCGGCCACCATCATCCTGCTGCTGGTGCTGCCGCTGATGACCATGCGGCTGTTCTCCGAAGAACGGAAGTCCGGCACGCTCACCCTGCTGTTCTCGGCGCCGGTCACGCTGCTGGAGATCGTGCTCGGCAAGTTCCTGGGGGTGATGACCTTCGTTGCCGCGCTGATCGGCCTGCTGGCGATCATGCCGCTGTCGCTGCTGCCGGCGGTGGACCTGGACCTGGGGCGCATCGCCGCCGGGTTGCTCGGCATGTTCCTGCTGACCATGGCGTTTTCCGCCTGCGGCCTGTTCATCTCATCGCTCACGCGCGAGCCGACCATCGCCGCCGTCGGCAGCTTCGCCGCGCTGCTGCTGATCTGGCTGCTGAAGATCCCGGCCTCGTTCGATTCGGCCTTCGCGCCGCTGTTCGACTACCTGTCCCTGATCAGCCACTACCAGTCGCTCATCACCGGCCTGTTCAACTCCGCCGACGTCGTCTACTACCTGCTGTTCACCGTGCTGTTCCTGTGGCTGACGGTGCTGCGGCTGGACATGGAACGCAACTGAGCACGCGACCATGAAATCCAGAAATCACAACCTGCTCCAGCAGATTTTCAACGGGCTGCTGATCCTGGCCGTCATCGGCCTGCTTGGCTGGCTGTCGGTGCGCTACAGCGTCAAGCAGGACTGGACCTTCAACCAGCGCAACACCATCACCGAGCCCAGCCGCAGGCAGCTGGCGTCGATGAAGGACCCGGTGCACGTCATCGCCTTCGCCTACCCCGGCTCGCCGGAGCGCACGTCCGTGCAGTTTTTCGTGGACCAGTACCGGCGCTTCAAGAGCGACCTGGAGCTGGAGTTCGTCGACCCCAGCGCGCAGCCGCAGAAGGTCAAGCAGTACAACGTGTCCTTCGCCGGCGAGGTGGTGGTGGAGTACCAGGGCCGGCGCGAGAGCCTGCGCACGCTGTCGGAACAGGCCATCACCGGCGCGCTTCAGCGCCTGAGCTACTCGGGCGAGAAGCTGGTGCTGTTCCTGGAGGGTCACGGCGAGCGCGCGGTGGCCGGCACGGCGGACCAGAACTCGTTCTCCAAGTTCGCCCAGGCGCTCAAGGACAAGGGCCTGAGCCTCCAGCCCTTCAGCCTGGTGCGCACGCAGACCATTCCCGACAACACCTCGGCCCTGGTGATTGCCAGCCCCAAGAGCGCACTGCTGGAGGGCGAGATCAAGCTGGTGGACGAGTACGTGAAGAAGGGCGGCAACCTGCTGTGGCTAGCCGACCCCGACAACCCGCCCGGCCTCAAGGCCGTGGCCGACACGCTCGGCATTGCCTGGCAGAACGGCTTTGCCGTGTTCCCCGACTACGAGCTGCTGGGCACCGGCCACCCCGGCATCTTCCTGGCCGACCACTACCCGCGCACGCCGGTCACGCAGCGCCTGGACCAGGTGGCCGTCTTCCCGCTGGTGCGTTCGCTCACGGCCAGGGCCGACAGCGGCTGGACCGCGCAGCCCCTGCTCACCACCAACCGCGATGCCTGGCTGGAAACGCAGTCGCTGGACGGCAAGTCGGTGATCTTCGACCCCAAGCAGGGCGACATCCCCGGCCCGCTCAACATCGCCATGATGCTGACGCGCGAGATCCCCGATCCCGACGCTCCCGCCCCGGCCAAGCCGGCCGAAGGCGAGCCGCCGCAGGCCGCGCCCACCAGGCAGCAGCGCGTGGTGCTGGTGGGCGACGCCGACTTCCTCGCCGACGCCACCCTCGGCCAGCTCGGCAACGAGCAGCTGGGGCTGAACATCGTGCAGTGGCTGGCCAGCCGCGATTCGCAGATCAACATCGATGTGCCCAAGGCGCCGGACACCGAGCTGTACCTGCCCAACTGGGCGGTGATCCTGCTCAGCGTGGGCTTCGTGATCCTGCTGCCGCTGCTGCTGATCGGCACCGGCGTGACGCGCTGGGTACTGCGTCGCCGCCGCTGAGGTTCCCGCCGCCATGAAACGCAGTCACCTCAACCTGCTCCTGCTCGCGCTCGTCGCCGGCCTGGGTGGCGCGGCCTGGTTCAGCCAGAAGCCGGAAGCGGAGAAAGGCGCGCCGCTCACTGCGCTCAGGCAGGACGCGGTGAGCCGCATCGCCATCGAGCACCCGGGCAAGCCCGCCATCCGCCTGGAGAAACAGGCCGACGGCAAGTGGAACCTGGTGGCGCCGGTGCAGGGCCCGGCCGACCGCTTCGAAGTCATGGGCATCCTGGGCCTGGCCGAGCTGGAGGTGAAAGCCCGGCTCGACGCCGGCGTGAACACCGCCGAGCTGGAGCTGGACCCGCCGCAGTACAGCGTCACGCTCGACGACACCCGCATCGACCTCGGCGGCAGCGAGCCCATGAAGTACCGCCGCTACGTGAAGTCGGGCGAGGTGATCGGCCTGGTGGACGACCCGCCCGGCGCCGCGCTGGACGCGGACTTTTCCGACCTCGTGTCCAAATCCATCGTCCCCGAAACTGCCCGGCTGCAGAAGATCGAACTGCCCGGCCTGACCCTAGCGAAGGACGCGGATGGCGCCTGGTCCAGTCCACAAAAGCCCGCGGCCACCCCCGGGCAGCTCGCCACGCTGGCCGAAAGCTGGAAGAGCGCTCGGGCGCTGTGGAACGCCGCCGACCCGCCGGAAGGCTCGAAGGGGGATGCGGTGAAGCTCACCCTGGACGATGGCGCGGTCATTAACCTGGTGGTGCAGGCGCGCGAGCCGCAGCTGATCCTGGCGCGAAAGGACCTGGGCGTGCGCTACACCCTGTCCAAGCAGCTGGCGCAGGAGCTGTTCAACATCCCCGAACCGCCCAAGCCGCCGCAAAAAGCGGAGCCCGCCGCTTCGCCCACTCCGGGGAAGGCGGCGGCAGCGGCGCTGGCGCCCGGCGGAAAAGCGGACTGAAATCGGGTGTCGAGACGCGCTCGGTGCGAAGACGCACCGGGGCGACCCAGCCCGTTCACCGGCTTCCAGACCTGCCGGAATGCGCGCCGACACCGCGCGACATCGCGTACAGGATCGCCGGCTGCGTCTGCCTCGAATTTCGCGTCCACAGCTTTTACGTATTCGGGTCGTGCGAACGCCGGCTTACGCGACAAGCGCTTCGATCACCCTCTCCCGAACCCGGAAGCCAAAAAAAAGGCCGGGCAATGCCCGGCCTGATTTGTCGCCAAAAAACGTCCGGCGCGGATTACTGCGCCGCACCGCCGCTGACGCCAGCCTTGACATCGGCCGACACGCCGACGGAAGCCGAAGTCGGAACCGTCGCCGCTGCGCCGGCCCCGACACCCGAGGCGACCGACCCGGCACCACTCACCACGCCACTCACCAGGCTCTTGGTGCCACCCGCCACCTTCTTGCCCGCGGCCGCGGTCTTCTTGCCGGCCTTCTTGGCCGTGTCGGCGGTCTTGGTGCCGACTTCCTTGGCCGTTCCGGCGGTCTTGGACCCGACTTCCTTCGCCGTGTCCACGGTCGCCGCGCCGGCCGACCTGGCGGAATCCACGGCAGCACCGCCCGCGGCCTTTGCATCGGCGCTGATGTCAGAGCCGGTCCTGGCGCCGGCGTCAACCGTCGAATTCACCGCCGCACCGGTGTTCACCCCGACCCCCACGTTGGCGCCGGCTCCGGCATTCACGGTGCTGTTGGCCGACGCATGAGCCTTGGCCTCGGCCGCCGCCTTTTCAGCGGCCATCGCCTTGGCCGCGCGATCCGCCTCAACCTGTGTCGCGGCCGAATGTTGGGCGCCGAGATCGACGCCGGCACCGGTGTCGACCTCGGCGCCCGCCCCGAGCTTCAGGTCAAGGGCGAATGCGGAAGACGAGGCCAGCACCAGAAATGCACCGGCCGGGACGAAAAGCTTGATCATGTGAATCTCCAGGGAAGTAGCCCGGAGCGAAGCGCTGCGGGTGGCGACAATTCTGACCGCAAGCTCTTAATATGCAATGAACTCCGCTCCGTTCATCTGCCCTCTCATACCGTTTGCAGTCGCCGGATTTCTCGACGGCAACAGATGGCTCGCCGCCCACCCGGGAACCGAGGAGTATCCGCGAACTTTACGGCCGGCCACGAAATCGGCGTCGGTAGCCTGCGTGCTGAGCAGGGGCTACGACACGCCGGCATCGGCCCAACGGGAGTCACTTTCGCAGGCGGCGTTCCAGTGGCCGACCTGCGGCGGGAATCGCACATGCCCGAGCACCAGGATGCAAGCGATGATTTCCCGGCCCTTCCCTTGCGCTACTTCGTAGGCGGCCAAGAATCCGCTCAACGATCTGACTCTGGTGGTGCGAAAGGCGAGACTCGAACTCGCACGCCTTGCGGCACGGGAACCTAAATCCCGGACGTCTACCAATTCCGCCACTTTCGCGAGGCCAACGGTTTCGGATTATATCAATCGATGGCTCCGGACCCGTTGCATCGGGTGCAGGCAGCGGATTCATCCACGGGACAACAGGGACGATTCCAGAATCATCATTTGCAGTTGACTCTCATTTGCGAATCATTATCATTGTCAGAACGGAGTCCCCACCGATGCCTGAAGGAGCCTGCCATGCTGTCTGCCACCCTGAGCCTAGCCCGCCACACTCTCGCGGCGCGCCAACTCCCACGCCTCAAAAGCCGCGAACTTTTTCGCGACTCCAACGAGTTAATCATCGAGCACCAGGGGCAGGAGTACCGCTTGCGCTGGACCCGCAATGATAAGCTGATCCTCAACAAGTAGCGGGATTCGGCGCTCCATCTGCCAGCGCAGGACGATGCGTCTGCGCCCTGCGCCCAAGCCGCCCACCGAAGTAAGGTGTTCCGACAGTATGGAATCTTGGAGTAACGCACCGCACCCCATGCTGTAGATTGCCGACCCGGGCACACGGGTGATTGAGCATGGATACTGGCGGGATGCGGTTGACGCTGTCGATGAAAACGTGCATGCGGCTCGCGATGGCGGCATGTGCGGCAGGGTTGTCCGCCTGTGGCGGCGGGTCGTCCGGAAATCAGCCCGGTCCGTCCCTGGAAGAGCGCTTGCAGGCCGCCAATGCCGCGGCGTTGACTCGGCCGGAATGTGTCAGCGTCCAGCCTTTTTACTGGGAGATTGGCGACGGCAACGGGCCCCTGGGCGGCGGCGGAGCGCCGACGTCGCAAACGGCTTACGACCGTGATACGTCGATGCTGATTGCATCGGCCAGCAAATGGTGGTTCGGGGCTTACCTCGCCGAACTCCGGAACGGGCAGCTCGATGAACCCGACCTGCGAGCGGCGCGCATGCAGAGCGGCTACCACAGGTTCTCCTATACGGCATGCCTGCGGGCGTTGCCGGCCGAGCAGGCGGCGGTGACGGTATCGGAGTGCCAGCAAGCCGCCGGGAATGACACCTTCACCCCCGCAGACGTCGGACGCTTTCACTACGACAGCGCTCATTTTCAGAAGCACGCCTCAATCGACTTGGGTCTGGGTGAGAACAACAGTGCCCAACTCGCGGACTCCGTCGGCGCGATGCTCGGAATGGACGTCGATTTCGTGTACAACAGCCCGCAACTCGCCGCGGGCGGAGTCAGCAGTGTCAGCCGGTATGCGCTCTTCCTTCAGAAGCTGATCCGGCATGACTTGAAGCTCGGGAGCATGCTGGGCTCGCAGGCCGTGTGCACACACGTCGGAGGCGATTGCCCCACCTCGAATTTCACGCCGATTCCCGGTCGGGAAGCCTGGCATTACTCCATCGGGCACTGGGTAGAGGACGACCCCAACCTCGGGGATGGCGCGTTCAGCAGCCCCGGCGCATTCGGGTTCTACCCCTGGGTCGGCGCGGACCGGGAACAGTATGGGATCCTGGCCCGTTACGACGTCAGGGCCACGGCCTACGTCGCATCGTACAGTTGCGGCAGGTTAATCCGCAGAGCCTTCGAGACAGCGGCGGCACCCTGACCGGTGATGAGCGGCTGCGCAGCCGCTCTTCCAGGCAACAACCGGCGGATCGGTCGATGAGTACGCAAGGTTCTGCCCGCAAGATGTCTCGCACGGGAGTGGCAACCGACCTCCCTATCTGCGTTGCCGCGGCGAGTTGAACCCTTGAGCCCGTCGATGCGTCCTCGATGATCCCAGCAGACCCTGCTGGACAATCGGCTACCTGATCGGCCTGCTACGGCGCCAGCAGCGGCGCCAGCCGAATGATCTCGATGAAGGGCTGCGGATACAGGCCGAGCACGAAGCTCGCGACGGTCACCGCCAGCACCATGTAGCCACCGGTCTGCTGCGCCCAGTTGAGCGGTGCATCGAAGCGCTGCTGGCGATCGCGATCCATGAACATGATGATCGTCAGGCGCAGGTAATAGAACAGGCCGATGGCGCTGCCCACCACCACGGCACCGAGCAGCCACCACTGCTGCGCATCGACACCCGCCGCGATGATGTAGAACTTGCCGACGAACCCCGCCGTCACCGGGATGCCCGCCAGCGACAGCAGCATCGCCGTGAGAATGGACGCGATGTACGGCCGGCGCCAGAACAGGCCGCGGTAGTCCTCGATCTCGTCGGCATCGTTCCGGTTGTTGTACGGGCTGGACACCAGCGTGACCACGCCGAGCACGCCGAGCGTGGTGACGACGTAGGTCAGCACGAAGGCCCCGACCGCTTCCACCGCCAGCGGCCCCGCGGCGATCAGGCCGACGATGCAGTAGCCGAACTGCGCCACCGACGAGTACGCCAGCATGCGCTTGACGTTGTTCTGCAGCAGCGCCAGCACGTTGCCCACGACCATGGACAGGATCGCCAGCACCGTCAGGACGTGGATCAGCGCCACGTTGCGGTAGCCCTCGGCCTCGACGAAGTAGCGCAGCAGCACCGCGAAGACCGCGGTCTTGGACGCGGTGGCGAGGAACGAGGTGACCGGCGCGGGCGCGCCTTCGTACACGTCCGGCGTCCACAGGTGGAAGGGCACAAGCGACAGCTTGAAGCCGATGGCCACCATGAACAGCGCGCCGCCCAGGCGCACGAGTCCGCCGGCGGCATCGGGCTGCGCGCCCTGCGCGGCCATGAACTTGCCGATCTCCGCAAAGCCCATGTGCCCGGCACCGGCATAGATCAGCGCCATGCCGAACAGCAGGAAGGCCGACGCGGCCGCCGACAGCACCAGATACTTGAGGCCGCCTTCGAGCGAGCTCCGCGACTGCTGCGGGTACGCGACCATCGCGTAGATGGGCACCGACAGCAGTTCCAGGCCGACGAACAGCGAGGCGAAGTGCCGGCTCGACACCATGACCATGCCGCCCAGCGCTGCCAGGGTCAGCAGCAGGTACATCTCTTCCTTGTTGCCGTGGTAGCCGTCGAGGTAGGCCTGCGACAGCGTGGCGCAGGCCAGCGTGCAGACGATGATGATGCCGAAGTAGAACAGCGCGTAGTTGTCGATCACCAGCAGCGGCGTGACCTGGATCGGCAGGATGGATGGCACCGTTTCCGGCATCGCCAGCGGGCCGAAGAACAGCACTGCCACCGAGATCCAGGCGGCGTTGAGGAAGAACACGCCGATGGTCGCGTTCCACCAGTGGTTGCGCTTGATGGCGATGGCCATCATCACCGCCAGCGCCGACAGGCTGACGAACAGGATGGGCGACAGCGCCAGCCAGTGGTTCGCCGTCAGGTTCATGGCATCACCCCGGTGAGGGCGACGACGGGCACGGTCTTGGCCGCCTCGTAGATTGCGGCGACGTGCTGCATGGCGGCGGCCGAGGTGTTGATGAACGGCTGCGGATACAGCCCCAGCCAGAGCATGATGAGCATGAGCGAGCCGAGCATCCCCAGCTCGCGCATGTTGAGGTCCTGGAGCTTTTGCCCCTTGTGCTCGTCTTCCTGCTCGGGCCCGTGGAACGCCCGCTGGATGAGGTACAACGAGTACACGGCCGCGAGAATCAGGCCCATGGACGAT
Source organism: Panacagrimonas sp. (assembly GCA_052386745.1). Classification (GTDB taxonomy): domain Bacteria; phylum Pseudomonadota; class Gammaproteobacteria; order Nevskiales; family Nevskiaceae; genus Panacagrimonas. Next base: position 19,403 of record JBQTJW010000001.1, on the reverse strand, counting down.
ACGGCAGTGACCACCGGGTCCACCGGCCAGCTCCCCAGCAGGATCAGGAATTCACCGATAAAGTTGCCCAGCCCGGGCAGTCCGAGCGAGGCCACGACGAAGAACAGCATGATCGGCGGCAGGAATGGGAAACGCGCCCACAGGCCGCCCATCTTGCGCAGGTCGCGCGTGTGGAGGCGCTCGTAGATCTCGCCGCAGAGAATGAACAGCGCGCCGGCGGAAATGCCGTGCGCCAGCATCTGCATGATGACGCCCTGCAGGGCAACCTCGGTCCCGGCGTAGATCCCCACCAGCACGAAGCCCATGTGCGAGACCGATGAATACGCCACCAGCCGCTTCACGTCGTTCTGGGCGAACACCATGATGCCGGCGTAGACGATGCCGGCCACGCCCAGCCACATCGCCACCGGGGCGAACTCCGCGGAGGCGTGCGGGAACAAAGGGATGCTGAAGCGCATCATGCCGTAGGCCGCCGTCTTCAGCAGGATGCCGGCAAGGTCCACCGAACCGGCCGTGGGCGCCTGCGAGTGCGCGTCCGGCAGCCAGGTGTGCAGCGGCACCGCCGGCGTCTTGACCGCGAACGCCAGGAAGAAACCGAGCATGAGGAAGTACTCCACCTGCTCGCTCATCTTGGTGTTGAGCAGCTGCTCATAGTCGAAGGTGATGACGCCGCTGGACTGGTAGTGGACGAACACCAGCCCCAGGATCGCCAGCAGCAGCAGCAGGCCCGAGGCCTGCGTGAACAGGAAGAACTTGGTGGCCGCGTACACCTTGCCCTTGCCGCCGGGAGAGTCGTGCCCCCAGAGCGCGATGAGGAAGTACATCGGCACCAGCATCATTTCCCACAGGAAGAAGAACAGGAACAGGTCCAGCGTCAGGAACACGCCAACCACGCCGCCCAGGTTCCACAGCAGATTGAGGTGGAAGAAGCCGACGTTGCGATCCACCTCGTTCCAGGAGCAGATGATCGCCATCACGCCCAGCAGGTTGGTCAGCAGCACCAGCAGGATCGACAGCCCGTCCAGCCCGAAGTGGAACGAGATGCCGAAGCGCGGAATCCAGTCGGCCCTGTACTCCACCACCCAGTCCGGCCGGGTGCCGGGCACGGCGATGGTGTAGTCCAGGCTCAGCCACAGCCACAGCGAAATCGCCAGCGCGATCAGCATGCCCACCAGCGCGATCCAGCGCGGGTACTTGGTGCCAAAACGCAGTTCGGTCTGCCAGCTCAGCAGACCGGCAATGAAGGGAACCAGGATGAGCCAGACGAGGATCATTGCAGCCTCAGAGAAGTACGACCGCGGCCACCACGACGACCGCACCGCCACCCAGGGCCGCCGCGTACCAGCGCAGCATCCCGTTCTGGGACTGGGCCAGCCAGCCGTTGAGCATGCGCAGGTTGTCGGGGATGAGGGCGATCATCTGGTCGAACATGTCGGCGGAATTGGCCCGGACGAAGGCGAGGTACGGTCGCACGAACAGCTTGTCGTACAGCCAGTCGAAGCCGAAGGCGGCTCCCCACCAGCGCAGCAGCAGGTTGCGCGAATCACGTAGTTCCTCCGCCCGTTCGCGCGAGCGCCCGAAGATCAGCCAGGCCAGTGCCACGCCGGCCAGCGATACGCCCACCGAGATGGCTTCCAGCGAATGCTTCTGGTGTTCCATGGCCTCGGACACCGCGTGCCGCGGCAGCACGCTGTCCAGCGGCAGGTGGATGAACCCGCCCAGCAGCGCGAACACCGCGAGCACCGCCAGCGGCAGGTCGTGCGAGAGGCGGGCATGGGGAACGTGCACGCCGTGGTGGCGGGCCTTGCCGAAGAACGCGATGAAGATCAGCCGGAACGTGTACAGCCCGGTCATGAAGGCGCCCGCCAGCCCGGCGTAGTACAGGCCGATGTGGCCGTTGGCGTAGGCCTCGAACAGGATCTCGTCCTTCGAAAAGAAACCCGAGGTGCCGGGGAACGCGATCAGCCCCAGGCTGCCGATGAGAAAGACCCAGAACGTGAAGGGCAGGTCGTTGCGCAGGTTGCCCATCTTGAAGATGTCCTGCTCGTGGTGCAGCGCCAGGATCACCGACCCCGCCGACAGGAACAGCAGCGCCTTGAAGAAGGCATGCGTCATCAGGTGGAAGATCGCCGGCTGGTACGCGCCCGCGCCCAGCGCCAGGAACATGTACCCGATCTGCGACATGGTGGAGTAGGCCAGGATGCGCTTGATGTCGGTCTGCATCAGCGCGATGAAGCCGGCCATGAGCGCAGTGATCGCGCCGACCCAGCCCACCATTTCCAGGCCCGACGGCGCCACTTCGAACAGCACATGCATGCGCGCGATGAGGTACACGCCGGCCGTGACCATGGTTGCCGCGTGGATCAGCGCGGAAACGGGCGTGGGGCCGGCCATGGCATCCGGCAGCCAGGTCTGCAGGGGCAGCTGCGCCGACTTGCCTACCGCGCCACCCAGGATCAGCAGCGCCGCCAGCTGGGAGATTTCCGGGCCGTCCTTCCAGCTCACGGCAACCTTGGCCATCAGCTCCTGGATGTCGAGCGTGCCGAACTCCTTGAACAGGATGAACATGCCCAGCGCCATGAAGGTGTCGCCGACGCGGGTGATGACGAAGGCCTTGCGCGCCGCGGCGCCGTTGGCCGCGTCCTTGTACCAGAAGCCGATGAGCAGGTAGGACGCCAGGCCCACGCCCTCCCAGCCGAAGTACAGGAACGCCAGGCTGTCACCCTGCACCAGGAACAGCATCGAGGCGACGAACAGGTTCATGTACGCCAGGAAGCGGTCGTAGTTCTCGTCGCCGCGCATGTACCAGGACGCGAACAGGTGGATGAAGAACCCCACCCCCGTGATGACGCCGGTCATGACCAGCGACAGCGCATCCAGCCGCAGCGCCAGGTGCACGTTGAGCTTGCCCACGCTGATCCAGTTCCACAGCACCTGGGTGAAGGCGCCGCCTTCCGGCGGATGCTTGAGGAACTCCATGCCGCACAGGATCGCGACCAGGAACGCCGCGCCGATCGAGCCCACGCCGACCACCGCAGAGGCGCTTTCAGACATCCGCCCGCGCGAGAACGCGAGGATGACAAACCCGATGAGGGGCAGCAGGAACACCAGGAAGAGCAGGTCGAGCATCGCTTAGCCCTTCATCTCGGACGCGGCATCCACGTCCATGGATTTGAACCGACGGTACAGCTGGAGCAGCAGCGCCAGGCCCACGCTGGCCTCGCAGGCCGCGAGCGTGAGGATGAGCAGGAACATGATCTGGCCATCCGGCTGGGCCCAGCGCGAGCCCGCCACGACGAAGGCCAGCGCCGCCGCATTCATCATGATTTCCAGCGACATCAGCATGAACAGGATGTTGCGGCGCACGAGCAGCCCGAGCAGGCCCAGCGAGAACAGCACGCCGGCCAGCGCAAGGCCATGCTCCATCGGTATTCCGCTCGCTCCCATTTCGTTCTCGCTTCGTTCGAAGTCGTTGGTTGTTGGTGGTCAGCGTCGTCAGGACGACCTGGCGGCCGTGTCGTCGTGCTTGCCCAGGTGATACGCCGCCACCAGCCCCGCCGTCAGCAGCATCGACGCCAGTTCCACCACCAGCAGGTAGGGCCCGTACAGCGCGATGCCGACGTCCTTGGGCATCACCGCCTTCAGCGTGGTGGCCGTGGCGTCGCCGCCGAGGGTCATGCGCAGGACGGGGAACAGCAGCAGCGCGCACAGCAGGCCCGGGCCGATCCAGATTTCAGGTTTCAGCCACTCCTGTTCCTGCGCCACCACCGCCTGGCCCAGGTTCAGCATCATGACCACGAACACGAACAGCACCATGATGGCGCCGGCGTAGACGATCACTTCCAGCGCAGCCGCGAACGGCGCGCCCAGCGTGAGAAAGACCGTTGCCACCGCCAGCAGCGAGGCCACCAGGTACATCAGCGCGTGCACCGGGCTGGGCGTGACGATGACCATGCAGGTGGCCACCACCGCAAGAAATCCCGACAGGTAGAAGGCGAATTCCATGGCTAGGGCAGCAGCGATTTCACGTCGACCGGCTGCGCCTCGTTCAGCGCGCCGCCCTTGGGCTTGTTCTTGATGGCCATGCCGGCCACGCGGTAGAAGTTGTAGTCCGGGTACTTGCCGGGGCCGCTGATGGTCAGGTGCTCCTTTTCGTACACCAGGTTCTGGCGCTCGTACTCGCACATCTCGTAGTCCGGCGTGAGCTGGATGGCGGTGGTCGGGCAGGCTTCCTCGCACAGGCCGCAGAAGATGCAGCGCGAGAAGTTGATGCGGAAGAACTCCGGGTACCAGCGCCCGTCTTCCTTCTCCGCCTTCTGCAGCGAGATGCAGCCCACCGGGCAGGCCACCGCGCACAGGTTGCAGGCCACGCAGCGTTCTTCGCCGTCGGGGTCGCGGGTCAGGACGATGCGGCCGCGGTAACGGGGCGGCACATAGGGCTTTACTTCCGGGTACTGCACCGTGTCGCGCTTGCGCCAGGCGTGGGAAAACACCATCCCGATGCTGCGCAGCTGGGTGCCGATACCTTTCATGACGGACACGACACCCATCATGCACCTCCGTGGTTCGTGGCAACGATGATGGCGCCGGTGGCCATCACGTTGATCAGGGTCATCGGCAGGCAGACCTTCCAGCCGGCCGACATCATGTGGTCATAGCGCGGCCGCGGCAGCGCGGCACGCAGCAGGATGAAGCCACTCATGAGAATGAACGTCTTGGCCGCGAAGGCAAAGAACGCCAGCACCGGGCCTTCGTCGATGAAGGGCACGTCCCAGCCCCCGAGGAACAGCACCACGGTGATGGCCGAGATCATGACGATGCCCACGTACTCGCCCACGAAGAACATGCCGAACTTCATGCTCGAATATTCGGTGTGGAAGCCCGCGGCCAGTTCCTGTTCCGCTTCCGGCAGGTCGAACGGCGTGCGGTGCGTGGTGGCCACGCCGGCCAGGGAGAAGGTGAGAAAGCCCAGGAACTGCGGGATCACGTTCCACACGCCCTGCGCCTGCTGCGCCTTCACCACGTCCACCAGCGAAAAGCTGTTAGCCATCATCACCACGCCCATCAGCGACAGGCCCATGAAGACTTCGTAGGTGATCATCTGCGCCGACGAGCGCAGGCCGCCGATCAGCGCGAACTTGCTGTTGGACGCCCAGCCGCCGAGCATCACCGCGTACACGCCCAGCCCGCAGATCGCCAGGAAGAACAGGACGGCAAGGTTGAAGTCGGCCACGCCGATGTTCGGCGTCAGCGGCACCAGCATGAAGCCGAGCATCATCATGCTCATGGCGATCATGGGCGCGAGCCAGAACATGGCCTTGTCCACGAACGGCGGCGTCCAGTCTTCCTTGAAGAAGATCTTCACCATGTCCGCGATGACGATGCCCAGGCCGAAGGGGCCGACGCGGTTCGGGCCGTAGCGGTCCTGCCACAGCGCCAGCAGGCGGCGCTCCAGCCAAATCATCCAGGCGGCACTGAGCACCAGGCCGACCAGGATGACGGCCGCCTCCACCATCTGGATGACGATGTTGATCAGCTCGGGCGTGATCCACTCGGGCAGGGTCATGAGGTGTGTTCCCTGGAATATCGGGCCGAGCGGCCGGAATCGGCATTCATGCTAGGGCGCTCCCACCGAGATCGCCGCGCCCGGCGCCGCGTAGGGCACGCCCGGCAGGCCCACGGGCAGGCCCACCGAGCCGGACCCCAGCGCAGCGCTCACGCGCGCCGGCAGATGCACGTTCACGCCGCCCACCGACACCTTCGCAGTGTCCTTCACGCCCAGGCGCTTCGCGTCGTCGGCGCTGAGTGCGACGTAGGCCTTGGGCGAGCGGCCGGCGATGACCTCGGCGCGAACGCTCTGTTCGTCGGACCCGAAGATGTGGTGCAGCACCACCACGCGCAGGCCGTCACCGCCCGACGCCGCCGGGGCGGCGAAATACGGCCGGACGGCCTTTTCGTCTACGACCAGGATCGGCTCGCCGGAATCGCCGCCCTTCATCTCCCCGCCGACTTCCGCCTGGAACTTGTTCCAGGCCTGCGGCGAGTTCCAGCCCGGCGCCCAGGCAAACGGCAGCAGCTCGGACGGGCGGTCCATGGACATCGCGCCGTTGGCGCCTTCCATGGAGAACGCGAGCGGCGAATCGGCGTCCTGCGTGGCGCGCGGTTCGTGCACGGACAGGTTGGCGCGCATCGCGGTGCGGCCGGAATAGCGGTGCGGTGCGCGCGCCAGCTTCATGCCCTTGAGGCGGAACTTGGAATTGGGCGCGGTCTCGGTGATGACGGCGAACTGCGGCAGTTCCGCGGCGCAGGCAGCGGTGACGTCGTCGAGGCCGTTCCACCGCCCCGCGCCGTGCATGACATCGCACCAGCGCCAGGATTCCTGGATGGCCACGGTGCGGTCATAGTAGGCCGGGTCGAACACCTGGAAATAACGCTGCGCGCGGCCTTCGAAGTTCACGAAGGTGCCATCGGTTTCGAACACGGTTCCGGCCGGCAGCAGCAGGTCGGCGCGCTGCGCGGTTTCGGTGAGCTGGTGATCGACCACGATCAGCCGCACCTTGGTCAACGCCGCATCCACCAGCGGCTTGGGCGCGCGCCGGTACAGGTCATTTTCCACGACGATCAGCACGTCCACCTCGCCCTGCGTGGCCGCTTCCAGCGCCGCTTCCAGCGCCGGCGCCGCGAACAGCGCCAGGCCCATGCTGTTGGATTCGGGCAGGGCCAGCGACAGCGCCACTGACTTTTCCTTGCGCTTGAGCGCCCAGGCGATGTTGGCGGCCGCCTGCATCACGGCCGCGGAGCCCGCGCCGGTGCCAGACACCACCAGCGGCCTGGAGGCGGCGAGCAGCGCAGCGGCGATGTCGTCGGCCAGCTTGGCGGTGGCCTCGTCCAGGCCGGTGGCGACCGGCGCACCGGCATCGAGCCGGTGGGCGATGGCAAAGCCGAGCCGGGCGATCTGCTCCGGCGAGGCACGGTGCAGGCCGGCTGCGATGTCATCGAGCCGCGACACTTCCGGTGTGGCGACGAACACCGGGTTCTTGCCCTGCTGCACCAGGTCGGCCAGCGCAATCACCTGCCACTCGGCGACGCTCTTCTTGGCGCCCTCGGTGATCATCTTTCCGCGCGCGGCCTGGCGTATGGCCAGTGCGACGCGCGGCACGGTCTGGGTCACGTCCTCGCCCAGCACCAGCACGCAGTCGGCGGACTCCATGCCGTGGATCGTCGCGGCGCCCACCGGCCCGCGCAGGATCGAGGACGCGAGCGTGACCAGCTCGTGCTCGTGGGCGGCGATGCCGCTGTTGAAGCGCTCCGCCCCCACCACATCGCGCAGCGCGAAATTGGCCTCCAGCGAGGCACGCGGCGAGCCGATGCCCATGACGCGCTTTGCGTCCGACAGGATGGCCGCGATCTGTTCCGCCCCCACTTCACCGCTCACGGTGCGCGAGCGGCCTTCGATCTTCAGCACCGGGAACTTTGGCCGGTCCTTGCGGTTGGTGTAGCCGTAGCCGAAGCGGCCGCGATCGCACAGGAAATAGCCGTTGAGCGCGCCGTGGTAGCGGTTCTCGATGCGCCGCACTTCGCCGTAACGCTCACCCGGGGACACGTTGCAGCCCACCGAGCAGCCGGAGCAGATGCTGGGCGCGAACTGCATGTCCCACTTGCGCGTGTACTTCTCCGAATGGGTCTTGTCGGTGAACACGCCGGTGGGGCAGACCTCGGTGAGGTTGCCGCTGAACTCGTTCTCCAGCACGCCGTCCTCGGCGCGGCCGAAGTAGACGTTGGCCGCGGCCCCGTACACGCCCAGGTCCTTGCCGCCGGCGTAGTCGCGGTAGTAGCGCACGCAGCGGTAGCAGGCGATGCAGCGGTTCATCTCGTGGCCGATAAAGGGCCCGAGTTCCTGGTTGAGATGCGTGCGCTTGTCGAAGCGGTAGGTGCGCGCGTGGTGGCGCGTCATCACCGTCATGTCCTGCAGGTGGCAGTGGCCGCCTTCCTCGCACACCGGGCAGTCGTGCGGGTGGTTGGTCATCAGGAATTCGATGATCGCTTCGCGGAATTCGACGGCCTCGCTGTCGGCAATCGAGATGTACATGTCGTTCTGCGCCTGCGTCATGCAGGACATCACGATGCGGCCGTTCTTGTCGTCGGCGTCGCGGTACTGCTTGACCGCGCACTGGCGGCAGGCGCCCACGCTGCCCAGCGCCGGGTGCCAGCAGAAATAGGGGATGTCGAGCCCGAGCGAGAGGCAGGCGTGCAGCAGGTTGTCGCTGCCGCTGACCTGGTATTCCTTGCCGTCGACGTGGATCTTGGCCATTTGCGTTAAGCCTGGAGAGCGGCCGTCGCCGCAGGTGCCGCGCTCGCGCGAATGCCGCGCTCGAATTCGCCCCGGAAAAACTTGATTGCCGATTGCAGCGGCTCCATCGCGCCCGGCGCGTGCGCACAGAAGGTGCGGCCGGGACCGAGCAGGCGCGTGAGCGTCATCAGCTTCTCGATGTCGCCCGGCTGGCCTTCGCCGCGTTCGATCGCCAGCAGCAGGCGCACCGACCACGGCAGCCCGTCGCGGCAGGGCGTGCACCAGCCGCAGGATTCGCGGGCGAAGAATTCTTCGAGATTGCGCACCGCCGAGACCATGCTCTGGTCCTCGGCCACCACCGTGATCAGGCCCGTGCCCATGCGCGAGCCGGCCCTGGAAATGGTGTCGAAATCCATCGGCAGGTCGAGATGCTCGGGCAGCAGGAAGTCGGTGGAAGCCCCGCCCGGCAGCCAGGCCTTGAGCTTCTTGTTGTCCTTCATGCCGCCCGCGTGCACTTCCAGGATCTCGCGCGTGGTGGTGCCGAACGGCAACTCCCAGCAGCCGGGCTTGTTGGCGCGACCGGAGCAGCCATACAGCTTGGTGCCGCCGTCCTTGGTCTTGCCCTGCGACAGGCCCTTGAACCAGTCGCCGCCGTTGACCACGATCGGCGGGATGTTGCACAGCGTCTCGACGTTGTTGACCACCGTGGGGCGGCCCCACAGGCCCGAGATCTGCGGGAACGGCGGCTTGGCGCGCGGGTTGGCGCGGCGGCCTTCCAGCGAATTGATCAGCGCCGTTTCCTCGCCACAGATGTAGCGGCCGGCGCCGGTATGCACGAAGCAGTCGTAGTCCCAGCCCGAGCCCAGGATGTTCCTGCCCAAGAGCCCCGCGGCGCGGGCCTCGGCCAGCGCCTTGTTCAGGTTCCTGGCCGCCAGCACGTACTCGCCGCGCAGGAAGATGAAGCCGGTGCAGGCACCGATGGCGTAGGCCGCCACGATCATGGCCTCCACCAGCAGGTGCGGCGCCTGTTCCATCAGCAGGCGGTCCTTGAACGTGCCCGGCTCCATCTCGTCGGCGTTGCAGACGAGGTACTTGGCGCCAGCATCCGGCCCCATGGGAACCAGGCTCCACTTGATGCCGGTGGGGAAACCGGCGCCGCCACGGCCGCGCAGGTTGGCGTCCTTGACCTTCTGCTGCACTTCCGGCGCGCTCAGCTCCTTGACGGCCTTGCGCAGGCCCGCGTAGCCGCCCACCTTCTCGAAGCCCTTGAGATCCAGCGGACCGCGCGCGCGGTCGATGCTGTGGGTCAGCGGATGCGTCTCGGCGCTGATCTTCATGTGTAGGCACCCAGGATTTTGTCGAGCGCCGCCGGCGCGACGTCGCCGTGGAGGTCGTCGTCGATCATCAGCGTCGGGCCGCGATCGCAGGCGCCGAGGCAGCAGATGGGCAGCAGGGTGAAGCGCTGGTCCTTCGTGGTCTGGCCGAGGCGGATGCCGAGCTTCTGTTCCAGCGCGGCCCGAAGCTCGTCGTAGCCGGTGAGGTGGCAGGAGATGCTGTCGCAGACCGTGATCACGTGCCGGCCCACGGGCTGGCGGAAGATCAGGCTGTAGAAAGTGGCCACGCCTTCGAGATCGGCCGCATCGGTGCCGATCATCTTCGCCACGACCGGGATGGCCGCATCCGGCACCCAGCCGCGGTGCTTCTGCACGATGCGCAGCGCGCCGATGCTGGCGGCGCGCGTGTCCGGGTAGTGGTGCATTTCCTCTTCGATCTCGTGCCGCTCCACCTCGCTCAGGGCGAAGGGCGGGGCTTTTCCGAGGTCAGCCAGCTTGATGACGGTTTCGGTCTGCATGGGTCAGCGATCCACGTCGGCCATGACGAAATCGATGGACGCGATGTATGCAATCAGGTCGGGAATCATCTGGCCGTTGATCGCCGCCGGGATCTGTTGCAGGTGCGCGAAGCTCGGGGTGCGGATGCGCGTGCGGTAGCTCATGGTGCTGCCGTCGGCCACGCTGTAATAACTGTTCAGGCCCTTGGTCGCCTCGATCACCGTGGTCGATTCGCCCGGCGGAATCACCGGCCCCCAGCTCACGCCCAGGAAGTGCGTGATGAGGGTTTCGATGTCGTGCAGCGTGCGCTCCTTGGGCGGCGGGCAGGTGAGCGGGTGGTCCGCCTTGAACGGGCCCGCCGGCATGTTGTTGAGGCACTGCTCGATGATGCGCAGCGACTGGCGGATTTCCTCGGCGCGCAGCACCGCGCGGTTGTAGACGTCGCTCACGTCCGACAGCGGCACTTCGAACTCGAAGTTCTCGTAGCCGGAATACGGACGCGCCTTGCGCCAGTCGAAATTGCAGCCGGCCGCGCGCAGGCCCGGCCCGGTCACGCCCCATTCCTGCGCGGACGCGGCGTCGTACGCCGCAACGCCCTTGGAGCGCGAGATGAGGATCGAATTGCGCAGCGCGGCTTTCTCGTACTCGTCCATGCGCGGCCGCAGCCAGTCGATGAACTCGCGCACCTTCTTCTCCCAGCCCTTCGGCAGGTCGTGCGCGACGCCGCCGATGCGGAACCACGCCGGGTGCATGCGGAAGCCGGTGATGCCCTCGATGATGTCGTAGGCCTTGGCGCGGTCCACGAACATGAAGAACACCGGCGTCATGGCGCCGACGTCCTGGCAGTAGGTGCCGTAGAACAGCAGGTGCGAGGTGATGCGGAAGAACTCGGCCATCATCACGCGGATGGTCTGCACGCGGTCCGGCACCTTGATGCCGGCGAGCTTTTCCACGTTGATCACATACGGCAGGTTGTTCATCACCCCGCCGAGGTAGTCGATGCGGTCGGTGTAGGGGATGAAGGTGTGCCAGGACTGGCGCTCCGCCATCTTCTCCGCGCCGCGATGGTGGTAGCCGATGTCCGGCACGCAGTCCACGATCTCCTCGCCGTCCAGCTGCAGCACGATGCGGAAGGCCCCGTGCGCGCTCGGATGGTTGGGGCCGAAGTTGAGGAACATGAAGTCCGCTTCGTCGGTGGAGCGCTTCATGCCCCATTCTTCGGGCTTGAACAGCAGCGCCTCCTGGTCCAGGTCCTGGCGCATCTGGTCCAGCATGAAGGGGTCGAACTCGGTGGCCCGCGCCGGGTAATCCTTGCGTCCCGGGTGGCCTTCCCAGCGCGGCGGCAGCAGGATGCGCCGCAGGTTGGGGTGCCCGGTGAACACCACGCCGAACAGGTCCCAGGCCTCGCGCTCGTACCAGTTGGCGTTGGCAAAGACCGACACGGCGGACGGCATCTCGGGCTTGTCGCCGAGCAGCGCAACCTTCAGGCGGACGTCGGTGTTGCGGTCGATCGACAGCAGGTGGTAAACGACGGTGAAGTCGCTCGCCGGCTGGCCGTCGCGGTGCTTGCGCACGCGCTCGTCGATGGCGGTGAGGTCGAACAGCATCCGGTACGGCCGCTCGATCCCGGTCTTGAGGAACTTCAGCACCTCGATGATCTGGCCCGCCTCCACCCACAGCGTGGGCAGCTGGTCGACCGTGTACTGGAACACGAACGCGCGCTCGCCGAAGCGGCGGAACAGCTCGCGCACGACGTCGTGCTGCAGGCCGGAGGCAGGGGCGAGATCGTCGGCCATGACTAGATCGAGTCCGGCGTGCGCAGCACGGTCTGCGCCTTGCGCTCGGCCGCCTTGAGGTCACGCTGCGCCGGCATGTTGGGACGGTAGATGCCCTGCTCGCCCACCACCCACGACAGCGGGCGGCGCTCCTTGCCGATGGAGTCCTGCAGCAGGGTCAGGGCCTGCAGGAAGGCCTCGGGACGCGGCGGACAGCCGGGGATGTACACGTCCACCGGCAGGAACTTGTCCACACCCTGCACCACCGAGTAGATGTCGTACATGCCGCCCGAATTGGCGCAGGCCCCCATGCTGATCACCCAGCGCGGCTCCAGCATCTGCTCGTACAGGCGCTGCACCACCGGCGCCATCTTGATGAAGCAGGTGCCGGCCACCACCATCAGGTCAGCCTGGCGCGGCGAGGCGCGGATGACCTCGGCGCCGAAACGTGCGAGATCGTGCGTCGGCGTGAACGCCGTGGCCATCTCCACGTAGCAGCAGGATAGGCCGAAGTTGTACGGCCAGATCGAATTCTTGCGGCCCCAGTTCACGGCGCCGTGCAGCATCGATTGCAGCGTGCCCAGGAACACGTTCTTGTGCACCTGCGTTTCCATCGGGTCCGGCCCGACGGTGCGCGTCTGCATCGGGTACTGCTGCCGTTCCTTGTCGATGCGGGTGAGGGTGTATTCCATGGCTTGCGTTGGGCGGGCCGCGTGCGGATCAGGTTTGGGAGGCTTTCTGTAGCTCGGCGCGCCGGCGGCGCCCGTCCGGAGCCCATTCCAGGGCGCCGATCTTCCACAGATAGACCAGACTGGCAACAAGAACCACGATGAAGATGCAGGCTTCGATCAGGCCGGGCCAGCCCGACTCGCGCACGCAGATCGACCAGGCGAACAGGAACACGGCCTCCACGTCGAAGATCACGAAGAACATGGCGACAAGGTAGAACTTGGCCGACAGCCGAAGATTGGTGGAACCAGCGCCGACCACGCCCGATTCGAAGGGCTCGTTCTTGGCCCGGCCCCAGGCCGCGCCACCCAGCAGCCACGAGGCCAGCAGCATGATGGCGATGATCACAAACACGAGCGTCATGTAGGCCACGATCGCCCACGAGTCCGCTGCCATGGGTGCTTCTCCCGTCATCGTCCGTTCCGTTATTCGGATTGGGCCATGCCGCTCCCACACAGTCGGCCAGCCCTTGTGCCGCGATTGTAACGAAGAACTTGCGGGATGGGGCAAGTGAACGGCGCGCCTGTTACCGCGCGCCGGAAATTATTTCCCGGGGCTGTGCGCGGCGGTCGCCCACCGCTCCGCGCATTCACACGATGCGCGGTTCCTCCCCGCTCCAGGTCTGCATTTCGGCTTCCATCTGGTTCACTGCCTGCGCGGCTTCGGCGGGCGCATCGAAGGTGCCGATGTGGAACAGCGCATCGCCCTCGTGCACCAGCGGCAGGTTGAGCCGGCCGATCACCACGCTCTCGGCGTTGGCGATGACCTGGGTCTCGCTCTCGCCGAAGGGGTCGCCGACGATCCCCAGCACCTGGCCCTTGCGCACGTGGTCGCCCAGCGCCACGCCGGTGCGCAGGATGCCGCTGGCCGGCGCGCGCACCCAGCGGCTGGAATGCGCCAGCACGGTCTCGGGCATGCGCAGCGGCGAGAACTCCGGGCGCGGCAGCATGCCCATTTCCCACATCACGTTCTGCACGCCCTGCACGCCCATGCGGATGGCGGTCTCGTCGAAGCGCAGCGCCTCGCCGGACTCGTAGAGGATCACGGGGATGTTCTTGCGCGTGGTGTATTCGCGCAGCGTGCCGGCGGTGGGCCGCGAGTCCAGGAACAGCGGCGCGCCGAAGGCCCGCGCCAGTCGCTGGTTGGTTTCGTTGCGCAGGTCGGTGCGGATCTGCGGCAGGTTGGGCCGGTGCACCGCGCCCGTGTGCAGGTCAATGCCGAAGTCGCAGCGCCCCACCACTTCCTGGATGAAGCGCCAGGCCAGGCGCGCGGCCAGCGAGCCGCTCTCGCTGCCCGGAAAGCTGCGGTTGAGATCGCGCCGATCCGGCAGGTAGCGCGACTGGTGAATGAACGCCAGCGTGTTGACGATGGGCACCGCCAGCAGGGTGCCGCGCAGTTCCGCGAGCTGCGGCAGCTTGAGCACGCGGCGGATGATTTCCACGCCGATGATCTCGTCGCCATGCAGCGCTGCGCTGAGGAACATGGTGGGGCCGGGATCGGTGCCGCGCTGGGCGATCACCGGCAGGTCCACCGGCGCCGCGGTGTAGAGCTTGGCCACCGGCAGGTTGACCGTGCGCCGCTCGCCCGGCGCGATCAGCGTGCCGCCGATGCGGAATGCAATCACCTCGCTTCCCGGCCGTGCATCTGCGCTTGCAAGTTCCGGCTCCTATCCCGTGCCCTTGGTCTTGGTGCGGCCAGGCCGCGCGTTCTTTTCCACGAACTCGAGGATGCGTGCAGCAATATCCACGCCGCTGGTGGTCTCGATGCCTTCGAGCCCGGGCGACGAATTCACCTCCATCACCACCGGCCCGCGCCGCGAGCGCAGGATGTCCACGCCCGCCACGTTCAGACCCATGAGCTTGGCCGCGCGCACGGCGGTGGAACGTTCCTCCGGCGTGATCTTCACCTTCATGGCGCTGCCGCCGCGGTGCAGGTTGGAGCGGAATTCGCCCGGCTTGGCCTGGCGCATCATGGACGCCACCACGCGGCCGCCGATGACGAAGCAGCGGATGTCCGCGCCCTGCGCTTCCTCCACGAACTCCTGCACCAGGAAGTAGGCATCGAGATCGCGGAACGCGTCGATCACCGATTCCGCCGCCTTGTCGGTCTCGCACAGCACGATGCCGCGGCCCTGCGTGCCTTGCGTGAGCTTGACCACGCAGGGCGCGCCGCCCACCAGGCTGATGAGGTCTTGAGTGTCGTCCGGCGCGTGCGCGAACCCCGTCACCGGCATGCCGATGCCGCGCCGCGCCAGTAACTGATGCGCGCGCAGCTTGTCGCGCGAGCGGGTGATCGCCACCGATTCGTTGAGCGAATACACGCCCTGCATCTCGAACTGGCGCACCACTGCCGTGCCGTAAAAGGTCACGCTGGCGCCGATGCGCGGAATCACCGCGTCGAAGCCTTCCAGCTTGTGGCCGCGGTAGTGGATCTCGGGATGGTTGGGCGCGATGTTCATGTAGCAGCGCAGCACGTCGATCACCCGCACCTCGTGGCCGCGCGCGGTGGCGGCCTCCACCAGGCGCCGGGTCGAATACAGGCGCCGGTTGCGCGACAGGATCGCGATCTTCATCGCGTCATTTTCCGGATGCGCTCGCGCTGCCCCTGCAGGTAACTGTTGCCCGGGTCGACACGGTAGCGGCCCACCAGCGCCGTGCGTCCAAGCAGCAGGCGGAACAGCAGGTTGTCGCGCGCCGTCAGCGTGATCTCGATCGGCCAGCGGTCCGCGCCAAGACCCAGCGTGCTCAGGATCACCGGCCGGAATTCCTGGTGCCCGCCGGAGTCGGTGACCCAGCGCTCGTCCACCACTTCGGTCTCGTACCAGATCTCGATGTCGCTGTGCTGCATGGGATGCACGCCGAAGCGCACGCGGTCGATCGACAGGCGATCAATCGCAAACGCATGCAGCGCCGATGTCCGCGCACCGGTATCGACCTTGGCCTTGATGTGCGTGATGCCCATGTCCGGCAGCGCCACCCACTCCCGCCAGCCCACGGTCTTGAGCTGGATGGTGTCCGGTGAAAGCCTCATGCGGAACCTTGCGCCGTCCGCGCGTGCAAGCTTGAGCGGCGGGATGTGGTGGCGTCGGGCGGAAGCATTTCCGGGGGGCGAGAAGTCTGGAAAGGGCGCGGCATGCTAGGCATGACCGATGCCGCTGTCACGGCCGTGCAAGCGACGCGCCCGCGGCGTAGGCCTTACAGGCTCAGGCGGCGGATATCCCCCAGCAGCTTCACCAGCGCCACGATGAAGCGCGCGGCGTAGGCGCCGTCGATCACGCGGTGGTCGTACGAGAGCGACAGCGGCAGCATCAGCCGCGGCTCGAACGCCTTGCCATCCCACACCGGCTTCATGACCCCGCGCGACACGCCCAGGATGCCCACTTCCGGCGCGTTGACGATGGGCGTGAAGTGGCTGCCGCCAATTCCGCCGAGGCTGGAGATGGAAAAGCATCCGCCCTTGATCTCGTCGGGCTTGAGCTTGCCTTCGCGCGCCTTCCTGGCCAACTCGGCCGTCTCCTGCGCCAGCGCCGCAATGCCCTTGCCCCAGACATCGCGCACCACCGGCACGATCAGGCCGTTGGGCGTGTCCGCGGCAAAGCCGATGTGGCAGTACTTCTTGAAGATCAGGCTGGCGCCGTCGGGCGACAGCGAGCTGTTGAAGTCTGGAAACTGCTTCAGGGCCGCGGCGCAGGCCTTCATCACGAACGGCAGCAGAGTGAGCTTGACGCCGCCGTCCTCGCTCGCGGACTTGCGGAAGGACTCCAACTCGGTGATGTCGGCCTCGTCGTTCTGCGTGACGTGCGGAATGTTCAGCCAGGCGCGGTGCAGGTGCGCCGCCGACAGCTTTCGGATGCGCGCCAGCGGCTGTGTGTCGATTTCGCCGTAGAGCGAAAAATCCTGTGCGGGGATCGGCGGAATGCCGGCGCCGGAACTCGCCGCAGCCGCCGGGCCCGCGGCCGGCGTGCGCAGCTGCTGCTTGACGAAGGCCTGCACGTCCTCGATCACGATGCGGCCCTTGGGCCCGCTGCCCGTGAGCTTGCCCAGGTCCACGCCCAGTTCGCGCGCGAACTTGCGCGTGGCCGGGCCGGCATGCGAGTTGGCGCCTTGTGCCGTGGCCGGGGCTTCCTCAGGCGCGGACTCGGGCGCTGGGTTGGTCTCGGGGTTGGTCTTGGAGTCGGCTACCCCGGCCTCGCCCGCCGGGGGCTTGGTCGTGGCGGATGCGGGTGCCGCGTCGGCCTTGGGCTTGGGCGCCGGCTTTCCGTCCTGCGCGGCCGGCTTGGCATCTGGCGCGGCGGCAGCGCCGCTTTCCAGCTCCAGCAAGGCGTCGCCCTTGGACACCTTGTCGCCCACTTTCACCTTCAGGCCGCGCACCACGCCCTCGCCCGGCGAGGGCACTTCGAGCGTGGACTTGTCCGACTCCAGCACCAGCAGCGCCTGGTCCTTGGCGACGGCGTCGCCCTCGGCCACCAGCAGCTCGATGATCGGCACGCCCTTGAAGTCGCCGATGTCGGGGACGGTGACCGCGAGGCGCGAGGCGGGAGGCGGGAGGCGGGAGGCCTGGTTTGATGGTGCCGGATCGGGAAGCGTGGGAGCGGAACGGTCGGGCTCCGCGGATTTTTTTTCGGGCGGCGCTTCCTGCGGCGCTTTCGGCGAGGCGGAAGTTTTCGGCGCCTCGGCGCCTCCCTCCGCCCCGGCTTCCAGCCGGCAGATGCGGTCGCCCTTGGAGAGCTTGTCGCCAACCTTCACCTTGAGCCCGCGCACGATGCCAGACGCGGGCGAGGGCACTTCCAGCGTGGACTTGTCGGATTCGAGGACGATGAGCGCCTGGTCCTTTTCCACCGTGTCGCCGTCCTTCACCAGGACTTCGATGACCGGCACGCCCTTGTAGTCGCCCAGATCGGGGACCTGCACTTCCATCAGATTGCCCATGTCTTGATCCGATTCCTGATGCGCCTTCTGCGGCGGGGTCTCACACCGTCCACGGCGCCGCCCGGTCGGGCTGCAGGCCGTAGAGCTTGATGGCCTGCGACACGCGTTCCAGCGGCACCAATTTCTGGTCGGCCAGCGCGCGCAGGGCCTTGACCGCGATCCAGCGGCGATCCACTTCGAAGAAATCGCGCAGCGCCGGCCGGTTGTCGGAGCGGCCGTAGCCGTCCGTGCCCAGCACGTGGAACGGCGCGCCGATGTACGGCCGCAGCTGCTCGGCATAGGCGCGCACGTAGTCGGTGCTGGCGATCACCGGGCCGGTCATGCCCTCCAGGCATTCCTGCACGTAGCTTTTCCTGGGCGAGGCCTGCGGGTGCAGCAGGTTCCAGCGCTCGCAGTCGCGGCCGTCGCGCGCCAGCTCGTTGACGCTGGGCAGGCTCCACACGTCGCTGGTCACGCCCCAGTCCGCTTTCAGGATGTCGCTGGCCGCCAGCACCTCGCGGAAGATCGAGCCCGAGCCCAGCAGCTGAACGTGCGCCTTGGCCGGCGCGTCCTCGGACTTGAACAGGTACATGCCGCGCACGATGCCGCCCTCGCAGCCGGCGGGCATGGCGGGGTGCGCGTGGTTCTCGTTGTAGACGGTGAGGTAGTAGTAGTTGTCTAGGTGCTGCTCCAGCATCTCCTTCATGCCGTGCTGCACGATCACCGCCAGCTCGTAGGAGAAGGCCGGGTCGTAGGCCTTGCAGTTGGGCACGAGCGAGGCCATCACCAGGCTGTGGCCGTCCTCGTGCTGCAGGCCCTCGCCGTTGATGGTGGTTCGGCCGGCGGTGGCGCCCACCAGGAAGCCGCGCGACCGCATGTCGCCAGCGGCCCAGCACAGGTCCATCACACGCTGGAAGCCGAACATGGAGTAGAACGTGTAGAACGGGATCAGCGCGGTGCCGTGGTTGGCGTAGCTGGTGGCCGCGGCAATCCACGAGGACATGGCGCCGGCCTCGGTGATGCCTTCCTCCAGGATCTGGCCCTTGACGTCCTCGCGGTAGAACGCGAGCTGGTCGGAATCTTCCGGCCGGTACTTCTGCCCCACCACGGAGTAGATGCCCAGGCTGCGGAACATGGCCTCCATGCCGAAGGTGCGGCCCTCGTCGGGGATGATGGGCACCACGCGCGGGCCGCAGACCTTGTCGCGCAGCAGGATCTGCAGGAACTGCACGAAGGCCATGGTGGTGCTGATCTCGCGCTCGCCGCTGGAATCGAGCAGGCGCTGGAACGTGGTCAGCGCCGGCACGTCCAGGCGCTCGTTGCCGGCGCGGCGGGCCGGCAGGTGGCCGCCGAGTGCCTCGCGCCGTTCCTGCAGGTACTTGATCTCGGGCGAATCGTCGGCCGGCTTGTAGAACGGCAGCTTTTCGAGCTGGTCATCCGGCACCGGGATGCGGAAGCGGTCGCGGAATTTCTTCAGCGCCTCCAGGCCGATCTTCTTCTGCTGGTGCGTGATGTTCTGGCCCTCGCCGGACTCGCCCATGCCGTAGCCTTTGACGGTCTTCGCCAGTATAGCGGTCGGCTGGCCTTTGTGATTCACCGCGGCCGCATATGCAGCGTAGACCTTGTGCGGGTCGTGGCCTCCGCGTTTCAGGCGCCAGATATCGTCGTCTGACATGTGAGCGACCATTTCCAGGAGCTCCGGATATTTTCCAAAGAAATGTTTGCGCACGTAAGCACCGTCGTTCGCCTTGAAGGCTTGGTACTCGCCGTCGACGCATTCCTCCATGCGTTTCAGCAGCAGGCCTTTCGTATCGCGTGCGAGCAGCGGATCCCAGTACGAACCCCAGATGACCTTGATGACGTTCCAGCC